>CAYVMI010000017.1:0-103027 GCA_964452555.1 uncultured Desulfobacterales bacterium
ATGGGACTTTGTTGACTAGGTTGACTAACTCACCCCTAGTGCTGCTTCACATATGGAAACTACATAGAGACTCTCTGAATAATAGCATACATCAGAAATCCATACGATAAAACTAAGGTGGCCTGATTAACACCGGATAAGATTTTTAAGAAGCGGAATTCCTGTTCGCCGGTCTGGTTGCTGCCCTTCAGGTTTCCACTTACAGTGGAAGGTTGGCATCCAGCACCTCATGAGTTGGGCAGGACCCCTGCAACTCTGCGGTACTTGTAAAAGGACCATAGGTGAATAAAGAGATTGATCACAGCCACAACCCCAAGAACAATGTAGCTGTCTTGAAAAAGTACAACAGGAGCCACAACGCAAATAAAAAATTGAACCGCTAACATCCTGCAACATCCTTGTCATGTTTTGTCGACAGGCAGATGAACAAATTATTACAACCTATCTCAAAAATATCTTTTTGCCCCATATCTGTGTTATGCTCAAAAAATAATCCTCGAAATATCAGGCATATGCCTGTGGTAATTTTTTTCGCATGCCTTGATCTGAACCAAAAATCTTATTTTTGAGATAGCTTGTAGTAATTGTGTCCACAACAACTATTGGCCGCACCAAACAGGCGTGCGTTTTTCCATAAAAGCACTGATGCCTTCTTCTGCATCACGGGTCAGCATGTTTTCTACCATAACTTTACTGCAATATTCATAAGCTGAATTGAGATCCTTGTCGATTTGGTCATAAAAAGCCCTTTTCCCAATTTGAAGGGTCATTGACGATTTGGAGGCAATCTTTGCAGCCAGATCATTGGTTGTTTGATCTAATTTTTCAATTGGAGCTACCCGGTTGACCAGTCCCATTTCGTATGCCCGCCGGGCCGGGATCATATCGCCTAAAAGCAAACATTCCATCGCATGTTTTCTGGCGACATTACGAGACAAAGGAACCATCGGGGTTGAACAAAACAATCCAATGTTTACACCCGGAGTTGCGAATCGGGCATTTTCCGCTGCAACCGCCAAATCACAAGTGGCAACAAGCTGGCAACCGGCAGCTGTCGCTATCCCGTGAACTTTGGCAATAACCGGTTTCGGCAATCTAGTGATCGACATCATCATCGCCGTACAGGTTTCGAACGTTTTTTCATAAAAATCTCGATTTGCATTGTTACGCATCTCTTTTAAATCATGTCCGGCGCAGAAGCCATTACCTGATCCGGACAGAACCACCACATGTACTGAAGTATCTGTGGAAATTTTTTCAAATTCATTGGTTAGCGCATGCATGCATTCTATGGATAAGGCGTTATAGGCCTTGGGTCTGTTAAGCGTGAGTTCACATATTCCATGTTCATCTTTTCTTATAACAAAGTTGTTGGGCTTTGCCGGTGAGTCTGTCATTTTGTTTCCCCCGATCGATTTTTGTTTGCTAAATATTACCAATTAATTGCGGCAAGTTATTATATTGTAGCATGTATCATCACTTTTGTAAAAATTGGAGACGTTGTTGGCCGGGTGGACTAACTTGAACCAATTATATTTCAAATTTTGCGATGCTTGTTTTGGAATGCAAGCACGCCGAAACCTTTGATAAGCGAATAAACCATCTGAAAATCATAGAACAGAACCGCTTTTTGGCCATTGCGAGCTATTAAGGTTCCCAACGGATCAGTAACATGGCTGCTGAATTGTTATTGAGCGCTCGAAACCAAACTATCAAAACACCTGCGGACATTACCCTTCTATTGACATTGCCTTTTCTTTCCCCTACCTTGGAGCGCTTTATCTGAAACGGAAAAAGGATATCATGAATAATTACGCATCGCCATCTATCCGGATGGCCTGGGTCGTCTGGGGCATGGGCGCCCTGTTTTACATGATGGGCTTCTTTCATCGCGTCGCTCCGGTCGTCATGACCGCTGAGCTCATGCAGACTTTTGAAATCGGCGCCATGGAACTGGGAACCCTCTCGGCGCTCTATTTTTATGCCTATATCGCCATGCAGATTCCAACCGGCATCTTGGCCGATATATGGGGTCCCCGGTATCTACTGAGCGCCGGCGCTCTGGTGGCCGGATGCGGCGCCCTGCTTTTTGCAATGGCGCCCAATCTTGTCTGGGCCGGCCTGGGCCGGTTCCTCGTGGGCGCATCCGTGGCCGTTGCCTTCGTGGGGACCTTGAAACTGGCGACCAACTGGTTCCCACCGCATTATTTTGCCATGATTGCCGGCGCCGGTCTGATTGCCGGGATTGCCGGTGCGGTTTTTGCCGGCGTTCCCCTGCGGCTGCTGGTGGACAGCGTCGGGTGGCGGCCGGGGATGCTGGTGGCGGCCGTGGTCACATTCGGGCTCAGTCTGTTAATCTGGCTGGTTGTGCGCGACAATCCGGGACCGTCGGCAAGCGATGCTGCCAATCCATCCGTGGAGGTTCCCCGGAAAGCTGCCGCGAATCCCCTAAAAAAGTTTCTGAGCGTTATGGCTTATCGCAACATCTGGCTATTTCTGTTTATCCCGGGTGGCATGGTTGGTGCGGTACTGACGTTTTCGGGCCTGTGGGGCGTACCGTTTCTCACCACCCACCACGGCCTGTCTCCCACGGGTGCGGCCGCACTAACCACGACGTTGATGGTTTCCTGGGCATTGGCGAGCCCAATCGCCGGCAAACTGTCGGACCGGATCGGCAGGCGCAAGCCCCTGTATATTGCGGGTAGCATGGCCGCCATTATCTGCTGGGTGCTGGTTATATACATGCCGCGCGTATCGATTGCGACCATGGCAATCCTGTATATCCTGACCGGAATCTTTTCGGCCAGTTTCATCACATGTTTTGCGCATGCCAAAGAATCGGTTCCCGTGGAGCTGTCAGGTACCACGGCCGGTATCGTCAACATGGGGATCATGCTGGGGCCCACTGTTTTGCAACCGACGGTGGGATGGATTCTGGACCAAAATTGGCACGGGGCCCTTGAGGACGGTGTGCGGACTTACAGCCTGTATGCCTATCGTTTTGGATTTTCCCTGATGATCGGGTGGCTGGTGCTGGGTCTGGTCCTGCTGCTTTTCAGCCATGAGACCCATTGCCGACAAATGGAATGATTTTAGGGCCGAACTCGGGGGAAACAGGAGCGATTTTCTTACTGCACTAAATCTTTGAGATTGACGGATTGCCATGCTTCTATGAACCCGTCAACGGCTGCGCTTATCAGTGGATCTATATCTCCGATACGCGTTACCCATCCCGTGTAACCGGTACTCCATGTCACCACATATGCATTGGCCCTGTTTCTGGCAAGATAGGCCTTCTGGCATACATATAGATTAATTTTAAAGTGGGTTGGCTCGCCACTATCTAAATTCAGCGTAATAACCAGCCAGGGACTGCCCGGTGCCTTTATGCATTCAGATGTGCTCAACACTTTAATTCCCGCCGTCCGCAGCTTGTTTTCGATCACACCTTGCAAATAGGCATCCTGCGAAGCATTTCCGCCGTCACCAGCCGGGTCTCCCCCAAGAACGACTTGAAAACCTTCAATGCCTTTCAATGTGAGCCGCGTCCCAACATCATCTATAAAGCCAAAAGTCGTGGCCGGTGATATGTAAATAAAAAATCCAATTACGAGGCATAATACTTTTTTCACTGGGTAATACATTTTTTTGCTATTCCAATCTTCTGAGGGCTTCATCACGGATTTAAACATATTTTTTCCGCCAGGTTGCATAGAATCTCATACATTATTGTTGCGGCGATTAATGCCGTGTTGCCGGAAGAATCAAATGGCGGAGACACTTCAACCACATCGGCGCCAATCAGGTTTAGACCGCGCAGGCCCCGTATTAATCCCTGGGCTTCTATCGTAGTCAAACCGCCGATTTCAGGCGTTCCCGTACCAGGTGCATAGGCGGGATCGAGACTGTCGATATCAAAGGAAACATAGGTCGGGCCATTTCCAACCACGCGCCTTATTTCCGCTATTATCTTGTCCACTCCAAGTTTATTGAATTCCTCAATATAAACAATTCGGATGCCATGTTTCGGGCCAAACTCCCAACATTCGTCTGAGTTGGCGGCTCCCCGAATTCCGATTTGAATGGTTCGCTTCGGATCCAGCAGGCCTTCCTCAACAGCCCTCCGAAAAGGGGTTCCATGGCTGTATTTCGAATTCATTTCTTCGTCGCAGCAATCTGTATGCGCGTCAATATGCACCAGGCCAACCGGGCGGTCTGACGCAATTGCGCGCATAATCGGCAGGGTAATTGAATGGTCACCACCGGCGCTTAAGGGGACTATTTCCGATTGATGAAGTTTCTTAAAAAATCTTGTTATATCACCATGGCTGGCCACAACATCAAATATCTGCTTGAAAGGAACATCGCCAACATCGGCGATCCGGCACATTTTATAGGGATTGATACGGGTAACATGGTGGGTGGTCCGCATCATGGATGACATATCTCTTATCTGCCTTGGACCTTGACGTGCGCCTGATCTGGCTTCAACGGCACCATCATACGGCACGCCGACGAGGGCGATGTCTAGATCGCTCAAGTCGGTTGCCAGAGGCGTTCGCATAAAAGTGGGGATTCCACTATAACGTGGCTCATCCATGGGACTACGTCTATTCTCTGCCACAGGGCCTCCTTATATAACCGCCAATTTAAAAATGCTTGATGCCACGGTCCTTATTATTGCTTTCGCAAGCTATATATCCATACCAAATGCCAAACTTAATGACAAATACCAGCGTATCTCAGGCAAGGGGCACTATCATTTTACCTCGGGTTTATTAGATGCCGCGATTAGAGAATAATCACCACATTTTTTCAATTTGTGATATCGTCAGTACATTAATTTCCAATCCTGAAAAAGCGGATTTCTTCAAATTACGACTCAATATTATTTAAGGGGGGGTATGAGCAAGAAACTGATTGCCATCGGTATAGTACTTGTCGGTGTTTTACTACTGTGGGTGGGGACTTCAATTTATCCGGACTGGCTGTGGTTTGAAAATATGGGCTTTTCGCCTGTTTTCTGGACCATGTTGTTGAGTAAATTCGGATTCGGCACCCTGGTCTGGCTGCTGTTGGTTCTGATCCTCGGTGTCAATATTTATGTGGCCAACCGTTTAAACCCGCGCCCGGAAACAGGAAGCGCTTTAAACGCTGCCGGTGATTATGTGACCCAATTCGGCCTTACACCGGCCAGGTTGAAATTGCTGGTGACCGCTTTTATTCTGTTTTTACCCTTTTACATTGCTTCAAAAGGCTCCGCTCAATGGGATTTGCTGCTGCGCTATCTTTATCAGCAGCCCTTTGGCAGCAGCGATCCTATTTTTAACCGTGACATTGGCTTTTATCTGTTTTCACTGCCATTTTACATTTTTCTCCAAAACGGCTTATTGATTCTTTTTATTACAGCCGTCCCGGCCACAATGGCCTGGTACCTCAAAAACGGCGCCCTGAAAATAGAGGGTGATCTCGATCAGGTCGCGGGTGCCCCCACGCCCATACCCACAATCACCCTGGCGGAAAATGTTAAAAAGCATCTGATTTTTCTGAGCGGCATGCTGGTACTGCTGCTGGCCTGGGCCTATTGGCTCAAAATGTACGGGCTGTTATATTCCCCCCATGGTGCTTTGTTCGGTGCCAGTTATACCGATGTTCACGTCAAGATCCTAACCTATAAGATCATCGTCCTGCTCTCAATCGGCTTTGCAGCAGTGCTTTTTGTCAACGCCTTTAAGCCTAAGCTGAAGGTTGTCTGGATTGGTGGGGGCATCTGGATAGGCGCCATTTTAGTACTGGGTACGGGGATTCCGATAATGGTCCAAAAATTTATCGTCAATCCCAATGAGATCGCCAAGGAAACCGCCTATATAGGGCACAATATTAATTATACCCGCCAAGCTTACAATCTGAATAAAATCAAGGAAGTTGACTTTCAAGTCAGCGACCAGCTCAACGCCAGGGACCTGGACCAGAATGATGTCACCATCCAGAATATCCGTATCTGGGATGAGCGCCCCATGCTTCAAACCTATCGGCAGATTCAAGCCATACGGCTCTATTACGATTTTAACAATGTGGACGTGGATCGGTATATTGTGGACAATCAATATCGCCAGATCATGCTGGCCGTCCGGGAGCTGGTGGTCGACAAGCTGCCCCAGCAGGCCAATACATGGGTCAACAGGCATCTCACCTACACCCATGGCTACGGATTGGCCGCAAGTCCGGTCAATGAAGTGACCAGTGAGGGGCTGCCGCACCTCTTTATTAAAGACCTGCCGCCGGCCTTTAAGCCCGACCTACAGGTAAATCGTCCCGAGATCTATTATGGCGAGAAAACCGATGCGTATGTTCTGGTAAAAACCAAGGCCAGGGAATTTGATTTTCCCAAAGGTGATAAAAACGTATTTACCACCTATGAGGGCCAGGGCGGCGTCCCCATCAATTCATTTTTCAAAAGGCTTTTATTTGCGATTGAATTTAGAGATCCTCAGATTCTGTTTACAACCTACTTGAGCCCGGAAAGCCGCATCATGTTCAAGCGGCGGCTAGACCGGCGGACTAATGCTGTTGCGCCGTTTCTGGATTATGACGGCGACCCCTATATGGTTGTCTCCAACGGCAAGCTCTATTGGATCCAGGACGCCTACACGACTTCGGCAATGTATCCTTACTCTCAACGGTCCCCAGGACCCTTTAAAAGGGGGCGGCTTAACTACATCCGAAACTCCGTCAAGGTCATCATTGACGCGTATAACGGGGATGTGGATTTTTATATGATTGACGAGCAAGACCCAATCGTCAAAACCTACGCGCGAATCTTCCCGGATCTGTTTAAACCCTTCACGGAAATGCCGGCAGAGCTGAAAAAGCATATCCGCTATCCCAAGGATCTTTTTAAAATCCAAATGGAGACTTACACAAAATACCACATGGAAGATGTCCAGGTTTTTTACAACCAGGAAGATCTCTGGCAAATTCCGGATGAGGTTTATGGAGAGCTCCGTCAGAAAATGGAACCATACTTCATTATTCTCAAACTGCCCCAGGAGCAAAAAGAAGAGTTTTTCCTGATGACGCCGTTTACGCCTTCCAAAAAAGATAACATGATTGGCTGGCTGGCGGCCAGATGCGATCTGCCCAATTACGGCAACCTGCTGGTTTACAAGTTGCCGAAGGAAAAACTGGTTTACGGGCCGATGCAGATTGAAGCCCGGGTAGACCAGCAAACGGAAATATCACGTGAATTGAGCCTGTGGGGGCAGAGAGGCTCGCGGGTCATACGGGGTAATTTGCTGGCCATTCCCGTTGGCGAGACCTTTATCTATGTGGAACCGGTCTATTTGGAAGCCATCCAGGAAGAACGAGAAGTAGCGCCACCTGCCGGAACCACGCAGACCAACAGCAGAACCCAGCCGCAACAGGTAGAGGCCAGGGCTGCGTCTCTGCCGGAACTCAAACGGGTCATTGCCGCCTTTGGCAATCGACTGGTTATGGAGGAAAACCTGGACAAGGCTTTAAACAGTATCCTGGATATTGAAATAACCCAGACAGAACCGGTTTCAGAGGGTGCCCCCCAAATAAAAGGGGAAGGCATTTCCAGCCTCGGCGCCGCCGCTCTGGACCACTACAATAAAGCCAAGGTATATCTACGCAATGGCGATTGGACCGGCTACGGCCGGGAACTGGAGAACCTGGAAAAGATCCTTAAAGAATTATCCGGAATGAATAGCATCAAGGAATAATGCTTTGGAAGGGTTTGATCAGGGGGCAGTGATCAGGAGTCAGAATTCAGAAGACAGAAGACAGAAGTCAGGAGACAGGAGTCAGGAGTCAGGAGAAAGCGGTCACCAGGCAGGTATAAGCAGTGAGCTGCCTATGGCTTTTTGCTGAAAGCTACCATAAGGCGTCCTATCTTCACAGCTATTGTTTGTCATCTCCGTGAGAACCGGAAGTCAGGAATAGCATGTAGCTAACGGCACTTGGGTATTACTGGATTCCCACTTCCGTGGGAATGACGGGAAGGGTAACGGGTCTAAATATTTGCCGTTGATACGGTTTCGGCTTTTGTCATCCCCCTGAAAGCTTGTCCCCTCGGAGGAGGGGGCGGGGATCCAGAATTAGCCTTTTGCCAGCTGCTGTTAGCCTCTTCTGACTTCTGTCTCCTTTCTCCTGACTTCTATTTTTTTTGGAATCTAATATGAGACTTTCAGTAAGGAACTTAGCCTATGGAACCAGAAAATAAGACTGAGCTAATCCGAACCGTCTGTCCGGCGCACTGCGGGATCGATGCCTGCGGCCTACTGGCCCATGTGAAATCGGGGCGGGTCATCAAGGTGGAACCGGCCGAATTTCCGGACCCCAAGTACAAGCGGATCTGCCTGCGAGGGCTCAGCAGTCTGGAAATTACCTATCACAAGGATCGCCTGAGACACCCCCTGAAGCGGGTCGGTGAGCGCGGATCCGGCCAATTTGAACGCATCAGCTGGGATGAAGCCCTGGACACGATCGCTGCAAAATTTAAGGATATTGCCGCCCGCCACGGTTGGCCCGCCATTGGATGGGTGCTGGGCGGTCCCGGTGGGGGAACCACCAAATTTGGCGCCTACTTGCGCCTGGCGAGTTTAACCCAATCCACACGCGTCAGCGCCTGGGGCTATGGGGATGCCGGTCTGCCCTGCGGCAGCCGGGTCATTTTTGGATCCCAATTCCCGTATGCCCAGCTATTCGGCGACTTTTTGGCCGGCCGGGCCAAACCGGACGTGGTGGTGGTTTGGGGAGCCAATCCCGGGGAATCGCAACCGCTCAACCTGATGCGCCCCATTATGGATGCCAAGGCCAACGGCGCCCGTCTGGTGGTGGTGGATCCGAGATTTACGGTAACGGCGTCCAAAGCAGACGCCTTTTTAGGGGTCAGGCCCGGAACCGATTGCGCCCTGGCTTTGGGTGTGATGAACATCATCATTGATCGGGAACTCCATGATGCCGAATTTTTGCAGCGTACCAGCACCGCACCCTACCTGGTCCGAACCGATACCGGCAAATATCTGCGCGGCATCGATCTGGGTCGCGACCAGGAGCAGGAATATGTAGTCTGGGACAAACAAAAAGATAAGGCTGCGCTGCGGCCGGATGAAGGCGTACGACCGGCGCTGGATGGTGCCTATACCGTGAACGGCATTGCCTGCAAAACCGCCTTTCAACTGCTTAAAGAGTTATGTCACCAATATCCCCCCGGGGTAACAGAGCAAATCACAGGGGTGTCGTCCGAACTTGTCACTCAATTGGCAGAGCGAATCGGTCGGGCACGCGAAACCACTTTTATCACCCATATGGGTTTCACACGTACCTATCACGGCGATGTGGCTTTGCGGGCTTTGGCGACCGTGGCCACCCTGACGGGCAATGTGATGGCAACGTTCAAGGGCGGTTATCTGCCGGCGGTCCTTAACTGGAAACCATTTTTAAAGGCCATACCCGATAAGCCGTCTTATTCCCGCATGGGAATCCTTCAGCTTTATGATGCCATTATTTCGGGCAAACCGTATCCCATAAAGGCGGTCTGGTTTTCATTTATCAACTTCTTAAACCAGTGCGCCAACAGCGACAAGATTGAAAAACAGGTTTTTAAACATCTCGATTTTATTGTGGACACGGAACTTTTCATGACGCCCACCGCCCGCTATGCCGATATTGTGCTGCCGGTATGCAGCTTTTTGGAGTTTTCGGATCTGGTGCCGCACCCGTACCCGTATATTCAGTATCAGCAAAAGGCCATGGCGCCGCTGTATGAATCTCGCTCGGATGTGGACATTGCCGCGGGACTGGCCCGACGCCTGGGTTGGGGCGAGTATTTTACTCGGGGAGAAGAGGGCTTTGTGGATCTGCTGCTGGACTCCAAGGATGCCTCCATGGAAGGAATTAACCGTGAAAAACTGACAACCCAGGGGGCTTTGCCGGTTACAAAAATCCCGGACATGGATCAGGCTTTTGATATCCCGTTTTCCACGCCTTCGGGCAAAATCGAGATTTACAGTGAGGATCTGGTGGCTGAAGGGCAGGCCTTGCCGGTTCAGCTGGATCCGCTGGAAATCCCTGTCCCAGGCAAAAAGAGCAAATACCCTTTGGCATTTATCCAAGGCCACAGCCGGTTCCGAACCCATTCCATGTTTGCCAATGTTGATTCGCTTTTGGAGATGAATCCGGAACCGGTGGTGGAGATCAATCCCCGGGACGCCGCCGACCGCAATATTTTAGAAGGGGACCCGGTGGAGGTGTTTAACGACCGTGGCCGCACCAAGCTCAAGGCCAGGCTGTCTGAAGCGGTCGCACCGGGAGTCGTAAATATTATGCAGGGCTGGTGGATTGACCAGTTTGAGGCCGGCAGCGTCAATCATCTCACCCATGACGTCATCAATCCGGTGCAGGAAAAGATCTACGAGCCCAATATGCACATGAACGATGTGGCGGTGGAGGTGGTCAAGGCTGAGTGAATATCGAATTTCGAACATGGAATTTAGAATAATGAAGTGAGGAATCGTTTCACTCAATCGATTTGATGAACAGACAGTAGCTGTCACTTCGAAATTCATGCAATCAATATTCAAAATTCGATATTTCAAGCCCGATTAATGAACGTGTTGAGATTATTGTGAGAACCTTGATGATTTGGTAGGAGGAATTCATTGTGAAGAAACAACTGGGCTTGGTGATTGACCAGGAGCGCTGTATCGGCTGCGAGGCCTGCACCGTGGCCTGCAAAAATGAGAATAGGGGATCCGTGGGATTTATCCGTGTCAAAACGGAACATGCGTCCCGAAAAGACATTCCCCACGGCACATTCCCGAACGTTTGCATGACCTTCATGCCCCTGGTTTGCAATCATTGCGATAATCCGCCCTGTGCCGAAGCCTGTCCCATTGAAGCCATCCAAAAAAGATCGGACGGCATCGTGGTGCTGGATCAGGATCTATGCGACGGCTGCCAATCCTGCCTGGATGCCTGCCCTTATCATGCCATAACTTTTGATGCGGAGAATGATTTGGCAGAAAAGTGTAACCTCTGCCGGCATCGAATTGAAGCGGAACTGGAGCCATTCTGCGTTGTCTGCTGTGAAGGCCAGGCAATTTACTATGGTGATCTTGGAAATCCGAATTCCGCCGCAGGTCGTCTGGCAAGCTCCGAGGCTGCTTTTAGCCTTATGCCGGAGTTGGCGACCGGTCCAACTATTTGCTATCGCCCACCTGAGGAACCACGAGGCATTTAGAACCCATCTTAAAAATATCTTTTGGTTGTTCCGCCTCGGGCGGATAAATTTCATGTGTTGGCTTTCCTTTTCAACTCCTCGAGAATAACTGAAGTGGGTTTTCACCACTTCTAATGTATTCCTGCGGATTTAAAAGGTCGGCCGCCTCGACCTAGAACCAAAATCTTCTTTTTAAGATGGATTCTGACGCTTACCTTCAATAAGGTTTATTCGTAATGATAAAAAGGGTTGCGAACTTGCGCATGAACGAGTAGATACCCTTGTTTTGAAAAGCTTGAGCGCTGAAATGTTGTCAGGATAATTTTGGATCATCTCCCGAATTGTTGTAATAATGCTGTTGGTGGAAGCCGTATCGAAATCGGGATCGCTATCGGGATCGGGATCGAGATGGTATTAGGCCATGAAAAATTAGACGTTTACCGTCTTTCAATCGGCTAAATCGCACGGGTTAAAGCAGAAAGCCGGCAGCGCAAAGGTGAATTGGACCGCATTGCTGCAATGCTTAGTAGATTGGGTGGCAGGGGTTATAGCGTAAAGGAAGTATTCGGGGAATACGGATATACTGAATTCGATCCCGATCCCGATAGCGATAGCGATTTCGATAAGATATAGTCCGAACTGTATTGCCCTTGACTCGAATTTTGGAGCCCTTCCTCCAACTAAATTGGAGAAGAACCTAAAATTTTAGCTACCGGAATGACACCCATAATATTGCTGTTGATACTATCAAGAATTGTAGGAGTAGATTGGAGAAATAATGGGTTATGTATATCTATCTATAGCGATCTTCGCTGAAATAATTGCCACAACCGCCTTGAAAGCATCGGAAACGTTTACCAAAATAATACCAAGTACGATCGTCGTTATCGGCTACATCATATCATTCTATTTTTTTTCGCATGTGTTGAAAACGATTCCCGTGGGAATTGCCTATGCCATTTGGGCCGGGATCGGGATTGCAGCCGTAACGGTTGTGGCCGGTATTATATTTCGCCAGGTTCCGGATGTACCCGCAATAATCGGAATCGTATTAATCATTGCCGGCGTGGTGGTGATCAATCTGTTTTCAAGGTCCGCCAGCCTCTAAAAAGTTCTATTAATCCACTTATTGTCATGTTCCGGGAGCAAGTTGTAAATGACCAAGATTAATAAAATCTGCTATCTTATCTTCTTCATTTTCGCGATTGGTTTTATTGCCACGTTACATTTGCGGCCCTATCCGTTTGTTTACCTTGTCAAGGCGGTTCCGATCTATAGCCTGGCAATTCTGGCCTTTATGATCATCAATGGCTTGCGCGGCAAACTGATCGGGATCGGCTTGATATTTTCCGGGGTCGGGGACATCGTATTGGAGCTTGGCAACGAATCACTTTTTACCCTGGGCCTGGGGGCTTTTTTGGTGGCCCATCTGTTTTATATCGCGGCTTTCACGAAAGATCTCCAGTATAAAGGCCCGCGTAGTCTAATTACCGCGGCTATATTGGCATATGGCTGTTTAATCGGGTTTGTGATGATACCCAACCTGGGGAATATGCTAGTGCCGGTCGTGGCGTATCTGGCGGTTATCGTGGTCATGGGGGTCGTGGCTGCATTAGGCGGCGTCAATCATTGGTTGGTGGTTGTGGGTGCCTGTCTGTTTATTGCCTCCGATTCCCTCATCGCCGTCAACCGATTTATAGCACCGGTCCCCAATTCCAGCTTTTTAATCATGGCCACCTATTATCCGGCCCAACTCTTGATAACCGCCGGTGCAGCGCGGCATCGGTAAGAATTGAAAAAAAGCCGAAAAGCTAACTTACTTGATGCATCAAGCAGATTACAAGCTATCTCAAAATTAATTAATTCCTTCTGGTGACAGAGCAAAACGGTAAAAATGCTCATCTATAAAGTGAATGCTCCGCTTTCTATCCGTTAAATACCAGGCCTGGGGACAAATTTTTTATTTTGAGATCGGTTGTTATGGTCCGAATCTATTGGTCATTTTGCATTCCCTCCATGATTATCTTGGCATCTAATATATAAACGGAATAAACTTTTTTGTAGCTTCAGAATATTGTGTAAATTCTTGTCCATATTTCCGGTTAAGGTGCTCGTCGAGCCTGGGGATTTCATATGTAATAAAATATACGAACATACCCATTGATATACCCAGGCAAACGATATTGTATGTAATCAGCGCCAATCCGAAATAGGCAACAGCATCGCCAAAGTAGTTAATATGCATCGCGGATTTAAACAGTCCTGAAGTGTATACCCGTCCTTTGTTTTCTGGTTTTCTTTTCCAGGAGAAGCGTTGGTAGTCAGCCAATGTATTGATAGTAGATCCAAATAGAAACAGGGATATCCCGAGAATGTCGATTATTCCAATTGGACCCGGGTGGCTTCCAGCGGAGATACCAAAAAAATAAAACATCACAAAAAACATAATTGTAACAAAGCCGCCCTCGAACCAGCTGATCTTCCGCTGTATGAAAACGAACAGGGCTAGCGTGAATCTAAAAAAGTAAATGAGACAGCAAATTAACATAAGCATTTGGCGGTATGTATTTCCCACAACTTTTTCAAAATCGAGAACATTCATGAGCCAGTCTGAACAGCCGGTCGTTAGTACCGTAGCCGTGAGGGTTCCCGCTAAGACACCAGCAGACATGAGTACCTTTGCCGGAATTGACGGTGAGTGCTCATTTAGAAAAATCATTTTGTTCCTTTATCAATCTCGCGAAATGCGCTTTCAAGGTGTATTTCCCATGTTCAGGCGCGACCATATCGATGGCCATAACGGTCATAAAGAATTCTAGGGGTCCATACGTTTTGCTTCCGGTAAACATTTTCAACAGTTTGAGAACTGAAGTCCGCATCCATTCCGGGATATATGTTATTTTGGGCTTACCTCCCAGTACATCAAAAGCTGATAAAGCAATCTCCTGGTGGGTGAGTGTTTCCGGCCCGCCAACCAATATTTCTTTATCTCCCTCGTTTAGGGCATCAACGCATACGGTGGCCAAGTCTTTGCCGTGAATCGGGTTGGTTTTCAGCAGCCCCTTACCGAACAAATAAATACGGCCTTTCCTGGCCATCTCAAAAAAATCGGCCATGTCTGAAAAGAAACCGTTTGGACGGATGATGCAATAGTCCAAACCCGAAGTTTTCAGTTCTTCAACAAACCGCTCCTTGGCATCGCAAATCTTCAGATGCCTGAGACTTTCCCCATTCAATACGGAAACGTAGATAAATTTTTTGACCCCGCTTTTTCGTGCATTCTGCAATAGGTTCATGTTTGCCTGATAATCCACATCCATATAGGTCAATCCGTCCTTTTGACGCGTGATGCCGATGGATGAGATGACAGCGTCAACACCATCACAAATTCCATTCAAGGTATTTGGCAAGGTAATTTCTGCTTCATGGATATCATCAATTGAATCTTTAAAATCATCTAATTTATTGGCCCTTCTGGCCAGTGCGCTTACCCAATAGCCCTGTTTTTTCGCTGCTTTAATTAAATACCGCCCAAGATATCCGGTGGCGCCTGCAATTAATATTTTTTTCATTATAACCTCCTACTTGTTTAAATGAGCAGTATCAGGCGCGGCGCCTTTTCTGTAAAATTCAAAAACACAACAGTCATCACCTTTGGCAATGGTACACATTCTACGGAATTCACATTCGACATCATCTTCAATGGCCGCGTAACCTGCAAGATCATGATCACAGCCAAATTTGCCAAGCTCCGGCACACCAATTTCACCAAATAATTCAACATTGGCACAGGTTGTGATTTTTAAAGTGAGCTTGTTAGCTTCATTTTCATAACTTTCCATATGCCAGGTCCCATCTTTGGTGGTGCGTTCAAACAGGGCAATATTCATAAGCTTAAAATTATCAAATACATCACCCTCACACTTTTTCAAATCATCTACCTGATAAATTGATGCCATGGATGTTTTGGCAATTTCATTCATCACTTTTGTTTTGAAAAATTCATAAGCTTCTTCTCTGCCAAGCCGCTTTGCCAGAGCTAAAAATAATCCGGAAAACGTAAACAGTTCTTTCTCAATTATTTTACTTATAGCAGCTGCTTTTTTGCGTGTCTCTGGAAAATCTCTCTTCAATTTTATTTGATTAATAAAAGTATCTTTAAATATACCGAGCATACCCAGGAACCCAAATTGTTTCCGTAAGGCCCGAAACATAATTTTCGATTGTTCCTTTACTGCTTTCTTGGGCATTTCGAGTCCCGCGCCATATTTTTCCAATTCTTCTACTTTCATGATAAACTCCAATTTGAAATTATTCCTTCATGATTATACTTCAATCTCATCATCGTATTTCAAAATCCGACAGTCAGAACCGGATTCTTCGACCCGGCTTTTAAACATGGCCTCGTCAGCTTTACAGTATTCTTTGCTGAACAGTGCCGGTAGATTATAATGACAAGGAATTACCAGCTTGGGCTTTAAGGCTATTACAGCCTGCAGGGCCTCCATTTCATCCATTGTATTGTGGGCTTCCCGGCCGCCTATGGGCAGCATCAATACATCAGCATTGTGTGCGACCCGCCAGTCTTCCAGGTGAAGCAGCGTGTCGCCGAGATTCACGATCGTGCAGCCATCCAATTCGATCTTGAAACCCATTGAACCCCATCCAACCCTTTCTTCAGGTCCGGGATGTTCGGTTTTCTTAAACGGACCGATTTTCAGCGTCAGTGGTCCATGTTCGGCTTTCAGTCCGGTAATCGTCATTCCATCGAGCTGAACGGTCCGGTCCACGGAAATGGTCCGTACATTTTTCATTTCCTTGGTGAAGGCAAGCCCTTTGCTCCGCGGGCCAAGCATGAGCGATTTTCCATCTACATTTTTAAGCATGTTTGGGTTACAGATAATATGGGCATTTGAAGCATCTGCGACCCTGTCCACATGCCAGTAGTGATCCGGATCGCCATGGGTAATGAATATGTGGGTAATATCATGCCATTCCGATTTGGGAATAAGCGTCGTCATCCTTAAATAATACAGAAAGAAGCCGCCCGGATCGATGGCAATTTTCTTATGGCCTGATTCGATTAGAAACGCGTTGTAAAGATAGTGTCTAATTTTCATGATTTAGATCTCCTCTATTCCGCCTTTTCTTATCCCTGGGATTTATGTCTTTCATTCCGCTACCCAGATGGTGTGATGAATGCGGCCGAAACCTTCCAGGGCCGCCGCCAGTTCGATTCCTTGATCGCTTTTAGATGGCTCTACGCCATCCACCTCCCATTGAATGTGGATGCCTAAATCCGTTTCCACGAAAGCGTTGCGATATAGAGTCGCCGCCGTGATCCCTTTCGGGCCTTTCTTCTGAACCAACTGATTCACCAGCTGTTTGACCGCCGGTTTGTGTTGGTTATCCGTAGCGCGGACCACGATGAGTTCTATCCATTTCATGAGCTGTTTTTCCTTTCTTGGAAATTAGTCTTTGCCATTTCTATGCCAGATTAATAAATATAATGATTACAAGCTATTAAGTAATTTCAGAAAATATAGATGCGATATGTCGCAATAATGGGTTGCGATATTTCGCAACTTGGCATACTGTTGTGATATTTCGCAGTTCCTTATGTGGCCAACAATCAATTTTCAACTGGGGAGAAGATTGTGCAAGTAGACAAAAAGGAATTCTTTCGAGAAATAACCTTGAGAATATGCGGGCATCTTGAAATTGAAGAGGGCCTTCGAGCCTGCCTGGAATACCTGGCAAGGCATATGCCCGCCGACACCATCTATCTGCAGAAAAACGAGCCCAAACTGGGTGCCATGCGCCTCGTTGCTCGGGCCAGGCCTGAACAAGGCGAAAGAATGGATATGCTGGTGCCGTTCGCACAAGACGCCAAACAGGCCATGGCTGAACTGGCTGAACTGTTCCTTGCCGGCAGGCTTCCCGATATACTGGTTACCAACAAGTCAAGGGAAGAACCGGTCGCAAGGTGCATGTTGGAAGCCCTGGGTGAACCGCCTTCTTCCGTCATGAGCCTGCCGCTTTTGATCGGGGAACAGATCGTCGGCTCACTTGCGCTGCTCGCCGAGGGAGAAGACCGTTTCACCGAGGAACATATCGGGCTCTATAGCACCTTGAGGGAACCTTTTTTTGTTGCCATGTCCAATATCCTCAAGCATCAGGAAATCGTAAGACTCAAGGAAATACTGGCCGACGACAACCGGTATCTTCACCAGGAACTCAAGCGCCTCGCCGGCGACCGCATCATCGGCGAGGATTTTGGTCTGAAAAACGTCATGGCTTTGGTCCGACAAGTATCCGGGCTTGATAGCCCCGTACTCCTTTTGGGCGAAACCGGGGTGGGCAAGGATGTCATCGCGAATGCCATCCACTATGCATCGCCCCGCAGAGATGAACCGTTCATTAAGGTAAATTGCGGCGCCATTCCGGAAACACTGATGGACAGCGAATTGTTCGGCCATGAAAAAGGCGCTTTTACCGGGGCATTGTCGCAGAAACGCGGACGATTCGAAAGGGCTCATGGCGGGACCATTTTTCTTGATGAAATCGCCGAACTGACGCCACCGGCACAAGTCAGGCTGCTTCGGGTGCTTCAGTCCAAGGAGATTGAGCGTGTGGGCGGATCGAAAACCATTGATGTAAACATCCGGATCATCGCCGCCACCCATCGGAACCTCGAAGAGATGACCAGGTCGGAAAGGTTCCGGGAGGACCTCTGGTTTCGGCTGAATGTTTTTCCGATCATAATCCCGCCGCTCAGGCAGCGAAAAGAGGATATCCCTTCACTGGTCAATCACTTTATCGAACGAAAATCCATTGACATGAAGCTGACCAACATTCCAAAGCTGGCCAATGGCGCCATCGAACAGTTGACGTCATATGATTGGCCGGGCAATGTGCGCGAACTGGAAAACGTTATCGAACGCACGCTCATTCTGGACCGGAACGGTCCTTTGGATTTTGAGAACGTACTTATCATGCAGCCGCCTGCCCCTATCAAAACAACCGCACCCTCCAAACCAGGGCATTTCCTCAAGCTGGACGAAATAATGTCACTGCATATCCGCCGAGCCCTGAAAAAGACCGATGGCAGAATTCATGGTCCTGACGGTGCCGCTGAGTTGCTTGGGATCAATCCAAGCACACTGAGGAGTAGAATCAAGAAACTCAGATTAAAAAACCAATGGTAGACACCCATTGATTTTTCAAGGAGATAAGAATCACCAGAGGAAATGAGACGAAGTATAGGGAGGCTCGAACAAGGTTCTGCGCCAATACCGTCGCGAAAACACGATCCAAGGCTTTTTTAATACAAAATCCGGAAAAATATGATACCAGCGATAGCCTTGAATCAGATAATAGTCATCAAGGAGTTCCAACAGCCCCAGATCCCTGGCGGCAAGCCGAGCCGCATCACGCTGGCATTTGGAATAAATGTAGAGTTTCGCAATCCTGGACTTAAAGCCGTTTTCATAAAACAGATCTTTAGCCCGCATATAGTCCTGAAATCTGGATCTGGCATCCAAAAGGGCCAAAATAACTATGCCAATGCTCCAGCATGCTAAAAGGCCGCCCAGAACGCGCGAAAATACCCCGGAACCAGTCGACCACCCAAATGCGTTAGAGGCTAAAATCCAATAGCAAAGAAGCAACCCAAGGGCTGCGGAAGTGAAAAGACTACGCCCTACAAGTAAAAGTCGCAGAAATCGGTTCCACACGACCCGATGGCGATTTTTCGGAAGCCCATCCACCTTCGCAGGATTTCCCACATTTATGAGAGGACGAATGCTTTCAGGATTTGCTTCGGCGTGATATCGGCATTGGTGCCTGGCGCAAAGGTTCACCCGTGGCGCTTCATTGGTATGGCTTATTGTGTGCACCTAAAAAGTCTTCCTAAGTTTATATATTTCCAAAACATACCAGGTTCTATCTTTTTTTTCCAAAAAATAATATGCTATAAAAAGCCCTGATTCTTATGAAGTTCTCTACTCTGCTCGCTAAAATACATCCAAAATTGTTTAAGCATTCCCGAGAAGGGATCCACAGGTATTGAAATGGCACTGCTTGGTTTTTCAACAGCCATATTAGCTCTAATATCTCTGTCCTGCAGTATAATTGCTTATGAGTTTGGTTATGTTTTTTTTGGAGACTGGAGCAGTTGGGTGGGATGGGGCGCGGTGACATTTTTTATATTTATTATTATCGGAATATTGACCCAAAAAGTATTGAAGGCAATCGGCATTGTAATTGTCACTAAATTTTTAAAAATAGCCACCGGAAGACCCCTTGATGGCGGGCGACGCCGTTTTTTGCGGTATAGCATTAACGTCGGGATCATTGCCGCATCAGGCTCTTTGGCTCTTAAAATCGTAGCTGAATCTTTCGGCTTGCCGCATGTAAAAAAGGTGGACATTGAAATCGAAAATCTGCATCCGGATCTTGAGGGATTAAGAATCGTGCAATTAACCGATATGCATATTACCAAAGCGATCCATCCCGACTGGGTACAAAACATTGTGGAACAGGTGAATCTTCTCGCTCCGGATATTATTGCGTTCACGGGTGATATCGTCGACGCTCCTCCCGCCGATATAAGTTATGTGGTGGCCCCGTTTGGCGGCCTTACGGCGCGATATGGAAAATATTATGTTACCGGTAACCATGAATACTTTGGCCATGTACATTTTCTGGATGAATGGATTGCGGAAATAGAGAAACTGGGCTTTACCATATTGCTAAATAATCATCGTCTTATCCGACGAGGTCAAAGCCTGATCCATCTGGGTGGTGTCAATGATTACAGCAGTTATGCCTCAGACCCGGAACTATCGCTTGGAAAAGGGTCTAATGCAGATGTAAAGATCCTGTTGGCCCACCAGCCCCGGAATGTATATGAGGCATCCCAAGCCGGTTATGACATACAACTATCCGGGCATACACATGGCGGCATGTTTCCCTTGGGACGATGGTTGGGAAGCTTGGGGCAACCGTTTCAATCAGGTTTGTACAAATACGAAAATACGCAAATCTATGTATGCAATGGTACCGGCTACGGGGAAACGCCACTTAGATATGGAACGCGGTCTGAAATCAGTTACCTGGTTTTGAAGGTTGCCCCTAACGTTGCAACATTAGGGGGAAATATTAATCCCATGAATAATTAGGGATATCGCTATGGTCCACATGGTTGCGCATACCAGGCTGTCGAGAATCCGCCACGATAATTGTTTTTTAAACACGGGGGCCAGCATCCTCCCCCCGATACTCAGACTAATAAACCAAAGGGTAGAGGCGCAGACGGCGCCGGCCCAAAAAGAGAACCGGCTTTCACCGTGAAACTGGCTGCTTACGCCCCCCAGAAGTATGACCGTATCCAGATAGAAATGCGGGTTAAGCAATGTAACGGCCAAGGTTGCAAAAATGGCGGTTTTCAAGGAGCGTACCGCCCGATCACTTGAGTCAAGATTTCCGCCCCGTATGGCGGAGCAGAGAGATCCCCATCCATAAAAGAAAAGGAAACCGGCACCTCCCCAACTGATCCATTGTGAAAGGGAAGAATCGGTGGAAACAGCGGCACCGAAACCGGCTACACCGGCGGTGATAAAAACGGCGTCACAAACAATGCAAATCAAGGCGACTATCACGGGATGATTCCCCCGAACGCCTTGAGATAGAACAAAGGCATTCTGAGCTCCTATGGCCACAATCAGCCCCCCTCCCGTGCCAAATCCTTGAAAAAAAGGTGCAATCATCTTTACCCCTTTCATCTGGTGGTTCCAATTTCGGAGCAGAATAGGACAGCTTAGATATGAAGTAAAATTAATTGTTTTAATTATGCATTAACAATGCTAATGATCAGCTCTAAGGATGCAACTGTGAGGAATGCTATGTTAGATTACAGACTGATTGAAGCGATGGCGATGGTGGTAAGGGAAGGGAGCTTCGATAGAGCCGCCGATGCGTTGCATATTACCCAATCTGCAGTTTCACAGAGAGTGAAATTGCTGGAAGAATTCACGGGGCAAATACTGATTGCACGCACCACACCCCCCACAACTACTTTGGCAGGACGAAAATTATTAAAACATTATCTAAAGGTTAAACAATTGGAGGACGATCTTACCGGAGAGTTGGCGCAATCGCCCGATAATAATTTCACCACAATAGCGATTGGACTTAACGCCGATAGCCTCGCCACCTGGTTCCTGGATGCCATCCGCCCGTTTCCAATTCGGAAGCGTATTTTATTGGATATCCGGGTTGATGATCAGGACCAGACTCATCGCTTGCTCAAAGATGGCGATGTTATGGGGTGCATCAGCACCCAAGAGCGACCAATTCAAGGGTGCCGAATCGAATTCCTGGGACAAATGACATACCATATGTTTGCCGCTCCCGGATTCGCCAAACAATGGTTTCCCTACGGGCTTACCATTGAAAACGCCAGGCATGCGCCGGCCTTGTTATATAATCGAAAAGATGAGCTGCATAACAAGTTCTTTAAACAGGCCCTTGGCATGGTGCCGGATTCAATGCCGATCAATTATGTGCCGTCTTCTGAAAAATTTTCTGATTTTATTGCGATGGGAGCCGGCTACGGTATGATGCCACACCAACAGGGCGCACATCTAATTAAAGACGGCCGGTTGATTGATCTTGTGCCTGACACCAACGTGCAGGTAAAACTCTACTGGCACTGTTGGAATTTGAAATCAAAATTATTGGAAGAATTTACACAGCAGTTAATCAGCGGAACGCGACGGCTGTTGGAAGATCGAGGCCACTAAAGGAGTGAACCATGCCTTCTAACCGAAATAGTCTCTTGTGCGTGCTGATAATGATCGTGCTACTGATCTTTTGCGGTGCGGGGTGCGGGAACGGCGGCTCAGACGGCAATGGAGACGGCAATGGAGACGGCAATGATGGCGGCAATCATACCGGCGAGACAAATATCGATTTAATCACCCAATGGGACCCCGCCGACTTTGACACGGTCTACACCGTAGGACCGGGCGCGGTCTATGCCGATCCCGGCGAGGTACCGTGGGAATCACTTCAAGGCGGCACGCTGGTGCGGATCCTATGGCGGGATGAACCCTATCGGTGCAAATGGGTCGTTAACACCGCAGCCACGGAACAGAAGCCCCTGGTGATTGTGGGCATCGCCGACAGCGGCCGCCGGCCTGTGATCAGCGGCGCTGATGCCGTTACGCGTGAAGAGCTCAGCTACTGGAATGAAAATCGATCGGTGGTGAAAGTGGGCGGTTCCAATCTGCCCACCGATGATGTGGTGCCGGCTCATGTCATCATACAGGGGCTCGAGATCCGCTCGGCCCGCCCGGCTTATAATTACCATGATGACAACGGTCAGAACGGAACCTATGCCGAGAATGCGGCCGCCATCCATGTGGAAGTGGGGCAAAACATCCGGATCGTGGACTGTGTGCTGCACGACGCCGGCAACGGCCTTTTCAGCGGGCACAGCTCGGGCGATCTTTTGGTTCGGGCCTGCCATATCTACGACAACGGTATCGTTGGCAGTATCTATCACCACAACTCCTATACCGAGAGCACCGGGATCATCTTCGAGTACAATCAATATGGTCCGCTGCGCAGCGGTGCCCTGGGCAACAACCTGAAGGACCGCTCGGCCGGGACGGTGATCCGTTACAATTGGATCGAGAGCGGCAACCGCCAGCTGGACCTGGTGGAGACCGACTATGCCGACATCGCCGCAGATCCGGCCTACGACCAGACCTTTGTTTACGGTAACATTCTGGTGGAGCCCGACGGGGCCGGCAACAGCCAGATTCTGCACTATGGGGGGGACGGCGGTGGATATTATCGCGAAGGTACCCTCTATTTTTACCATAACACGGTCATATCGACGCGCAGCGGCAACACCACCCTTATGCGCCTGTCCACCAACACCGTCAATGCCGACCTTCGCAACAACCTGCTGTTTGCATCCGCCGGCGGCGGCTATATGGCCATCACCAGCGGCAGCGGGCAGACCCAGCTGCAGTACAACTGGCTTCAGACAGGGTGGCGCGACACGCATGAGGCCGCGCTCGATCCCGGCGCTGAAGTGGTGGCGAACGACAATACCGAAGGTGACACGCCCGGCTTTATCAATCTATCCGGTTCCGATTACGGCCTGGCCCCAGACGCTGCGGCCGCCGATTGCGGCGGTGATATTGCGGCCGAAGCATCCAGTGCCGTGGGGGAGGCTGTCTGGCAGTACAGTCGACACCAGGCCCGCGTGGAAAGGCCTGCCGACGGTCACCCCGATGCCGGTGCATTTGAATTGGTCCCGTGAGCCGTATTTGGCGGTTCGAATTACATATGGTTGCAATGGATGATAATTCAAATTGGGAATGAAACAGTATGGGATTAGAGAGCCACAGAGAAATTCAGGAGTTGCAACTTAATAAAATTTTTCGTCTTTTGGGATATATGGTTATTCCCATCCTTTTGATCAATCTATCACGGTATTTTATTGTCGGTTGGTTGTTCTCCTTTTATTTTTATATATTGGGAGCGTTTTTAATTCTTCTTATCGCATTGAATATAACCAGATTTCCCTATACTTTTAAAGTATCCTTCTTGATATTTACCTTTTTGAGCTTCTCTATTTTACAGGGACTAAATTTTGGAATGGTTGGCTTTATGGCGGAGTTTTTATTGTTGACCGTTTTTCTCAGTGTGGTTTTTTTACCCAAGCAAACCGCTATTTTGATGTATGTATTATGCGGTCTTGTATGCGCCGGCTGTGCTATTTTATGTATCATGGGGGTCCTTCCCGTAGTCCCTGATTTTGAAAAGCAAATCAATACAATTCCCTCATGGTCTAGTTTCTTGGTCACTTTTTTGTTTATGGCAAGTATTGTAATTTTAATAGCCGGGGATATCGGCAACCAACTTGCAGAAAAAATAAACGCACTTGAAGAAAAGAAGGTAGCGTTACTAAATGCTAATAAGGAAGTAACAATATTACAGGGGATTTTACCGATTTGCTCTACGTGCAAAAAGGTTAGGGATGATAAGGGATATTGGAATCAAATCGAATCTTACATTCGTGATCATTCAGATGCTGATTTTAGCCATAGTCTCTGCCCTGAATGTGCTAAAAATCTGTATCCTGATTTCGATTTATCCATTGATTAGAAGATCCTGATCTTATTTAAAAGGCAGTACAAAAGAATCATATGAAAGTTGACCGGATTTTAACGCTAATTCTGGTAATTAGCATTGGTTCAATGTTTACCTTCGCGGGCCTGTGGATGATGTTCAGTGGCGGGAAGCGCGTATATCAGGCTATTGGAACAAAAAACTGGAATCAGGTCACTGGAATGATCGTTGAAAGCAGGGTAGATACATCAAAAGACAGCGAGGATAGAACAGAATATCGAGCAGTCGTTCTTTATACGTATTCTTTTCAAGATAAAACCTACTATGGCAAAAGAATCCACTACGGATACAGCGCGTCCAGCGACAGAACGGATTCCGAGGAACTGGTCGGCCGTTATTCACCCGGAGAACCGGTACCGGTATATATAAATCCAAACCGACCAAAAGAGTGTGTTCTGGTGCGAGGAATTCAAAAATATGCCCTGCTCGAGATCTGGTTCGGGTTTGGCGTTGCGTTTTTCGGCATCTGGAGCACTGTATTTGGGGCCTATATTTTAAGGTCGCCCATCGAATTTATTCACGCGAGTCATATGTCACCGACAAATTCCGCAGTCGTTGACTGACCAGTTGTGTCTGTTTTGTGAGGTAAGATGATTATTTTTCTGGGGCCAATATGTTTGCTATGTTTGTATGGGGGGATCTGGCTGATTTTTTCGGGCACAAAGTTATGCATCCAAGCCCATAAAACCAAAAGCTGGCAGCCTTCCAACGGAGAGATCAATCAATCTGAAATCAAAAAGACTTGGGACGCCGATAAACAAGAGATTTATGAAGCAAAAAT
This sequence comes from uncultured Desulfobacterales bacterium, assembly GCA_964452555.1. Classification (GTDB taxonomy): domain Bacteria; phylum Desulfobacterota; class Desulfobacteria; order Desulfobacterales; family B30-G6; genus B30-G6. The sequence goes on from CAYVMI010000017.1 coordinate 25,236, forward strand.
TGTTTATATCTATACCATGGGCGGCAATACATATCATGGGGATAAGATCTTTTTTGGATACGAACCTGATGACAAAAAGCTGGAGAACGAGGCAATTGTCAAACACTTCCCGGTGGGAAAAAAGATCCCGGTATATATAAATCAGACGAATCCGGGCGAAGCCATCCTCTTTCCGGGGATTCAGAGAATTACGCTTACAAGGATATGGGCAGGCATTGGGCTTGCTTTTGCTGGTATCTGGTTTCTGGGATTGTGGTATTTATTCGGCATGCCCATTATATATAAATCCGTCATATTTCAATGACATCGCTTTCCTATTAATCCTCACAATTAAAAGTTTAATAGCGCTCGTTTCTTCTAATTACTTTGCGTTAAATTAGGTTCATAAATTGCGTTGATAATTATCCATTTATTCTGTTTATCGGCCATTTTTGCCAAATGTAGGTATTCATAATAATCGGGTGTAACCACCTTGACACTGGCTATATTCTGATAGAAATCCAAAACAACAACCTCGATTTTCAGATTTTCACGCCAGAGTGCTTTACCAACGCCGCCACCGGTATATGCCACCATATCTGAACGTTTGGTATGTCTTAGATCTCTCTTCCCACTTGGCAAATATCGCAAACTTCTTTTGGCCAGTCTTTTATGTAAACTCGTTTTCATTCTTTTTTTATCGCCCTGGTACCAGGAATCCATATAATTGTAGGCCGTCGCTTTGATGGCGGCCATATCATAATTTTCAGCTTGCAGTGTGGGAGCGCAAAAAAATAATATCAATATGAAGGGTATGATCCGGCACATATAATAATCCTCCAGTGATGGATTTACTAAAAATAAAATCGTGGAACACGATTTTATTTTGTTTCAGGGAAGTATCGCTGTTTACTGCCAACACCGATAACAACTTCATTTTCATCGAGAGCCTTGACCGTAACTTTGTATCGACCCGGCGTGTCCGGGGGGCAGGGGCTTTCTATATCTTCCAGCAGGCTTTTAGCGATAATATTCGATCCATTATAAGCAACTTTTACCTCGCCATGGTCCCAGAGGTACGCATGGTCATACATTCTGACGACAAAGTGTTTCGTACTATCAGGCACTTCCTTAATATGGATATCCGGAATTCCCATCCCACATCGCTGCATACCTTCCCAAGAGAAATCAACTTCGAGCTCAACCGCATTCGGGCTGGAATTTGAACATCCAAAATTGAATAAACAGAGAGCAATTAAAATCACAAAAAGGGTATTTCTCATCATCCACCCCCTCGATTTCTTATGATTTGGCTATTGCCACTTCCAGCCACCATTTTCTTTCACGATATGAAGGGTGTCAGGCAATCGGAGGTCACCCAGGGCACTGTCCTCGATATATCCCTGCACCTGGTAGGTGTCACCATGTTTTTGGATACCGGTTACATGCAGGTTTACCCCGGACCGGCCTTTTAGAAAGGGCTGCAGGCGCTTGGCAAAGGCCTCTATACCACCAGCGTCCAGTTGGAATGATTCGGCAAAACAATCGTGGTCGAATAAGCCCGATTTCCCAATCAAGGGATCGGAGCAGTCATCCACGAAGTTTTGGTGATCCGGGCTCAGTTCGGCATCAAAATAATCATCCCGATCCAATATGGCGGTCTTTTTCGGCAAGCCGAGCCATCTCCAGCGGTTTTTCAGTTTTATTAAATTTTCAAGGGGAAACACGCCCTGCGAACCCCCGTAGGTCCTGAAATCAAATTTTACGCGTCCCCGTAGATAGGCCCTGTTTTTCTCCATGCGTATTTTAGTTATGTGAACAAACTCCAAATGCGGCGGACTACGGCCAAACATTAAACGGGCGGAGGACCAACTTCGGGAAAATAGAGGCGGTTCGCCGAAATCGTAAATGCGCGCATAGTTCGCGGCAATGCGGCGTTTATCCTTGCCGACGATATCCCGGGCAAATTGATGGAAGAAACCCAGTATGTCCCGGGGCACGGGGGTGGAGAATATAAAATTAGGTGCAAGTCTGTCGGTATATTGCCCGGACACCGTCTCGGTTTTCAGCGCTTGCACGGCCGTTTTACCATCGGCGGCAGGCACGGGCAGAACGGATTCGATAATTAGCTGCAATAGCCGGTCATGGCCATTTGCCTGCGGCAATGCAAAAGTGCTGGTGGACGTGGCCACCACCACCAGCTGCAAATCCGGCACCAGGGCCAGATACTGCCCCCCTTCACCAAGTCCTACCCAACCCTCATATCCGCGAATATCCGTCCTTATCCAGCTGCCGCCCGGAATCTCATCAAGTTCAGCCTTAGGGAGATTGAAAAATATACGCTGAACCCATTCTTTGGGAACAATTTGTTTGCCTTCCCAGGTCCCTTCCCGAGTCAAGAGGTAGCCCAGTTTGGCCAGATCGAGTGCCTTGAGTTGAAATCCGACCATGGGATCGTTTAACAGCTGGTTCCCATTGGTCGCGTAAGTGGCAATTCCCATGGGTTTAAACAGATATTGGTTGGCAAAATTAAATACGGATTGGCCCGAGACTTGTTGGATAACCTGGCTCAACAAATAGGCTGAAGCAAAGTTTATGGCGGGATGGTGTTTTGTCTGATGCCGGCTTACTGCCTGAATACAGGCTTCAATCCGGTCGACAGCATAAAACAAATTCCAATAGTCCGAATTCCCGTTACCCCAAAGAAGTGGGGCATAAGACCTAAGCAGGTGCTCCAGCGTCAGCTTCTGATGATCACTAAATCGGGATGACTTCAGTCGCTTCGGAAAAAAATCCGATAAGGGTTGATTCGGCCCGGTGATCATTTGCTTATCGATGGCGATCCCGATCAACACCTGGAGGAGCGGGAGATTGAGTGAATGCAGATAATCTGTCTCTTTGGGGCCGCCATGCCAGTAGTATTTTTCAGCGACGGTCTTGCCGTTACGAAGCACCAACAGGCTACGCGCCGTGGGTAGTCTGGTACGAACGTAATCGCGGGCAAGGTCCAAACGGACCGGATCGATATTTTCAGCTTTGGGTTCCGCCGGATGCCATTGTTTCTTATCAAGATACAGTGTTTTTTGGGCATAAAAAGTAATGACTGCATATACTCCCGCCCCAATAGCGCCGACGCAGGCCAGATAAACGGCCGCATATATGAGTATTTTTTTTAAGGGCGTCATGCGGTTTGCTCCGCTGGAATTACCGGACGAAGCTCCGTTCCCCGATAATAGATCCGCAACAGGGCCGGCGCCAGCAAAACATCGGCCAGGAAAGCCACCAGCAAGGCCGTACCCAATATTAATCCGAAATCTGCAATGACCTTCAGCTCGCTGAAAAGCCGCATCCAGAAACTGGCCACCAGAATCAAGGTTGTCGTCAGCAGGGCCCGGCCCGCCGATCCCAAGGTCTCCTTTACCGCATAGTGGATGTCGCCGGACCTGAGGTAGTACCTCCGGAAATTATGGAAAAAATGGATGGTGTCGTCCACGGCCAGACCGATGGCGATGCTGCCGCCAATCAAGTTGTAGGTATTCAGGGGGATATCCAGATAGCCCATTACGCCCAGGCCGATGATAATCGGCATCATGTTGGGTATCATGGCCAAAAGCCCCACGCGAACATCCCCGATGGCCACGATCATGAGGGCCGTGATCAGCAGGAATCCGGTACTGTAACCGATGGCCAAGCTACGCGTCATGGCATGAATGATACCGGAATTGATGGCGACAATGCCGGTTATGGTCACGTTGATACCGGATTCGAACAGGGTGGCGGCATGTCTCCGCACGCGACCGATAAAATCCACGTCATCGGCCGCATCCCGCCAGTACATCATGGCTGTCAAACGGCCCAGGCTCAAGTCCGGGTCGGCATATTGGTGTAACATTTCCGGAACAATCCGGCCCGTGTGATTGAATGGGGCCATAAACGCCGCCTGGTCTGCAGGAAGCGGACATTCAGGGCGATCCCGGTTGGTGCCTGCACATGAAATTTCCTTGATGACATCCACCAGAGAGCGGGTTCGGCCCACATAGGCCTTGCCCTCGGCGTCAGTCTGCGACTTCAGATAGGTTTCCAACTGTTCAATGGATTCAAGCACACCCCTGTTGATGATGCCCCCTTCCTGCCGGGTATCGATCAGGATTTCCAGGGCGCGAAATCCACCGGTTTGCCCCTCGATCAGTTTAACCTGGCGCATGAAGTCGGAGTTTTGGGAGAAGTAATGCAACTCGTTGTGTGAAAAATGGAGCCGGGGGAGGCTAAGCCCCAACACAAGGGCGCTTGTCAGAAACAGGATCAAAACCGGATAGGGCCGGTTAACACCCATACGTCCCAGGGCCAGCAATGTTCGGTTGACCAGGGAAGCTTCATATTGGGTTTCACCCATTTCGGTCCCTTCGACGGCCTGAAGGGTTGCCAGGAGCGCCGGCAAGGTGGCCAGCGTAAACACCAAAATGATGAGGATGCCGATGATGGTGAAGTTTACCAAATGCGCAATGGGTACGATATCGGAGAAGGAAAATGTCAGCAAGCCGGCCACGGTGGTAATGCTGGTCATGGTGATGGGAAAACCGGAATGCTTCATGGTGGAGAGGATGCCCCGGAATCTCCCGACCCGCTTCTGGTATTTGTAATAGACCACCAGGAAATGAATCGGTGCGGTCAGGCCGATGGACAACAGGGTGGCGGGCAACATGGATGACGTCAGACTGAAACGGATGGACAGCAGGGCCATCAATCCCAAAGCTACGATCAGTCCCAATATGGCCGTCATCTGGGGAAAGATGGCACCCGAGCCGCGGCCAAACAGAAAGGGCATGATCATAATCGGAACGAGGAGAATGGCAATACACATCTTTTTCATGTTGGCCCGGACCATGGGCTCCACATGGTACTGGTAGACCGGCGTGCCACTAAAGGCGATGCGGAAGTCTTTGGCCTGGTATTCTTTAACGACAGCCTCGACGATGCCGATGACGGCAATATTTTCCACTTGCGATATGGATTGCTGTTCATCCGGTGCGGGATGATAAGCGGTCCCCTGGACTCCCCGGGCATACCCCAGTAATCTCTGGCCGTCGGCCGACAAAGCCGAGACCGCCAGGGTTTTAATAATAACCATGGCATGCTTGCCGTCCGGCGTGAAATAGAGATTTTGGAATCCGGGGGAGGAAAGGCCGCGCGTTCTGTATTGCCGGGCTTCTGCTGCTGTACGCGGTAATTTGTCGAGAAAGTCCCTGGCGCGCGCCTTTTCGTCAACGACTTCAAGATAAGGCGCGTTGACCAGCGAGCTGACCTCTTTTAACAGCGGCAGCGAATTCTCCAGATCCTGATGAAATTGTTTGAGGGTGGTGAGAAACTTCAGGCTGAAGATATCGGGGGCGGAGACCAGCAGCACAATATTTTCGTCGCGTCCGAATTGATTGCGAAAACGCTGGTAATCGGTCAGTATCGGGTCATCCCGGGTAAACATGCTTTCTACGGAAGTGGCAATGCTGAGTTTGGGAAGCTGGCTGGCAGCCAGTCCGATGACGAAAATTGACAACAGCAGAATCACCCACCGAAACCGTATGGCACCGATACCGATATAATGAAAGCCTTTTTCTATCCTGCTTTTAAAATCAGAAATCCGTGTCACTCGATACACCTCAGATCTAGTAGGAGTTGTTACAACGTCAGGATATCACAGCATGTATCGCCATAGTCATATGATTTGAGTGACATATTTTTTCCGCCCCCGCAGCGGGGAGCACCAATTTAAAGGATGACTATTCGGGGATTGCAATGATACCGAGGGTATGATTTGCAAACCTAATTGTCAAGTACAAATATACATAAAAAGTACAAATGGGTGTCCCTGGAGCTTGCCGCCTTCCAGGAATATATGCCAAACGAAAAGCCTTATTGTACGAATCGGAACAGTGTGCTTGCGACGACTATTATGGTTGCATGCCGGGGGAATGACTTGTCGATGAACTCAAGTCGAGTCGCCATTGTTAATCTGAGAGGGGGGAGAAATTGACGGTATGGTTATTTAATCATGGTTTTTATGGGCGCGGCAACATCCAAATAATAGGACATCAAAAGCAGGATTATCAGACTGCCCGGAAAGATCATGGCAACCTTCAGATATGTCCAAAAAGTAGGTCGTTCCGGCTTTATACGGGGGGCATGTGCTGACAGGGGGAATGGAATAATGCTGCAGCCGCCGGCCAGGGCGGTGGGTTTGGAGGGTTCAAGGTGAATAAGCTTTTTGGCAATCAGGCGGATAAGCCGCTGATCGTTGATTTGTCTGGCTTTATGCATAATTTGGAGGTAATACTCACGCTTTTTATCTAAATTCAGTGACGTTTGCGTCAATTTCATTCCTCCTCTAGCCCGAACATTGCATGAAAATTTATCTATACTTTCGTGGTCATGTTCTCATGGGCGGCAACACCTTGCGCCGGGCCGTCACGCCAAATATCGGCAATTTTGTTAGACAGGTATTCCATCAGATCCCAATCATTGATGACGGCTGCCTTTTCCAGCATTTCCATATACTCGCCCAGTCCCGGAAACATATTGCCAACCTTTTGTGAGATCCTAATACCGGGTATATTCTCACCTATGCTCGATTTGTCTCCGGTGGGGTGTGTCAGGAACTCCTCTACGGGAACATGCAGACACTCGGCAATGCGGGTGAGATCGCTCCGGGTTGCCTGTTGTTTGCCGAGTTCGATATTTTTAATTTTAGTACGGCCCGCATCAACGGTGGTATTGAAAGCCAGTGATCCCAGTTCAGCCTGGTTGAGTCCGGCCCGTTTTCTTAAAATTTGAATCATCTCGGTCTGGGTCAGTTGCATCGTATATCCGTCCCTGTGGTGGGTTTAAAGTGATGCCCCAATCATATAAATTGTACGTAAAAATGTCAATCGGATTGTATGATTAGGACATTGGATGCTGCTTTTCCCATTCGCCGATATACTTTTTGACGGTGCGACGATCCAGATTGATGCGGCGAGCAACATCCTCGAATGTACCGAAGCGTCGGTATAACAGGGTACAATAACCGGCCAGGAGATCTTGTGCATCCAGTTCGCCGGTTGCAATGCCATTGGCCAGTCGCGATTTCAGGTCATTTGTAGCTGCCGACTTTATGTCGCCGTCATAGGTTTTTTGCAGGATCACCCGCCGGACGCATTGCTCGAGTTCACGGACGTTTCCAGGCCAGGCATATTCCGGACCCAGGTTGTGGTCGATGATTTTACGGATGGTTTTTAACAGTTCCGGTGACGGTCGACCCAGCATGCGTTTGACGGTGTAGGCCAGCAGGTCGTCCAGTTCGCCGGGATTTTCCTGTATGCGCTGGTGCAGCGTTGGAACTTTGATAATATCGGAGGTCAGGCGGTAATAAAAATCATCCCGGAAAATCTGCTGCTGCCGAATCTCTTCGAGCGCCCGGTTGGTAGCCGCGATGACGCGTCCCTCAAAACGGCTGGAAACATGGCTGCCTACAGGTGAAAAATGCCTGCTCTGAAGGACTTCCAACAGTTTGATTTGAAGCTGCGGGGAGGTCTCGCCGATTTCGTCCAATAATATTGCGCCATGGGGACTGCAGCGCCCAAAGACACCGATATGGTCTTTTACAGCACCGGTGAAGGCACCCTTTTTATGTCCAAAAAGCTCGGATTCGATCAGTGTTTCCGGAAACTGAGACAGGTTGATGGAAACAAATGACTTGGTAAAACTGATTTGAAAACCTTTCTTTCTCAAAAGAAAAGGGATGTAGCCGGAACAGCCGATGGCCATGGCAGCGGTTCCCTTCCCGGATCCGGTGTCACCCAGAATCAGAGTGGAAAAGTCTTCCATGCGGTTATACAGATATTGCTCATAAAAATCGATACTGTGTGTGAAGACATTGTTCCACAGATCCAGACGTAATTTTTTCATGGCTGGGCTTGCACCCACCAGCCGGCGCGTCATGAAATAATAGGCCCGTCTCAACTGGTAGCTGAGCGCAAAGTATCGCGTGGTCGATTCTCCGGCAAATCCCTTTTTTCTAAGAAATATAAAGGCTTCATTGGCGAAAGGTACCTTTACATTCGCATCGCCCGCGGCGATTTGGTCAACGATGAGTTGGTCAAATCTTTGGCGATAACGGTAGAAAAAGTCGAACAAATAAGCCGCCTTTACCAGCCGGCGGTCATCACTGTTGAAAAGATTGATGTCTGCCCGGCCATCAGCTTCTATTTTTTCGATCCGGTGCCTGATTTCATGGATAGCCTTTTCTAATCGGCTCTTGCGGGTGGTCGTGTGTGAAAGCCCTGACAGCTTGAGGTCTACGTCGGCCCTGGTGTCATCGAAGGGATTGGCCAGAATGGCTTCATAAACGAGTCTAAAAAAATCGCGGATGGATGGGTCGAGTGTACGTTGACTGTTCATAATATTTCATCACAACCGATCAGGTGTTTTGACTGCTAGGCTATTAGGCGCTTTGCATGCTAGGTTGCCATACCTAATAAAATGAATATTGAATGTCGAACAAGGAATAATGAATGTTGACGTGAGCTGACTGCTTTTAATGTTACTTCGTCATTCAAAATTCTGTGATCCATACTCAATATTATTATTAGCCTTTTAGGTTGAAGGCCATTAGGCGCTAATTAACTACCTACCGCCATCAGCCACCCACCACCCCTTAACCAAAGCATATCGCTTATATCTTATCGCTTATGGCTGTTAGGTGTACACCCCATGTAAGCACAATATGCATAAATTGTCCAGATTGGCGTTGATAACGGCCGGCTTTCTGAAATGCAAATAATTTAAATTTACATAATAATCAATTGGTTGTATTTTTGGGTCAAGGGTTGGCACGGAGTTTGTACTATAAATGACCTTAATTATATCACAGACATCAAACTATAGATAAGTGAGGTGTACAATGGAAAATGATATTATAAAACGATTCAAGCAAATAAAAAATACGACCAAAGAGCCAAAATACACTGGCGAGGAAAGACGTAAAGAAGACGATCCATCCTATTTTGGTCATTTCTGCCTGGAAGGATTGGAGCGGCGGCAAAGCAACAGCATCTTCTCCTAAACAGCAAATCGGAACGGATCCCTGAGATATACAACAGGGATCCGTTTCGATTTTAGCCTATTAGGTGTTTAGACTGTAGGCTGCTTTATGTCTATGGCGAATACCACCACTAATTCCTCCTAAGCCCATCTTGCATGAATGCCGATACCATAATTCAGGACCCGAAATTCCCGATGCGTACCCGCATACACGCAACACCAATATCGCAACCCGTTACCCACAACATTCTTCAGCTTTTTGAAGTTTAACCCCAATAGGCATTTCCTCGGAAGAGGGGCACGAAGTGAAGCTTTAGCGCTATCCCGTAAATGCTATCGGTCTGGGATTTTTCCGGATCCCCTTCTTCAAGGGGATGACCACCGGTAAACTACGGCTTTCAGCTGTAAGCAATAAGCCCTAAGCAGTTAAATGTTCATAGGCCGTACCTCGTAATCCGCAACTCGCATCTCGCAACACGCACCCGGCATACGTAACCCGCTATCCAAGTCAATCCGCCCTTAGTTGCTTAGTGCGTATGCCCTATCGTTTATAGCTTTTAAAAAAGCCCTTGCTATTTGTGCTAAAACAGATACCCTTCACCTTCTTTTATGGAATCGTGATATGCTCGTATTTCATGAATTTGTACATAAAATCCAATAAATATACCAAGGAGTTTTAAATGGAAATTGACCTCAACTTAGATAAAAATAACCTGTATCAGGAAGAGTCTTTCACGGACCTTAAAACCGGCGCCATTCGCCGAATGGTCCCGATAAAGGAAGATGGAACCAGGGATGAAAGCCGAGCACCCATTTTTATGGGCCAAACCCAACTCATGTCTCCCAACGGACCGCTGCCTGTCAGTTGTATGTTAGAAGCGGCAACGCTTTCTGAGGCTATCGAAAAATTTCCAGGCGCAGTTAAAAAAGAAGTGGACCGCATTGTGGAGATGGCTCAAAAAGCACAGCAGAAAGATGATTCGAGGATAATCGTGCCAGGCCAAACCTAAAACCTATTTCAAAAATATCTTTTGGCCCAATGTCTGTGTTGGCTTCGCGTTTCAACTCCTCAAAATACTCCAGTATTCCTGCGGATTAAACCACTCAGCCGCCTTGACCTTGAACCAAAATCTTACTTTTGAAATAGGTTTGAATAGATTCAATATGAAATCTAAATCATTTCCACAGTTTTTAGAAGAAAATGATGTAATCCTGGGTGAAGGAGCGGTTATTGAGCGCATCAAGCGTGAGAGTGACCAGGAACTCGATCCGCATATCGTCAATGCCGCCTTTATCTATGACCAACGGCAACGCAGCCTGCTGGCCGATATCGTTCAAGGATATTTAGATATTGGGAATGCCAGGGGCTTACCGCTTTTTCTGTCAACGCCCACTTGGCGTGCCAGCTTGGAACGCATCCAATCCGCGGGATATGCCGATCGAGACGTCAACGCAGATAATTATAAATTTCTAGATGACCTGCGTAAAGCCTACGGCGCCTACGCTGAGAAAGTGGTAATTTGTGGCTTGATGAGCTGCCGCGGAGATGCTTACAATCCAGCAGATAAACTTACCGAAAAAGAGGCTAAGCGGTTTCATTCATGGCAGGCGGATAAACTAGCTGAAACCGGTGTGGACTGCCTATTGGCGGCTACATTGCCGGCCTTAAGCGAGGCGCTCGGATTAGCTGCAGCCCAGGCTGCCACAGGTAAGCCGTACATCGTCAGTTTTGTGCTGCGACCCCAGGGAACGTTGTTAGACAACACCCCCCTAAAAGAAGCCATTGCCACCATTGATGAAAAAGTTTCTCCCAAACCGCTGGTATATTTGGCCAATTGTACCCATGCCTCTTTTTTTAGGTCGGCTATCTCCCATCAACACAACGCATCCCCTTTAGTCAGACAGCGTATTATCGGGTTGCTGGCAAATACAGCCGCACTTGAGCCCGAGGCCTTGGACAACAGTGAAAATTTGGTAAGTGAGAAGCCCGAAGCATTTGGACGCGATATGGCCAGGCTAAAGGAAGATTTCGGTCTCAAGCTTCTGGGGGGGTGCTGTGGTACCGATGAACGGCATATCGCAGCATTAGCGGATAAGATTATATAGAGCCGTGTTAGGTTTTAGGTGTCAAGTTTTAAGACGCGCACCGCCACACGCCATTAGCGACCTAAAACCTAACACTTAAAACGGTTTTTTATTTCCCATACAATACCGCAATAATCTTGGCCTCACCGGTTTTGGCAGCAATGAGATGGGGTGTTGTTGACAAATAGTATACGCTGTCTCCGGGTTCCAGAACAAAATCGTCGGCCCCGATTTTAAGCGCTACCGTACCATCCAAGACATAGATAAATTCTTCGCCCTCATGGACAGACATATCCTCATCCGGATTTTCCTTCAGCTCAACAATCAGGGCTTCCATGTGGCGGCCTTTTACATCCGGGGCCAGACTCATATAGGAGTAAATTTCCTGGGCTCCCTTCTGGGAGGTTGAGCGTGAGCTCGGTATCTTTTCCGACTTGCGGGTAATCGAATAGAGCTGATTGCCCACACCCGAAACGATACGTCCAAAGGCACTGTCCAGGGCTTTGGAAAGTTTAATGGAGGTCCCCAACTGCGGTTGGACTTTATTATTCTCCAGATCTTCCAAAAAAGAGACCTCAAAGCCGGTCAATTTGGACATTTCTTCCAGGCTCAATCCCTTTTCACGTCGCAAGGTACGGATACGCTCACCGACACTTTCCACCGGTTCAGCGCAAGTTTGGGCAATATCTCCGGTGAGATCTTCAAAATAGTCTACATTGATGGGTGGTTTGGGGGTGTTCTCGGACATGTTATTCTCCTACCTTCCTGCAATTATATTTGGTGACACCTTTTATTAAAAATTCCCTTTGTGCGCAATTCTCTATTCTATAATAGGGTTCGAGGATTCGAGGGGCCAAGGATTCAAGTGTGCGCAGCAAACGGTAATAGCATATTGCATATTAAGCTCAAGGTCTACCCCTTTCCTAATAAACTCTGAGCATACCCTTGACCCCTCGGATCCTTGACCCCTGAACCCTGCTCTAAAGGCATTTGGCCCCTATGTGCCGCGAAATAACAATTCGCTGGACTTCGGATGTCCCTTCGCCGATATCTAATAATTTCTGATCGCGATAGAATCGCTCCACGTCATATTCGCGCATGAGACCGTAGCCACCATGAAGCTGAACTGCGTGATTGGCACAACGGTACATGACTTCGGAACAGTATAATTTAGCCATGGCAGCTTCTTTTGAAAAAGGCATATCATTATCCCGCAGCCAGCAAGCTTTGTAGAGCAAAAGACGGGCACATTCAATTTCCACGGCCATATCAGCCAATTTGAAGGCATTGGCCTGGAAGGTTGAAATCGGCCGGCCAAACTGTTCGCGTTCATTGCTATATTTTAATGACATGTCCAGACATCCCTGGGCGCCGCCTAAGCCCATGGCGCCAATGGACAGCCGACCACCGTCCAGGGTCTGCATCATCTGGTGAAAGCCATGCCCACGGGTTCCCAGCAGGTTTTCTTTGGGAACCCGGCAGTCTTCGAAATAGAGCTCGCTGGTATTGGATGCCCGCCACATCATTTTATCATGCATTTCGCGGGTGGTGAATCCCGGTGTGCCGGTATCCACCAGAATACACGAAAGTTCCGGTTTGCCGTCCTCGCGGGTACCTGTTTTACATAGAACCGTAACGCCCGTGGTGATATCCGTGGATGCATTGGTAATGAATATCTTACTGCCGTTGATGACCCAATCATCACCGTCTAAGACTGCATTTGTTTTGCTGTTGGCGGCATCTGACCCGGCATTCGGTTCGGTCAATCCAAAGCCCCACAAGGCCTGGCCACTACACAGTTTGGGCAGATATTTTCGTTTTTGTTCTTCGTTGCCAAAATAATAAATGGGCCCGATCCCCAGGGAATTGCCGGCCGCGACCGTAGCCGCATGCGATCCGTCAACCCGTGCGATTTCTTCGGTGGCAATGATGTAGGAGACATAGTCCATACCCTGTCCACCATATTGCTCGGAAACAAATACACCGAAAAGGCCCAGCTCGGCCATCTTTCCCATGGTATCGTAAGAAAACTCTTCTTTTTTATCCAACTCCCGGGCAACCGGTTTGATCTCCTGTTCGGCAAAGCTCCGTACGGAATCCCGTAAGATTTCTTGTTCCGTGGAAAGGCTGAATTCCATTATAACTCCTAGCTTTTTTGGTTTATTGAGTTTATTAGAGATACTTGGTTTTAGGTTTTGAATTTTTAGTTTTAGGTCTAGCTGAGGTGCTACATGGCTTATTGAGTTTATCGCGTTCGCTTTCGGTATCGGTTTTTAACTTTTCGATCCCGATTTTCAACATTCCAATTTTTCAGTTTCCTGAAGTATTACTTCCCAACTCCGCATCAACTCAATAAACCCCAAAAAAACCAATAAGCGCTAAACATTTATTATTATGATTCCGAACATCATCTCATAATACGTGCCTGTTTTGCAATCGAGATAGGCTATATGTCTCTCAGTCGCTGTTGCAGGTAAGTATACCGTTTTTTAGTTTTGCTATTGTTAATGCCGATATGCAGGGCCTTTTTGGTTCCCACAATCACCACCAGATGCTTACCGCGGGTCACGGCCGTATATATCAGATTTCGTTGTAGAAGGATATAGTGTTGTGTGAGCACCGGGATTACAACGGCAGGGTATTCGGAACCCTGCGATTTGTGCACCGAGATGGCATATGCCAAGACAATTTCATTTAGATCGGCGAAATCGTATGGAATTCTTCGATGGTCAAAGGAAATCATTACTGTCTTGTCTTCCGAGTTAATGCTGTGGATTCTGCCGATATCGCCATTAAAGACCGACTTGTCGTAGTTATTCTTAATCTGCATAACCTTGTCTTTAGGTTTGAAATTCAAATTGCCGCGGGTGATGATCTCATGGCCGGGATTGAGGGTTTTTTGCAAGGCAGCGTTAAGATTTTCGGCACCAACCAGGCCCTTATGCATGGGGGTCAGTACCTGGATTTCATCGATGGCTTTAAAACCAAAACGTTGAGGTATCCGGTTGGCTACCAGTTCGAGAATCGTGTTGAGGACCCGTTCCGGGTCCTCTTGCTCGATAAAATAAAAATCGGTTTTGGCATCTTTTTGAACGGGGGGATCAATAATTGGAAACTCCCCCTGGTTGATACGATGGGCATTGGTAATAATGGCACTCGTTTTGGCCTGCCTGAATATTTCGGTTAAAGCCACAACGTGAATTTGACCGGAATTGATCATATCGCTTAACACCTGTCCCGGCCCAACAGAAGGAAGCTGATTGACGTCACCGACTAGAATGACAAAGGCCGGCAGGGGAACCGCTTTTAACAAATGGAACATCAAGTAGGTATCGATCATGGAGGCTTCGTCAATTATCAGGGCATCACAATTCAATGGGTCGGTTTCATTTTTTTGGAATCCTCCTTTTTGCATGCTGAAATCGAGTAAACGATGTATGGTTTTGGCCTCATGCCCCGTGGCTTCCTGCATGCGCTTGGCCGCTCGTCCGGTGGGTGCTGCCAGCATGACCCGCAGACGATGCCGTTGCAGGATTTTTAAAATAGCGTGAATGATGGTTGTTTTGCCGGTGCCGGGTCCGCCCGTAATAATGCTGACTTTGCTTTGCAGGGCGGCTTTAATGGCGACCACCTGATTGTCCGCCGGTTGGATGGCCAACTGTTTCTGCACCCGCTCCATTTCTTTGGGCACATCGATGGGCTTTGCACCCAGGGGGACCTGCAAAATCATATTGATGCGATTGACAATGCCGGTTTCGCAAATGTGGTGCTTTTTTAGGTAAACCGCCTTATGGTTAGGTTCAAAATTTTCGGGATTATCATTAAGATCTTCGATGACAATGCGCCCGGCCTGGAATAGTCTTCCCAGGGCTGTATGAATAATGTCGCCATCGATATCCAGGACCTGTTGACAGGCCTCCAGGAGCAATGCATAGGGATAAAAGACATGTCCGTCATCCGATAAATTGGTCAGCACATAAATAATACCTGCTTCAGCTCGCAATTCAGAATTTTTTGAGAAACCGATCTGTTGGGCAATACGATCGGCTATTTTGAATCCAATGCCGGTAATATCCATGCACAGACGAAACGGATTTTGCTGGACAATGGCAATGGCGCGATTGCGGTAGGTTTGATAGATTTTAGTCGCGTAGCCGGTGCTGACACCATTGGACTGTAGAAACAGCATAACTTCCCGAATTTTCTTCTGATCTTTCCAGGCCTGTTGGATCAAAGCGATACGTTTTGTACCGATACCCTCGATTTCCTGCAAACGCTGGGATTGGTGTTCAATGACGTCCAGCGTATGTTTCCCAAATTTCTTAACAATCCGTGCGGCCATTTTGGGGCCCAATCCTTTGATCAGACCCGATCCCAGGTATTTACGGATGCCATATACAGTTGCCGGAACGGCGGTTTGATAGGATTGAACTTTAAACTGCTCACCATACTTTGCATGGCGCACCCATTCGCCCTGAAGTGTTAGAATTTCACCCGGTGTCGGCGATAGTATATTACCAACGATGGTCACCAGGTCCCACTGCCCCTGTACTTTTAATTTGGCGATGGTATAGCCGGTTTCTTCGCTGGTATAGGTAACGCGCTCTATTTGGCCGCTTAGTTCAGTCATTGGGTGGTTCGCTTAATTCACTTTTCTTTCTATTTATCGGAACGTGTCATGAAAACATTGCAAATATAACAAATAGTTTTTTAGGGGATTAGGCTGTTAGACTTTTAGGCAGTTAGCAGCCTGACAGTCTAAATGCCTACAGCCTAATAGCCTCATCTTTTATTTACCCACTCCGGCATGCGGACATCTTTCAGCGCTTCTCGGGGCGGAATATAGCATTTTATATCGATAACCGGAGTATCCGGTAGGGCGTCAATATCCTCGATCCGGATGATATTGGCTGAAATCGAAACGATTTTACACAAAGACAATGCCAGCAGATTGGGCCGCATGGGCGAGTGGGTTGCAAAAACCCCGGTTAACGGATTTTGTTTGTTTTTCTGGGGGTGCACGCGCAAGGTAAGGCGTTTGTCAGGTGTATCATTCTGGTCAAACCAGTACAGGACGTATATATGCGAAAACGACGCCAGACCCAGGAGCGCATCGGAGAATTGGTCCTGGATGTGAATTTCACATGTGTCGTCCTTTTTCTTAACAATACCGATGGGATAGATCTGGAATGACGGTTCCATGTCATACCTCCTAGGTCTCAAAAGAAAACCTTTTTCAATTGTCCATAAATGGCTATGTTTAAAAATTTCCAGATAGGCTGTTAGGCTGTAGGCATTTAGACTGTTAGGTGGCTAAAGGCCAAATAGTCTAACAGTCTAAACACCTAACAGCCTATCTGTTGAAGGTAAATCATTCCAGGCCAAAATTGTCAATATATTGTATTGGTTATTGACTTTTCCCGCAATATATGGCATACAGCCCACCAAAAGGAGTAAAAAAGGCGGGTGGTTTACAGCCAGTTCATGCAAGATGCTCCGCAGGTAATTAGACAAGGTCCCATCCTGACATAAATAGCAGCCATAACCCTGAGATTGAGCTTCGGTTAATGATGAGTGGCAGTTCAGGCGGTTTAAACCGCAGGCAGCTGATAAGGCAATTATCCTGGACACTAGGCGGTTGCCTTATGGGAATTTTCAATTTTTCTAAGACCTTGGCATCGGAACCCGCCCAAGGCCAAACGGCCGAATTTCCCCAAATCGCCCTGATTATCGATGATATCGGTCACAGCCGATCATTGGCGGATCAATTTGTAAGTCTGCAAACGACCTTAACATTCTCGGTACTACCCCAACTGGCGTATTCGCGCCGCCTGGCCCAGGATTTACATCATCAGGGGTATGAAGTGATGCTGCATCAGCCCATGGAGCCTTTGGACGATTGTTGTGATCCAGGTCCCGGTGCTGTTTTCGTGGGTGACAATGCCAATCAAATTGAAAGCATTATTCAATCAAATATTCGTGAAATCCCCTTTGCCAAAGGCGTAAACAATCACATGGGCTCCAGATTTACAGCATCCAGTTATGAGATCGCTGCGGCGCTCAAAGTGATACGATCACGCAATTTATTTTTTATCGACAGTATTACTTCCAACCGTTCCCTGGCCCACGCAACCGCCAAACAGTATCGGATTCCCACAGCATATCGCAATGTATTCCTCGATAATATCCGGGAAGAATCCGCCATTCTGGTGCGGCTCAACCAACTGCGAAAGCATGCCCTGCGCCATGGCCGCGCCATCGGCATCGGCCACCCCTTTCCGGAAACCGCCCGCGCCATCGGCCGTTTTACCGAACAGTTGAAACAATCCCATGTCAAACTGGTTCCCGCATCCCATATGCTTTAGCCCAACCATTAAATAAAATCGTGGAACACGATTTTATTTTGAAGCAGGGAAAATTGGGTTCGGAATTCTTTTTCCAGCGCCTTTTTTTGCATGGGCGCCAGCAGACTGGCACGGATGCCATTGATTACGAACTGGATGACATCATTGGTATCAAATCCAAAAGCGTCAACGATACGAATGTACTCATCCGTCAAGCTGGTATTAAACATGGGCGGATCATCGGAATTAATGGTTATATGCAGGCCCTCATCCAACAATTGTGGCAGCGGGTGCTGCGCCAAGCAAGGCACGACGCCCAAACGTACATTGCTGGTTGGACACACATCTAAAGGTATCTGGTTTTGCCTTAAATATCGTATCAACTCGGGGTCTTCCAAGCAGCGGATGCCGTGTCCAATTCGAACGGCAGATAGCGTCTTTATGGCGCCCCAAATGCTATTTGGCCCTTCGGTCTCACCGGCATGGGGAAGACTCGCTAAACCGGCGGCCTTGGCACGTTCAAATGCCGCTCTAAATAGCTCGGGTGGATTTCCAACTTCAGGACCGCCTAAACCTAATGCAATAACGCCGTCCTGCATATTGTCTATAGCCCAGTCGGCGATCTGAATACTAGCTTCCGCCGGGCGCATATGACGGGAAATGTCCGGAACCAGCGCCATTTGAACACCAAGTTTTGTCTCGGCCTGCCTGCGTGCGTGGTTGATGGCAGCCAGTTGTTGGTCATATGGCACATGAGCATGATGGGTAAAAGGTGTGAATATTACTTCACTGTATTTAATATTCTGTTCGGCTTGGGATTTCAAAAACTCGGTTGTGATGAGCTCGAAGTCCCGAGGAGTACGGAGGCAATTGCAGATGGCAAAATATACGTCGATAAAATGGTCAAAATCTGAGAACCGATACCAATCTTGAAGGGCTGCAAGCGAATTTGCCGGGAGACTTACCATGTTCCGTTGGGCCATTTTCAAGAGGGTAGCCGGTTTGATCGCGCCTTCGAGGTGGACGTGGAGCTCAACCTTGGGCATCAATCGTATAAATTGCTCTATTGCCATGCTATCCATTTATGATTTGTCCCCCTGAAAAAATAAGGGGGCGCCTTCTGGCGGTATCAGAACGTTATTCTGACTGTAACGCGGTATCAGAACGTTATTCTGACTGTAACTATGATAACAGGGAATAAGCGGCAAATCCGCTTCCATAAGAAATCGCTGTGGCAACGCGATGGATATGGCGAAAAGCAGAGTTTTTCGCCATATTTAGGCGATTTCTTATTTGGCAAGTTCTTGATCAATGAGATTCGTTAGGCTCTGGAAACTACGATCAGTGACATGCTTGCCATTTATAAAAATTGTGGGTGTTCCGCTTACACCGATTCTCTGCCCCTCGCGTACATCCCTGACAATCAGGGAAAGTACTTCCTGTGAGAGCAGATCCTGTTTAAATTGGATCATATCGAGTCCAAAACTTTCGGCGATTTCATCCAATTTTTGGGTGGACAACTCCTTTTGATTGGCGAAAATTTGGCTATGAACTTCCCAGAATTTGCCTTGTTGATGGGCGGCGATGGCGGCAATGGCAGCTTCCCTGGCCCTGGGATGGTTGCGCAGGGGGTATTGTTTGATAACCAGTTTGAGTTTTTGGGGATATTGGGCCAACAGCCGACTGAAGGTGGGTTCCATCCTGGCACAATAACCGCACTCATAGTCATCAAATACAGCAATTGTTACCGGGGCGTTCTCAGGTCCCATATAGGGCGAGCCTTCAACACTAATTTCAAAAACGCGATTGATTCGGAGGGATTTATATTCCTGCGAGGCGCTGTTCGTCAAAACCAGCATTTTAGAATCGGCGGCATATGCCATCCGGTTGTAGCCTGGGTGGACCGGAATCTGGTTGAGCTGGTTTTGAGCGTCTTTTTTATAGATGACGACTTTACCTGGCACGAGGATAAAAATAAGTTCGCCGTCAGGTGTTGCGGCCACGTCCAAGGGTGGGGATTCCAGCTTTAGCTGGTGCAATTGAGACCAGTCCACATCGATTAGCTGGGCGAATAGGGGTAGCGCGTAAATGGCTGTAAATACGATAAATACAAATGCAATGCTGAGGCTTTTTTTCATGTAATTTCACCAATAGGGATTCATTAAAAGCAGCTATAAGCAAGGAGCCCTAAGCTTTAAGCTTCTAATGGCCCTCTGTTTACGGCTGGTTGATAGCATCCAAACTAATAGGTTTGCAACTTTAAATTTGAATTGCCCGTTGTGACTCGATCTGTGACTTTGCCTGAGCGTCCGATTGAGGCACGATCAATTCGATTGCCGAACTCTTCACCGAAAGTCTGGCTGAAGAAATGGGGATTTTAGCAATCAAACACAACCGACAAAGGCGATTGCGTTGACATATAAGACATCGAAGAGCACTGTGGCGTTGACCGGGTAAGACCGACGGCCTTTCGCCCGGCGGGCGAAGGGATCGCGTTTCATAAAATCGTGGAACACGATTTTATTGGGGATAGGACTTGATCCCCCCCTCATTATTCATTAGATTATGCTTATGGGCTATGTATTCAATTTTAATGATGCGCGTACCTATAATTCGTGGGTGACGACCTCGCGCAGCCAAATTGAGGCTGAGCTGGAGAGCTGCCTCATGGTGGATATGCTGAAACCGATTCAGGGTGAATCGCTGCTGGATATCGGTTGTGGCAGTGGTGTCAGTATAAAACCTTTTTTCGATAAAGGTCTGAATGTAACCGGAATCGATCCTTCGCCCTACATGCTGGACTTTGCAGCAGAGCAATACGGCCATCAAGTTGATTTTTATCGGGGATTTGCCGAAGACCTGCCGTTTGACGATAATTCATTTAACCATGCCAGCCTGGTGACCACGCTTGAATTTGTAGATGACCCGGTAAAAGCTATTTCAGAGGCGTGCCGGGTTGCCAAAGATCGTATATTTTTGGGGGTAATGAACCGTTATGCTCTCAAGGGAGTTGAACGGCGGCTCAAGGGGATATTTCATCATACGATCTATAATCGGGCCCAGTTCTACAGCGTTTGGGAACTCAAGGGTATGATCCGGGATATCTTAGGGAATGGCGTGCCCATATCCTGGCGGACCGTAAGCCAATTTCCAATGTCAACCGGTAAGGTTATTTGCAACCTGGAAAAATCCGATATCGTACAGCGCTTTCCCTTCGGTGCATTTGCGGGGATTGTGGCATCCTTGGTTCCGCGCTTTCGAACCCGGCCGATGACATTGCGTTATAAGACGAGTGAGCCGTCGGGGATCGCAACCTAGCGTGGTTGCAATGGTTTTAGGTTTTAAGTGTTAGGTTTTAGGTTGGCTTCGTGCATATGGCATAATGGTGCAGACTATTAGGCGTTTTGGCTGAAGACTGTTAATTTGCTCATAGAGCACGGCCTATAGCTTAACCCGCAACCCGCAATTCGAAACTCGAAACGCGTAACCTGTAGCTCGCAACCCAACCTAAAACCTAACACTTAAAACTTAAAACCGGTGTTATCATGAAAGCCTATCTTTTTGAGACCATTGGCGACAACCAGGTACAGTGCAACTTATGCCGGCACCGCTGTAAGATTAAAGCAGGTAAAAGCGGCATTTGCGGCGTCAGGCAGAATCGTTCGGGCGAGTTGGCAACGCTTGTGTTCGGCCGTGTGGTTGCGCGCAATGTCGATCCGGTAGAAAAAAAACCGCTATTCCATTTTCATCCGGGCAGCCTGTCTTATTCGATAGCCACCGTGGGCTGTAATTTCAAATGCAAATTTTGCCAAAATGCCGATATTGCTCAGCTGCCAAAAGATCACGGTGGCCGAATCATGGGCAGGGAAGTAAGGCCGGCTGAGATTGTGGCCGCAGCTAAACAATCGCAATGCCAATCCATTGCCTACACGTATACCGAACCGACGGTCTATTTTGAATTTGCCTATGAGGTCGCCAAGCTGGCGCATCAACAGGGGATATCCAATCTGTTTGTTACCAACGGATATATGACCGAGGAGGCATTGGATATGATCGATCCCTATCTGGATGCGGCCAATGTGGACTTGAAAGCCTTTAATGATGAGTTCTATCGAAGCTATTGTGGGGCCCGACTGGCAGGTGTCAAAGAGACCCTGGTCTCCATGAAAAAACGCGGTATTTTTCTCGAGGTAACCACGCTGCTGATCCCCGGGTTGAACGATGATCCTGAGGAACTCAAACGACTGGCAGATTTTATGGCCCACGATCTGGGAATCGATACGCCCTGGCATATCAGCCGGTTTCATCCCACTTATAAGTTAACCGATCGTCCGCCTACACCGGTGCGAACCCTGACAACAGCTCATAAGATCGGGCTCGAGGCCGGGTTGCGCTATGTATATACCGGCAATGTTCCGGGGGAAGCCAGCGAAAAGACATTTTGTTATGACTGCGGCGAGGTCCTCATCGACCGCTGGGGTTTTAACGTCAGCAACTATGCCATCATTCATGGTAAATGCAAGTTTTGCGGGGCGGTGATTGACGGGGTGGGACTTTGAGCAGAGTATTAGAGGGTTGGTGGGGTGAAGGAGTGGAGGGTGTTGCGGGTTACGCGTTGCGAGTTGAGCCTTGAGCCGGTAGCAATGAGCGGCCTACAGTCTTCAGCCTACAGCCTAAAATCCTGATGTGGTGGGTATGACCAGATTTGTCCAAATCGGGATCTATATCGACTAGCCAGTGCAGACAATAATAGAAAAAAACGGCGATGCCGCACCAAATAAATTCGCGTAGCGAATTTATTTGTAGATTTCAAATCCGTTAAGCAAATCAAACAGATCCTGTTTGTATTCCTCAAACAGATTCTGTCCGGTGTAAGCCATCAATTGGACAGCACCAACCTTACCCGAATAATAATAATTCACGTAGGAAACCGGTATGCCCTGGATAGTGGCATTCATTTTCAGGCATAGGATTTTCTGATCGTTTACAATGCGTGTTTCTTCCTGGATCACCTCGATGTCGGGTGCGACTTTTCGTGCGTTGGCAATGGCGGCTATTTTCAGGGTAGCCAAGGGTATATTGATCCGTTCGGGGATAATCACAACATAACGGTCGCCTTGGATGTGTGTGAGTTCATATTCAGCCGAAGCGTTGTCAATTACCTGATCCACAACCCACTTGCTGTTGTCATACCACAAGCCATAGGTGACCCGTTTGCCCTTGAGTAGAACGGTGGCTGATTTGGGTTTGAAATGTTGGATTAACTGGTGTTTTTGGGGGCTGGCGGGTTTTGGTGCTTGGGTATAAACCCAGGTACCATCCGATTTGAGTAAAACTGATTGACCGGATTCCGTGGTGGCCCTTATATCCTGCGAGTCCGTGGCATAAACGCCAGGGGGGAATATACACAGCCAAATACCAATAAGCCAAAATGCTCGTGGATTCATGCCGACTCTATTGTTCACTGAAGTACTTGACGGCGCCTGGATGCAAAGAAATTCCGCCGGCTTGTTGGGTTGTCTTGTCCGACATGCGGGTATCTAAAGCACGGTGTGCGCCTTTTAAGAATCGATGCCCTTGATCCAGCGCACTGATAATTTGATAAACGGTTTCATCATCCAGGCTGTCGGAGGTGACCAGCTTCATGCTTGTGCCGAAGGTTTGAACGCCCTGTGGGTAGACCGAATAAGTATCGGGGGCGATATTGATCTGGATGAAAGCCGGGTGGCTGTTGCGTATGGCGTCGATATCGGCCTGATTTAAATTCAGCAGTTGGGCATTGCAAAGCTTGAAGAGCTGCAGCAGTTCCGGGTCAGGATGCACAGCGATGTTGATCATAGCCTGAACGGATCCATGGCAGAATGCCATGGTATCCTGAGACAGAGAAGAAGGCAGCTCCTCCATAAGACTGAAATCTTTCACAGACCAGCCTTTGACGTTCATGATCGTCTCTATGGCAAGATGCTGTTGCGATCGCGGTGCACCGGCATTGATGCGTTTGCCCTTGAGGTCGTCCAGGGAATTGATGCCGGCAGTGCTGCGCACGACTACGGATACGGGCAGGTCATATAGCGAAATGATTTCACGCAGGTTATCATAGGATATATCAAAAAATTGGAATAGCCCTTTGCCGGCCACGGCATCGTAAAGCATACGTGAATCCACCAGTGAGAGGTCGAGGGAACCTCCCTGCAGATTGGTCAGGTTGTGCACATGGCCATCTGCCGGTACAACCGAACATTGCAGCTCGTCTACCTGTTTTTCTATGATGCGGCAGATAGTCCGACCTGTAAAATGGGAGAAACTACCGGTTTTCTCAGTACCGATCCGGAGATCAAATGCAAAGGATGAAGTAGCGACCAGCATGACAATCAGCCCTAGAACGATGACGAGCGATTTGGGGGTATATCTGCTAGGATACATATCCTTGAAAAGGTTGATCATCATGATTTGCCTCCTCATGCGTTGCATTGGAACCATAACAAAGTTACCGGAAAATGCGGCAGATTTCTTTCTACCCCTGGCGCGCCGGCGAAAGCGGATAGGGCTTTATTCAGGGGCTAGTGGTACTTAATCTCGAATATTACGCAATCTCAATACCGAACATTTGGCATTGTCAGCAACCCGTTGTGAACAGGACCGGCTGAAAACCTCATTAATCTCGCGGCGGCGATTATGATAAACAACGATCAAATCCGCACCCCACTTTTCCGCGGCGCTAATAATTTCTTCCCAGTTTTTTCCGGCTCTAACCGTGTATGCAACGGATTGATCGCAATTTTCAGCTATGAATTTCTCCAGAGATTCATTGAAACTGGCATAGGCTTCATTGCGAACATCATCGGTTACATAGGATGCCACAATCGGCATGCCAAAGTCGGGCATGACGCTAACCAGTTTTAGTTCGGCACCGGAAAACCCGGCGAGTTTAGCTGCCTGTTCGTAAACTGCTTTGGCAGCATTGGGATAATCGATGTCCACCGGTACGAGTATTTTAGTAAACATATTTCACTCCCGACTGCATTGCTCTTGAGTGGCTAAAAGTTTTTGAGTTCAGCTGTAGTTGTGCAAAATACGAATTCTTAAGGCACCTGCATTTTAAATTTAGGTGGCTGCCTCTGGTGGCAATAGTTTTCGACGTCTGAGTTGTAACAAAGCCACGAATCCATACAGAACCAGAGCCGGAATGAACATGAGCTGTTTGGGTAACCGTTTGGAAGGTACCTGAATACTCAACAGTTCCTGGTCGAAATCCATCCCGGCCTTTTCCGCCGGACTCGAAAAGACAATATTGTCGATCAGTATTTTACCCTCTTCGGTGCGGGTTTCAATGCCGATGGCATTTAAGCGGTCAATTCCGGTGCTTTCATCGCCCACAGGCAGCATGACGGTTTTGGTAAATTCGGTTCCGTCCATTTTTTCGCCTTTGAACATAATCCTGACTTGCGCGCCGGGTTCCATCTCGCCGACCATCTGTTCGAGCTTGCTGGCCGGTTCCTGGGTCAGGGGCGGAAAAACCATGTCCCACCAGAATCCGGGCCGGAAAAGCGTAAAGGCCACCAGCAATAATGCAATGGTTTCCCAAATACGACTCTTGGTCATAAAATAGCCTTGGGTGCCGGCGGCAAAGGCCAACATGGCGATCACGGCGGCAAATATGACGATGAGTAAATGTGCCCAATTGGCAACGCCGATTATCAGCAATTGGGTGTTGAAGATAAACATAAAGGGCAACACGGCCGTACGGATATCGTAGGTAAAGCCCTGGATGCCGGTGCGAATCGGATCTCCACCCGATATGCCGGCGGCGGCAAATGCCGCCAGACCCACGGGGGGGGTGTCGTCTGCCAGGATGCCGAAGTAAAAGACAAACAGGTGCACGGCAATCAAGGGAACGATCAGTCCGTTCTGGGCACCGAGGTCGACGATGACAGGCGCCATCAGTGTTGACACGACGATGTAATTGGCGGTGGTGGGCAGGCCCATGCCCAGGATTAAGCTGATAATTGCGGTAAAAAACAGGATCAACATCAGGTTGCCACCGGAGATAAATTCCACAAACTCGGTCATGACCAAGCCGATTCCGGTCAAGGTTACGGTTCCCACCACAATACCCGCAGCCGAAGTGGCCACACCGATCCCGATCATGTTGCGGGCACCGGCGACCATGCCCTCAATCAGATCAACAAATCCGCTTTTGGCGGAAAACTCCTCGCCTTTGACTTTGCGGAAGATTCCCTTGAGCGGACGTTGGGTTATGACGATAAAAATGAGCAGGACCGTCGCCCAGAAAGCCGAAAGCGCCGGGGAAAGCCGTTCCACCACCAGGCACCACATGAGTACCACAATGGGAAGCAGAAAGTAGAAACCGGACTGGGCCGTGGGACCCAAAGGCGGCAGCTCTTTGATCTCATGGCTTTTATCCAGTTCGGGAACTT
Source organism: uncultured Desulfobacterales bacterium (assembly GCA_964452555.1). Classification (GTDB taxonomy): domain Bacteria; phylum Desulfobacterota; class Desulfobacteria; order Desulfobacterales; family B30-G6; genus B30-G6. The sequence continues at coordinate 51,154 of CAYVMI010000017.1, forward strand.
TGCAGGCCACCCATAACAGCAACAGATAGGCGACAGCCAGCAAAACGCATACGATGTAAAAGGTTGCTTTGCCGCCCACGACTTTAATCCACCCCAATCCGTAGTAGGTGATACCGCCGATAATGATAAGGGATAGAATCGTTATCACAAACGAGATTATTTTTTGATTAAATGTTTTGGTGATGGGTTTTTCCATGCCCTTTAAACCCAGTTTACAGGCTTCCAGATGGACAATGTAAACCAAAGCGATGTAAGAGATTATGGCCGGCAAAAAGGCGTGCTTGATCACTTCCACATAGGTAATGCCCACGTATTCGACCATCAAAAAAGCGGCCGCTCCCATGACCGGCGGCATCAATTGGCCGTTGGTGGAGCAGGCCACTTCCACGGCCCCTGCTTTTTCCGGTTTGAATCCGACCTTTTTCATCAAAGGGATTGTGAAGGTACCGGTGGTCACCACGTTGGCAATGGAGGAGCCGGAGACCAGGCCGGTCAGCCCGGAAGAAACCACGGCTGCTTTGGCCGGACCTCCCCGCAGATGCCCCAGGCCGGCAAAGGCCGTACGGATAAAGTAGTTGCCGGCGCCGGCCGATTCGAGCAGCGCCCCAAATAGAACAAACATAAACACCATGCCGGTGGAGACACCCAGGGCGACACCGAAAACACCCTCGGTTCCCAGCCAGTAATGCGACATACCCTTGGAAAGACTGGCTCCTTTGTGCGCAATGACAGAAGGCATATAAGAGCCGAAAAACGTATAGATGAGAAATACACCGGCAACCACCATCAGGGGCGGACCCAGGGCGCGACGCGTGGCCTCCAGCAGAAGAATCAAGCCGACGACGGCCACAACCAGGTCCATTTGAGTCGGATCGCCCGGCCGTTCGGATAGCGCTTCATAAAAAAGAAACAGATAGGACGCACAGAAGGCCCCCACGAGTCCCACAATCCAATCCTGTACCGGGATATAATGCCGGGGTGACTTTTTGAAAGTCGGATAGGCCGTGTATGACAGGAAAACGGCGAAAGCCAGGTGGATGGCCCGGGCCTCGGTATCGTTTAAAACAAAAAAATTGAAGATGAAGGGCAGGGGCGATGCGTACCACAGCTGAAATATGGTCCAGGCCAAGGGCACATAATACAGAATTTTCTTGGGTATCGTGCCGGTAGGATTACGGGCCCCAGTATCTGACTCGGCAATCATCTCCTGAAGTTGATCTTGGGATTTCAGGGTATCTGTCGATTCTGTCATTGCGATGATTCCTTTTGTGAATATGGTGATATCGATCTATACGGTGATGGTGAGAACAACCGGGAGAGAAATAATTTTCCGATATCGTTTTGGTCCGGAAATGTGTAAAGTGCGCCGGTGAACCGGCGCACTTTGTCTATAGGCTGCTGGCTACATCAAGCCGGCTTCTTTGTAATACTTCACAGCACCCTTGTGCAGTGGTGCTGAAAGACCGTCTTTGATCATTTCTTCTTTTTTCAAAACACTGAAAGCCGGATGCAGTTTTTTGAACTGGTCAAAGTTTTCAAATACAGCCTTGACCACATTGTAGATAACTCTTTCCGGAACCTTGGCGGACGTAACGAAGGTAGCGCCCACACCAAAAGTTTTGGTGTCCATGGGTGTTCCGCGATACATGCCGCCGGGGATGGTAGCCGTACGGTAGTAGTCATTGTCCTTTACGAGTTTATCGACAGCGGAGCCGGTTACATTGACCAACACGGAATCACATGATGTGGAGGCCTCTTTGATGGATCCACTGGGATGCCCCACCGTGAACACCATGGCGTCGATCTTGTTGTCGCACAGGGCTTTGGACTGCTCGGCAGATTTTAGCTCGGAAGCCAGTTTAAAACTCTTTTTGGTCCATCCCAGGGCACCCATCAGAACTTCCATGGTGCCGCGCTGTCCGGAACCGGGGTTGCCGATATTGACGCGTTTGCCCTTGAGGTCCATAAAGTTTTTGACACCGGAGCCTTTACGGGCAACTACTGTAAACGGCTCGGGATGTACGGAAAACACGGCACGCAGGTCTTTGTTGGCACCTTTATCCTTAAATTTGCTGGTGCCATTGTAGGCGTGATACTGCCAGTCGGACTGGGCCACACCCATGTCCAGTTCACCGGCACGAATCGTGTTCAGATTGTAGACCGAGCCGCCGGTGCTTTCCACTGAACAACGAATACCGTGTACTTTTCTGGTTTTGTTGACCAGACGGCAAATGGCGCCGCCGGTGGGATAGTAGACGCCGGTTACGCCACCGGTACCAATGGTGACAAAGGTTTGATCGGCTGCCTGGGCAGGCGGCGCTTCAACAAACATGACCAATCCAAATACGAGGGCAATGCTTAGAATGATGGCTTTTTTCATCGTAACCTCCTTAAAATAGGGTTAAACAAACCAAAGTAGTGAATATTACTACGAATGGATTGAAGGATATGGGTTATCACCTCCTTTCAGCAAATTACCATTTGTTATAGGGGACATGTGAAGTGAAAATATCTCTAATGTCAACGTGTTACCAGAAGACCATAATGAATGCAACCATTTATATGGATTTCATATTTCAGACTTGTCAAACCAAGCCAAATATCGGAGAATATAGGGGATGCAAGCGAAAAAGCCTACAGTGGGCGTCGTCGACCAACCGCTGGTCAGCGTTATTATTCCCACATTCAACAGAAACTGGTGTTTGATGGAGGCGATTGATTCGGTCCATGCGCAAACGTATACAAATTACGAACTGATTGTTGTTGATGATGGATCCACAGACAACACCACCGAACTGCTAGACCGGCGTGAAGGTATTACCGTTATTCAGCAGACCAATCAGGGTGTCAGTTCAGCCCGCAACAAGGGGATCGCATTTTCAAAGGGAGAATTAATCGCGTTCTTAGACTCGGATGATCTCTGGCAGCCGGAAAAACTGGCCGTTCAGGTGGCCTATTTTAGGCACAATTTAGAAGTGATGATCTGCCAAACCGAGGAGATTTGGATTAGAAACGGCCGCCGGATATTTCCGAAAAGCAGACATAAGAAAACATCCGGCTACTTTTTTGAGCGTTCACTGGAGCTGTGTCTGGTGAGTCCTTCCGCGGTCATGATGAGAAGCCACTTATTTGACCAGGTGGGCATTTTCGATGAAAATCTACCGGCCTGTGAGGATTATGATCTGTGGTTGCGGGTTGGCCTGCGCATGCCGATTTTGCTGATAGACCGACCCTTGGTGGTAAAAAGAGGCGGTCACGCTGACCAACTGTCATCCAATCCGGGTTTGGATAAATACCGTATTCGATCAATTCAAAAGTTGCTGGAATGTGAGTCACTGACACATAAGCAGGATAAAGCGGCTAGACGTATGCTCCAGGAAAAATGCCGAATTTATGCGGCCGGATGTCGGAAACGCGGGAAGTTCGAGGAAATGCATTATTATCTGAACTTATCTACAAAATTTTCGGAAATGAATACATCCAACTTGGGAAGTCGTAAGGGATAGAATAACTGTAAGTGACGCTTTGCTGACTATGAGCTGTTTCTAAATTAAATTTTTGACTCAAGGTCAAGGCGGATTCTTGTTTCAATCCGCAGGCATACACTGGTATTTCGAGGATTTGAAACAAGAACCAACACAGAGATTTAGCAAAAGGATATTTTAGAAACAGGTCCTAAGTAAGAAAATTCAATCATAAGCCACCGACCTTGTCGGTGGACGTTGACTATGTCTTTAAAGGGCGACTTAGAAACCATATCCTTGTCCGGAGTTCTCCAGCTGTTATCCGAGGAGCAGAAGACCGGTGTATTAAAAATCCACAATACCATCGGCGAGTTCCAGATTATTTTGTTAAATGGCTCGATTGTGTACGCCATTCAATATAAGAAAGAGGCCCGCTTGGGCGATTTGTTAATTCAGGATGGGATCATATCGGCTGACCGGGTAGCGACCTGTTTAGAAATTGCCAAGGATGAAAAACTCGCCATTGGAAAAGTGTTGGTGGATCATAAGGTAATTTCCAAAAAAGTGCTCCACCAGTATCTTTACCGACAATTTGAAGATATCCTGTTTCAATTGTTTTCAGAAAAAAAGGGCAGGTTTGAGTATCGGGAAGCAAAACTCGTGTTGAGATGGCTGATCGTGTTTAAAACAAATACCCTGCAGTTAATCATGGGTGCCTTGAAACGGGTGGATGAGCTAAAGAAAAATAAGTCATAAATTAAAGGAGATTGACCATGAACGCGTCCAAAAGAGAACAACGAAGAGCAAAGGTAATTGAAGTACTGAATAAAGCACGTTCTATGGAGATTCAGGCCATCCATCAATATATGAACCAGCATTATAACCTGGATGATATGGATTATGGTGAAATGGCTGCTAACCTTAAGTTGATCGCCATCGACGAAATGCGGCATGCGGAAGCATTCGCCGAACGGATCAAAGAATTGGGCGGCGAACCCACCACTGATCCGCACGGCCCGGTAGAAAGGGGCCAGGCTGTTGAGAAAGTTTTTATTCATGACGCCAATCAGGAGGATGATGCCATTGATGCCTACAATCAATTTTTGCTGGTCTGCCAGCAGAACGGCGACAGCATCAGCATGAAACTTTTTGAAGAAATCATCGATGATGAGCAGGCCCACTTCAACTATTTTGACAGCGTAAACGGTCATATCGAAAAACTTGGCGATGTATATCTTTCTAAAATTGCCGGCACGCCGTCCAGCACCGGGTTGCAACCTCAAGGGTTTACGGTGAATAAGCAATGAAAGTAGACGGCAAGCAAATGAGACCGATTTGGCTAGAGCACAGCAGCCAGATTGTAAAGGTTATCGACCAGCGCAAGCTGCCGCACAACCTGGTGATAGCTGAACTTACAACTGTGGACAAAGTCATCGAGGCCATTCAGGATATGTACGTGCGCGGGGCACCGTTGATTGGCGCCACCGGTGCTTATGGTGTCTACGTGGCAGCCATCAATACCCTGGTTGCAAACGGGCCCGAGTCTGATTTTATCACCGAGTGTGAACGGATCAAAGCTGCCAGGCCGACAGCCATGAATCTTGCCTGGGCGGTTGACCGGGTAATGGCGGAATTGGCGCCGGTCGAATCAGCGGAGAAAAAGATTGCGGAAGCCAAGGCAGCTGCCGCCCGGATTGCCGAGTTGGAAGCCGAGAATTGTCGTCAGATCGGCCTGGCCGGACTGGAACGCATCAAAGCCATCGGCAAGGCAAAGGGCGGGAAACCGGTTCAAATCCTAACCCATTGCAATGCCGGCTGGCTGGCCTGCATCGAATACGGCACCGCCACGGCGCCCATGTATGCTGCGCATGATGCGGGTATAGACATCCATATTTGGGTCGATGAGACCAGACCGCTCAACCAGGGAGCCAGGCTGACCGCTTGGGAATTGGGGAAACACGGTATTCCCCATACCATCATAACGGATAATGCCGGTGGTCATCTGATGCAGCATGGCAGGGTGGACATGGTCATCGTGGGAACTGACCGTACAACGCGCACCGGTGATGTGGCCAATAAGATCGGTACCTATCTAAAAGCCCTGGCAGCCAAAGACAACAATATACCCTTTTACGTTGCCTTGCCGTCCAGTACCTTTGACTGGCAGGCCTGTGACGGCCTGCACGATATCCCGATTGAAGAAAGAGACCCGCATGAAGTTCACAGCATTGCCGGGGAGCTTGGAGGGCAACAACAACAGGTTCGCGTTTCGCCGTTGGAAAGCCCGGCGGCCAATCCTGCCTTTGATGTGACGCCTGCGCGGCTTGTGACCGGGCTTATAACCGAAAGGGGTATTTGCAAGGCTGATGAGTACGATATTTTAAAGTTATTTCCTGAATATCGATAAGATATTTTGGAGCTTTTTCCAGAATTTCGCTAAAGTACGATAGATAGACATTTTTAAATACAATCGTGCACCTCCATGTAGAAGGGTTCAAGGAGTCAAGGATTCAAGGGTTCGAGGGTTGGGCAATCTGCCGATTGACTAAGTAGCCAGAAGTCAGGAGACAGAATTCAGGAGTCGGGATGCGTAGCGAGTTGCGCTTTGGGCGTTTGGCCTTATACGGTTAACAGCCTACAGTCTAAACCGCTAAAAGGCTACAGCCTAAAAGTCAAGGAATAATAAAATCACGAAGCGATTTTATTATTCCTTGACTTTTATATACACCTATCATTTAAATCCCGCCATGCTGACCGAACTTGAAAAAAAAGTGATCGCCGGTGTGCAGGGAGATTTACCGCTGTCACCCCAGCCTTACGACGAGATTGCATCTCAATTAGGTGTTTCCGTAGAGCAGGTTTTGGAAATATTGCAATCCCTCTGTGATCGCGGTGTTATTCGAAGATTTGGTGCCACCCTGCGCCACCAGAAATCCGGATTCAAAGCCAACGCCATGGTGGCATGGAAGGTTCCCGAAGAGCGGGTCGATGCCACCGGGGAAATTTTCGCGGGATTCAGTGAAGTTTCTCATTGCTATCACCGCAACCCGGCTGAGGGCTGGCCCTATAACCTGTACACCATGGTTCACGCCAGTGATGAAGATGCCTGTCACGCCATAGCCAGTGAAATGTCTGCCAGGGCACAGGTGCAGGACTATACCTTGCTTTTCAGCCGCAAGGAACTGAAGAAGACCTCCATGGCGTATTTTAAGGAGGAATGAAATCAGGGTTGGAGGGTTGATGGGTAGAGGTTTAAAGGGTACGCCCTTAGCCAGTCAGCTTGCCTTCACCCTCCACCCCTACAACCCACCAACCCTTTTTTAGCTGGTTGAAATAATTTATAATAGTAGGAATTAGATATGTTCCTCATGATAGATTCCCGTGAGTAAAGTCAATCCCCACCTCCTTCTCATCAACCCCTGGATTCACGATTTTGCAGCCTTTGATTTCTGGGCTAAACCCTTGGGTTTGCTGCAGTTGGCCGCCATCTTGCGTGAAAACGGCACCCATATATCATATATCGATTGCCTGGATCGGTTTCATCCGCGGTTAAAGACGGCCTCCCACCATGGACGCCAGGGCCGCGGCGCCTATCAAAAAACCAAGCTTCCTAATCCGCCGGGCTTGAAGGACGTGCCGCGCCAATATTCCCGTTACGGCATCCCCATTTCATGGTTCCGGGAAGATCTGACCCAATTATCTCAGCCTGATTTTGTGTTGGTGACGTCTTTGATGACCTATTGGTATCCCGGTGTACAGGAAGTGATCCAAGAGGTAAAAGCAAAATGGCCGGATGTGCAAGTGATTTTGGGAGGCATCTACGCCAATCTCTGCCGCAATCACGCCCGGGATTACAGTGGTGCCGATGTGGTTGTATCCGCATCGGAAACAGGACATGTTTTAGATGCGCTGGCAACAGAAACCGGCCTGGACCTTATGTCCGGAATCGATCCGCAGTCGTTGGATACGTCCCCCTATCCGGCCTATGACCTGCAGTCCGGCGTCCCGTATATCCCCTTGTTAACTTCCAGAGGATGTCCTTATGCGTGCGCCTATTGCGCTTCGCATTTTTTATTCGCAGGATATCAGCGCAGAAGTCCGGAATCTGTGGTGGCTGAGATTCAACATTGGCATCAGGCTTTCGGTGTGGTTGATTTTGCCTTTTATGACGATGCACTCCTGGTGAATACCGAAAAACATATAATTCCGATCCTGGAAAAGGTTGTTTCACTGGAAGTGCCGACCCGATTTCATACGCCCAATGCCTTGCATGCCAAGGCCATTGATAACCGCATGGCCAAGCTCATGGCAAGGGCGGGCTTTGAAACCATTCGCTTAGGCATCGAGACCGCAGAATTTGACAATCGCGCTCACCTGGATCAAAAAGTGAATCAGGAAGATTTTGTCATTTCGGTCCAAGCACTTCAGAAGGCGGGTTACAATCAGAAACAGATCGGTGCCTACATCCTCGTCGGCATGCCCGGCCAATCCGTTTCAGCGGTGGAAAAGACGATACAGGTCGTGAAATCAGCCGGAGCCACGCCCATTATGGCGCATTATTCTCCTATACCCCATACGGCGCTGTGGCCGGAAGCCGTGGCCTCATCCAGATATGACCTCGAATCCGATCCCATCTTTACCAACAACGCCATATCCCCCTGCCAGAAAGAGCCCTTCTCCTGGCAGACGCTGTCGCACCTGAAACAAATGTCAAAAAACTAATACAAATTCTGGCAGGATCCATCTATGAATTGTAATAGGCACGCTCATTTCTTTGATGAACTACAGGCCTATATGGCGTAAGTCTCGGAATCCAGCGGGGAACGGACTTACGATAGGCTTCGTAGGACGCGCCAAATTTTTCGGCTAATATGGATTCTTCCATGAGCACGTGGAAATTAAAAAAGCCAAACATGACCAGGCAATATACAAAAAGCCCTGCAGATTGAAAGTAGATGCCTTCCCCGGTCAGTACCAGTACACCGGCAATGTAGAGTGGATTTCGGACAAAACGGTAAAGACCGCTTACAATCAGGGCTTTGGTGGGCGTAAACGGAATGGGGGTGCCTCTGCCCACAAACACAAAGCTGGCACTACAGTATATGTAAATAATTGCACCCAGTACGATTGGCACAATACCAATATGCCGATATAATCCAATATTGAAATAATAGGCATTCTCGGGGCTGGTTAGAATTGCTACGGGAATAAAAATCAGGAAGAATGGGAGTAGGAGAAATAAAAATATCAGGGTCCCTAAAAATGCCGGCACGAATTCCAGGATTTTGAATTTCATCTGCATCACCTCCCTGTAAGAAGCCATAGTCATTTTGACAAATAACAAATACCTGGTAACAAGTGTTGAAGCTGGTTTTACCTCCCGCTAATGGGTTGTAGGCATTCAGATAGCTTCTAGTTAACCTGCGCCGATTTGTGGTTCTGAACTTCGAATTTAGCCGATACTAAATTATAGAGCCATGCGAATATTGCGCCGGATATCACGCCATCTATGTAACCCCAAATGAAACCTACGATACTGCCTGCCGGAGATATGGTATAGCCATGATAAACGCGCCCTATTAAAGTTGGCTCACCGGTGGCTCCTTCAAAGAGCATAATCCACCATGTCAGTAATAAAATCGCAAAGCCCCATATGGAACCGCAGGTAATTGCAAACGCTTTAACATTTAATTTAATTTTAACACCTCCCAAGTGATCGCGGCTAACATTAGATATATTTTTAATTTAAATTAAAAATACTAAAATTAAACGTATTTATATGCATCTTTTTTGAGATAAGTTCTAGTGTTGCTGGTTGCCATACCACCGCCACTGTCCACCTTCCTTGACCAGCTTCGTCTCGGTCATGAAGGCAGCTTCATAAAAATACCTATCTTGTAGCCACACATCCAGGATTGCCTCGTCGCCGTTAAGCTTGAACCTGGTTATGATAAGTACTGCCTCAGCCGTATAATCGGACATACCCTGTAAAAATTGCAGGGCCATATTTTTATTAACACCCCGGTAAAGAAATCGATCCGAGATAAAATCTGATATGACCGCCATATTCTTGGTCTTCCGGGCCCGATTGTATTCATCTAAAAATGTTTGAATTTCAAGCGGGACTTCAACGGCTTTAATGTGTGCTTTGGGTTGCCTGGGTCTGTCAACGGCTTCCGCAACCAGATCAAACAAGGGGCAGTAGTGGATAGATGTGGGCGGATGGGAAGCAGTCTCCGACGTGACCGCAATAACCAGATCCAACACCGGAACAATTACAATATATTGGCCGCGCCGGCCCCAGGCCCGGAAACTGTCACAGCCGTCGACTTTTTTGACCCACCATTGATATCCGTAGGCAAATGGTCCATATATAGGGTGCCCCATAGCTTGAAGGTGGCCCCGGGTGGATTCCCGGACCCAGTTTTCGGGGACAATCGATTTGCCATCCCAATAGCCGTTGTTCAGAAATAGAAAGCCAATTTTGGCCAAGTCCCGTGGGGCCAGACCCAAACCAAAACCACCGATATTGTATCCATCCGGATCCGTGTGCCAAAAGGCTGTTTCGATTCCTAAAGGTTGGAAAAGGTTTGCCTTAGCAAATTCTAATGTACTCATTTGGGTGGATTTGGACAAAATTGCGGCCAGTAAGTGGGATGTGGATGAGTTGTAATTAAATACATCACCGGGTTCATTGTCTTGCGGCAGTTGGATAGCATTTTTGACCCAGTCCAAAGAAGAATACCAGTTGACCATACTGGATCCGCGATCATCCCACCTGAAACCCGCGCTCATGGTCAACAAGTGTTTGAGGGTTATTTCCTTTTTTCTGGGATCTGATGTTTCGGAGAAGTATTCAGGAAAAAAATCGATCAGTTTTTGATCAAGGTTATCCAGATGACCTTTTTCCAGTGCAATGCCGATGAGGGCCGAGGTAACGCTTTTGGTTACTGAATGGACCACGGCATATTTATTCGGCTTCCCCCAGGAATAGTATTTTTCAAAGACCAGATAGCCGTTTTTCACCACCAAAAGACTAAATGCATCCGGAAGTCTGTTTTGGATGAATTCGTCCGCGATGTTCAGTTTGCCTGAATTCATCTCCTGCGATTCCGGAGTTGCCGTATGCCATTTTTGGGTGGGCCAATAGTCGCGCTGTTTGGGTGGCTGGCTAATTGCATCTGTGGCAAGGCAGAACAAAAGTATGAAAGTCAGGATATAAAATACCAATTTTTGTTTTTTAAAAATGGATGGTTTCATATTTTGTCTCCTTCTTTCTAGGGACGTTCTAAACTTTTAAAGTTATTTCTGGTTCCATAGTTTGGGGTTAAACAAGTTTAAAAGTTTAGAACGTCCCTAAACCAAACAGCTACAAGGATACCAATTCGGTTGTCAGCAAACCATCAGCAGGGATGATCCGGCGCCGGTGAGATTGAAAGCCGCCGTAGGTTTCGATGGTTTGATTTTTTAGGGAAATTTTCCAAACTTTATCGAAGTTGTTTTCAAGGCAAATGTAAACTTCGCCAGCATGCGGTTTGAATACCAGGGAGCACCGGGTGGCGTAAATATCGGATTGAATTTGAACCAGCCTTAGCAGGGCGATTCCCTCTTGGACATCGAAACTTTGTAAATTGTTTTGAATATAGGCATGCGCGATTCGATAGCGGGTGACGCCGTTGTCACCCTTCTCCGCAATTGGGTTTAATTTATATCGATGGTTTGAGAAATTGGTCATGACGATAACGCCATCCTGAACGCTGGTGATATGATTGTTGGCTTCACCGGCTTCAACCACAATGGCATCCCCGTGCCTGTCCGCCACCAGATTGTGCAAAGATACGCCTTCAACCTGAATAACCTGTCTTTTGTCAAGAAGCGATCTAACCTGGCCCAGATCAGCAAAGCGGGACAAGGCCATCTGATGAAATATGCCGGCGGAGATGTGCTCCGGACGTTTGCTGAGTGGGGGATAACCTTGCGGAAACAACATCTGACACGAGGCAAACAGCCCCTGGCTGTTCATGCCCACGATTTTCATAAAACCGATGGTTGTGCGTGCACTCAGGTGAAAGACTCGACCCTGGTATTCGGATGAGATGCTTATTTTTTGCTGAGCATGCGGCAGGTAGTCAAAGTTCATACCATAAATCGTTTGTTTGCCATAAACCGCAAAGCCGGTGCAGGCATCCGTCGCGGGCGAGACAGATACGATGAAAAGCATGCTGAATGCTATGGTAATATATGGTCTCATTAAAAAATAAAGGGAATAAGTCTTTTTGTGTTGGCGGCGTAGCGTATGTATTCTTTACCATATTTGTCCCTGAGATAATTTTCCTTCAAGGGGATTATAATAACAATAAAGATTAATGCCATTGCAAAGGATATAATGAGCAGTTGTATCTGATGGGCGACTGCCGCCAGCCCGGCGAAAAGTACGATATCTCCGCAATAGTTGGTGTGACGTGTGTATTTGAATAAGCCGGCCGTGTACAAACGGCCCGCGTTTTCATTCTTTTGTTTCCACAAAAAGCGAAAATATTCAGACGCTGTATTCAAATATGATCCAACGAGAAACAGTATTATGCCGATAAGTTCCATCCATCCAATTGGGTCGGTATAATCTCCGCTTTTATACCCAACATAGGGAAATATCCAGGGCATGATGTTGGCAATGACAATGGCCTCGCCCCAATACAGTTTGCGCTGAAAGAAAACAAACAAGGTACATAACAGGCGCAAAAAATAAATGCTCATGCAGGCTAAGATGAGGATATTCCTCACAGGATCTCCGTTTACTTTGTAAGGCTCCAATAAGGGCGACAGATTGTCGGCGCTGGTGAACATTATACAGCCGGAAACATATATGGATCCGAGGATGGCTGCCGCAATAAACAATTTAGGCAAATAGGATTTTTCGTGTATGTTTTTGAATATCATACTGTCACACCAGGGGCATTACTTAGGCCGGATAGCATGAGTTTTTTTATCGCATTTCAGGCAGTTCACTAGCATTAATCATTCTGTTCTTGCTCCAAACTCTTTTGCCAGGACGAAACCTGTAATCAAAAGAATTAAGCCGATCAGATAATGATCATAAATCACGACTAGAAAAAAACCCGCAGCCATTAAAACAGTACCTATTATCTTGAATTTCATACGCTGCCTGCTGTTTTGATATCAAAGCTTGCTAGAAGTTGAAACTTTTCCCACCTGTTTATAGGTGCCGGATTATATTTCCAGAATTTTGGACATCCGAAATTCGCCATGCATTCCAGGCCAAAGCCCTCTTTGGCATAGAAGTGACAATGACTGCATAAAATCTTGATCTCCCGGAAACCAAAAAAGAAAATCCAGAAAACAAACATCCAGGCAAGCTGGCTGGCGTAACCTCCACGACCCATCCCGATTAACCCGGGTATTAAAAATACGGAAAATAAAAAAAGAAATTTGACCCACTCGGAAGCACTGAATCTACATTTCAATTTACCTGAGATCTTACACCCGGTACAGTTCGACTCGTGACCGGCGGTACAAATATCAGTGGGATTGTTATGATCAACCGGCGTCATGATCGTCTTCCTTTAATTAAAAATACTGGCCTATCCAAATTCAGGTGTCACGGTTTTTTGAAGTTCCCCTTTGTGCTGATGTGTTGGCGCTAAATTGATTTCCCTTCGCGAAGTATCAAGCGTATTTTAGTCAGCGCCTGAATATCGGTCAAGGGATCACCGTCCACGACGAGCAAATCGGCCAGTTTGCCTGCCTCAAGTGTTCCCAGTTCGTTTTCCATATTGCATGAGCGGGCCCCATTTTTAGTCGCGGCAACAATGATCTGCATGGGGGGCATGCCTGCCGCTTGCATCCATTCAATTTCTTGGATGGGCATTCCCAGGTCGAAATTGACATTTGGCGCTCCCGCATAGTCTGTACCCAACGCGACCTCGCCTCCGGCCTCTGCGAACCGGGCTAAATTTTTTAGCGCCATGCGCCCATGGTCTATGGAATATATACGGCTTACACCCTGCCATAGCTCAAGTGTGGGTACCCAGCGGGTACCAGCAGCGGCCATGCGTGATATAAGGTTGTCCGGGAGTTCGTCGACAACCATATGGGCTATTTCGTCAACTCCGGCATCCAGAGCCCTGCTCAGATCAAGCGCACTCGTCACGTGTGCGGTAACGGTTTTGCCCCTCTCATGCGCAGTATCTACAAGCGCTTTGGCCTCTGCCGGCGAAAGTAGCGGCCACCCGGACTGACCAAACGCATAGCCTGATTCCATCGCTGTTTTGATCACATCAGCCCCATCGTCGATGAGTTTGTTTACAGCCTGACGAGCTTCTTCAGGCGAAGTGATGGTAACTGCGTGCCCGCCCCAGAAAGCAATGGGGTAGCCACCCTTCACGTTTATAAACGAGCCCACAGCGAAAAGACGTGCTTGCTTGGGATTAGCATTCAATGTGTCGCGGGTAACGAATTTTGCACGTGTATACGGCCCAAAGGCGCCCAAGTCGCGTACTGATGTCACACCACCTTTGGCCCATGATTTTAGTTTCCAGGCGCTATATGCAGCGTGGACATGTGCGTTAATAAAGCCCGGCAAAATAGTCCCTCCCTGAACGTCGATGATTTTAGCGCCGGCGGGTATTTTTACGTGTGTTTGTGGTCCGGCTTCTCGGATACGCCCGTTCCGAATCACCACCGCTCCATTCGCTATCGAATCGGCGCCCGTGCCGTCGATCAATTTGCCATTGATCAGCGCCAGCGTCGCATCAGCCCCTAGCGCAGAGTTGTACCCGATCAACAAGCCGGCCGCCGACACGCTTGTTACTTTGAGGAACTCGCGTCTGGATATCCCAAGCAAACGATTGCTATTATCCTGGTTGGTTATATTACTCATGGTTTGCTCTCTAAAATTGAAGATAATTGGAGATTATTCCCAGCACGGCCAGATTTCGGACACCATGTATTGTGACGGTCAAGTCATGTAGATTCAAAAATTTAAAATGTATCCATGATGGGACAAATGTAATCTTATTTACCGGAAGAGTTCGATTTTGCGCTCGTTTCGGAAAGGGCCGCAAGTCCGCCGATAGCGCCCATATTCATGGATTCCAGGGCGGAACTGGGGACAATGATCAATGATCCCTTTTCCTTCAGACCTTCAAAGAGCATATTCATACCCCGCAACTGGAGTGCGACCGGATTGTCCTGATATTTCTGGCTGGCTTCTGAAAACTTTTCAGCGATCTCGGTTTCGGCGGTACCTAAAATGATTCTGGCCTGACGCTCCCTTTCGGCCTGCGCTTGCTTACTCATGGCGTCGGATAGGGCCGTGGGAATGACGATGTCTTTTATACCGACATTTTGACAGCTGATCCCCCAGGGATTGGTGTGCTCGTCAAGAGTGTGCTGCAGGTCCTCGGCAATTTTTTCCCGATGCTGCAGCAAATCGGCCAGCTCATGTCTTCCGATGGTGTCACGCAAGCCGGTCAGGGCCATATAGGTTACGGCCTGGGCGTATCGCCGGACTTCAAGGGCGGCTTTTTCCACATCCCAGACCGTCCAGTAAACAATAGCATCCACATCCACCGGCACGGTATCCTTGGTCAGTGTTTTTTCGGCGGTAAAATCTGTCACCCGGACACGCTGGTCGATATAATCATCCACCCGGTCGATGATGGGAATGATCATGAAAAAACCCGGACCCCTTAGGCCCTTGAATTTTCCCATGCGCAGGACCACGGCTTTCTCCCATTGGTCGGCAATTCGAATGGCGGCTGCCAGAATAATCAATATCAACATCAGAGTGACGGCGATGCTCCAGTGGGTGAGTCGGAATTGCAGCAGGCCAAATCCGATGACAACGGCGATGACGATCAGCGCAATGGATATGGGATTCAGTGTTTTTTTGACTTGTTTATCTGGCTTCATGGCTGTCCCCCTCTCTTTTCCTCAGTTCTTGGACAATTTCTTCAATGCCGAATCCATAGGTGGAGGCGATGCTTAGAAACTCCGTACAAATGTCGGCTAATTTATTTTGGCTTTCGGAATCTGATATCTTGATATCAACCGAACCGATAAAAGTACCGGTGCCTTGCTGGGTTTCCAATAAACTTTGAATTTCCAATTCCCGATAGGCCTTGCTGACCGTATTCAGATTGACTTTGAGCTGAACTGCCAGGGCTCTGACCGTGGGCAATTGCTCGCCAACGTTCAGGCGCCCACTGGCGACGCCATAGCGGATTTGATCAATAATCTGGCGATAATAGGGAACTCCGGATTTGGGATCTAATTTAAAATCGATCATGCATTTCCCCTTTTGAATAGACAAACATTCAATTAATTAAATAATGTAATATATGTATAGTACAATATGAAATTAGATGTCAAGTAAAAATTAAAAAATTTTACCTTCCAGTTTTTTGGTTACCGGTTGACTGTGACAGGTGCAAGCGATAGAACCAATTGAGATAGCATCTAAATACCATTATAGACTGTCATCCCAACTTTGAAAAAAATTAAAATTCATCATGAACACACCGATATCTAAGAAAAAGAAGCAAGCCCTACGGCAGTTTAAGGACCACGTGTCTTCAGCCAAAGCTGATTTTTTTGTTCAACTGAACATGGACATGGTTATGGGCCGGCGGGAGGGAACAACGCTATGGGATCTGGATGGCCAAAAGCGGCTTTTCAACCTGCACTGCAACGGTGGTGTGTTCAATCTGGGTCACCGTAATGCGGAGTTGCGTGACCTTTTAATTCAGAGCCTGGATACCTATGATATCGGCAACCACCATCTCATGAGCCACAAACGGGCTGAGTTAGCAGCTATACTGGCCGAAAGCATGCCGGCAGATCTGGACTATTCGGTCTTTGCGGTGGGCGGCGGAGAGGCTGTGGACCTGGCGATCAAGGTGGCCAGGGCCTGGACAAAGCGAACCAAAATTATTTCCGCCCAAGGCGGGTATCACGGGCATACGGGTCTGGCAGTCGCCACTGGTGACGCCAAGTATCGACAGCCCTTTGGCATCGCCGCGGATGGGTTCGTGCAGGTTCCCTTCGGAGATATAGCCGACCTTGAAGCTGCCATGGATGAGAATACTGCCGCGGTGATTCTCGAAACAGTTCCGGCTACCCTCGGCATGGTTATCCCCCAGCCGGAATACCTCCTGGCCATACGCGAGCGGTGTGATCAAACCGGATGCCTGCTGATACTGGACGAGGTGCAAACCGGATTGGGACGCACCGGCAAGCTATGGGGTTTTGAGCATTTTGATGTGGTGCCCGATATGGTGGTTTTGGGCAAGGGGCTTTCAGGCGGACTCTATCCCATTGCCGCTACCGTATTGCGGAAACCCCTGGAACAGGTCTTCCACGCAGACCCTTTTATCCACATTTCCACTTTCGGTGGGGCTGAATTGGGATGCTGCCTTGCCAAACGCGTGGTGGAGATTTCAGCCGATCCGGGTTTTCTGGAAGGGGTTAATTCACTGGCCCAAACCTTTGCACGACATGTGGAAACCTTGCAAGACAAATTCCCCCGATTCCTGGTGGGATTCCGGCAACTGGGCTTGATGATGGGTCTGGTGTTTAAGGGCGATTTTTCAGGTCCGATGGTCACCAAAACAGCCTATGATAATGATTTGTTGATGATCTATGCCAACAATGACACCAGCGTTTGCCAGCTGCTGCCGCCATTAATCATGGAGCCGGAGCAGGTTCCCGGGGTTATGCTGCGATTGGAGCGCGCCATCGGTGCTGCATATGAGCAGCTGGGGGGATCAAACTGAAGCAATAAGCTAACGCGCATAAGCTTATGAATGGAAGTCATCAGCCGGGATAAAGGTGATAGAGGTTTGACCTGAACTCAAAAATGGGATGGGTCGTATGCAAGTGGATTTAGAGTTGCTGGAGCAATTTGAACGGGGATTGGATCCCCAGCAGATCGAGCTTTCCCGAATCCCGGCAACGCTTCTTGGATATGGGGAAATATCCGCCATCTTCAAAATCAAGGGCCACGATCAGATTGCATACAAACGGATGCCGCTGTTTACAGACCGGCAATCGGCCCGGGACTACATCCAGCTGTACCGAGAATACTGTCGGCACTTAACAGCGGCCGGCCTCAAATTGCCGGCAAGTGATACCGCGGTCGTGACCATTCCCAAACGACCGGTTGTGGTCTATATTGCCCAGGAGTGCTTACCGTCCGAGCGTTTCGGCCATGCCCTGATTCAGTCCCCAGACGCGGATAAATGTCTTTCCGTGATTGAAAAGGTAGCTAAAGAAATTTCAAAGGTGTGGCGCTTCAATACCGCCCGGACACCAGGGCTTGCCCTGGCCATCGACGGACAGATATCCAACTGGGTCCACATGGGCGGCGGGAAAGATGACGGCCTGCTCTATCTCGATACCAGCACGCCTCTTATAAAAAAAGCGGGTGTGGAGCAAATGGATCCCGAACCACTCCTGAAAAGTTCGCCCAGCTTTCTTCGTTGGATCATCCGGTGGCTATTTTTAGATGATGTCATGAACCGATATTACGATCCACGCCAAGTCTATATCGATATTGCCGCCAACTTATACAAGGAGCAGCGTCCGGACCTGATTCCGGCCGCCATCGATGTACTCAATCAGTATTTGATAGGTGAATCCAACCCGCTATCGGTTCGAGAAATCGAAAAGTACTACCGTCAAGATAAAATGATTTGGACGCTCTTTCTGGCATTTCGAAAAGTGGATCGATGGCTGACGGCAAAAATCATGCAACGGCGGTATGAATTTATTCTGCCGGGTAGGATAAAGCGGTGATTTGATCGTACAAAAGGAGTTAACCGGCCAATATGTGTGATACATTTATTGCCATGCCTGCGGCTACCGGGGATGGATCAATTCTGTTCGGAAAGAACAGCGATCGGGAACCCAATGAAGCTCAATCTCTGGAATACCATCCTGGCAGAGAGCATCCTAAAAGCAGCTCGGTCGCATGCACCTATCTTCAAATTCCGCAAGTAAAGCAGACCTTTGGGACCATAATTTCAAGACCCTTTTGGATGTGGGGTGCCGAGATGGGCGCCAATGAAAAGGGCGTTGTCATCGGCAACGAAGCGGTTTTCACACGCATGCCCGTGGATCGAGAAGGCAAACTGCTCGGCATGGATATTTTGCGACTGGCGCTGGAGCGATCGGAAAGCGCCGATCATGCCTTGGAAACCATGATTCAATTACTGGCCGATCATGGGCAGGGCGGCATCTGCGGGTATCAGAATCGTAAAATATCCTATCACAACAGCTATATCGTTGCTGACCCCCGAACGGCATGGGTTTTAGAGACTGCCGGTCACCTTTGGGCGGCGGCCCGCATTAATGATTATTATAGCATCAGCAATGGCTTGACCATCGGTGAAGCCTATGAAGAAAGCCATCCGGAATTGGTCCCTCATGCCCGGAAAAAAGGCTGGCTCAAAAAACACGGGACGTTTAATTTCAGACGTTGCTACTCTGATTGGTATTACACCACCTTTTCGGCCAGCCGCAAGCGACAAAGCAGAGCCAAACAATTAATTCAGGCAGCCCGTGGCAGGCTAGGCCTGCCGGATGCCGTGCAGGTGCTTCGCGATCATGGTTCCGAATCATATGGGTTGGGCGGGCACCTGCTCATGGACCGCTTATGTGCGCATGCGGCCAACGGCCTCTCACGGGATTCAGCTCAGACAACAGCGTCCATGGTTGCCCACCTGCAGCCGGATTTACAGACTTACTGGGCTACGGGGACTTCGGCCCCCTGTACGGGGATTTTTAAACCCATATGGTTTGATGATGCTGTCCTGCCGGATATCGGTCCGGCGCCGGAAAGTTCATATGATCCACAGTGTCTGTGGTGGTTGCATGAAGAATTACATCGTGCCGTGATCGAAGACTATACCCACCGGCTCGCGTTGTATCGTCAGGAACGCGATCATTTGGAGGAAGGTTTTTTCACGGAGATATTGGCGCCGTCTCAAAACCGATATGCCGTTTCAGTAGCGGCATTTCAAAAGGCCCACGCCAAGACGCAAGAGTGGATTGCGCGGGTGAAGCCGGCCAAGAGGGAAGGACCCAAGGAAAACTGGATTTTTCGGAACTATTGGCGTAAGCAAAACCGTGTGATGCCGGTTGCTTGAATCGAAACCATTGTCCGCCAAGAAAATTACTTATGTGGAAAAGATGCTTTACGCCCTTTTCCACATAAGTAATTTTCTTGAATCGAAACCATTGTCCGCCAAGAAAATTACTTATGTGGAAAAGGGCGTAAAGCATCTTTTAAAAAAACTTGACAAAAGCGTATAGCGACTATACACTATGGGCATGAAAGATCGCAACACCCAAATCATAACCCAACAGTTCTATGAGTTGGTCAAATTGGCCAATGAGTTGGAACGGACACCCCGGCGGTTTGGGACCGATGAGCCGCTCAAAGCCAATGAGATTCATTTAATCGAGCTAATCGGTGACAATGATGAGCGTCTGAGCGTGACGGATTTGAGCCGGCTGCTGGATGTCACCAAGGGGGCGGTGTCCCAGAGTTTAAAGAAACTTGATGATAAAGAACTGATATTAAAAAAAGAAGATCCGACCAACCTCTCCAGAATTATCGTGAAATTGACATCCAAAGGCAAAACAGCTTACTACGCCCACAAACACTGGCATGAAACCATGGATGGCGGCTTTAAAACCTATTTTCGAAGTTTGGATCAGGATCGCATTGATTTCCTGATCGAGTTTTTAGCGAAGGTCCAGGATTTCATGAAACGGGCCATGGGCTAAAAATTTTACCAAGAGCGTATACACGCTAAACACTTGGAGGTATATCATGACTACAAATAACTTACTGACCAAAGAACAGGGTCCGCATATTTGTCCGCATCAATTTGCTGTTTTTCTGGATAATTGGCTGCGACGCTTGATCCAGCATCCGCGTAAAATTGTGGGGCCTTATATAAAACCCGGCGATACGGTTATCGACATGGGTTGCGGACCCGGATACTTCACCATCGATATGGCTAAAATGGTGGGATCCCATGGTCGCGTAATCGCAGTCGATATCCAGGAAAAAATGCTGGAGCGTGTTCGCAAGAAAGCCCAACGGCATGGCGTGGCCCAGCAGATTGATTATCTTCTAATTGGCGCCCAGGAGAGCGGATTGAGCCGCCAGGCGGATTTCATTTTGGCATTCTATATGATTCACGAAACACCGGATGTGCAGCAGAGTCTCAAGACATTCAGACGCTTACTCAAGGAAAACGGAATAATCTTGGCGGTAGAACCCAAAATGCATGTCAAGCAGCCCGCCTTTGAAAACATGCTTTTTGAGGCCGAAAAGGTTGGTTTGACTGCGATAGAGTTTCCCAAATATATGGGCAGCCGGAGTGTTGTATTCAAAGCGATCTAATCAGAACGCTTAAATGACTATTATGAAAAATCGCGGATTGCACGCCCCTGAGATGAGCATTGCCAAGGCATTTAAAGGTGACGCCGTAGTGTGCTACTGCGAGTCATTGATAACACTGGCAATGCTTATCTCAGGGTGCGCCCACCGGGTGAAATAACTTTGTTAAAGTTAGCATAATTATTTTCAAGGTTTATATTTTAATTCTCTTCATCTAAATGAGATATGAAAACAAAATTTAATTTTTTTGCTTGGAACTGCAAATAAATTTCATGCAATACGCCGATTAGCGGATGATAGACAGCCCAATCCGAACCGCCTCGGTGCGTTCATCGTAATTGATCAGACTTTCGGCCAGGGCATTGACATATTGAACCTGCAGGTACGCGCCGGAAATGCCTTTTATGATACGGTGGATCGGAAAGGTAACATCCAGTTGAATCGATCCACCCTCCTTGGCCCAGCGTAAATTAGACCCCACGACCAGGCTTTCTGCCAGACCACATATCAACTCCAGTTCAAAATATCCGCGGTAATCGGGCAGATCCTGGTTGGATTCGTCATCATTTTCCACGTAGGTCCAAACCTTGGGAGCAACCAGAAAACCAAATGTTGTTTTAGGATTAAAATCAATGAAGATTGGTTGGGCATACAGGAAATTGGTGCTGCGCGAAATATCCCCGCCCTGGCCATTGGATTCATGCTGAATCCCGGTTTGAAAAAACAGGCTCTGATTCACCGAGAATCCCGTACCCAATTTGGGGAAAGCAAAAAACACTTCCGGTTTATAACTGGTATCCTCGAAAGGCAATGAATCAGCAGCCAGATCCCAGAATGATGTTTGGGTATAAGCAAAATGAAACCCGTTCAAAAGACCCAACTTTCCGGATTTGTCTGATTCGATATCAAAAAGACGGTATTTAAAACTGAATTGGAACGAGCTGTCTCCAGGATCTGTACCCACCAGAAAATAGATTGGCCGGTAAGCGGAAATGTTGTCCAAATAGGGCTGATACAGGGTAAATAATGCGTCAATGTTCTGATAAGCCATCGCGGAATCTGTCTCGGACATTTCCTGGTTCAAGGGTTCGCCTGGTCCGTCAGATCCGGATTGGGTGGCATTCGAATCCGCAAAACACCATGTCACCTGACATAGTACTAAAAAAAATAGGATCTTTAATTTCATAGGCTAGATTGGTTGCCTTGATTATATTTCGAGGCTTGACTACAACCAAGGCGTACCCCTATTGTTTTGATGATTTAATGGCGGCATGGGCGGCTGCCAGCCGGGCAATGGGAACCCGGAATGGAGAGCAGCTCACATAAGTCAGACCCATGTCATGGCAAATTTGAATCGACTGGGGATCGCCGCCGTGTTCGCCGCAGATACCGCATTCCAGGTCCGCTTTGACGGATCGGCCTTTCTTTACAGCCATCCGCATGAGCTCACCCACGCCGTCGGCATCAATGGTGGCAAAGGGGTTGTCGGGCAAAACACCATTTTCCATGTATTCGATCATGAAGCTGGCCTCGGCGTCATCGCGTGAGATTCCGAAAGTGGTTTGGGTCAGATCATTGGTTCCGAAGGAAAAGAACTGGGCGTATTCGGCGATCTGATCGGCCGTAAGGGCTGCCCGCGGAATTTCGATCATGGTGCCGAATTTGTAATCGATGGTGATGTCGTAGGCGGCCATGACCTTGAGGGCTTCGGCTTCCAATGCCGCGCGTTGGACCTTCAGTTCATTCACATGGCTCGTCAGCGGGATCATGATCTCCGGATGAACATCGATGCCATCTTTGGCCACCTGACAGGCGGCTTCAAATATGGCCCGCACCTGCATGGTGGTCAGTTCCGGAATATGGATACCCAAGCGCACGCCCCGCAGGCCAAGCATGGGATTGGCTTCGTGCAATCGTTCCGCCCGCTTCAGAATCTGTTCCTTTTTGGCAACTTCGGACAGGATTTCGTCCACTTCTTTAAGGCTCTTGGCATGTTGAAACCGGATTTTTAGATCGAACAGATCCGTCAGCAGGTCGATATGATTCGGTAAAAACTCATGCAAGGGCGGGTCCAGCAGGCGGATAATAACGGGCAATCCATCCATTACTTTAAAGAGTCCCATAAAATCATCGCGTTGAAATGGCAGCAGCGCGTCCAGGGCCTCTTTGCGTTCGACGGGTAGGTCTGCCATAATCATCTTTTGAATATGGGGCAGACGTTCCTGCTCGAAAAACATGTGTTCGGTTCGGCAGAGGCCGATACCCTGGGCGCCATACTCACGGGCCCGCTGCGCATCCACGGGATAATCGGCATTGGTCCAGACACCCAGTTTCCGAAATTCATCCGCCCACGCGAGCAGTTTTTCGAGCCAGGGATCTTTGATATCCGGTATGATCGTCTCCAACTGCCCCGCATAGATGACGCCGGCGGTTCCATCGATGGAGACCCAGTCACCTTCTTTGATGACGGTGTCGTTTACCTCGATCCGGCGCCGGCCCATATTGATGTGAAGGTCCGATACACCCACCACAGCCGGTTTGCCGAACTGGCGTGCCACCAGGGCGGCGTGGCTGGTACGACCGCCCCGGCTGGTGATGATCCCTTCGGCCGCCAGCATGCCATGCACGTCGTCGGGTTTGGTTTCGGGACGGACCATGATAACCTGTTTGTCATCTTCTTTGGCCCAGGATTCCGCCAAATCAGCGGTAAGGGCGATAATGCCGATGGCCGCCCCCGGAGAAACATTGAGACCACTCGCCAACAATTGCCCGGACTCTTTGGCATTTCGAACGGCCTGGGTGCTGAATTGGGGATGGAGGAAAAAATCAACCTGCTCGGGCAGGACCCGCATAACCGCTTCTTCTTTGGTGATCAAGCCTTCAGCGGCCATTTCCACAGCAATGCGTACGGCGGCCTGGGCCGTTCTTTTACCGTCGCGGGTTTGCAGCATCCAGAGTTTTCCTTTTTCAATGGTAAACTCTACGTCCTGCATTTCGCGGTAATGCTTTTCCAGCAGTTGGGCGATATTCTCGAATTCCGTATAGGCCTCGGGCATCTCGGTTTTTAATTCGTTCAAATCATTGGTCAAGCGAATACCGGCCACAACATCTTCCCCTTGGGCATTGGTCAGATAATCGCCTTCGATCTTATTTTCGCCGGTGGTTCCGTTGCGGGTAAGGGCCACGCCCGTGGCACTGTCTGAACCCATGTTGCCGAATACCATGGCGACGATATTGACGGCCGTTCCCAGGTCGTGGGGGATACCGGCGGCCTTGCGATAGTCTATGGCTCGCTTGCCATTCCAGCTTTTGAAAACCGCCTCGGTGGCCAGCTGGAGCTGCTCGCGCGGATCCAGGGGAAATTCCCGGCTGGCATGGTGTCTGAACAATTTTTTGAAATCGTTGGTGATCTCTTTCCAATCGGTAGCTGACAATTCGGTATCGGACGCAACTTTGGCCTGATCTCTGTATTTAGTCAGCACGTCCTCAAATAGTTCGTCGGGCAATCCCATCACGACACAGCCGAACATCTGAACCAGGCGGCGGTACGAATCATACACAAAGCGCTCATCGCCCGTCATCTGAATCATACCTTGGGCGGTCTCATCATTTAGGCCGATGTTGAGCACGGTATCCATCATGCCCGGCATGGAAAATTTGGCACCGGAACGGCAGGAAACCAGCAAGGGGTTTTGGGGATCGCCAAACTTCTTGCCGGACTGCTTTTCAATAACTTCCAGGGCCAGCAACTCCTGCTCCCAAATTTCCGCAGAAAACAGCCTTTTGGATTCCAGGTAGGCATTGCAGGCTTCGGTTGTAACCGTAAAGCCCGGTGGTACCGGCACGCCGATACGCACCATCTCGGCCAGGTTTGCACCTTTGCCGCCCATTAAACCGCGGACTTCTTCCCAGTCACCGCCCACATGTTTTTCAGCCAGATCGACCTCATCGAACAGATATACCCATTTCTTTGTCATGATGCATCCCCCCGTAGATGTTAAATACGAAGAATTCAGGAAGCTTGATTTAAAATAGTTGTTGGTACACAGTACCAATAGACAGACCCACTAGGTAACGTTCCCGTTGTGATCAGACGATACCAAACGGAATAATCGAAATATGATGCCGCCTTTAAAGGCTGGGACTATTTATAACCAGTATATCATTTTTTTTCAATTAATCATAAAATTTTCTTGCCCCGGTAATTGGTGCCAAACAATAAATCATTACCACGATTTTGTAAGAGGATTTGATCAATACGTCATTTGGTTATATAGTATCCGCAATACAGGAGGAACGCTAGCGTATGGCAACAGAAAATGACATTGTGTTGATTTATTTGGAAGAGAATCCCATGGCCTTTGCACGTATCGAAGGCATCCTTCCCGATGCGAAGCCGGACTGGTATCATGTTAAACTGCTTGTTTTACAGGTCCCCCTCCAGGTCGTGACCTGGATTCTAAGGGATATCTATATCAACGGCGAGACGTTTCAGATGAATGGCAAGGCCATGCGCCTGGAATTGGTTGAAGCGCCGACATCGGAAGATGAGTCGCCCAAGGAAGATCCTGAATCTGAAAAAAGCTCTGAAAAAAAAGGCGCGGTGATCTCGTTAACGGATTTTAAAAAAAGCTAATAACTTGGTGGGCAGGCTTTACGTTGGAACAGGCTATTAGACTGAAGACTGTTAGACTGTTAGCCGCTAATAGTCTAACAGCCTAAACGCCTATCATCCTGTTAATTCGTTTAGAAAGCGCCTTTGAAAATGCGAATTTGTTTTGTCAAGAATCATATACCTCAGGAGACGATCCAAAAGTGAAACGTGTCCTCTCCGCCTCCCGCCGAACCGATATCCCGGCATTTTATATGGACTGGTTCCTGCAGGGAATTGAGGCGGAATGTTTTGAGGTCATGAATCCATACAGCGGTCATTCGTTCAAGGTAGCCGCCGGCCCGCAAGATGTTCATTCCATCGTGTTCTGGTCTAAAAACTTTGAAATATTCAATCGTGGAAATTACGGCCGGTACTTGCAAAGCAGGGGGTATCATCTTTGGTTCAATTTTAGCTTGAATTCTGATTGCGAATTGCTCGAACCGAACTTGCCGCCATTGGCTGAACGGCTCAAGCAGTTAGAACAGCTTTGCTGCCGACATGATCCCCGTTCGGTTCAATGGCGATTCGACCCGATTTGCTTCTATCGCAACGGCGCCGGTCATATTCAGGATAACCTGGATGATTTTAGCCTGATTGCCGAGGCGGCCGCCAATGCAGGCGTGACCCATTGTGTCACCAGCTTTTTAGACATCTACCCCAAAATAACGAAACGCCTGGCAGGCAGAAAAGATATTGCGTTTATTGAGATTACAACGGCATCGAAAATTGAAGTGCTGGCCGAAATGGTCGCGGTTTTAAAGCCCTTGGGGATCACTCTGCAGACGTGTTGTGAAGGTGCGCTTTTGGATCGCATCGGGGGGCTTTTAGGGGTCGGAAAAAGCGCCTGCATTCCCAACGATCGTATAATGGATCTATACGGCGGCCGGATATCCTTGGCCCGGGATCGTGGGCAACGCATGCATAACGGGTGCGGATGCAAGAAATCCACGGATATCGGATCTTACAAGCAACAGCCCTGCTTTCATCGGTGTATCTATTGCTACGCAAATCCTGCTCCCGTTGGGGACCGGATAGTCAAACCAATATATAGATCAGAGTATAGACTGTAGCTGTTTAGGCTGAAGACTGTTAGGCTGCTTAATGCTTATTGCTGGTAGCTTCACTTGGATCCTTTGCTTCAATGGAATTGATCGGTTACAATTATATCTTAAGAATAAGGCTAAAACATGTTCCAAATCGGCAACCTTAAACTTGACAACAACACCGTTCTGGCCCCCCTGGCAGGCATCACCAATCTCCCCATGCGTCTGATTGCCAAGGAAGCCGGCTGCGGTCTGGTCTGTTCGGAGATGATCAGTGCCAACGGGCTGGTTTATCAATCGAAAAAGACGCAAAGAATTCTTGAAAGTGCTCCCGAGGAAAAACCCTTGTCAGTGCAGATTTTCGGGTCTGACCCTGAGATCATGGCCGCCGCCGCCAAGATCGTGGCCGATTCCGGTGTTGATATTTTAGATATTAACTTTGGTTGCTCGGTGAGAAAAATTCTTAAAAGCGGTTCAGGGGCGGCCTTGATGAAATCTCCCAGTCAGGCCCAGGCCGTTTTGCGGTCAGTTCGGTCAGCAGTCCAAATTCCCCTGACCATAAAAATCAGGACCGGCTGGCAAAAAAACGGAGAGGATGCTCGGATTATCGCCGAAATCGCTGAAGATTCGGGTGTGGATGCCATCGCCATTCACCCCCGGCTGGCAACCCAGGCCTTTAAAGGCTGTGCCGATTGGGATGTTATTGCCGAAATCAAGTCCCGTGTATCGATTCCGGTTATCGGCAACGGTGATGTGGTCACCGCCCATGACGCCCTGCGGATGATAAACCATACCCACTGTGATGCGGTGATGATTGGCAGGGCTGCCATTGGCAATCCCTGGATATTCGGCCAGATTACGACATTGATGGCTGACGGGGATTTTAACGAGCCGGGTCTTGAGACCAGATTCAACATGATGAAGCGGTATCTGCGCGCATCGGTGGCATATTTAGGAGAGGAACATGCCTGTTATATGATGCGCAGCCGTTTGGCCTGGTTTGTAAAAGGAATGCCCCATGCCAAGTATTTTCGCGAATCCATAAAGCACATATCCTCTGAGGCGCAAGCCCTTGATTTAATAGAGCAGTATCAGATTAGTTTAAATTCCAGGGTTGCAACGCAGGGGTAGTTGGTCCCGTCATTCGTAATTCAGATACTCAAGGAGGACTCAAGAGCATTCAGCGATGCCGGTGAAATTTACAATTGCCATCATTGGCTGCGGGCTTACCGGAACCTCTCTGTTTTGTCAGTTAGTAGACCGATTTAGCCGCAATCCCATCCCGGACCAATTGAATCCCGAAGCCATCCGGGTATTCATTTTTGAACTAGGGTCGCAAATGGGGCCCGGTATACCCCACAATGCAGACTTTGTTAAGCCTTATCACATCACGAACATGTGTGCGGAACACATGTCTATTTTTCATGGCCGGCCGGGTGATTTTCAGACTTGGGTGGCACAAAATAGGGCAAACTTGGAAAACCGATTCCCGGATTTGTTCGCTGAACTGATAGGTCAACCTGGTGGAACCAGCCAATCATGCAACCATTACCCCAGAGCTATTATGGGGGCGTATCTCGCGGACCAATTCAAAAGGCATGTGGACCTTGGCAGAGAAATGGGTATGCAAATCGAATCGCACACCAAGACCGAAACCGTCGACCTTATAGAAAAGCCAAATCACGTGTCCATCCGGGCGCTAGAATTGACGACCGGCAATGTGCGTGACTACCCGGTTGACCGCGCCGTGATCTCAACAGGACATTGGTTTAATAAGACCCACGGCGAGGGCTATTTCCCTTCACCATGGCCAGCCGATCGCTTACTGCAAAACATTCCCTTAGGTAGTCGGGTAGCCATTATCGGTACCAGTCTGAGCGCAGTCGAAGCAGCGCTAACGCTCACTGCGGATGGACATTTTATCCGACAGAACGACCAAAGAATAGTCTACCGACAATCGACTTATCCACGCAAATTAACGCTGTTATCGCGCAATGGCCTGTTGCCAACCGTGCGCGGTTGTATCGGCTCTTACCGTAATCAGATACTGACACCCCATAGGATCAGGCGCCTGCTCGATCAAAAGGCCGGACAACTTAGATTGGGTATGCTATTTGATTTATTAGATGCGGAATTGCGCCAAGCATATGGAATACCTTTTGATTGGCAGGCTCAGTTAGACACAACGGCTCCACCTGCAAAAAGACTGGCCCGGTCCATCGCTACTGCCATGACTGGGGACGGGCCAGAGGGGGATGTTATCTGGCAGACGGTTTTGAACCAAGTGCTGCCGTTTGTCAGAGACCTGTACCTGGGGTTGTCCATTGCAGAAAGAAAGCGATTTGAAAAACAATTTAAAACCCTATTTTTTATTTTTGCCGCACCCCAGCCGATTGTCAATGCCCAAAAGCTATTGGCACTGATCAATGCCGGCGATGTGCAAATATACCGGTTGAACAAAAAATTAATTTTAGATCAGCAACAAACGACTCCACCATATGTGTTTTCGCTAAAAGACAGTTCGGGACATGTGCATGAGGCTTCATATGATTATGTGGTAGATGCACGTGGTCAAAAGATTTCATGGCGAGACAATCCATCAAACCTGGCTAAAAATTTACAGAAAAAGAGGGTGGTTCATAGCATGGAAGTTCGTTTGGAACATCATGCGTCAAAGTACGGTAACAATAAGGTCAAACCAAATGAAACCTATGATGTTGGCAGTGTTTGGATCGACCCCCAAACACATGCCGTCATGCAAGTTGGTTCAAGTGGGTTACCCAAACCTTCAGATCGTATCTTTGCTGTGGGTGCCATGACCCGCGGGCAGATCATCGATACCAGCATGGCCCAGAGTTTGGCGGCATCCGCCAGCCGAATTGTAGATGGGCTGTTTAAGACGACCGGTAATTTGTAATACGCAAGATGAATGAAGCTGTAACATTTTTTACAAATTGCGGCTGTAAGGATGCAAAGTACGTAAACGTTTGGCAGATTCATATCCGAGTAGCAATCAAATGTTTAGAGAACGCTTTTTTATTTTATCGTAGATAAAAAAGGGCGCGTAGTAAAACAGGAATGATAAAAATCCAATTATTTCCAAAGGTATAATGTAGATCGGCCAGGGACCGAACACATCCATAATCGATGCGGTTTCAGGTTTACGGCAGATAAAAAGATAATTACTCCCCGTTAATTGATTAAACACGCCAACAAACAGCACGTAAACGTTGGTATAGATCGTGACCCGGATCACGGATATCCATGTGGGTCGGTATCCATAGGACAGGGTCGCATATAAAGCCGTCGCTATAATCATTCCGTGCGAGAAGAAAACTTGAAAATACCGATAGTGGGGATAACCTAAGGGACCAATATCCGGCTGCAGCAAAGCCTGGATCGCACCGGCCAGAGCCCAAAAATATACGATTTCATATAAACGATAGCTGCGCGTCAATAACATAAGGGCCCCGAGAACAATGGCAGCACCGCAGAGATGTAACGGGAGGGAGGTTTGAATCTGCCAGACACCCCAGACCAGACGAATCAAAGTCAATGACAATTCCTGAAGCAACAGCAGCATCGCCATGGTGATGGAAATTACACGCTGATATTTTGTGGCGGTGACCCGTTCAAGAAAAAGAATCAATGCGATCAGAATAATCACACCCAACAAACCCCAATAGTGTTGTTGCGTAAAAGCCTCAAACCGCCCTCCTTGAAAATCATATGAAAGGTAATGTGGCATGCTATTCTGGTCTCTATCTGTTTTGAAGATGGAAATTGATATAGTGACATACGTAAAAAATGAACAGGCGTAAATACAAAAATTTTTCTATCTGCAGTTTAGGAAAAGGGGGGTCACTACCTATTTATATACCGTATTGATTGCCAAAGCTTTCCGTATTGAAAAACGCATCGATTATGACAAGTTAGGGATGATGAAAAATAGTTTTCTTATTAACCGATCTGGGAGGCAATTAGCATGAATGGCTTGCTGTTTATCGATGATGAAGAAGGAATTCGGCGATCCATTGTCAGAGCCCTGGACAAAGAGCCCTACCAGGTTTTTACGGCGGCGGACGGTCATATCGGCATCGATATTCTCAAGAAGCACCTGCCTCAGATTCGAACGGTTATTTCCGACTACCGTATGCCGCATATTGATGGATTGCGAACCTTGATGGCGGTTCAGCGCTTGAATCCGGAAATTACGCGGATCATTCTAACGGGATATGCCAGCGTGGAGACCGCCATCGAGGCCACCAACGAGGGGATCGACGGCTTTTTGACCAAACCTTTTGACAACACGGAACTGATCGCCAAAATACGCGACATATCAATCCGCAAATATCTGCGTCAATTTGTGCCCGAACCAGTCTATCATGAGCTAAATCACTCCGCGGGGATCTTGAAACCCCGCTACCACGAGGTCTCGATCTTGTTTGCGGATATCCGCGGATTCACCCGCATGTCGCGCAATATCGAGCCCGATACCCTGGCCACCTATCTGAACGACTATTTTTTTTCACCCATGGGCGAGATTGCCCATCATTTCAATGGCACCGTAGACAAACACATTGGTGATAGCATCATGGTTGTCTTCGGTGCACCCTTATCCCACCCAGAAGATGCCATGCGGGCTGTCAAATCGGCCATGGCCATGCAGGTAAAGACCCATGAGATCAATGCCTGCATTCAGCCGCACAATGGATTCCGATTGAAACTGGGTATCGGGATTTCGACCGGGAAAGTATTTTCAGGTGTCTTGGGTTCCATGCGCAAACGTGAGTATACTTCCATCGGTATGGCCGTCAATATTGCCGCACGTCTTCAGGCCGCGGCAGCGGCAGGAGAAATCCTGATTACGGCGGATACATTAGACCGCCTTTCAGACACAATGGGCGCGCAGGCGCTTGCACCGCTGCAGGTGAAAGGCGTGCGCACTCCCATCCAGGTTTATCGGTTTAACACCAATTAACTTTTTTCCCGATTTTAATTATTACGCAATTCTGTTAATAAAACTTCAGGATGGTTTGTTGGGTTTATTGGTTTATTGCGTTTGTTGAGTTCGTTCAGTTGGTTGGGATAAACTAAATGCTGGGATGTTAGGACGCCATATTAAAGAGCGAATGAAGAATATTGAACATGGAATTAAGAATGTTGAAGTGTGCTGGCAGCCAAAAGCGAACTTCGATATTCAACATTCTGTAATCGATATTCGACATTTCACTTTGAGCTTTTATATGAAGACGTTAGACTGCTTATAGGGTAATCCGTAACGCGTGACCCTCAACCCTTTCTAAATAGGAGCTTGCCATGCAAGAACAGATTATTTTTGGCGCCAAAACCATTCCGGTTACCTTGCCCGACGACACGATTACGACGCCTCCCGGCCTTTCCACTACGCTAACGGCAGTGAAAGATATTGAAGGAACCATAAGATCTGCGCTTAAGGCTCCTCTGGGACGTCCACCCTTACATAAACTCGTTTCTCCGGAATCACGCGTGACCATCGCCTTTGACGATCCCACAGTTCCCTGTTTCGCACCGGTCTGGGAACCTGCCATCAAACAGGTTATTACGGAGTTGGAGCGTGGCGGCGTCAAACGCACCAATATTACGCTCCTGAGTGCCGGTGGTATTCATCGAAAATTCACGCGTATGGAGCTGGCAAAAATTATCGGAGATGACCTGGTAAAAGAATTCGGTTATCGCTTAATTTGTCACGATGCCGAGGATACCGACAATTTGGTTCATCTGGGAACGACACCCAACGGATATGATGTGGAAATCAATCGTTTGGTGGTAGATTCGGATTTGACAATCTATATCAACACCGTTGTTTGGCGGGGATTCAACGGCGGTTGGAAGTCCATCTGCGTTGGACTGGCGTCATATCGCTGCATCCGCTGGCATCACACTCCGGACAGCATGTCCATGTCCATGAACAAAAACCAGATGCATGACATCCTCAACGAAATGGGGACATTGGTGGAGGAAAAGATCGGGAAGGAGAAAATCTTTAAAATCGAAACCGCTTTGGCCAATCCTCTCGAAGTACATAAAGTCTGGGCTGGTGGCGTTTTTGAGTGCCGAAAAGCTGTTCTGGAATTGATGCAGTCCGAGCTCAAGCCCCGCCGGGAAATCCTAAAGGAGAAAGCCGATATCGTTTTATACGGCATTCCCAACTGGAGCCCCTATGCAGCCTTTTCCATTATGAACCCTATGCTGACGATGTTATCAACCGGTCTGGGTTACTTTGGCGGTGTTATCGAAGCCATGGGTAAACCGGGCTGCACGGTTATCCTGGCAAGTCCCGTACCGGATGTATGGCATCACGATCACCAGCCGACTCACAAGGAAATCTGGCAGCGAATCCTGCCCCATTACCGGGATCCTTATGAAATTATCGACCGTTTTGAAGATGATTTTGCCCACCGTCCGGAGTATATCTATAAATACCGACATTGCTTTGGCTTTCACCCCATGCACGGAATCATGGTCACCCACCCATTGAAACGCTTGAGACACGCCGGGCATGTTATTGTGGCCGGGGCGGAGGAACCATCGCTGGTAAGTCACATCGGTTTTGAACCGGCACCAACGGTTGAGCGGGCCATCGATATGGCCCGGGAGCGGCATTCCCAGGATGCATCGCTGGCTTTTGTTAAGTATCCACTCCTGGCGTGCAGGGAATAGAGATAGGGTCTAAGGGTGGTAGGGTCGGTGGGTGGGAGTTGTTACGGTTTGTGGAATGCGAGTTACACTGTTTGCATTTTGCTCTAAGCAGTCATACCTCATCATTTAAAAGTCCAAACTGAAATATCGAATATTGATTAAAGAATTTTGAATATCAAAGTACGCTTTTGACTGTCAGCGGACTTCAACATTCTACATTCCTTGTTTAATATCCAGCATTCGCTTTTTAATATAGCATCCCAGCTTTCCAGCGTTCTAACCTTGGTCAACGTTGTGCCCTATAGGGTTCAATAGGCGGTAGGCCGTTAACAGTCTATCAGCCTAACAGTCTTCAGCCTATGGTTTGCTGTATTCCGCCGAAACCGTGGTATCAATGCCGCCGCGGGAGGTGAAATCCCCGCTTACCCGCATGGACTTGGGCTTTAGCATCTCTACCAGGTCTTCCAGTATCCGATTGACTACATGCTCGTAGAATATCCCCACATTCCGATACTGCATCAGATAGTATTTGAGGGATTTCAGTTCCACGATGTGTCCATCGGGCCTATACTGAATTGTGATCAAACCGAAATCCGGCAGACCCGTCATGGGGCAAACCGATGTAAACTCCGGCTGGCGGATGACAATATCGACGTCACGTTTACCCTTGTAATGGTAATCGATGGGGTCGATCATTTCCTTTCTTACAATTTCGGGTCCCTCGATGGGGTAGTTGGTTGTGTATTGATCGCCAGTATTGCTCATGCTATACCTCCTTAAGTGTCCATCCATACATCTGGATCGACACTATTTATGGTCAATTATTGTGAATACGCCGACGATATTACCTAAAGACAATGTAGGGGCAGGCCTTGTGCCTGCCCGTTTTGGCAATTCGTCCACTGTTTTTCGGGCACCCACAAGGGGCGCCCCTACATTGGTCACCGTATTCGTTGCAGTTGTGCAGCAATGTCAATCTCAATTGAGGATTAATATGGTGGATGGTAATATTTGTCAAAGAATTTGATTTGATGAATTTTGAATAGCAAAAACTATTCAGTTTTAGAATTAAAGTCAGAAGAAGGTGAAAAAAATGGCTAATTTAGATGAGCAGATTTTAAAGGCAACCAAGGAAATCGTCGTAAAATTTATCGAAGCCGGGCGGGTGTCGCCCACCGGTTTTCATGAAACCTTTCGAAGTGTTTATCTGACCGTCAAGGAGACAGCCTTGGGATTGCTGCCGGATGAAGATGAAGATTGATACTGGACTTTCGGATAGCAGGTAGCGTATTGCCAAACCACATCCATGGTATAATTGCCATTGTAGGGGTGCCCCTTGTGGGTACCCTAAAACCAGCGGTAAATCGCCAGACCGGGCAGGCACAAGGCCTGCCCCTACAATGGGATACAGATAAAGACAATTCGCATCTTTAATGGGCGGCCGCCCAATCAGAACCTACCTGCACGTTCACCTTTAACGGCACATGCAGATCCCAAACCGATTCCATTTCCTCGATAATCACGGCACAGGCCGTATCGACCTCTTCGGGCGGCACTTCAAAAATAATTTCATCGTGCACCGAAAGCAGCATGGCGGCTTTGAGATTCCGGGCTTTTATGGCCTGGTTGACCTTTATCATGGCCACTTTGATCAGATCGGCAGCCGTGCCCTGGATGGGGGTATTGATGGCGGTGCGTTCGGCGAAACGGCGTTCATTCACATTTTTGGCGTTAATCTCCGGCAATAGCCGGATCCTGCCGAGCAAGGTAGTGGTCTGACCGGTTTCGCGGGCTTCAGTGATAATCTGGTGGATGAATTTGCTGACACCTTGATAGCGCTGGAAATAATTGTCGATATAGGTTTTAGCCATCTTTTGACTGATGTTGAGAGATTTGGACAGCCCAAAGGGACTCATGCCGTAAATAATGCCGAAGTTAATGATTTTGGCCTGGCGGCGCAGATCCTCGGTTACAAAGGAGGGAAAGACCTGAAAAACTTCTGAGGCCGTGCGGGTGTGGACATCCTCGCCGTCTTCAAAAGCCTTGCTTAATATCTTATCCTGCGAGTAATGGGCCAGTATGCGCAGTTCGATCTGGGAGTAGTCCGCTGAAATCATTTTCCAACCCGGTCTGGGGATAAATGCCTTCCGGATTTCCTTGCCTTCATCGGTCCGTATGGGAATATTCTGAAGATTCGGATCGGAACTGCTCAGTCGTCCGGTGGCCGCCACCGTCTGGTTAAACGACGTATGTATCCTTCCGGTTTCCGGGTGAATGAGTTCAATCAAGGCATCGGCATAGGTGGATTTGAGTTTGGAAAGCGTGCGATGCCGCAGAATCTGTTTGGGCAGGTCATGTTGTTTGGCCAGAGTCGTCAGGACCTCCACATCGGTGGAATAGCCTGTTTTTTTGCGTGTTTTTTTCTGAACCGGCAGGTTCAGTTTTTCAAATAAGATGTGGCCCAGTTGTTGGGTGGAGTTGATGTTGAAAGTTTCACCGGCCATATCATAGATGGACTTCTCGATGGTTTTAAGCTGAGTGTTAAAGTTGTCGGACAATTCATGTAAGCGATCTTTATCAACCATTACCCCGGTCATTTCCATTTCCTTTAACACCGACACCAGGGGTATTTCCACGTCTTGAAACAATTTAACCAAGCCCAGGCGCTTCATTTTTTCATCCAGAATTTTATACGCCATGAGGGTGATATCGGCGTCTTCACAGGCGTATGGGGTGGCCTTTTCAATGGGAATCGTATCAAATGTGGCTGCTTTTTTACCCTTCTTACCCGTGAGGTCCGCGTATGTAATGGTTTTGTGATCCAGATAATCAAGCGCGATTTGATCCAAATTATGGGCCCGTTTGGAGGGATTGATCAGGTAGGAGGCCAGCATGGTATCGAAAGCAATTCCGTTCAGGCTGACACCATGCCGTTCGAAGACGATCCAATCGTATTTGATATTTTGACCCACTTTGGGGATGGCCGCATCTTCCAAGATTGGCTTTACTGCGGCTAACACTGTTTCAAGGTCAAGCTGTTGCGGCGCACCGAGATAGCGGTGACTGCAGGGGATATAGAAGGCCTCATCCGGCTCGAGCGAAACAGATAAACCCACAATATCAGCCAGCATGGGATTGGTGGAGGTGGTTTCGGTGTCAACGGATATGAGGGACGCCTTTTTTAGACGCGCAACCAGAGTATTCAAAGCGTCCAGGTCCAAAATAACCTGGTAATCCTTTTTGCTGAGGTCGCTTTCCTTTGGGAACTGGCGCTGCAGTTGACTGAATTCCAATTCTTTGAAAAGGTCGGCCAGTCTGTTTTTGTCTGGCTCGCCCACCACAAGCTCGGCCACATTAAAATCGATGGGAGCCCGTGTGTCCAGACGGACCAGGTCCCGGCTCAGGAAGGCCTGGTCTTTAAATTCAACCAAATTCTGATGCTGCTTCTTCTTGGTAATTGTGTCCACCTGCTGGTACAGCGTTTCCATGTCCCCGAATGTTTGGATCAGGCTCAGCGCCGTTTTCGGTCCAATACCCGGCACTCCGGGGATATTATCCGACGTATCCCCAGAAAGTCCCATGACATCTGTTAATTGTTCAGGGGTGATACCGGTGTCTTTAATATCCTTTAAATTGACCAAAACATCCTTCATGGGATCCCAAATAATGGCACGATCCGAGATGAGTTGTTTTAAATCTTTATCCCCGGAAACAATGACAACATAGTACCCATCATCCTGGGCTTTAACTGCGGTAGTGCCGATCAGATCATCGGCCTCAAAACCCGGCAGACTAAATGTTGGGATTCGGAACGCCTGGGTAACATCGTGGATATAGGGAATCTGTACGGCGAGTTCTTCAGGCATGGGCGGACGATTGGCTTTGTAGTCCGTATACATCTCATGTCTAAACGTGGGGCCTTTGCTGTCAAAGAACATGACCATGCGATCTGAAATTTTTTCATCCAAGAGTTTTAAAAGCATGCGCGTAAAACCAAAGACGGCATTGGTGGGCAGGCCCTGTGAGTTTTTTAGACCGCGAATGGCATGGAAGGCGCGATAAAAATATCCGCTGCCATCAATAAGGAAGATGGTTTGCTGCGGTTCGAAGGGAAATTTATCTGCGGGCATACGAATACTCCAATATGAGGTTAATCTGAACCGGTTGACATGGTCCGCTTCCTGAAGTAGATTTAGCCAATGATTGATATGCTTTCATTAGTATAGCAAGATAATAAAAAAGACAAGTACGTCGGGTAGTTACTCAGTGTCCGACGGTAGTTTGATATGGAAATGCCAAGTTACTCGAAAAGAACGCCTATCCGCCGCCGGCGCCGATCACGTCGCCAAAAGGGTGTCCCCTGTGCCGCTTGTCAGGCTGTGACGCCATTCAACTGGACTTGCCGTTGTGGTTTTGCCATTTGCCAGGCCTGCATGCATGAAAACGTCTGGGGCATGTCCTGCAATAATATTATTTGGCAGTGTCCGGATTGCGGGGAATGGAATGGGTTTGGCAACCAGTAGCCATGGCGATTTCGTAGAAGGCCCAACTTCTGCGTTTAGCTGCATTTTGTTATCATTCAACGTACAACAGTACGCCTCATGATTACAAAATTTGCACGCCTTGAATTTGAATCTTCTACAAAACCGCCTATTTATATTTTCAATCATTATAGTTCCGAATATCTTACATTACTAATTTGCTGAAAATTCATTAACGAGCCCATCTGTTATTAATATTTGTGAAACCGCAAGCATTTAACGGTAAGCCATAAGCAGCTTAGGGCTTATACCTGATTGCTTAAAGCTGAAATGGGGTCTTATGTCCGGTGAAATTACCATATCCCTGTGGGTTTTTCTTCTGCTCGTTTTAATTGCCGCTATTGCCATACTCGACCGCATCCTCATCCCCAGCACGCGCTGGTTTCTGCGTCGCCGCATCAATCGTGTGATCGATGAGATCGGCACCCGCCTCGATATTGAGATTCGTCCGTTTCAACTCACCAAGCGGCAGGTTTTAATCGACCGTCTGGCCTATGATCCCAGCGTGCTGGAAGCGATCAAAACCTATGCCAAGGACCACGACATGCCCATGGAGGTGGTGCAGAACAAAGCCTTGACCTATGCCCGCGAAATTGTGCCGTCCTTCAATGCCTATCTGTATTTTCGCATCGGATACTGGATTGCCAAAAAGATTGCCAGGTTGCTCTACCGGGTGCGGGTCGGTTTGGTCAAAGAACGGCAGTATGCCAATATTGACCCGGAATCCACGGTGGTATTCGTGATGAATCACCGCTCCAACATGGATTATGTACTGGTTGCCTTTCTGGCCGCGGAAAGGACCACATTGTCTTACGCTGTGGGTGAGTGGGCCAAGATCTGGCCCCTGCAGATGTTGATTCGTGCCATGGGGGCCTTTTTCGTGCGCCGGAAATCGGGGAATCCGCTCTACCGCCGGGTGCTGGAGCGATACATTCACATGGCTACCCGGGAGGGGGTGTGCCAGGCGGTATTTTTGGAAGGGGGTCTGAGCCGGGATGGATGCCTGCGGACGCCGAAGCTTGGTTTGGTGGATTACATGGTACGCCAGTTCGATCCGGATACGGACCGGGACATCATATTTATACCTGTGGGAATAAACTACGATCGCACCATCGAAGATCGCAGTCTGCTTCGGGAGCTGGAACCGGATGCTGAAAAAAGAAGCTGGTGGTTTGTTTGCCGTACCACCTCTAAATTTATACTGCGGAGCCTGGTGCTGATGATACTCAGCCGATGGCAACGGTATGGTTTTGCCTGTGTCAATTTCGGAACACCGCTCTCAGTTAAAGCCTACTGTGATACCCATGATGTCAATTTCGGCCGGCTGGATCGATCGGAGCGTTTCCCTCAAGTTGAAAAAATGTGCCGGGCACTTATGGATGCGGTGGCGGAAGTCGTCCCGATTTTACCGGTCTCTTTGGTATCGACGGTTTTTCTGGAAAATCCGGATGAAAAAATGGATGTAATTAAAATTGAGCAACACAGTAATCAGGTATTGGATCGTATAAAAGCCAAAGGCGCGCCTGTATTGGAGTCTTCCCGCAGTGCCCGTGGAAAGGCGATTGCGGATGCGGTTGACCTGATGCTCTTGAGAGGCATGCTGGAGCCTTCCGGCGACGGGTTTAAAGCCGCACCCGCAGAACGCAGTATGTTGCATTACTATGCCAATGCCATCTCGCACTGGCAATGACAAATGCAGTCCACTTCAGGGTAAACGCAGGATCCTGCAAACATTGAGCTTCGATTACTTAGAAGTCAGTAGACAGGAGACAGAATTCAGGAGTCAGGAGTCAGGAGTCAGAAGTCAGAAGTCAGGAGTCAGATTCGGGTTGCGGGTTACGAGGATTGCTTATAGCTGGAAGCAGCCCTGAAGCGTTCCACGGTTGTCATCCCCGAGAAATCGGGGATCCAGGTTTAGTATTTCACTGTCAGCTTTTGCTGGATAGCGCGATAGCTTCACTTCGTGCTCCTCTTCCGAGGGATTGACGGAAAGGGTAAAGGGTGGTTCCAGTAGGGACAAAATCCTTAAAATATGGTGTCGGCAATTTGATGCAACCGGTGTTCATCTGCAGGTATCACCGGTGATTACTATTCTGCTTCATCTAAAAATGTTCGCACTATCCGAATATAACCAACCTGTTCTTGACCCGTTCTGCTTAATCATGTATCAATTTTGTAACTCTCTTTAATCATATCATTTTCATATCATCTTCAAACCCTGTGCCAGAAGGTGATTCAATGTCCAAAGGCCAAAACGTCACACGCAAGCTAAGAGCCATTTTTAGTGCCGATGTAAAGGGCTACTCTCTTCTCATGGCAGATGATGAGGTACATACCATTCAGACCTTGAAACATTATCGGGGTTTGATGTCGGATTTCATCGATCAAAATGCCGGCCGTGTGGTTGATACGCCCGGTGACAACATTCTTGCCGAGTTCTCCAGTGCCGCAGATGCCGTCGGGGCTGCCGTACAGATCCAGAAAATCCTGAAGAGAGAGAATGCTAAATTCGTTGAGGACAAAAGGCTCGAGTTCCGGATCGGTATTAACATCGGTGATGTTGTACAGGACAAAGGCAGTATCTACGGGGCGGGCGTCAACATTGCCGCCAGAATAGAAGCTCTGTCTGATCCCAGCGGCATCTGCATCTCCCGGAATACATACGAGCAGATTAAAGGAAAATTTGATCTTGGTTTTGAATACCTTGGCGAACATGAGGTCAAGAATATCCAAGAACCGGTACAGGTGTATAAGGTTCTGATGGCAGCTGATAATGAAAAAACCTTGGTAGAAGAGGAGCTTGACCTGCCGGACAAGCCATCCCTTGCTGTCTTGCCCTTCACTAACATGAGTGGGGATTCCGCCCAGGAGTACTTTTCTGACGGTTTGAGCGAGTCGATTATAAATGGCCTGTGCAAAGTGTCCAACCTGTTTGTGATCGCAAGGAACTCAAGTTTTGCATACAAAGGCCAAGCCGTCAGCGTCAAACAGATCGCAAAGGAACTCGGTGTCCGGTACATCCTTGAGGGCAGTGTGCAACGTGCAGGGAATCGTGTGCGGATCACAGCCCAGCTCATCGATGCAACCACAGACTACCACATGTGGTCTGAAAGCTATGATCGGGATTTGG
Source organism: uncultured Desulfobacterales bacterium (assembly GCA_964452555.1). Taxonomy (GTDB): domain Bacteria; phylum Desulfobacterota; class Desulfobacteria; order Desulfobacterales; family B30-G6; genus B30-G6. Next base: position 92,098 of record CAYVMI010000017.1, read on the forward strand.
AAGATATTTTTGCGCTGCAAGATGAGATTACAATAAAGCTTATTAATGTTATGCATATAAAGTTGGTATATGGTGAACAGGCTCGTTTGTGGGCCGGCTCAACAAACAATATTAAAGCTTATGATATGCATATGCGCGGAGCTGATTGCTTTATTCGTATTAACAAGCGGGACAATAAGCAGGCACAGTTTTTCTTTAAGGAGGCTATCAGCATAGATGCAAAGTATGCTATGCCTTATGCCATGTTAGGTTTTACACATGTTCTCGATTTTTTATATGGGTGGAGTGAGTCTCCTATAAAATCGTTTGAGGAAGCAGAGAAAAATACTGATAGGGCTTTCTCCCTGAACGAGTTTCTTGACCTGCCACATAGTTTGCGGGCCTGGATTTATCTGTTTAAAAGGCGTCATGAAGAGGCGATCAAAGAGGGAGAACGGGCTATCGAGCTCAACCCTAATGGAGCTGAAGCCCACGCTTGTTTGGTATTTGTCCTTATTTATTCCGATGAAACAGAATTAGCCATCAAATTGATAAAGAGGGCATTACGGCTCAACCCAATTCCACCACCTCATTATTATTTCTGGCTGGCGGCGATATATCGAATTAGAGGGCAATATGAGAAAGCAATACAGCATCTCAAAAAGGCTCTTATTGGCAGTCCCGACCTACTAACACCGTATCTCTATTTGACTGCTTCTTACAGTTCTCTGAACCGAATTGAAGAAGCCCACCAGGCTGCCGAAGAAGTCCTCAGGATTGAGCCAAATTTTTCCCTTGAATATCATAAGAATATCCTTCCATATAAAAATCCGGAAACCCTGAATAGCTATATAGACGTCCTTTGCAAAGCAGGTCTTCCCTACTGACCATTTACTCAATGCCTGGCCGTTGGTTGCCCCTGCTTTTCAGTGGGATTGAGTAACTCTTAATAATTTGCAATACCATCACAGGGTTTTTTTACGAAAGCGTCATAGTCCCAGGATATCTTCGATTTCTCTTAGTGAGGTGATGTGGTATCTGGCGACTAAAGACGGATTGTCATAAGCCACCAGGGCGACTCCCGCGGCGTCGGCCGCCTCCTGATCCACAATGGAATCTCCCACATACAGCATCTGACCGGCGTCGATTCCAAAAAAATCGAGCAATTTCACAAGCTGATCAGGATAGGGTTTGGGGCGGGCCACATCATGGGCGGATACTATGCAGTCAAACAAAGGCTTGATGTTATGCTCTCTGAGAAGTGTCGGCATGGAGTCGGACCGATTGGTGGCGATGGCGGTTTTATAGGCAGGGCGCAGCTTTTTCAACAAAGGCATCAGATCCGGTTCCATCTTCATGGCTTTTACAAAAGGATTATAGCTTGTATTTTGCTTGAGCGCTTTGGCTTGGGCAAGTAGGTCCTGCCCCGGGAACAGATAAGCCAGTGTATCCGCAACCGTATTCATATGCGCATAGGCAAACTGCTCATCGGTCATGGCGGGCATACCCATTTGATGGAGTAAGGCGTTGTAATAAGCCCGGTTTGAATCGGCGGTATCAAAAAGGACCCCATCGCAGTCAAAGGCGATTACTTTCATGGAGTAGACTATTTCTTTTTCGGCTTGGCTTTTGCGGGATCTATGATATTGCCATAAACCCGTACCAACAATTGGGGTTGAATATCGCTGTCCGTGGACAGGGTTAACACATCCGCATAACGCCCCTTTTCAGTGCGTGTATTTTCCACCAGCAAATTGTACCCGCCACCTTCCGCTTGGGATCGTTCCGTGAGCGCGTATTTAATGGCGTTACCGGTTCTAGCCGTTACCTCTTTAATTTTAAAAGGATATTTTGAAGTTGGCACAATGATGACCGGTACGGCAATTTTATCTCCAATGCGGCCGGTCAACCGTACGTATCTTGGATTGAGGTCCACAAATTTTTCCACATGTCCAAAGATCGTTAAAGTTACCTTGGGGTTGGCCGGATCATTGGAGTGGATGACAGCATTCTTTTTTACCTCTGAATTGCCATAACTGCTGGTTCTGAGCTTTAAAGTGACTTTTCCCTCACCACCGGGAGGGATTTCCCTCGTATAAGAGGTCGCCGCACAACCTCAGGCGGTTTTGACACGCGAAATTTTAAGCGGCGCGGTCCCCAGATTCTGCAGCAGGTACTCGTGGATCACATCCTGGCCACTCACAACGCTATCAAATCGAAAAGCCGTTTCCGGTACGTGAATGACAGGCGTACCCGGATTGTCAGTTTCCTGGGCAAACACCGTGAATGGAATCAATACGAGCAATATCATCCAACCATAAAGTTTTCTCATAATTATCACTCCTTGGTACCATTTTGCATATACAGGAAGGCATAATTTAATCGGCATCGACATTATTGTCAACCCAACCTGGGTATTTCATAAAATATCCATGATAGTCAGAAAGCAATGGAATCTGACGCCGTAGATATGGTGAGATCGGCCTCCTTACACCTTGGATTTACATCATGAAGACCGGATCAACGTCTATAGCTACTTTAACATTACGAACGGATGACAAATGTGGATTATCACCAATGAGCTGGTGTAAAAAATGATGCAACAGCTGGCTTTGGCGGCTTTTAAAGAGGATTTGCCAGCGATAGTTGGCAGCAATTCGTGCATAGGGCGCTTCAATCGGGCCCATAATTTCGATCCGATGTCGAAAAGATTTATGCGACCGCACCAGTGACTGGCAGGCATCTCCCAGCATGCGCGCATGTCGATTGACAAGGTCTTTATTCCGCCCGGATATGATAATCTGAATCATGCGTGCAAACGGCGGATAGCTCAGGGCTTTGCGGAAAATGATTTCCTGGTTATAAAACTCCTCTACGTTTTGCTGCCGGGCGGATTGGATACTGAAGTGATCGGGATTATAGGTCTGGAGGATGACATGTCCGGGCCGATCTCCCCGGCCGGCTCGGCCGCTAACTTGGGCCAGAAGTTGAAAGGTCTGTTCGCCGGCCCGAAAATCCGGAAAACTAAGGGAAAGATCGGCACAAATAATACCGACCAGAGTGATATTGGGGAAATCATGTCCTTTAGCAATCATTTGGGTACCGATCAGGATGTCGGTGCGGCCGTCTTTTAAACCGCTGAGCAGCTTCAATATGGCGCCTTTATGGGAAATCGTATCGCGGTCCATTCTGACCACATGCTTGTGGGGGTATAATTTTTGGATCAGTTGTTCAATTTTCTCGGTGCCGAATCCCAGGTGGCGGATCTTATCTTGCTCACAAGACGGGCAGACACTGGCGGCCGGCCGGGAGAATCCGCAAAAGTGACACCGATAGGCGTTTGTTTTTTGGTGATAGGTCATGGCGATATCACAATTTTTGCACTGGAGCGTCTGCCCACAGGCATCACAAATAGGCAAATTTGCATATCCGCGACGATTTAAAAATAATATGGCCTGCTCTTCGCGCTGCATGGTTATTTCGAGTGCCTTTAAGAGTTCCGTTGAAAAATAACGTCGTATGCCGCGCTGATCCCTCATACCGCTCAAGTCGACGATGGTTATCTCAGGGAGGGGCCTAAGTTTAATGCGTTTATGAAGTGAAACCCGCTTATATTTACCGGTGACCGCGTTATGATATGATTGGATGGAAGGGGTGGCAGATCCAAGCACAACCGTGGCATCGCGTTGTTTAGCTCGAAGCGTTGCCAGGTCTCTGGCATTGTAGCGCAGCATGCTTTCCTGTTTGTAGGAGCTGTCATGCTCCTCATCTACAACAACAAGGCCCAGGTTTTTAAAGGGTGCGAAAATAGCTGATCGGGCACCGATGGCGATTTGAATGTCATCCCGCACAATTTTTTGCCATTGATCGTAGCGTTCTCCCCGCGAAAGCCCGCTGTGCAAAATGGCGATCCGGTCTCCAAATCTGGCCCGGAAACGTCGTTCCATCTGAGAAATTAAGGCGATTTCCGGAACTAGAATGATAACTGATTGACCTCTATCGAGCACTTGCTGAGTGAGGCGCAAGTAGACTTCGGTTTTGCCGCTACCGGTAACACCGACTAGTAAAAATGCGACATAGGCTTGATCCAAAGTGGCCCCGATCCGTTCAACAATTACTTGCTGTTCAGCGGTCAAGGCCGGGGGACTGTCCGGCAAGACCGACTGACCAAAGGGATCACGAAATACTTGCCGGGTTGATATTTGAACCTGGCCGTCAGCGGCCATTGATTTGATCAAACGCGGAGCAGTGGGCAGGATTTTTTTCAGCTCAGTCAATGAAACTTCCGGACTCGATTCAAGGCGGGCGACAATTTTTTGCCTGGATTTGGACAATTTTTTTAAGGAGCGATTATCGTTTGTCAGCCTAACATATCGTTCGGTTTTTATGCGGGCGCGGCCGCCTTTAAGTGTTTTATGGGTCGCAATCAATTTGCGATCCGATAGTGCCAAGATATTCGCAGCGGCAATAGGTTGGTCTATTTTTTTTTGCAGGCCTTTCAAATCGAAACTATTGGTTTGCAGCAGAGAGAGAATTTGTTTCTCGGTGGGCGTCATGATGCCGTGCGTCAGGAACCGAATTCCCCGGGAAGTAATGGAAAGTATATTTTTTTCAACCGCTATCAAGCCGCCTGGCAAAGCATTTTGAATAACCTGGCCAATAGGGTAAAAATAGTAGTCTGAAATCCATTTATAAAAAGGCACCATATTAGCCGGAAACAGGGGCTCGTCATCCAGGATGTCCAAAATCTTTTTTAGAGGCTTGTCGAGGTTCTGGGTAGATTCTCCCAACACATAGCCGGTTACCCGTCGCCGACCAAAAGGAACCAGAATTCTTTTGCCGGGTTCGATCAGGAACGCAAGGTCGTTCGGTACGGCGTAGGAAAAGGTTCCATGTACCGGTAAAGCCACGGCGACTTCGATATGTGTGTCGGATTTAGGCATGTGCAAAATTCAGGTCTTAGGTTGAAAATTCAGGCATTATCTGATAAGGTATTTCTTACAGATTTCAGACGATTAAGGCAAAATCTTTTTTTTATGATTGTCCACACCCAATTTTGTGGATATCAACCGGCTTGAAAGATCACTTTCGAAGTCGAACGTACGCATATCAGGAAACGCTTACAAGGAGGCATTCATGCAAAGATTTGCACAAAAAACCTTGGTTATATTAATGGTGGTCGTCTTTGTGATTACCGCCGCAGCTACGAGCTCATTTGCCCAGGCAACCATTAAAGATGAAGAGATCAGCACGGAGAACATGGTTGCAGACGCATTGATCGTTCGTCCGCTTGGAATTGTTGCAACCATTTTGGGTGCGGGTCTATTTGTTATTTCATTGCCGTTCTCCGCCCTGGGTAAAAACGTAAAGGAGGCTGGGGAAAAATTGGTCGTCGCACCGGCAAAATTTACATTTACTAGACCGCTGGGTGAGTTTTAATAGACCACGTATCTTAAGTTTATCGGTTATGAAGGAAGTTATCTGGAGCGGGAGCAAGGCTTGCAACTCCGCAATCTGAATTGATTCTCATTTTTAAAAAGGAGCGATCGTGGCGATTTATATAGTGGATCATCCCCTGATTAAGCACAAACTTGGTTTTATGCGCAGACATGACGTAACCGTAAAAGATTTTAGAGACCTGGCGTCTGAACTGGCTTGCCTCCTAACCTATGAAGCCACCAAGGATTTGGACACCGAAACAAGAACCATACAAGGGTGGGCCGGTCCAGTTGATGTTGAACGCATAAAGGGCAAAAAAATCACGGTTGTTCCGATATTAAGAGCCGGTCTGGGGATGATGGACGGGGTTCTGGATTTGATTCCATCGGCAAAAGTGAGTGTAGTGGGACTATATCGCAATGAGGAAACACTGGAACCGGTCAAATACTACATAAAAACCACAAGTCACATGGATGAACGTATTGCCCTGATTCTTGACCCCATGCTGGCCACCGGCGGCACCCTGTGTGCCACCATTGACTTCTTAAAAGAAAGCGGGTGTAAGAAAATTCGGGGTATCTTTATTGTTGCTGCTCCCGAAGGAATCGCACGTGTTGAAAAGGAACATCCGGACGCGGATGTGTACGTGGCGGCTGTTGATGAGAAGTTGAATGAGATCGGCTATATCCTGCCAGGCCTGGGGGACGCGGGCGATAAAATATTCGGCACCAAATAAAAAAAAATCACCCCTATATCACCAACGATATAGGGGTGATTTGTTTTTTGAAAGCCATTAGAGCGTTTCCGGATTTAGAAATCAAAAGAATACTATACCACTTATTAGAGTTTTGAGATTAAACATTCTAAGAATTTGAAACGCTCTAACGGCTAGCGGTCATCAAAGGGTATATAATCCGTCTGCTCGGGTCCCGTATAAATTTGTCGTGGGCGGCAAAGCTTCCAATTGGGATCATTCATACTCTCCAGCCACTGGGCAATCCATCCAGGCAGCCTGCCAATTGCAAACATTACCGTGAACATATTGGTCGGAATACCGATGGCCCGCAATACGATCCCGCTGTAAAAATCAACATTGGGATAGAGATTGTGCTCAATAAAATAATCATCCTCTAACGCGGCTGATTCCAGTTCTCTGGCAATATCGAGCAGGGGATCCTGGGTCGTCCGTTTCTGAAGTAAGGTGTCGCAGATTGTTTTCATTATTTTGGCCCGGGGGTCATAGGTTTTATATACCCGGTGCCCAAATCCCATGAGGCGGTAGGGGTCATTTTTATCCTTGGCGCGTTGGATGACTTGGGGGATACTGTGACCGTTGGTATGGATATCCATCAACATTTCAACAACAGCCTGATTGGCGCCACCGTGCAGCGGTCCCCACAAAGCAGCTATACCGGCGGAGATGGCTGCGTATAGATTGACGCGTCCGCTACCGACTATTCTGACCGCCGATGTGGAACAATTCTGTTCATGATCGGCGTGTAAAATCCAGAATACCCGTAATGCCTGCACCACGTCCGGGTCAATCTGATAAGGACGAACCGGGCTGTCAAACATCATGTTCAGAAAATTTTCGCAATAGGTAAGATCCGGACGCGGATAGACTACGCGGTGCCCGAGCGATATTTTATATGACATGGCGGCCATGGTCCGAATCTTGGCCAGTAGTCGGGTTAAGGTGATGTTGATCTCTTCCTCTATATTTTCCAATACCGGATAAAAACTTTTGAGGGCATTAACCATGGCTGAAAGGATACCCATGGGGTGCGATCCTTTGGGATAGTGCTGATAAAAAGATCGCATATCCTCGTGCACCAAGGAATGATCATTTAGCAGAACTGAGAATTGACGGTACTCTTTCCAGGTTGGCAGGCGGCCATGAATCAATAAGAATGCAGTTTCCTTGAAGGTACCGTATTCAGCTAGTTGTTCAACCGGAATACCACGATACCGTAAAATGCCTTTTTCGCCGTTCATAAAGGTAATGTCGCTGCAGCAGGAACCGGTGTTACCATATCCGACATCAAGGGTGATAAGCCCGGACTCTTGGCGCAGACGGCTGATATCGATGGCTTTTTCACCTTCAGATCCCTCAATTACCGGTAACTTGTATAATTTCCCCTGGTAGTGTAATTCAGCGTATTCAGACATGGCTGTTTTCCCTTTCAGCTTTCAATGATAATTTGATTCACAAGATTTCAGCTTGATTGAGACCGCTATCAGCCTATGGTAAATAGACCAACTCTTCAAATCGGTCAAGATGGCGATTGAAAAATGTTTGTGTATTCGCTATGCTGTCCGTATGTCTTTCCGTGAAAATTTACTTAAAAAAATTAAAATAAAAAAGCTCACCAAAAAGGTGCTGGCGTCTATGGGATCGGTGGATAGCGGTAAGCGAACCGATATCAATGCCGTACGCGAGCTACTTGAATTGAGTTCTTACGAGCCTCACCGGGTTAGGGATCTGGAGTTGTATATTCCACCCGGGGATGGCGATATCCATCCGATTATCGTATTGGGCAATGATCTGCCCCTGTATCAATCCAGTACTGAAGATATTGCCATGCGGCGAAGTCCCACCGTTAAAGAAATGATCAGTATTCGCAATGCCATTAAGATCCTCAACGATGCCGATGTACTGGTCAGTAAGGGACCCGATACACTGGCAACCATTCAGAATGCCTGCCTCGAGTCGCTGGATCTGCAATATGACCAAAAAGATCTGGCGGCTATTGCGGACGATGGAATGGCTTCGCTTGCAAATGCCTATCAGGAAGGTGTTCTCGAGTGCCTGTCCCTGTTCGCTGAACTGCTGGGATTCACGCCTGCACCCAAGAGCCTGTCCTTGGATCACTATTATATCATCGGAAAACCGCAGCGCACATCCGGTCGCCTGGTTCGTTTTGGGCCGCTGGTCCTCTATGCCAAGATTCGTAACCAGCTAAAGCTAGTCGACGCGTCCATATCTTTAAAAGATCCGGATGAAATTGAAAACTTGCACAAAGTCGCTGAGGGTTATGCACCGGCAACAGAGGAGGGGGGGGAGGTATTTGTACGGCTTAGCCAGTCTGTTTTAGCCCTGCCCGCAGCCGTTGATCAGTAAGCTTCATCTTTTTTCTGACATGCCGGTATACCAGGGGATGAGTGCAAACTTCGTAGTATTTCCGACTCGTGGTTTTTATGGGCTGGAGCGTATCTGCCCGCAACTGTCGAATTCGGGATTCTCTGATAATCAGTCGTTGAAATCTTCCGGTAGTCAGCGGAAATTTGCCGGTGTGCAGTTTGATTTTTTTGCGTTTTAATTCCGGCACCGCGACATTCAACGTCGTCAGATTAATCTCCTGGGCCAGTTTTTCAAATCCTTCCGGATTCAATTCAATCCCGTTGACATTATAACGCATGGAGATGTCGTCGGATGTTTGGCGCATGGCTTCATCCGAAGCGGTTTGATAGACATAAAGATTGAACGTCGGATTCTTCTGCGCAAGTGCCTTGCGGAGCGGCTTCGAACAGCTGGACTGGCGATCAGCAATATTAATGGCTGAAGAAATCATAATGCGTTGATCGCCATCGAACAAAAATGTCGGTGAGGAGTCCAGATAGTTAATACCAATTCCAAGTTCCAGAATCGGTAGTTTATTCTTTTTACTTTTCTCGTTATAGCGGTTGATAATGAAAAGCATGTTCATAGCGATTCCGCAGGCTCTGGCCACCGCATACCAGCCTTCGGGTGTTTTCTCGCGTTCAAAAATTGCCAAAATAATGGCGTCCCCTTCAATAAATACTTTGACGGCACCATAATCTTTCAGAATTTCCGATATGGGATTGAAAAAATTCAAACTGAAATATGAAGCCGGATTCAAGCCTCTTTTTTTCATCTGGTGGGTAATGTCAGTTGATCCCCTCACATCGGCTTTGATGACCACGTGATTGATGATCGGTTTTTCATCTTCCTGCTTCTCATCGGCCAGTAGAAATTCATAGAGGGTGTTGTTGGCTCTGCTTAGGTTGAGAATTTTCCCATCTGTCGCCAGGTTGATACGATCCATGGATTCGCTGATCACTTTGTAGTTTTCAATATCACGATGATAATGAACGATTCCATTCAGGAACCGGATCAAATATTTTTTCTTATCCACAGGTCTAAGCAAGTCCAGTTTTTTAATTTGCTTTTTCAGGGGCGCCAGGGAAAAAGAGCGATGATAGATTTTTTTTAGCTGCTTTAAGCGTGATTTTACGGTTCTTCTGGATTTGGCTTCGATCATGTATAGCAGTATTTGCTGTGGCACCAAGGGTGGACAATAGATTTGGTAAACCGGGCGCATTTCATAGGATGCCGCAATTCGATGGATCAAGCGGGCCTTACTGAAAGCCCGATAGAATTCTTTGAGAATTGTCTTTTGCTTGCCGGAAAGGATTTTCAAGGATCGAACATCATCGCTGCCGGCTGCCTGTTTTTTGCTTTTACGGTATTTCTCAATGGTTCCGAAGGTGTTCACCAGCGTATCCATGTTGCCCACATATCGCAGATACTTGCTGATATCGACTTTATCTTTTTGGATCTCGATATGACCGGTGGCTTGATCTCTGATTTTTTTTGGCGGTGATTTTCGCTCACTGATAGTTAGAAACAGGCGTTCCAACAAACGGATCAGATTATCATAGTTATCGGGATCCTCCATTCTCCGGCCAAAGATGATATCATATTCATCGATGAGAAAGGCATCATGATAGGGATTCTGGGTATGAAAAATCGGATTTTCCAGGATATCGTCGGGCAACAGTTTATCAACGCCGAAGTTGGCTTCACGAATAGTCTTCAATTCGCCTTTGTTGACTTCCAGCATTAAGGTAAAAAGTTGGAGGCCAACTTTTCTTAAAAAGAGATCTTTTCTCTGTAGAACGTTGGAAAGTGATTCCTTGATTTTGGCGGTGCCCTCGGTCTGATGCCGATCGCTCAGTTCGTCTTTGCGAATAATATTTTTAATTTTGGTAGTTGCTTTTTCAAACTGATTCCGTATTTCCGTAATCAGCATTTTCATTATCGCTATCTGGGCCAGGTAATCGATTTGGGGATTATTTTCCAATTTGGACCGATAGACGGCTTCTTTAATGACTTGCCGATAATGCTCTTTGAAGTTGGCCACCTTTTTAGACCAGATAGCCGGTTTGTCGATGGGAAAAAACTCGTGCAATTCAATGTTTCGGGCAATGGCCTGGGGGACTAGGGTATTGGCAACTTCCCAAAAGGTGGGACTCAGATGGACATCATGACGCACATTGTCTACACCCGGTACGATCTGATCCAGGTTGAAATTTAAATTGTACTTCGAAAGTGGGAATTGATCGAAACCAAGCGGCCCGGATCGTTTGTTAAGAAAGGAAAACATAACAACTGCTTATAGCATTAACCCAGTAATAAGTCCATCAAATTAAATTTGGATTTCTGGTTGTCGTTTAATTTTATGCCGTCAATTTCAGGCTGGAAAAACGT
>CAYVMI010000018.1:0-16835 GCA_964452555.1 uncultured Desulfobacterales bacterium
ACCAGCTGTAGACTTGGGTGATCCGGCACCAGGATATAATCGCCGCTGCCGTCGAAACTGAGGGCCGTGCCGGTGCCGTCCGGTGTATCACCGGTCCAGGCCGTATCCCCGTTTAAGCTGCCGTCATTGGATCCGGCTGCGTCCCCTACAACCGTTCCGCTACCCTCGTTAAAATCGTATTGGGAGACAGGACCGGGACCGGCCCCGCAGGAAAGCACTTCTATTGTGTAGCGGCGCGTCAGCGATATGCCGTCCGCATCTGTCACCGTAACGTCGAATGCCTCCGTTCCGGCCGATAAAGGCGTGCCGGCCAGTCTGAGATGCCGGTTTTCAGGAGTTATGCCAATCCATCCGGCTGTAATCGTGTGGGTCCAGGTGTAATCCGGATCGGCTCCCAAAGGCACGCCCCCCTGGGCATATAGTTCCGCAGTGTACCCCTGGCCGACACACCCAGTGGGTAGTTCATTGGTCAGCAAAGTCAGTCGGCCGCCGGTCGTACTGAAACACCCGATGGCATTTCTTAACTGCTCCAGCGTAATGAACTTGCTGATATCGCCGGCGGTAAGGGTCATGGCTCCGGTGTAGGGTCCGGATGCGCTTGGTGTAGAAGACAAGGTGTGATCCAGGCCCGGACTCAGAATAATAAAAGCGATCGAACCGACACCGCCGGTCGTAATTCCAGTCGTGGTTTTACCGCAAATTCCGCCGTTGGCAGCCAGCGTCAAGTCCGAATCATAAGCATATATGAGGTTTTGCTTCCAAATATCAGTGTTATTTTTAACAACCTCACAAAATTCATCGATGTCGCTGTCAGGTGTATTGTCACCCCAAACCGGCAGGATGCCGCTTTGGGCCGACCAACTGATAATCTCATCGGCTGCGGATGCCAGGGTTTCAATCGTCTTAAGTTTCTGGGTATTCTGAACGCGGTCCTTGACAAGGCCGATTCCAACACCCAAGAGCGCTCCGAATACAACCACCATCATAATTAGGGGTAGCAGGGCCAGGCCTTTGTTATTATAAATTTTCATTCTATTGTGATAGTTGGCCGACATACTTGAAACACATAAAGATTAACGAAGCGTTTGATATGCTCAGATGGCTATGAAAATTTATGGGTTGATGGTGAGGACAAACGACTTCCTGCTGCAATTGTCCTCATTGCTTGGATTATTGCACGCCGGATCGTTGCCGCTCTGATTGTCGTCTCGAACGTTGACGGATATCAGAAAAGTACCCGCCTCGGTGGGCGTACCGGTAATCGCCAGGGTATTAGCACCGAATGTGGACCAGGCTGTCTCGGCCTGGTCGATACACTGCGTCGGGGCGGCATCATCCGGGTAGCGGATGAATCCCGGCGTTATGGTTAGCCCGCCTGGAAGGCCTGCGGCGGCACTGCGGTTGCCAATTTCAACGCACCAACGGTAACTACCGCCGGCACCAAAGGGAACGCCACCTTCGGCATAAATTGTGGCATTATAGGTACTGCCGATACTCGTGGAAGGTAAGTCATTGTTCAGGATTTTTAACGGAGCACCCTGGCATCCGGTTTTAGTTCGCAGCTCTCCCAGGGTCACGTATTCAACGATGTCATCATATTCCTCGGGCCGGTTGATGCGCGGTACGGCACCGTCATAATTGGGGCAGTTGCCTCCCCCGGTGCAGTTGTCAATCGCCCCGGTTCCGGTGGCATAAACACCGATACAGGTCTGACCGGCCGGGCAGCCGGCCGTGACGATACCGGTCTGGGGATTGAAATCCAACGCGCTGCTCACCACAATGAAAGCCACATTGGGGATCCGGTCTGTACAGGCTGCGTCGCGGCAAACGGTTAAATTGGTGGTCCTGCGCCCGCAAATGCTGTTCTGTACGCTCAAACGGTTGTCGAAAAAGTAGTAGAGCGGTTTGCCGGTTGTATCCGTTCTTCTGGTTACAACCTCACAAAACTCGTCCACAGTTGTGTCGACCGTGTTATCCCCCCATTGGGGGATTCTAAAATCGCTTGCGGCGAAGCCGATGATCGATTCCACCGCAGCCTGAACGAGGTCGGTATTGGCCATGCGCTTCGAACGCTCGGTGAGCGGACCCACCAGGGTTGCGCCAAATCCCACCAGCAATCCCACAATGATCAGCACGACGGCAATCTCAATCAGCGTGAATCCATTTCTATTGCGGATTATCGCCATACCTTTACTCAATTGCACTCAAGGATTACATTGTTATATGCGCTATACCTCGGTTAATTAAAACAATTTCCTTGGGTATCCGACATTTGCAAACCACTTCGATATGCCCCGGGATAATGCGCTAAAATAGCTTTTATGGTCCTAATTTAGTTTAGACTCCACCCAAAAGTAGCAATATTCGTACCTGCAGTATAGGCGGCGCTGCCGACAATATCGCCTGTATTTCGAACACCATCATCGAATTTTAGATCTATCTCAGCCGCGACCTCCGCAGGCAGATTGGTTGCTGCTATGTAGTTTCTTGCACCAATGCCAGCGATATTGATAAAGTCAACCCGTAAGGTACCACCGAAACCATGGGTTGGCAGGGCCGTACCCGTGCCCGAAAGCAGACCGGCCAAACGCATATCCTCTATTGCCCATCCATCATTGGCTTCATTAAAATTGCCGTTATTATCGCCGTCGTTCGCATCACCCGGTGGAATGCCGGCTGCGTTTTCATCTCCGGGGTACATGCCGTAGCGGTCGAGAAAAGCAAAAGTTGCGGCCCGCAGACCTTCCATATCTTCGGTCACGCGCTTTACCTTGGCATTGTCGATCATGGCCTGACCTTTCAGGATCCCGCCCACCAGCAAACCAATGATCACCATTACGATGGCAATCTCAACCAGCGTAAAACCGGAATTGTTTTTCATTTTTCTTCTAATGTTGTTCATCGTCAGACTCCTTTCAAGTATGTTCCGCTTTGTCTGTTCCTTATTTATGAAATATGCTTCATGTCTAATTCAAGCAGGCTTCATGCCAACTTAGCTGCCTACATTAAGATATTACAATGTTGAGCTTTACAAAAGCTTGTAATTATTATATATATAATAAATTTGCTGTATTTAAACAATTATGCCCAACAAACCCATTTTAGGGCATTTTTATTTAAAACAACAATTATTGTCATTTTTTCTGCAAAAATTGTCACTCGAATCAGTCAATTTTCCGTACATATGGCGTAATATATATCACCAGTTCTTTGTTCTCTTTGACATCCTGCATGTGTTTGAAAAAGGATCCTAAACCGGGAATCTGGCTGAGGAGGGGTAAACCTTGGTGGTTGGCCCGCCGAATCTGGCTGATGAGCCCGGCCAGGACAATGGAATTACCTTCACGTACCCGTACGGTGGTGGACAGTTCCTGGAGATCGATGATTGGGTTGTTAATGGCCTGGATTGTGGCGGATCCTGTGGGTAGTTCCACACGCTCTTCGCCCTGGATGCGCGTGATCGTTGGGATGATATTGAGGGTCACGATGCCGTCTTTGGAAATATGCGGCGTGATGCCAAGCTGTAAGCCCAGGATAGCCCTTTTGATGGAAGTGCCAATGGTAATCACACCGGTTTCAGCATCCCGGTCTACACCGGTTACATCACCATAAGGAAACTGGAAACCCACGGTTAAGATGGCGGACTGACCGTTCATGACCGAAAGATGGGGATTGGAAACGACGGTAACGTCCCCCTGGGTCTGGAGATAATCAATAATCGCCGAAAAACCGCTTTGATCGGCTTTAATGATTGAACTGCCGCTATTGATATTCAAATTGAAGGTGTCCGTCAGGTTGTTGCCGGCATCAATAAAATTGATATTGAGGTTGGACCAGTCAATGCCATAGCTGTTATCTTCGTTGAGGGACACCTCCATGATTTTGGCTTCGATAAATACCTGGCGGTGCAAGGCTTCCGTAAGCGAATCCAGAAAATTAATCATGGATGCAATCCGGGCCGGCATATCCGCCATGTATATGATGCCGGCATTGCGGTTGATGCGGACAATGCCGTTTTCGGATTTAAACAGGTCCAGGGCCTCTTCCACATTGGCCCATACATCCGTCTCTTCGATCTCGCGTTTGGCTTTGACTTGAAATTTGCCGCTTACCCCTGAATCCTCAACCCCGGATGCCAGCATGTCGCCGCCGATTTCAATATCGGTTTCACCGGCCATGTCCAGATAATCGAACTGGTAAATACGTTCTTCAAATATTTTGATAAATAGCGTGTCACCCGCAATTTTCCAGGCATAACCGGCGCCGTTCACCACCACCATGTCCAGAGCCTCTGACAAAGTCGCCTGTTGCAGATGAACGGTGATGCGTCGGTTTAAATCCACTCCCGACGCCACGGACATGTTCAGGCTCGATTCTCGGTTGATTATCTTGAGTATCTCTGCCAGCGCGACGTCATTGAATACGCCGGAATAAATACTCGCATCTCTCTCGATATCTTGAACGATGGGCTCCAATTTTTCCGGAATTGTCACCGATCCGGGTACCGGATCAGGCTTTTGGGCCTCAATGATCTTTTTCGGTTGTATCTCGTCCATATTTTCCAACCGCACCGGCCGCGGCTCATGTACCGCACAGCCGATACAGGCTATCAGCATGAGCACTAAAAGCGTTAGCACGACACTTTTTTGAAAATTATGATACATTATGCCTCCACCAGTTCGATCCTAAGGTGTGTATTTCGGTCGTTATAAGAAAATCAATATGCATGTTCCTAAGTTCCATGTGTCCGGATATCCGCAAGGCCCCGGCCGTCGTCACTTGAGCATTATTGGTCTAATTTGGTTCTATAATCGGAACGACTGTTATCAACAGAAAAAGCCACCTGGGGGGCATCGATATACCAGGACTTTCCCTCGCGGGTTATGAGGATTCCCTCCGCATCAATTCGTTCCAGTAAAAAATCACCAATCCTGCTTTTCTCTTCTCGAGTTTTGCCATCGATCACGGCCAGATGGATTGTTTCTCCGGCGGCATCGTGAATCGCTACGATGCCGTTTAATTCAGGCAGAACAATTTCCTTCTTTTTAACCGGCTCTGTCGTTTTTTTAGCGACATTTATTTGGGGCTTGGTTTTTTTTGGGGGCAGAATCGCCTTCACCTTTTCAATATCGATTGCGGACAGGAATTTATCAAATTCCTGGGCACTAAACTTTTCTTTCAGCTGAGACTCGATCTGAATCTCCAAACGTTGCCATTTGGTCATGGATTCCCGTGCCTGCGGTGACAATCCTGTCATGGGTTGATCCAGCAGGGATGTCATGGCCACAGCATTGTACCAGAGGATTAACAAGGCAGCTAATACCCACAATCCAATTATCATTCTTTTGGGATTTGACTTGCCGATCATTCTAATGCGTTCTTTTTTTATTGGTTTTCATTTGAAGCCAGCCTCGTTGCCCGCTTGAAACCCGTTCAAGCAGGCGATGTCTGACCTGGAAAACATTAGGCTGCTTAATCTAAACAGCTTAAGGCCGGTCTAACCAGCCTCCTCATCTTCCGATGCCAACTTATACCGAAATTCAATACTCAGGCTAAATGCACGTTCTTTGGTACCCGCGTCTGTCTGCATATCAACCTGGTTCACAATCAGGTAGGAGACTTCATTCTCTAGGGTCTCCAGCCATAACGCCATCTCACGATACTTGCCGGTAGCATTAAATTTCAAAGAAACCTGATCGATTCCACTATTGATGGGTTCGCCTATAATCTGAAAATTGGACAAACCCTGTTCTTTTGCCCGGAGTCTCAGCATGTTTTCAAGGGCAACCAATTCGATCTGCAAAGAATCAATACTTTTGTGCAGGGCGGTTCGTCGGTTTAAAACACGGGAAATCTTTTTAAAATTGTTTTTTAAAAAAATTCCGTCCATGCGCATGGATTCCATGGCAGCGCGATTGGTCTTTATTTGCTCAACAGCCTGGGAATTGAAATGGGTCAACACCAAAACGCCAATCCAGATCACGCCGACTGCGATCCAGTTTCTGGTAATTCTATTCTTGGTCATAGCCTAAAATTAAACTCAATCGGGTATTGGGTATATCCTTGTTCCTGGCGGATCTGACCCAATTGCACATCCCGCGCCTCGATTCTTAAACTGCCAACAAAAGTTTGCGCAATATTATCCAGCAGCATCGCTAATGAATTCCGGAATTCCGTCATATCCGTGGCATTGATCACACATCTCAGGTTGACACCGGGAACTTCAGCCAAATCAATTTGCATTCGTCTGATTAGTACATTTTCAGGCAGGCATCTGGCCAGATTCACCATGGTCCGCCAGGTTGATTTCCGCCTGTTTTCATTTAAAATCAGGTCCAGAGACGTATTATATTCCTCTATAACTTCCCGACTGGACTGACCCGACATATTGGCTGTAATTTCCGGAGCCACTTCCTGTTTGGACCAGCGTAATAATAAATAATGCTCTGTACCGAGTATCAGATACATCAAAAGCCCGATAAGCACACCGGCCAGTTGCACAGGTCGCCATTCTCTGGCTTTAGCATGATCCTTTTGGGCAATCGCCAGAAATTTCCTGGACGCAGCCATATCTCCAGGGCTAAATATGCTACATGGGCCCAGTTCATCGGCCATAGCCTGTTTATGTTCTGAATCTTCCGGATGGTCCTCGAAACTGTGTACATCGCGTCCCAGACTCTCAGATAGTTCCGCCCCGTCCTCTACGCGGGGGGAATCAATATAGATATATTCTAAATCAGCCTTGATACACGGATTGGTTGATCTCATAGGTCAGAGCATTGAGGACATCTGTATCTTCCGATGACGTTTCCGCTGCCTGGATACTGCGTGAAAACAAGAATTGTTCCTGGTGGTAAAAATAGAGGTATGAAGCTTTAGGGAGTTTTTGAATCAGCCCGATCCCTGAGTCCACGGATTCGGGAAATTTTTTCTCGATCTTTTTTCCCCAAATATAAGCGGGAGTTGTAATGTCAAAAGGCGCCATCTTCAGCGCATCAAATTTCTGATACAATTGATAGGATCCAGGCTCCTGAAGAAACAACACCAAGATATTGCCTTCCTCCGAACGGCTCTTGAGGAATGCATAGTTATAAAACAATCCAATTCCAGTGAGATCCCTATGCTCGGATGCCAGGTTTCTTTCAATAAACGGCTCCACCACAGATCGTTTTCTGGATGGCAAGGACAGGTTTGCCTGCCCAATCCAATAATCCGGGACAATCAACAGCCGGTTTTGACGATTGCGAATATTGGCAGGTATGGATGCCTGCTCAAAATCGTCCGCCAGAAATTCCGCCAGCGGAACAGTATGATCCACCTGCAGTTCATTTCCGGCGAAGGAGACAAACGACAAAACATCTGCATGTACGATTGTTATTCCATGTGATCTCGATTTAAACATCCCGATGGGGCCCGCTTTCTATGACGAATTTGAATTCCCCGATGGAGTTCGACTGATAACCTCACGTGAGCGCCCGACTTCATTCATTGAACTCAGTCGGATTGCCGAAATCCTCGTCGAAGTCTTGTGGCACAAGGGTGAATTCAAATTCATGAGACATGAATACACTCCTCCCCTTACCCTTTCGGCATCGATAACATATCGATCGAGAGAGGATTGAGCGGATTGGTCATGAATTGTTTATATATCCTTGTTTAGGCTATAGCCAACTATCTGTAGTGTGTCAAGAAAAAAACATAACAAGATATGGTAGTTAGGGCGACGATAAGACGTTTGCAAGCCCCTAATATCGTCACCTCAGGAAATGGGCTGTCGCCCATTTCAGGGTATCGATTTCATAGCTGTTGTTATTCTATTTTCCGGTATTATTATTAACACCATAGGTAGATAGGCTGAAGACTGTTAGGCTGTAGGTTTGGTCTGGATCTCAATGGTAGTTAGCCCATTGACAGACAGCAATTTGCGCCTAATAGCCTAACGGCCTAAATACCTAACAGCCTAATTCGAAAGGAATTATCATGAAAATTGCAGTTAGCGGAAAAGGCGGTGTCGGCAAAACGACATTCTCCTCCCTGCTTGTTCGAACCCTCAATGCGGACGGCAAGCATGTATTGGCCATCGATGCCGATCCCGATGCCAACCTGGCCTCCGCCATCGGTATCGATAGATCTGAAACCATTACCCCCATTGCAGAGATGAAAGACCTGATCTTTGAAAGAACCGAAGCCCGGCCCGGCACGATCGGTGGTTTTTTTAAGCTGAATCCCAAGGTCGACGACCTGCCGGACGCCCTTTCAATCCGCTATGAAAACATTAAACTCATGCGGCTGGGGGGGGTGAAAAAAGGCGGTGCCGGGTGCATCTGCCCTGAAAGTACCCTGCTCAAAGCGCTCGTCACACACATTGTTTTGGCCCGGGACGAAGTTGTGGTGATGGACATGGAAGCCGGGATCGAACATTTGGGCCGCGGTACCGCTCAAGCTGTTGACAAACTGTTGGTTGTTGTTGAGCCCGGCCGCCGCAGCATCGATACTGCCGGACATATCCGGACCTTGGCGTCAGAGATCGGCTTGGCCCAAATTGCCGTAATCGGCAACAAAGTCAGGGGATTAAAGGATGAGGAGTTTCTAAAAAAACATTTGCCTGATTTTGATTATTTAGGTTCTTTACCCTACGATGATACCCTGATTGAAGCCGATCTGGCGGGAAAATCTCCCTATGATACCGCCTCTCTCAGCAAGGATGCGGTGATTGAAATTGCAAAGAAATTTCAATAGCTTTTTAGGTGTTTAGACTGTTAGGCTGTTAGCTGCTTATAGCCTTAAAGCTTACAGGCTAATTTAAAGCAGACAGCACAAATACCATCAGCGCCTATCAGCCTGATATTCTACAGCCTAACAGCCTGTTTTCTCTAATTTTCCAATTCGTACAATTTCGAGTTGATTTCCCAGATATGAAGTTAATGCACGACTTTCACTTCAAGCTTAAGAGAAAACATTTGTGATTTCATCTTCCACCTGAAACAGATAGGCAATCAAAGCCGCCCGGATCCACATGCCGTTGCGCTCCTGGCGCCAATATGCTGCCCGGGGGTCTTTATCCACGGCCACATCGATTTCGTATCGTCTCGGTAAAGGGTGCAAAATGACGCAGTGGGCATGGATGCGGTCCAAGTGCTCTTTTTTGAAATGAAAAGCCGGATAGGTCTCGGCTTCGTGGGCCGGATCTTCAGAGTACTCGTTCTGAATTCGGGTCATATAAATGGCGTCAACCAGTGGCATGATGCTCTCGAAATCCTCAGTTTCATGAAAGGGTATCTGATGCCTGTCCAGGAACGCTTTGATGTCATCTTTCATCTTGTACACTTCCGGCGCTGCAAAATATAGCTCCACATCCCGATAATTTTTCATAAGATAGCTTAAGGACCGCACCGTCCGGCCGCGTTTCAAATCCCCCACCATCGCAATTTTCTTGCCGTCCAGTCCCTTGGCCTGTTTGAATTCCCTTTCCAGTGTATAAATATCGAGTAAGGCCTGGGTGGGGTGCTGATCCGGTCCGGATCCGCCGTTGATTACCGGCACCGGTCTTTCGGTCTGATTAAGCACCCAGGCGGTTTTCTCTGCAAAACCGGCTTCCGGATGTCGGGATATGATCAGATCCACATAGGAGGCGAATGTGCGGATGGTGTCTTCCTGGGACTCACCCTTGACCTCGGAGCTGGTGGTGGTCCCCCGGATTTCCGATACGGCTAATCCCAGCATATGGCAGGCGTTCTGAAAGGAGAGAAAGGTTCGCGTGGACGGTTGTGAAAAATAAAGCATGGCACGCTTATGCGGCAACAGATGGCGCAGATGGTTTTGACCCAGTTTGGTTTTAGCCAATATCCGGATCTGATCCGCTAACAGACACATCCGATCTAAAAATGACCGGTCAAACTGCTGAGCAAAAATAATGTCGATCAATCGTCCCTGGGATTGAAAACAATGGCGCCGCTCATCCTCCGGTTTTTCAAAAAATTCTCGCCATCCTTCATAAATCTGCTGGGTGGTTTCCGCATATGGTCTCATCCCCGCCTCCTTATACCGGTTGTCATGAATGTTCGGATTGAGATTCGTTTAAATAATTAAAGACTTTTATTCCTAACGGTTCAGATTTATGTGAGATTATGACAACCGCTATGGTGTTGATTTCATCAACAAAAAATCTGGACTGTTATGGTACGGTGTGCCAAATATTCCAACATTATTCTAATCACGTGACAATTTAACCTGAGTTGAGGGATTTTTTTCCGAAGAGATATGCCAAGTTTTTGATGGAGCAGGGTACGCAAAAAACGTAGGCAGACCAATGGATCTGTCGAGGATTTCTGCGAAAGCTGATCCGCAAAAGATTGGTGTAGATCAAGAAAAAAATCGTTCTATTCAGGTTTAGGCCTCTTGGGTCCATAACAAATCTGCAACAATACTTTCAACCCCATAATCATATCTGTGCTGGAACGGATTTGTGTTTGGTATTTTGTTTTTTGTGTTTCGGGTATCGGGTTAAGCGTTTCGGGTTTCAAATCACATCATTCCAGCATCCAGGGTCCTGCTGTAAGCTTCAAGCTATCAGCAGCTTGTCAGCTGATACTTTATGGTTCCACTTAGCCCATTCAGTCGTTCCCGCGGAAGCGGGAATCGAGGCAACGTCTTCAGCTATCAGCTCTTCCCGTCATTCCCTTGAAAGCTTGTCCCCTCGGAGGAGGGGATGGGAATCCATTGCAGGCTGTAAGCTGTCAGCAAAAGGGCGATCCTGGATCTCCATTTTCATGGAGATGACAACCGTAGGCAGGAATGCCTCGATGCAGCTTTCATTTTAGTTACAGGCGACAAACAATCGGTCGCTGCTAGCTTATGGCTTATGCCTGATTGCTCGAGCTGGAACCCTTGGATCCTTGACTCCTTGGACCCTACTATATATGAAAGATTGGTCAGACAAACATGTCAATGCCCTAAAAAAGGAAGAATTATCATGCCCCAAAGACTGATCATAAAAATCGGTGGCCGCGCTTTTGAACAGGAAAACGGGTTTCAAGAACTGGCTCAAGCCATCCTATCCCTCCCCCATATCGAATTCGGGATCCTGCACGGCGGCGGCGCGGAGATTTCTCAGGCACTGAAAAATCACGGTCGCCCGACCCGCTTCATCGACGGCATCCGTGTTACCCGAGCCGAGGACATGGCAATTATTGAACAAGTTCTTTCCGAAACAGTTAACCGTCGCGTAGCCTCCTGGTTATCCGCGCATGGTCTTACCTGCCGCCGCATGTCCGGCAAAACCGATCAGCTTTTCCTGGTGGAACCACTTGCCGAGACAGGCCATGACTACGGTTATGTGGGTCGGGTTAAACACGTAAATGGCCGCGGCGTCATCGCTGCCATGCAATCCGGGGCCGTACCGGTGATTTCCCCCATATCCGGAGACGAACACCATAACAGCTATAATGTCAATGCCGACAGTGCCGCAGCAGCCCTGGCAGCCGCCATCAATTGCACCGGCCTGATCTTCATTACCGATGTTCCCGGTGTGATGGATAGCCAAGGCACTTGTCAGACCCTCACCAGGCAAGAAGCCCGGGAACATATTGAATCCGGAGTTATTCAAGGCGGCATGGTGGCCAAGATGAATGCTGCCTTCGCAGCCCTGGCAAAGGCTGTTTCGGCCGTCTATATTGTCAAATGGGAAGGTGTAAACACTTTACAGGATCTGGCTGTCGGTAATTGTCAATCGGGAACGGTTTTGAGAAGCGAGTAGACAGAAGTCAGAAGTCAGAAAAAGTTTGAGAGGTAATTGTAAATGAAGTATCAGGGGCCCGCGAAGACTTTTCAAGATTTAATCGTATGGCAGAAAGCACATCAATTCGTGCTATCGGTTTATCGGACAACTAAAGGTTTTCCAAAAGATGAAATCTATGGTTTGACATCCCAGTTTCGACGTGCAGCAGTATCGATACCTGCAAATATAGCTGAAGGATTTAAGAAAACATCCAAGCCTGATAAACATCGGTTCATGAATATCGCCCAGGCATCCTTAGAAGAATGCCGATATTATCTTATATTATCAGAGGATCTCGGATATATTGATGAAGATAAAATGATGAAGGATCTCGAGGAAGTAAGCAAACTCCTAAGCGCATACGCAAAATCAATTTTATCATCCGACATCTAAATACCCCTCCTGAATTCTGACTCCTGTCTCCTGTTTTCTGAATTCTGACTTCTTTATTCTTAACGATGATTTTTCCAACAATCTGAATTTCATGATTGACAGTCGATTTCATTTTTGGCATATTGCGCCAAATTTGAATGAATAGGACCTAATACGAGAATGAGCATGAATCTAATCTGCACCCGCCGACGCCGTTGTATAAAATTACAGGCCGGGTGTTTTTTGTGGCAAGTCCAATGCAGATAATAATCATTGAAAATCACAAAGCCCCGGCAATTGCCGGGGCTTTTTTTTTGGGGAAAGGAGATTGAACCATGGCACAAATTAACAAAGTTGTTCTAGCTTACAGCGGTGGACTGGATACTTCCGTGATCGTCCCGTGGCTTAAAAACAACTATGATAATTGCGAAGTAATCTGTTTTGCCGCAGATGTGGGCCAAAACGAAGAACTGGACGGGCTGGAAGAAAAAGCCATTGCCTCGGGTGCCAGCAAACTGGTTATCAAGGATTTACGCGAAGAATTCCTGGTGGACTATGTCTTTCCAACCATGCAGGCCGGGGCGGTGTACGAGCGGGAGTACCTATTGGGCACCTCCATGGCCCGGCCGCTGATTGCCCGCAAGCTGGTTGAAATTGCCGAATCAGAAGGCGCCGATGCCGTTTCCCACGGTTGTACCGGCAAGGGTAATGATCAGGTTCGTTTCGAGTTGACCATCATGGCACTAAATCCCAAATTGAAAGTGATCGCGCCCTGGCGTGAATGGGAAATCCGCAGCCGTGAAGACGCCATTCAATATGCCCAGAAATATAACATCCCTTTGCAGCAAACCGAAAAAGACATCTACAGCCGTGATCGCAATATTTTTCATCTTTCCCATGAAGGCGGCCTGCTGGAAGATCCCTGGAATGAGCCTGAAAAGGAAATGTTCCAATTGACCGTTAGCCCGGAGGATGCACCGGATGAGCCGGCCTACATTGAAATCGGTTTCGAGGACGGCAATCCCGTCTCCCTGGATGGGAAAAAACTCAGTGCTTTGGAATTGTTTACGCGCTTGAATAAAATTGCCGGTGCCCATGGTGTCGGACGTGTGGACATTGTTGAAAACCGATTGGTAGGCATGAAAAGCAGGGGTATTTATGAAACCCCCGCCGGAACAGTTATCTGCCGGGCACACCAGGCTCTGGAAAGTATTTGCATGGACAAATATACCATGCACTACAAGGATTTTGTGGCCGTTAAATATGCCGAACTGGTTTACAATGGACAATGGTTTATGCAGCTGCGCGAGGCTCTGGATGCATTTATTAAAGTCACCCAGCAAAAAGTTACCGGAACGGTGCGTCTAAAATTATATAAGGGCAACATTATCATGGCCGGCCGCAAGAGCCCCTACAGTCTGTATCGCGAGGATTATGCTTCCTTTGGTGAGGAAAACGTCTATAACCAACAGGATGCCCATGGGTTTATTCAGCTTTTTGGATTACCACTGAAGGTCGACGCGCTTCTGGACATCGAGGGGGGTGGCGAGAGTCGCTATCTGCAGCCGGATTACTCTAAATTCAAGCGAGACTAACCTTGCATGAAATTTGATGAAAATTCATTTTAATAAAACAATTAATTATGTTTTGGTGGCCAGAAGATTAAGGTTTTCTTTCTCATCAAATTTCACCCACAGGGTGAGCCGGAGATATTCATATGCCGCGTTACGAAGGATTCGAAGTGGCAACCCACGTCTTCACCCTTCGATGCCTTGCCTATGAAAGCCTCCAACTCATGCAAGGACAGATAAAAATAAATGATGTACTCAAAAAATATTATGAGATAACTTCTAATCTCTGCATGGCAATAAAAATAAAAGGAGAGACGGTTTCGTAAAAAGTTCAAATTCAAGGCGTGCAAATTTTGTAGCCATGAGGCGTAGTTTGCTACGTTGAATGGCTGCGAAATGAAGCACAACGCAGAAGTTGAGCGTTTTACGGAACCGTCTTATCGAGAAAAAATTATGAAAGCAAAATTGTTGCTATCCGACGGCGCCTACTTCGAGGGGCTCTCCCTGGGCGCCGAAGGAACCGCCACAGGCGAGGTTGTATTCAACACGGCCATGATGGGGTATCAGGAAATTCTAACCGATCCTTCTTACCACTATCAACTGGTGACCATGACCTACCCCCAGATCGGTAACTATGGTGTTAATCCCACAGATTTTGAATCCCGGCGGATTTACGCTTCCGGTTTTATCATCCGTGAATACAGCCCCATCGTCAGCCACTGGCATGCCGATAAATCCCTGGATGAATACCTGAAGTATTATAATGTCGTCGGCATTAGCGATGTCGATACGCGTGCCCTGACGCGCCATCTCCGGGACCACGGCTCACAAATGGCCATGATAACCACTTCCACAGAACCTGTATCCGCTCTGGCGGAGCAACTGGCGGGCAGCCGGCAGTTGGTGGGCCGGGACATCGTCCGAGAAATCACCACATCGGAAAGTTATAGCTGGCCTTTGGATGCAGACGGCGGACCTGCCGAAAACAAGGATTTTCGTGTGGCTGTTTTTGACTTCGGGGTCAAATTTTCAATTCTGCGGGCCTTGTATGATCATGGGTGTAAACTCCGCATCTTTCCAGCCCATACACCTCCGGAGGAGGTCCTGGCGTGGAAACCCCACGGTGTGTTTCTATCCAACGGTCCCGGCGATCCGGAGCCTGTCACCTATGCCATTGAAACCGCGAAATACTTATTGGGACGCATCCCCATTTTCGGTATCTGTCTGGGCCACCAAATATTAGCCCTGGCCATGGGCGGCAAAACCATCAAGCTGAAATTCGGCCATCATGGCGCCAACCACCCCGTTAAAAACCTGCAGACCAATGCAGTTGAAATAACCTCCCAGAACCATGGCTTCAATGTCGATTTGGAAAGCCTGCCTCGGAACGACGTAGAGCTGACTCACATTAATTTGAACGATAATACCGTCGAAGGGTTGCGGCATAAATCATTGTCGGCCTTTTCGGTCCAATATCATCCGGAAGCATCACCCGGCCCCAACGACAGCCGCTATCTTTTTCAACACTTTGTAGAGGAAATGAAGAAATTCCATGCCGAAACGTAAAGATCTTAAACGCATCTTGGTAATAGGATCCGGTCCGATTGTTATCGGGCAGGCTTGCGAGTTTGATTATTCCGGCACCCAGGCCTGTAAAGCCTTACGCGAAGAAGGCTTCATCGTCATACTCGTCAATAACAATCCGGCCACCATTATGACCGATCCCGAGTTCTCGGATCGTACCTACATCGAGCCGTTGAATGCCGGGGCCATTGCCAAAATAATCGAAAAGGAACGCCCCGACGCATTGCTGCCTACCATCGGCGGTCAAACCAGTCTGAATCTGGCGGTGGAATTAGCCCAAAGCGGCATTCTGGAGCAATACGGCGTCGAATTGATCGGCGCCAAGCTGGAAACCATTCAGGTAGCCGAAGATCGCGATCTCTTTCGTCAGGCCATGCAGGACATAGGTTTGGAAGTCCCCGAGGGGGGCTGTGTTCATACGATGGATGCGGCTGAAGAGCTGGCCCAAACCATCGGATTCCCACTGATTATTCGACCGGCCTTTACCCTGGGAGGTATCGGCGGCAGCGTGGTCTATAATCAGGAGGAATTCGCCCAGGCCGCCCAGTGGGGGCTTAATGCCAGTCCGGTCACTGAAATCCTGATTGAGCAGTCGGTATTGGGGTGGAAGGAATACGAACTGGAAGTGATGCGCGACATCGCCGACAATTTTGTGATCGTCTGCTCCATTGAAAACTTCGATCCCATGGGCATTCATACCGGCGACAGCATTACCGTAGCCCCGGCCCAGACATTGACCGATGCTGAATATCAAGCCATGCGCGACGCCGCCAAAAAAATTGTGGCCAAGGTCGGCGTCGAAACCGGTGGTGCCAATATCCAGTTTGCCCTGGACCCCCAAACCGGGAAAATGGTGGTTATCGAAATGAATCCCAGGGTTTCAAGAAGCTCGGCCCTGGCTTCCAAAGCCACCGGCTTCCCCATTGCCAAAATAGCCGCCAAATTGGCCGTGGGATATTATCTACACGAAATTCCCAACGACATCACCCGCAAAACTCCGGCTTGTTTTGAACCCGCCATTGACTATGTTGTGGTCAAAATACCTCGCTGGGACTTTGAAAAATTTCCCGGCAACAACGACCGCTTAACCTCGCAGATGAAGTCGGTGGGTGAGGCCATGGGCATTGGCCGGACTTTCAAGGAAGCCCTCAACAAGACTCTGCGCTCCCTCGAAAACGGATGGTCCGGCTTTCACGCTATCGGCAATGGTACCTATGCAAACCTATCCCGCGAAGAGTTAATGGATGACCTCAGGTGGGGCACACCCGATCGTATTCGCAAAATCTGGCAGGCGCTTTCAAACAACGTTTCCCCCGGAGAGGTTTCGCAAATCTCAGGAATCGACATCTGGTTTCTGGAAAATTTGCAGCAATTGATCGACCATGAGAATCAACTGTCAGAGCTGCTCAAAACCAAGCAAACCATTGATGCCGATACGCTCAGGCATTCTAAACGATTGGGATTTTCAGACATCCACCTGGCACTTTTAAGCGGTCGGACCGAAGAGGAGATTCGCGGCCTGCGCCGGGAAC
>CAYVMI010000018.1:16845-101193 GCA_964452555.1 uncultured Desulfobacterales bacterium
TCATTTAAAATTGTGGACACCTGCGCGGCTGAATTCGACTCATTTACGCCCTATTACTATTCGACCTATGATCCCGAAAGCGAAAGCACCCCCACCGAAAACCAGAAAGTCATTATTCTGGGCGGGGGGCCCAATCGCATCGGTCAGGGCATTGAGTTCGACTACTGCTGTGTACATGGCATCCTGGCCTTAAAAGAATTGGGTATTGAAGCCATTATGATCAATTGTAATCCCGAGACGGTCAGCACGGATTACGATGTGGCCGATAAGCTCTACTTTGAGCCCCTGACCTACGAGGATGTCCTGGATGTGATCGAGCTGGAAAAACCCAGCGGCATCATCGTCCAGTTCGGCGGTCAGACCCCCCTTAAACTGGCTTTGGCACTGGAAAAAGCCGGTGTTGCCGTCTGGGGGACCTCTCCCGATTCCATCGACTTGGCTGAAGACCGTGACCGCTTCGGCGCACTCTTGGATTCTTTGGATATTCCCCACCCCCAATATGGCACCGCCACATCCATCCAGCAAGCCCTGGAGGTCGGCCAGAAAATCGGTTACCCTTTAGTGGTCAGGCCCTCGTATGTGCTGGGAGGTCGCG
Source organism: uncultured Desulfobacterales bacterium (assembly GCA_964452555.1). Classification (GTDB taxonomy): domain Bacteria; phylum Desulfobacterota; class Desulfobacteria; order Desulfobacterales; family B30-G6; genus B30-G6. The sequence goes on from CAYVMI010000018.1 coordinate 17,441, forward strand.
CCATGGAAATTGTTTACAACAGCGAGTCTCTTGAACAGTATATGCGGCATGCCGTCAGCGCCTCGGAAGAGCATCCGGTGCTATTGGTTTCTGGAAGATGCCTATGAGTTTGATGTGGACGCCCTCTCGGATGGCGAGCAAACCGTGATCTGCGGCATCATGCAACATATTGAAGAAGCCGGCGTACATTCCGGAGACAGTATGGCGGTATTACCGCCTTATCTTTTGAGCATGAATCAGCTTGAAGATATCAAGCAATATACGCAACAGCTGGCCCAGGCCTTGAATGTAATAGGGCTTATCAATATCCAATTTGCCATCCTGTTTGACACCCTTTATGTTCTGGAGGTCAATCCGCGAGCCTCCCGGACCATCCCCTTTGTCAGCAAAGCCCTCGGCACCCCCATTGCCAAGCTGGCGGTCAAGGTCATGGCCGGTCAGAAACTCAGCCAGCTGGGTGTTTCCTTCAATGAGCGGCCCGGTTATGTAGCCGTCAAGGAATCAGTCTTCCCCTTTGAGCGTTTTGATTCGGTGGACATCTATCTACGACCGGAAATGCGATCCACGGGCGAGGTTATGGGCATCGCGCCCACCTTCAGCGAGGCCGTCATGAAGGCCTTTCATTCCAGCGGCATCACCCCGCCGGAGTCAGGGACGGTTTTCCTGAGCGTCAACGACAACGACAAACCCCGGATCGTTCCCATTGCCGCCAGTCTCGAAAAGATGAACTATCATCTGGTGGCCACCCAGGGGACAGCTGACTATTTAAAAGACAGAGGTATAGGCGTTAAAGAGGTGTTAAAGGCCAGTGAGGGCCGCCCCAATGTTGTCGATGACATCAAGAATAAAAACATCGATTTGATCATCAACACGCCTCTGGGGCGACGGGCCCGTTCGGATGAATTTGAGATCGGATGGGCAGCCACCAAATATCGTGTGCCGGTGATTACGACATTGTCTGCTGCCGAAGCCATTGTGCGGGGTCTCAAGATGAATCGGCAGCAGGAGATGACCTACTCGTGTTTGCAGGAGTATCACCAGAAGTGATCTTAAGAATTCCTGTTGTTGATCCGCCTGAAGCCTTTCCTGGCGTATCATCAAAAAACGTGTAATTGCATGGACATCCGTCTGCCTAGGATGCAGGGATGCCATAAGGCAGCTTTCAGCCATAAGCAATAAGCCATAAGCAACTGACGGCTGACACCTAACAGCTGTATGCTGAACTTGCCCCTTCCCGTCATTCCCGCGAAAGAGGGAACCCAGAAAACGCTTTCAGCTATCAGCCAATGGCTTCTTCTGGATCCCCGATTTCTCGGGGATGACAAGAACGGTTACCGCTGATTCGGCGTGGCTAAAAGCGTTTAACTCTTCCTGTCGTTTCCACGCAGGCGGAAATCCAGTAAAAGCCATCAACAATCTGCGCCTATAGCCTACAGTCTAACGGCCTAAAAACATGAGTTTTATTGGGCCTTCACCCATTGTGCCGCGTCGAGCATCGCAGTGCCAGGCGAAAAGGATTCTGTGACTGTTGAGTTACGCCTCTGGCGGGGCGAGTTTCACAGAATCCGACTGGTGCGAGAAGCGCAGAGGAGCCTTCTTTCCGCCGAAGCGTTTGGTGCGAAGGCGGAAGGGTCGCGGCACAGGGTGATTTCTTTTGGTTCGTTTTCTTTTTCATAAAAGAAAATGAACAATTGGAATGATATGGTTGTTAAGGCGAAGCCGTACCAAATAAAATCGCGATGCGATTTTATTTTAGGAACTGGTTCTCAATTAAATCCGCCACTGCCTGCACATCGTTGATGTCAAAATTAGGCACGCCCATATCCATGGGCACATCCGAGACAAATGCAATCAAAGTGTTCGGTCTCCCATTGGCATACAGGGGTTCATGATGGGCATCTTTTCGGTAAACCTCGATTTGCGGGTATCCGGATTGCTTATACCCTTCCGTTATAACGATATCCACATCCGAAAAATAGTGATCGGTCAGCTCGTCGGGTGTCCACTCTTTGGCCACATCTTTGATGACGGACAGTTTAAACGGGCATGATATCACTACCGTGTCGGCACCGGCGGCCTTGTGGCGGTAGGTGTCCTTGCCTTCATGGTCGATGTCAAAACCGTGCACGTCATGCTTGATGATGCCCACGCGGTAGCCGCGCTGCTTCAGTACCGGAATCAGTTTCTCCAACAGGGTGGTTTTACCGCAGTTCTTTTTGCTGACAATCGATATGATCGGGATGGACATACTTTGAGCTCCACTATTTCTAAAAGTGAGTGTTTTTCTTTGTCAAACAGTAATAATTGGTTACTAACATAATACATAAAAATGAAAATCCAACCCTGTATAAATGGGCGGATTTCTAAATTTTATGAACATTAAACTTATATGCTCTTGGTTCTTGGCTCTTAACTCTTGGCAGCCTGAGAGCTAAGAGCCAACAGCTAAGAGCTTCCAATTCAATGTTGGAATTTTAAAATGAAAAAATTTGCACTCCTATATTGCTACCAGCGATCAAATCCGTATCTCCTTCCGGAATCACCGCCATTGAATTGGCCTTGGCCATGGACTGCAGCCTGCTGGGGATATTCAAGGGATGAAATCCATATCCCTGATCGTGGCTTTTCAACCTGCCAAAAACAAAATGTGCCCAGTCCGTATGCCGACGCTTGATATCCGATTCCAGCACAGCAACTACTTCCGGCAGTCCCGGTTGTTTGCATCCCGCCATTTGCATAAGCCCTGGCAGGGCCAGCTGCAGAAAAGCCGTCAAATTGGCCGAGGGGCCGCCGGGCAGCATGAAAATGGGCTTGCTATCAAGCAGGCCAAAACCGGTACCTTTGCCCGGACGCATGCGAATGCCGTGAAATATTGGCTGCCACTGAATATTTTCCAATGCCAGGGCCACAGCATCTCGATCACTTCCCCAGGCACCGCCACTGGTCACCACGGCATCAGCCCCGGCGATGATATTCTCAATCGACTCGGCAATATCGCCAGCGCTGTCCCCAACGATTAAACACTTTGTCCCAAATCCGAGATTCCGACACCAGGCATCCAGGGTTGTCAGGTTGCTGGCATACAGTTTGCCGTCTGCGAGCGATTGGCCCGGAGCAATGACCTCATCACCTGTGGACAAAATCGCAACTCGCGGCGGGCGAATAATATTCAATCGGCTATAACCGGCGGCGGCCAACAAGCCGAGCAATCCGGGCGTAACCCTTTCCCCGCCTCCGGCCACCCTCTGGTTTCGAGCCACATCGCTGCCTTTGGGCAGAATGTCTTGTCCGGGCCTGACCGCATGAAGGAATCGGACTAAGCCATTTTCTTCTTCTACCGCTTCCACCGGCACCACGGCATCGGCTTGGGGCGGTAGCGGCGCACCCGTCATCACCCGTAAAGTTTGACCGGATTCTAACCCGGGCCGCACCGGGCCACCGGCCGTCGACATCCCCACCAGCGCCAGTGCTGTCGGTCCATCCGGGTCGGCCCCCACTAAATCTTCAGCCCGCACGGCAAAGCCGTCTTTGAGCGAGGCATCCACCGAGGGGGAATCGACCTTGGCAACCATATCGGATGCAAGCACACAACCGAGCGCTTCCTGCAGCGGCACCTGCATCGATGCCAGTGGATGAACATTTTCGTGTATGAGACGTTGTGCTTTCCGAAGGCTGATTAGCTTCATAGCCGGCTCCCGTTTTGTATTTCTGATTAATTTGAATGACATAGTATGGCGGGAGGTGCAAGATAGAACTGAGGAGTCAGGAGACAGAAGTCAGAATTCAGAATGCTGGAGTCAGAATTCAGGAGACAGAATTCAGAAGGGGCATTCAGATATTGGAAGATAAGATTGATTTTGCGTAGGCACTGAGGAGTTTGCTCACTTCTTCCAGATCTTTAATCGATTCACTCGTCTCAAAATAACCCAGATCATTCGACAATATCAAATAATATCGGCATTCTTCCAAAGATGCCTGGGCAATATTCATAAACCGATGCTTATCCGGCCTTGTGGCTTTCTTAAATCCTTCAGCAATGTTTGCAGGTATTGATACAGCTGCTCGCCTGAGCTGGGAAGTCAAGCCATAGGTTTCTTCAACAGGAAATTTCTTGGTGATCTGATATATCGATAGAACAAACTGATGCGCTTTTTGCCAAACAATTAAGTCCTGAAACGTCTTCGCAGGTTTAATTTTAACATTCTCCTGTCAGCTAAATACTAACTCCTGAATTCTGGCTCCTGACTTCTGACTCCTGTCTCTTGCTTACTGTAGCCGCTCCTCGGCTGCCTTAGTCTTCTCAACCGCCTCCCGAGTTTGCGAATCGCCGTCACTGATAACACGGGGCGTTATCAAAACAATCAACTCGGATTTGCCTGTGCTTTCGGTGGTGCGCCCAAAAAGCGCTCCCAACAAAGGAATATCACCCAGGCAGGGGATGCCTGTACGCGTGCTGTTTTGGGTATTTTGAATCAATCCGCCGATGAAAACGGTTTGCCCGTTTTTGGCCATGAGCCAGGTGGTCACCACCGTGGAATTGACCACCGGAATGCCTTCCTCAATGATGGCCGAGTTAATGGTGGGCTCCACTTTTAACAAAACATTATCGTCGGCATCGATATAGGGGGTTATTTCCAGTATGGTACCGGTATCGATAAACTCCACCGAGGTGGTGGCAATACCGTCTGACACGGTTGTAACCGTATACCCCTGTTGCCCGCCCACCTGGACCTTGGCGGACTTGCTGTGTATGGCCAAAATTTTAGGTGTGGACAGGGTGTTGATGTCGGTCTTGGCATCCAGGGCATCCAAAGCTGCCGAAAACTGCCAGTCTGTGCCGGCCCCGGTGATGACATTGGCAAATACACCGGTGCCGTCTGCGGGGATCGGCGAGGCACCCGTGCCGCCCGGAAAAACCCCTGAGCTGAATCCGCCGGTGCCGATGGTGACATCTCCCCCCAGCATCTGCTCCCAGTTGACCCCAAAGGACATGTCATCGGTCAAGGTTACCTCCAAAATCTTGGCCTCGATTAGCACCTGCTTGGGTTTGGCATCCCAATACTGGATCAGCTTCTCAACTTTTTCGATGTTCTTAAGGCTGTCTTCAACGACGATGGTTTTTGAGGGTTCATGGATTTTTATCAGACGAATATTGGGGAGGGCGTCCAATACCTGCTGGATCTTGTCGATTTCCGCATATTCCAGCTTAAATATCCGCATTTCCAGTTTTTCGGTTGTGGGCTCCTCGACCACCTTGGGTTTATAGACATAATAAACATTGTTCTGTTGATAATATCGAAAACCGCCCGATTGACAAATCGCCCCCAGGGCGGTGTCAAATGGGACCTCGTAAAGATGAACCGTTACATCACCGGCAATTTCCTTTTCAGTAACGATGTTGATGTTTTGCTGGATAGCCAAAGCCGATAACACTTCCTGGATATCGCTCTGGTAAAAATTAAGTGTCATCAATGGCTCTTTTTTGACCGCCGCCGTCGGAACGGGATTTTCAAAAGTCGATGCGGCAGCTACGTTTGCGGGACCAATAGGACCAGCTTGCATCGAAGATGTCGTCGCAACAACGGTTCCTGCATCTCGCTGCTCTGTTTCCGGGACATTCCCGGCGGATTCCGCGACTTTTTCATCCAGAATTAACTCGGTAACGTTGTGAGCATTGGTCTGAGACGGCCCCTGTGACGATCTCGGACGAAATAGATTCACCACCAGGCGGTCCGGGTTTTCAAGGGAATAGACCTGATAAGACTCAAATGGTTTCAGCAGACCAACACCGACTTCAACGCCGCTCGACATGGCCTTTAACCGAACCCACGATGCGGATCTAGGATACTCACGATAGGGTCCCAACTGTGTTTGGGCATTGTTTATTGTAAACCGAATTTCATCGCCGATTCGCTGTGGCTTATTAAATTCAAAGGCATTGCTGAACTCAAGCACCACGGATGTATGCTCTTCATGCAGCCCTGAGCGGAGCGTTTCCAGCACCACCGGTTGATCGCCGGATGTCTGAACCGCCATGGCTGTCCCCATCATTATGATCGTAAAACAGATGAGCATAAGACATGGTATCAGCCTTTTAACTTTACCGCCGCATATGCTGAAAATTAGCTTAAAATTAGGATGTTGGGTCATGGTAATTATCCCAGGTCATATCACCTGAAGGTATCATTTCCTTGATTCAATAGTTCATCCGGTTTAAGGACTGTCAACACCCGCACATGATCCCCGGCCTTGAGCACCACCCGGTTGGCTTCGATGCGTACCACCCGGAAGATATCAATTTTCTCTCCCAGCCGAATAAATTTTTCGTTGATAATTGCCATAGGTTTCTTGCCGCCGATAAGAGTCCCTTTCAGAACCAAGGATATTTCATCCGGCTCCGGTTCCTTAGGCGCCCGCTGGGCTCGGCTGGCGGCCACGGATTCCTGAATCGCCTCCGGCGGAATGGCAGGCGGTTCGAATATGTCCCTGATATCGGTCAGGGGCGGCCGCGGACGCTTTTGCCGGGTTTGCGCGGTGCGCTCCTCCGGGGGCGCTGTGACCGTTCCAACCTTATAACTCTTGCCGCTAGTTGTTGCTGTAACGACTACCTGCTTTTGAGGCGCCGACGCCTGTGGTGCCGGTTCCTCTTTTTCATAAAAAAATCGGAAATAGGCCACCGCCAGGGCCACCAGGGCCAGACCCACCACTAAATATAGTTTGACTGTTTCCTTTGGCGGCATCTGTTAGTTCCTCAAATGGTCGCCGCGCGTTCAAACACATTGATCATGAGTTCAGCCTGGCACTGGGTTTGGTTTTGCTGCCGCCGGATGACCATGTTGTCCATGATAACGATGCGGTTCATCTGCTCGAAATCATTCAGAAGTCGATAGATCTGGACGAAATTGCCAGTAAATTCCAGTCGTATCGGGATCTTGAAATAGTCCTTTTCTTCTATGGCCGTCTGGGGCCGGATACTGTCCAGAACAATATCACGCCGGGCCATCAATGCATCCACCTGCCGTAGAAATAATCCTATTTTCCCGGCGGCCGGTATGCGTTCATTCAGGTATTTTAACTCGGCCTGAGTTTCCGTCAACGCCGACTTCAAATCTTTGAGATTGGCCGTGGCCACATTGGCTTCCGCCATTCGTTTGGATAAGATTTCCTTCTCGATCTGATACTGCTGTTTAAGGGTCCTCACTTTGCTAAAAGCCAGATACCCCGTAACCAGCAGGACAACCACCACGACGGCCAGGCAAATCCGATCAATGTTTTTAATGGTCAGGTTCATTTATTCATTGGATAATTGTTATACTCGTTCTTGTCTACCTACCCACTAGCCTGGCTTTTCATTCTTTCATACATGAAGCTATATTCTGGATGCTGGATCCTTGATGCCGGATACTGGATTCTGGATCCCGCAACTCGTAACCCGCTACACAAAATACTAAACACCACATACAAAACACCTAACCCGCTACTCGCTATGTCCCAACTACGAGTCCGTCAATCTGAAACTGAATCACCTTAACCCGATCATTGCCCTCACCCTGCCAGCTGGCAATCTGGGTCTCCTTGGCAAATCGTAAAACCACTTCCCGGAAAGGGTCCTGCGTGGAAAGGCGAGTCAGGAAATCACCCAGATCGTCATTCGAGAAGCTGTACCCGTATAAGCGAAAGCTGCGGGCGACTTGGTTATCCTCCTCCCGGATGGAATCGATATCAAACCGGGTCAGCCATGTTTTCTGATTGATAGCCGCGGACATTTCCAAAAGCAGCATGGAAAACGGCTGGTTGCGGGTAAATCGTTTTAAAAAATCTTCCTGCAGGTTCAGGCGTTCGATCTCCTGCTCCGTGCTGCTGATTTCATCGATGGTCGCCCCCAGATGTTTTTGCATGTCCGCGACGGTGGTTACAGGTCGTTTCTGCGGCAGCACCACCAGGGTCTGATAGAAATAGTAGCCGCTGACAACCACCAAAAACAGCACCAGGCAGGCACCCCACAGCCACAGGTGACGCGACATCACACGGCTGTAAATCAGATCCTCCGGAATTAGATTGATATCTCTTAAAGCCATGATACGTTTCGCAGTGCCAAACCCAGGGCCGGGCCAAAAGGTGAACCCGCCGCGCCCTCATGATCGGCAGTGTCCACATGCCAACTCAGCTTGGCCATGGGATTGACGGCCTTTGTGGGTATATTGAGTCTTTTTTGGATATACTGATCCAAATAATTAAAGCCGCTGGCCCAGCCGTATAGGACGATTTCTGCAAACTGGGCCGCCTCCATCTCCGAACGCACATACCCGGTTATCTGGTAAAGCTCGTGGATAAACTCTTCCACATAAGGCGATAGGAGTCGAAACAAAGTCCGATAAACCACCAGGTCGCTATCTTCATCATCGCCCTGACCTGATGGTGGTTTGCCGGTTGCGGAAGTCAGCTTCTCATGCATGAGGCCGTACCGCGCCAGCATGTCGGCGGCCTGTACATCACCTTCGGATAGCTCCAGATTCGCGATTAAACGTTTTTTTATGGGTTGGATGCCCCAGTGTATCTGACGTTGGGCCAGAATGCGCTGTTTGGTCACCACACTTAATAGCGTCGTGGTATCATCCACATTGCACAGTACCACTGGATTATTTGACAATTTGAACAAATATTGATGCAGCCGCAGTAAAGAGGATAACTGCAAATCGATGACGCCCACGGAAAGGCCGGCCTTGCGCGTAATTGCCAGATAGGCCTCGACGGTCTCCCGGGGCACTGCCACCAGGGCGGCTTTAAAACGTCTTTTCTTTTTGGGACTCTCCATCAGGGAAGCGTAATCCACCACCGCCTCTTCCAAGGGAAACGACAAAGAGCGCCGGCACTCCCGGGCAATGGCGTCCTCCAAAATTTCATCCGCGCCCAGATCGAAAGAAACCAAAAAGCAGTTCATGTGGCGTTCGGGCAAGTGCAGATTCACCTGCTTGCCCTTGAACTTTCGGGATTTGGCCACGCGTTTTAAAACCGGGATCAGGTCTTCGTCGGGTTCACCGCCAACAGCTCCCTCCCCCAGGCGTTGGCGCCATAAATGCCCCACCACCTTTCCCTGACGGGTGCTCTGAAATTGGGCGGCATACAGGGCCTGGTCGCTAATGTCGATTCCGATGGGGTTGATCTGTTTAAAGTTCAGCATACCTGCCGACGGCTCAGAGAGTTTGTTGAAAGGTGAGATTCAATATCACACGGACCGGACAACCATTTGATATCAATACGGTTTTTTAACAATTTGGCCTGATTGCCCACTTGGACCAAATGAAATCGCCAGGAATCGAAATATCCGGGCCCAGTGAAGCGGCTATAATACGGATACATAAGTTTCAGCAAATATTTCACACAAACGCGATTTCTTAGAAACTTTCCAGTCAAGCCAACAGCCCGAACCTGGTCTGTGTTCGGTTTTACTGGAAAGTCTTCAATGCATAAGTATAACTGAATTTGAATACCAGTTATAGACAGGCTTGTAAAGGGCAAATACACAATTTGGAGTGTAATTCTAAGGAGATAATACTATATGTTGTGTAAGTGCCGAGGAGCCAGAAGACAGGAGTCAGAATTCAGAATGGAGCTTTAAGCTGTAAGGTATGAGCCGACAGCGACTGGGGCTGATCGTTTAAAGCTGAAAAGCCGCTGTTAACCTATTGCCATTCCCATTAAAGCTTGGCCACTCGGAGGAGACGACAAATTTGTTTGGGGATGAGAAATGTTATACTGTAGCTTGCAGCCATCAGCCTTAAGCATTACGCATCTGACAGCTCATACCTTACCGCTGACCGCTGCAGTTAGCCCTTCCCGTCATTCCCATGGAAATGGGAATCCAGCAAAAACAGTCAGCTATCAGCTAAATGCTTCGTGGATCCCCGATTCCTCGGGGATGACAATGGGTGAAAAGGTTGAGGAGTTGGATGACAATTAAATACTGGAACACCGGTATGCTGAACCATGTAGCTCGAAACAAGTAGCACGAAACACAAAACACGAAACACGAAACACGAAACACGAAACACAAAATAGCAACCCGCTAGGGACTGCACGTTATCTCCACATCGTCGATCCAGACTTCATCGGCGCCGCCCATGGTGGACGAGGTCAAAAACCGAATCCGTGTGGTGGCTGAAGCGTAGCTGCTGATGTCGATGCTTAGCGGCTGATAGGCATCATCGGTACCGGGCCCTTCGATACGCTCGATTTCGGTCCAGCGGTCAGTGGCGCCGGAATTGATTTGCACGGTAACATAGTCCGAAGCCCGGTCCAAACCTACGCGCTTGTAATTGAAACTTAGTGTGGCCGATCCGGCACTGGACAGGTCGGCCTCGCGGCCCACGCCCTCGCCGCCGTTGTCGTTGTCGCGCAGACGCAGCTGATAACTGATAAGCGCCACATCCCCATCGATGGGCACGATATCCACGCCCCCGTCTGAGCCCACGATGATGTCCCCGGAAGTGGGCCCGTCGCTTTCGCCCATCTCCACCCAGTCCGTGCTCCAGGCCAGCGTTCCGTTGCTGCCAGAAAATGTCTGGAAATAGAAACTGTCCTTGTAGGACCCGTTGCAGCCCCCCCCGCCGCCATCGTCTAGATCAATGACCACATTGTCTAAAAATAAATATTGTCCCGGGCCGCCGAAACCCACCATAATCTGAATCTTAAATATGAATTCATTGTTCAAGGTAATATAATCGTGCAGATTGTAGGTACGGGTGTCGGACACATTACCCACTACCGAAATATTTTCAAGCGGCACCCAGGTACTGCCGCCGTCGTCTGAAATTAGAACCCCGAAGGCATCTTCGCCGCCTTCACCAAAGCCGCCGTAATCAAAACTCAGCATGGCCGTGGCTGGGCTGCCCACGGACAAATCAGCCGCCCGCCCAATACCCTCCAGGTCGCCAAAATCCGTGTTGACCAACTCCAAACGCCCGTTGGTGACCTGCACCAGTCCGCCTACGGCATCATCATCATCACTAATTTCACGCCAGTGCGATGTAGACCAGTCCAGGGACCCGTCGCTGCCGTCATATTCTTCATCATTGAACCGGTCCACATATTCGGCACCAAAATCAAGCGGATTGACTTCGGCGTGCAGATCGGCCACCTCGCTCTCCCCCAGCACCCGGTTGTAGATACGTACGTCATCCAGCAGACCGCTCCAGAATTCATTGAACACAGTGGTACCGATCATGATATCATCGGTGCAGGCCGGCGGAGTGGCCGTCGTCGTTTCGGTATGCAGGAGCGCCCCGTTTAAATACATTTTTGCTTCCCCTAATGTTTCGTCGAACGAGCCCGTCAGGTGATACCAGTTGCCGGTAGTCAAACCGGCTCCCGTGGTGTTAAACTCCGTCCACACACCCACATTGAGGAATCCGAATGAGATCTCGTCATTTCTGGTACCCAGGTAATAATTGAGATTGGCAGCCGTACCCTTGCTCAATACAATGCGGTAGCCATCGAGCTCTTCCGGATTGACCCAGGCGCTGATGGTAAAAGTAGTCAAAGACAGGTTGTCATCGTGGGGGATGCTGACATGGTTGCTGCCGTCAAACTCCAGGGCCCCGTCTATTAGACCCGGTGCCCACTCCGGATCATCGATCAGGGTGCCGTCGTGCCCGCCCTCGATGTCTTCGGCCGTGGTACCGCCGGTCTCGTCCAGGGGCCAGTGGGCAATGGGCTCCGTGGATGGCGGCGTTTCCAGGGTACCGCAGACACTCACCACCAGGTTGTCGATCAGCAGGGCTTCATTATTGCTGCCGTAACCGCTCTCGATGCGCAACCGGATCTGGACATCGGCCGTCAGGTAGGCTGCCAGGTCATAAGTACGGTGGCCGGTGTCCCTGCCTTGGAAAACCGAAAAATCCTGCAGCACGTCCCAGTTTGTGCCGTCGGTGCTGATCTCGAGCAATGCCACATCGCTGCCCTGATCCGTGCTGTTGTCCAGCTCAAAATCAAGGTCCAATAAGGCCCCGGTGGCGCCTTGAAGGCTGAACACTCGGGTGACGCTGGGTTGTCCGCCGGTGTTCGGGTTGTCATCCATTTCCAGGACACCGCCGGTAATTCTGACGTTGCCGCTGCCTACTCCGGCGCCGTCGCCGTCCACTTCCACCCAATCTTCACCCCAAACCAGGCTGCCGTCGCTGTTGTTGAAAGCCGCCGTGTCAAAATCATCGGCGTAATCGCCGTCCGCACAAGATAGCGGCTTGGCCCATTCGATGGCCCGCTGAATGATGAGCTGGCCGTTGTTGGTCAAATAAGGGTTATAAGTTGATTCTGCCAATGGCAGCATCACCCGCCTACCGGCCGCCGTCCCCCCGCCGGCCAGATCAGCACCGGACTCCAACACGACCAGGGTCGCTTCTCCGCCCGCCTCGGCCAGAACCTGGGCCCCCGGTGCCAGGGTGCCTGCCGCCTGGTTGAGTTCTGTGTCGTACTGTTTGAAAAACAATGATCCGGACGGAAAAATCGACGTGATGTCATTGGATGTATCGGTTACAATGATGGTGCCGTCAACTGTATTTGCATAGCCAGTGGCAATACCCAGATCGTCGTTTAATTCATTCTCGGCGCTGACTACCCCGATGTTGGTATTTGTGAGTTTGGTACTCACCTTGGCCGGATCGACGGACCCGGATATGAAGGCGACATCATGGATAGCGGCAGCTGTGTCAAAATCGCCCTGGGAGTCTTTATCCTCAATCATGCTGTAGGTATAACCCCAGGCTTCAAGCATTCTAAGCAGTTCTTCCTCACCTGTTTCAAGTCTTGATGGGTCGCCCACCACCACCAAAATGTGACCCGACCCTTGGGGAGTCATGCAGGCCTGGCCGCACTCACAGGCCAGGGTAATGTTGAGACGCGGCCGGTACTCGGGCGTTGCCGTGTCATCAGAGCTGACAAAATCGATGTCGCCGGCGTCACCCCCGCCTTCCCGCAGCAGAAAGCCGTAATTGGCCTGGCCGTCCAGCCAGGCCTGCACCTGCCCGGTCACGTTCCAGGAGTACCAGCCCGGCACCATGCCGGGCAGGATCACCCGGTCGATGACGGCGGCATCGAAATCGCCCCCGTCATTATCCCATTTGCCCTGCCCGTCATATTCAGTATAGGTAACACCTTCGCCAGGATTGGGGTTTTCATCATCATAATGACCCTCTACCCAGTCGCGGCTGACCCGGTGCAGGTCCAATTGACCGTCAACAACGCCGGATCCGGCCGAAAGATACAGATCCAGGCTGGCGTCCACCACCCGGGCGCCCGGCGGCAGAGCTTCCATGGGAAACTGGATCAACACATTACGATCATTTTTGATATTCAGAATAGGCGAGGCTCCGAAATTTTTGTCCTGGTGGGCCCCGCCCCAGATAAAGGCATCCTTTAGCTCAGGACCCAGCTGCCAGGTCAGAGATGATGGCGGCTGAAACAGAACCACCTCATCGCGGGTCAGGGTCTGCTCCAAGCCGTTTGCCAGGATGCCGGTGGCTATGATGTCCGCCCGGGTCGATAGGGATCCATCCGTGGTTTTGATCTCCAGAAAGGGCCGCCGGTCCAGATTGCCGTATTCTTTGCTGGTATACTCTGACAAATCAAATAAACCCGTGGTCCGCAGCATGATGCCCTGGTTGGCTGTACTACCGTTGACCCAGCCCTGTACCAGGGAAGTTATATTCACCCGGATGTAGTCGTTTGCAGGGGGGTCTTGGGGGATGGATGCCAGCACACCGGCTTCAAATTCGTCATTGATGCTGTCCCAGGTGACCGTGTCTTCACTCCAGTCGGCGGTGATGCGGTGGATGTTGACACTGAGCGTGGCATTGGGATCGATCACAAAAATATTGAACATGGCGGAAACCACATGGGCGCCGTTGGGAATACCGGCGGCATCCAGATCAAAACGGTAGATGGCACGTTCGAGGTTTACCAAATCGGCGTATGTCCGCAGTTGGGCATCGCTACCGTAATTCTGGGCGGGTGTTGATTTTTTGATATAGGCATCGTCGCTGACGCCCACCGTATAGGCGGTGACGGCTCCGCTTACCTGGTTGGGGGTGATGCCGGCGTCGTAGGAATTGTTACCGAACACCTCACCGACAATATCGGAATAGGGGCCGCACCCGGCCTGCTCCACCTGCCAGAGGGCGTGCTGGAGACCGGCCTCGGCCACGTAGCGGGACTGGTCCGATTCGCGCTCGCTGGTGGAAGCGCCTGTTCCCAGGGCGCTTTCCATGTTCATCATCAAGGCCACGATGGAAATCAAGGAGATGATGATGACGACCGGCAGCAGGATGTAGCCTTTTTGTTTGGATTGCAGCCGCATTTTTTTGTGTTTTATATTTCGTGTGTTGTGTTAGGTATTTTGTGTTTCGTGTTTCGGGTTTCGGGTCACATCATCCAGTATCAAGAATTCAGTATCCAGCATTTCGCAACCAGTATCCGGTATCCAGTATCCAGCATCCAGGATTCTGCTTGCTGCTCTTGACACCTTTTATCTTTTCGCCATAGGCGCCTAACAGCCTTGTCCTAAAGCGCTCCACCGATGCGCACCTGGGTCTGCAGGCTCACCACCTCACCGGTGACCGGTCCGGTCAACTCCAGGGTCAGGGCCACCCGCTGCTGCCGGTCGCTCCCCTGGGTAATACGTTCCACCCGCAAACGAGTCACATTCTCTGCCAGATCCGATGTGATGAAATCGAGCCCGTTCACGTCGCCGCTGCTGTCCGTGTCCCAGGGCACCGGCGTGCGTTCTTTCAAGGTGCCGTTGTCCAGGTAAAACACCATTGGATTGATCCAATCCTCGTTGTCCCCGCCGGCTTCGTCATCGTCCTCGGCACTGCCTTCGTCAACCACGCCGTCACCGTCGTCGTCCACGCCGCAAAGCCCCGGACAGCTGTCATCGTTCATGTCGCCGGGCGGATCTTCGTCCACATTGTTGTCGCCGTCATCGTCTATTCCGTTAATAGGATCATCGTTCCGGCTGCTGCTCTCATCATCTGAATCCGACCCATCCCCTCCATCCACCTCGCCACTTCCGCTATCATCAATTAAATAAATGCCCGCAACCGCATCATAATTCAGGTCATCGGAAACATCTTCATCCACCAGTCCATCCTTGTCGTCATCGGCATCCGGAATTCCGTCCTGGTTCAAGTCGATATAGAGCGGCAGGGCCACCGCCAATACCGCCGTGTATTTGGTGCTGTCGTCCGTGGGCGGCGTGGGGGGTACGGTTTCCTCACGGATATTTTCGGCCCAGTTGGTGCTATCCTTGTCGTTCAGGGGCAGCTGGAGATAGCGGGTATGGCTCACCGCCTTGACCATGCGCTGCATGGCAAAACGGGCCTGCCGCGTGAGGGCGTTGATCTCCCGGCTGCGGTCATAGGATTGCATGGCATGCCCCACCAGCTCGGACAAGCCCAGGACCAGTATGGCCCCCATACTGATGGCCGCCAGCAGTTCGATCAGGGTCAAGCCATTGTTATTTTTGATTCCGTACCGCATGGATTTTGTGTTTGGTATTTCATGTTTTGTGTTTCGTGGTACGGGTTTGTGTTATGAGTCTTAGCACCCCAACGTCATAACCACTGATTGTCGTTCCCGCGGAAGCGGGAAACCAGACAGAGCCTCTCGCTAAAAGCTTATCCTGGATCCCCGATTTCTCGGGGATGACAACCGGAGACGGCTGGGATGCTGTAAGCCATGTCCTGCAACCCGAATCCCGGAACTCGTAACCCGGAACTTGAATCCTACACCCCTTCAAACCTCCACCCCTACAACCCTTTATGAAAGCCTAATAGCCTAAATCTTCTGTCTCCTGTCTTCTGACTCCCCAGGCCACCATAACCCAGAGCCTGCCGAAGGGCGACGGCGGCTGACTCCTGAATTCTATCTTTTCGTCAACGTCTCCATCCCCTCCAGCGTATTCTCTATCTGCACCCGCGCCCACAGCAGACCGTCATCCACCCCGGTAAAGTTGTCGTCATCGGCATCGGCATTGTCGCCGTCATAGCGCGCCAGAAAAACCAATAGGCGCCGCTCGGTACCGGCGGCGTCCGAATAGGCCGCCACAATCACACCCGGCCCGCCGGCTGCGTCAGCCGCTGCCTGCAGTTCATCGAAGGGCTTGGCCAGGACTTCCTCCAGTTTCCCGGATATGCGATAATGGTCGACCGCTCGGATTTCGTGGATATCACCGCCTTGGACACCCCCGAATACCGCGCTGATGGCCGGTATCAAAGTCAGAGCAATTAGTATCACCGCCACCAGCACTTCCACATAGGAAAATCCTTTTTCTATTTTTAACCAATTAAAATTATTTGAAAAAAAATTCATTGCACCGTAACCCTCCCGCTGATGCCGTGCAAGGTTACCACACGGGATATGGCCCCGGCTGAAAAAGTTATGTCCAGCTGGTTCACCAGTACGTCTGACGGATCGGCACACCAGGGGGTGCCGTTGGCATCGAAATACGTATTGCCGGCGACGCTGCAATTTCCACGAAATGAAATTGCACGGTTTACACTTTCAGAATAGGCAAACCTATGCGAAGCCAGATCGATGTCGTAGAGATTTTTACTTAAAGGATGGTAAACGTCGTATATCGGCGTCCAGGGATTGGTGGTGGTGTCCAGACGAAATACGCGGATGCGGGTGACTTCCGCGCCCGCTATATTTCGAAACCCAAAGGGCGCCCCCTGCTGCATGGCCAGGCTGCGGGCATAGCGCATGCTCTGCGCAAATTCTTCGGCCGCCAGCTCCAACTTGGCGTGGCCGCCGACCGAAAAACTGGGGATCGCCAACATGGCGGCGAACCCCAGGATAGTAATCACCAGCAGCAGCTCAACCAGACTCAGACCAGCCTGTGCAGGCGCCTTCATGCCATTTACAAGGTGTCGTGGGCACCGTTGTCGGCGGCAATGAGCACACCGGTTACGGGATAAAATTTCCAGCCAAAATCCTGCCCAGCCGAACTTCTGACCGTAATGTCGGCCTCGTCAAAATCGGCCGTGACATCTGTTTTATTGTTATACGGGTTTGTGGGCAGGGTTTGTTTTTTCAGGTAGGGTCCGTAAATGAATGCCCCTCCCTTAGTGTCTGCGGTCTGACCATCCACGTCCGTATACCGAGTCAATTGGGGCACGATGGCCGCGATGGCTTCGGCATCCGAGGCCGTGGCCGCCCCGTCGGTATGTTTGGTGGATCCGGGATACTTGCTGTCATGCTGATGGTAATAGAGCTCGACGGCATTGCGCAAGGCGCTCAGGTTGGTTGACAGCGTGTTGAGTTTGGCATCCTCGGTCGAAACCGCCACCTGCGGAATGATGATCATGGCCAGAATACCCAGCACGATCACGACAATCAACATCTCGATCAGGGTAAAACCGGACTGTTTCCGTAGCAATCTCAACCCCTTGTCTATGGACGTTTTCATGACTTGTGTCTCCTTACACATACAGGTTTTCTTCCTTAAATCTCTCTGTAAATATATATCGGCAGTTTATTGAAATCCTTTAGTAAAAAAGTTAAAGGGTGGGAAGCAGGAGTCAGAAAACAGCAGGCTGTAGGCTGAAGACTGTTAGGCTGTTTGGCGCCAGATGTTGACCCGTAATCCGAAATACAAACCCGAAACTCGCAACACACAACCCGATTCTGAATTCTGACTCCTGAATTCTGTCTTCTGACGCCTGTTTTCTGTTTCGAATCAATGCAAGGCTTGCGATAACTTGAACAATGGCAAAATAATCGAAGAAACTATCACCCCCACAATCCCTCCCATCACGATCAAGGCAATCGGCTCGATCAGGGAGGCAAATTTCTTTAATTCCTGTTCGATCTCCATATCGTAAAACCGGACCAGCCGCATGAGCACCTCCGGCAGCTTACCCGCCTCTTCACCGATGGCCACCATCTGTTTCACGGTTTGAGGAATATAGGCGTACGTGGCGAAAGGCTGGGAAAACCGCCCACCTTGATCGATATGCGTGCGGATACGCTCAACAAATTGACGGTAGTACTGATTCCAAATGGTGGGACGGGTTACGTCCATGGCTTCCAGCAGGGGTACATGGCTGTCCATGAGGTATCCCAGGGTTCTTAGCATTTCGCAGGTATATATCTTGTTCGCCAGACCGGATATGAGCGGACCGCTGATTAATACTTTGTCCAATATGCGCCGCCCCCAGGGGCTTTTGACAAACAGCATACCCCCAAAAGCAATTCCGATACTACCCAGGATGTAAACCCACCAGTACAACCGTAACGAATCGCTGGCAGCCATGAGCAAACGTGTGGATAGGGGCAATAGGTCTTCCTTGCCTTCAAAAAATGCCGTAAACTTGGGCAGCACCGCCACCAGCACAAATACCACCACGATCATACCAAACAGCATCAAGACCCCCGGATAGGTCAAGGCAGAGCGCAGTTGGGTCATAACGGCCTGCCGCTTTTCCTGCATCTCCACCACCCGATCCAGAATCTTTTTAAGAAATCCGCCGGTCTCACCGGCCCGAATCATGCTGACGGTCTGTTGGTTGAATATCTTGGGGTGGCCCTGCATGGCTTCCGACAATTGACGCCCGGCCTCGATCCTCCCCGCCATATCCAGGATTGCCGCTCGAAACATTGGATTTTGAACCTCTTCGGCCACAGACTTCAAGGCCACTGTCAGAGGGGTGCCGATTTCAAGCATTAAGGCCAGCTGCGTGTTGAAAAACATCACCTCCTTGGCTGTGGCGTGCTTTTTAAACCGCTCCAGGAGATCGCCCTGCGTAAACCCGATCTTTGGCTTCTTGATTTTAGAACCGTTTAGTGCGGCCGTATTCACGGCACCATTTGTATTAAAATTGAGAGCCATAATACTACTTTAGCCTTTTAGGTATTTAGACTGTAGGCAGTAGGCGTTCAACCGCCGAAGAGCCTATTAATTCTGCTTAATGCTTCATTTGCCTTAAGCTATAAGCAACTGTGGCATTTGCCTTAGTGCTTAAAGCTGAACTCGCCCCTTCCTGTCATTCCCTCGGAAGAGGGAATCCAGTCAACACCGTCTGCTAATAGCTAAAGGCTTTTCTGGATCCCCGATTGCTCGGGGATGACATCCGTATGTTGGGATGTTCGATGTTAAAGCAGTTTATGCTGGATACTGCTTTAGCTTTTTAGGTGTTTAGACTGTAGGCTGTAGGCGTTTAACCGCCTAACAGTCAAAAAGTCTTCAGCCTAACAGCCTTGACTCCTGAATTCTGTCTTCTGACTTCTGTCTCCTGTCTCCTAAACTAACGATCTCGCCTTCTTCACATCCCCCACCAGCTCGATGTTGCCGCAGTCCAGACACATAAAACCTTTTACAGCCAAGTCGGCTGTCTGCATCGCAAAAAAATTGACGCTATCCGGTCGAAAATATACCCTGCCGGATGATTGAGCCTTACCCGCGGCCATTTTTTTGCTGCCGCATCGCAAACAAGATTTTTGATCGGTCATGGTTGTTGTCTCTTTTCCTTGGTTTTTATTAATGTCGTATTCTCATTCCCCATTTTATCGAAATGAAAAGTAAAGGCCAGGATGCCGGATGCTTGATCCTTGATGCTAGTTGCTGGATGCTGGTCAACCCGCAACCCAATTCCCGTAACCCTTCACACCTCCAAACCTACACCCTCCAACCCTCTCTAACAGCCTAACAGTCTTCAGCC
Source organism: uncultured Desulfobacterales bacterium (assembly GCA_964452555.1). Taxonomy (GTDB): domain Bacteria; phylum Desulfobacterota; class Desulfobacteria; order Desulfobacterales; family B30-G6; genus B30-G6. Next base: position 37,153 of record CAYVMI010000018.1, read on the forward strand.
TAATAGCCTGGTTAAATGTCCAACGACGACACCCGATGCACCTCCTCAATCGTGGTCTGGTGCTCGAGCACCTTTTGATACCCCGCCGTCTTAAGACCGCGATATCCGTTGGTGTTACAGTGCTTTCGGATCTCATCGATGGTGGGATTCTCCAGGATCAGGGTTTGCAAATCCGCATCCATGGTCAAGAGTTCATGGATGCCGGTCCGGCCTTTGAATCCGGAGTCGTAGCATGCGCGGCAGCCTTCACCCCGATACAGCTTTTGACGCTTTTTAGCATCGATTCCCAACGCGGTCATTTCAACCTCCGAGGGGAAATAAGCCGCTTTGCACTCCGGGCATATGGTCCGCACCAGACGCTGGGACAGAGCCGCCAGCAGAGACGACGACAGCAGATAAGGCTCGATCCCCATCTCCAGCAGCCGCGTGATGGAGCTGGGGCTGTCATTGGTATGCAAGGTGGAAAGCACCAGATGACCGGTCAGCGAAGCCTGAATTGCGATCTCGGCTGTCTCCCGGTCGCGGATCTCCCCCACCATAATCACGTCCGGGTCCTGCCGCAGGGCATGCCGGATAAAAGTGGCAAACTTGAGTCCGATGGCCGCATTGACCTGGTTTTGGTTGATATCGGCGATCTGGTATTCCACCGGATCTTCCACCGTGATGATATTGCGCTCGGGAGTGTTCAGCAGCGAAACTCCTGAATACAGGGTCGTGGTCTTGCCGCTGCCGGTGGGTCCGCATACCAGGATGAGACCATGGGAAGACCGCACAAGCGATTTAAATGTTTCCAACAAATCTTCGTCGAAACCCAGGCTGTTCAAATCCAGGATCGCCTGGCTGCGATCGAGGATCCGCATGACCACCTTTTCACCGTATACCCCCGGCATGGATGAAAAGCGCAGATCCACCACTTTGCCGTCCGCCACCACCTGGATACGACCATCCTGGGGCAGGCGTCTTTCGGCAATATTCAGCTTGGACATGACTTTCAGCCTGGAAACCACGGCCGGATGCAGCTCGATTTTTTGGGGGCGCTGTTCATACAACATACCGTCCACGCGCACCCGAATACGTAAGCGGTCTTCCTGGGGTTCGATGTGGATATCGCTGGCGCCGTCTCGTATGGCACGCAACAAAATCAAATTGGCGAGATTGACGATGGGGCTGTCCTCAGCCATTTCTGCCAGTTCAGCTATTTCAGCCTCGGAACGCCCCTCCACCACATCGATGCTGGATTCATCGGCGCTGGACATGAGTTCATCGATGCTGGCATCTCCCTGATAGGCCTGGGGAATCGCCTCTAAAATATCTTCGGAACGACAGATGACCGGCTGAACCTCAAGATTGGTTATTTTGCGCACTTCATCAAAAACATTAAACCCATAGGGGTCCGATGTTGCCAGGGTGATCACTCCGTTGACCACAAACATGGGCAGAACCTGGTAATGGAGGGCTTTTTCCTTGGGTAGAATTTGGACGATCTTGGGATCCACCAGGCCTTTGCGCAGCCAGACATGCGGAATCCCCATCTGCTCACCCAGGGCCTTGGACAGTTCCTCCTTGGTTAAGATGCCCTCATCGATCAGCAGCTGTCCTAAGGGTTTGCCGGTTTCCTTTTGCAGACGCAATAAGCTGGTTAGTTTTTCCGGTTCAACCTTGCCGCTTTGAACCAGAATTTCCCCCAGCTTCCTTCTTTTTTTGATGATGCGCGTCATGATCTCTTGTGGGCCAGGGCTTCGTTGATATCCTTGTAAACAAACAGTATGTTAATAATGCGCGTGGCCAAAAGAATATCCCGACAGACTTCATTCAGGCCGGCGATTTTAAGGGCACCCCCATTCTGCATTAGATTATCATGGGTTTCCACCAGCAACTCCAAAGCCGCGCTGTCCAGGTGATCCACCTTTTTTAAATCCAGGATGATTTCTGTATGGCCGGCGTATATTTTCTCCTTGATTTTTTTATCTAGGTTCTCACAATTTTCCCAGGTGATCGATTGCTTCAGGGCCAGAGCCGCACGCCCGTCGATATTAACGCTTTTGACGGAATCCCCCTCCTGAGCTTGTGGTTTAGTTGGCATAAGACACCTCTCCCACCAGGTAGCCGGCCTCATCCACGATTTGGCTAAATACGGACACAATCTTGGGATCCAACTGACTGCCGGCCACTTCTTTAACGATAGACAAAGCTTTGTATAATGATTTGGCCGACCGGTAGGACCGGGTGGAACTGATGGCATCGAAAGTGTCGGCCACTGCGATAATTCGGGCTGATAGGGGAATCTGCAGACGGGCCAGACCGCTTGGATATCCGTTGCCGTCATAACGTTCATGGTGATGCAGGATGCCGGGCAGAGACTCCACCAACTGTTCCACCGGCTTGAGAATCTCAAATCCCTTGGCCGGGTGGTCTTTGACAACCTCAAACTCCTCCTCGGTCAATTTGCCGGGTTTGTTCAGAATGGTCTCCGGGATACCGATTTTGCCGATATCGTGTAAAATTGAGGCCCAGCGAAGCGCCTCCAGTTCACCACCCTGCATACCCAATTTCCTCCCTATTTGCATGGAATACTGGGAAACGCGCTCAGAATGACCCCGGGTGTAAACGTCTTTAGCCTCGATGGCAAAGACCAGCGACTTGACCATGTTGATGATAAATACTTCCAGGTCCTGGTACAGGTTGGTGTTTGCAATCACTACACTTAACTGTTCAGCCAGAGAAACCAAAAGCTGCAATTCACCCTGGCGGAAAATTTCATTCATATTAAAGGATACCAGCCCCAGCCAGCCATAGAATCCTTCTTCATGGTCGATCCGGACTGCCAGGAAACGGAACTCTGTCTGGGAGAATGATCGGTAGACCGGATTTGAACCGGATCGATTGACTATAAAATACTTGTCTCCGGTTGAGATAATCTCCTCGGGGATGGAATCAATCAGCCTGTGATAGAAACTCATATCTTCCCTTAGGTGATCATCAAGGTTAGGTTGAGCAACCAGCGTATTGTATTCGGGACTATCGTTTAAGATAGCAAAGGCAGCATCTGAACGCAGGTTGATCAGCAAACTTTTGATCAAGCTTTCCAGCATTGTGTTGGAAAATTTCAGCGTCTTGATCTGCGATGCGATTTTACCGTAAAGGAAAAGATCTTCAAAAGACTGGTCCAGCTCTTCGGCCAGGTCATTGACCTCTTCCCGCGCCTCCCAGCTTTCCTGAAGCAGCTTGGCCAAACTACCCAGAAAATTTTCCATCTCCATGGCATGTTGCCAAACACGGGGGTCGTCAGATGCCTCCGTGGCCTGGGTACGGCTCTCATCCTCATAAGCGATCAAGGTTCCAAAGGGACCTTTTCCGTTGGACAATGGATACCCGCACATGAATTGGCGGCCGTTATATAGGTCATGCTGATAGCGATTTTCCCTCAACACAATTTTAGACAAACCTTGAATCGCTTGGTTAAAGCTTGGATCCGTATCATTCTGCTCCGGGTCGGGATACAGCATATGGCCGTTAAGATCCCATACCTGATAATGTAGTTGACTGATGGGTGTCAGATTTGTCAGAAATTCTTTCAGCTCGGTCAATTCCATTAGGTGGTTTCCCCATTGTATGCTTGTATATTCTGTAATATTTCCATTGGGCTGAATGGCTTTTCCAGTAATATGGTATCTTGCAGCTCTTTGACCCAGATAATGTCTTGCGGATCTATACGGGCGGTCACCACGATGGTCAGAAAAGGTTTCTCCTTTTTAAGCGGGTTGGTTCGAATGCAAAGCGTTTTGCCGTCCATTATGGGCATATTGATGTCGGTTATGACCACATGGGGCCGGTTCTCTTGAATCAATTCCAGAGCTTCCTGCCCGTTTTTGGCCATGACTACCCGCATACCCTGCTTTTTGAGTTTGATTTCCAAAACCCGGCGGATATGGGCTTCATCGTCTACTATAAGTGCCGTTTTAATCGTCAATGTAGTATTCCTCCATGGGAATGCTAATGATAAAATAGGTGCCTTTTCCGAGTTCACTTTTTACGTCGATCCTGCCACCATGCAGGTTGATAATCTCTGCAGCAATGCATAATCCCAAGCCGGTACCTTGATTATCCTGAACCTTGGGATTGGACGAACGATAGAATTTATCGAAAATGTGATCCAGATCTTCCTGGGACATGCCGTAACCGGTATCGCTGATATCAAAAATGATATTGCCGCCCTCTTTCCGCAAGCCGAAGTCGATCACACCCTTTTGGGGCGTGTATTTAACCGCATTTCCGAGTATGTTGATAATGGCCCCCTTGAGCAGCTCTTTATCCCCCATAAAAACCGGGAAATTGTCAGGTGCATGACGCTCGATGGCGATCCCCTTTTTCTTGGCGCTGCCTTGCACCGAGACTAGACAATCCGTAAACAGCGAATCGGATTTAACAATATCTTTACTCAATGTAAGGCTGCCCATCTCGATTCTTGAGAGGTTCAGTAAATCTTTGATCAACCGCGATAGTCTCTTGGTTTCCTTGTTGATGGTATTAAAAAATTCCTTTTGGGTCTCAACATCCTCAATTTCACCTTCCATCAACATTTCGCTGTAGGATTGAATGGTCGTCAGCGGTGTCATGATCTCATGCGACAAGTGGGCCACAAAAGCGATGGTATTTTTTTCCGCGTTTTTCTGGGTGGTAATATTGTTGAACGTAATTAAACTACCCGAAGAATGATTGTCTGCTCCGGTTAACGGCGTACAGGTGACTGAAAAGACATCTGTCTCCGAAAGCTCCGTAAGGGATAGCTCCACATGGTTTTGGGCCCGCAGCTGTTCTAGGCTGCCTTGTTGCGAAATGAAATGCACCAGAGCTGAATTGGAAAAAACTTCCTCAAAAGGCCGGTCGATCATATCGCGCCGAGTTTTGCCCAGATGCATCAACAGATAGTCATTGATGTGAACCACGCAGCCTTGAATATCGATAATCATGATGCCGTAATTAATGGTATTGAGAATATCGACGATCTGCCTTTTTTCATATTTGACGACACCCACCTGGGAGGCCAGACCCTTGTTATTTCCCTCGATTTTTTTGAGCTGTTTTTTCAATCGCACCAAAGCCACATGAAAATCTTTAATCATGCCATCAATGCTACCGATGCCGAAGGCCCGGGCCAACTCGTTTTTGGTCCGACGCCGCGATGATTTGGGCACCAACTTGGAAACGGTCCCCCGGAGCGGCTTGACTGCCTGAAGGATGCCGTATTGGAATATGATGACGACGGCGGTAATAAAAAAGAAAAGCATCCCCAACAGGCTGATCCTTTCCTTGGTAAATAGGGATAGCGGCTCGAGCATCAGTCCGATATTAACGGTACCGGCCCGCTCCCCGTTTTCGAAAATCGGTTTTGAAAAGTCGAAAAGCCGGGCATCGTTATCTGTAAACTCAAAGGGTGAAAACACCAGCCCGGCCGCTTTTACCCTGCTTGAGTTTTGATCATTCTTGATGGCCAAATTGACCTGGGGCAGCCTAAAGGAAACCAATGTGGCCCCCGATCGATCGACAATGTGACAGTATGCCAGTCCTTCCTTGGTGGAATACTCCATCAGGGTTCTCACGAAGAAATCATGTTCCTTCTCAAAGGTTGCCATCGGTTGTAAGGCGATCAAGCTGACCAGGTGGTTGCCTTTGGTATAGACTTCCTGGACCCGCTCCTTATTTTCGGTCCTGAGTTGAAAATTGGTTATAACAAATAGGCCCGAGAAAATGAGTAATATGAGAAAAAAATTGATGGCTTTTGTTTTCAGCACGTCGATGCTTCCCTTCATTTGAACACCACCTTGATGTGGCAACTTTTAATTAGCCGATGCATTAAATGCCGGTCGCATGCCCGCACATGGATATCCTGTGCTATGGTTCTATATCGGCCAACGCACCAGATTCTTTAGTTTTTCTTTATAAAACCATAAAATCGTCGGGTGATTTTATTTTTTCTAAAGCTTTGTGATATTTTTCCGATATTAAAAACGTAAACCTAAATTTGCTATAGCTTGTCTCAAAATGAAGCTATGAATCTCTGGCAACGCATAGGAGATTCCAGCCTGTTAGGTTATTAGGCTATGCCGGACAAGCGAAAAAAGGAGCTTACTCCGGGCATGTGAGCATTTGAACTGCTCTGCAATCCCGCCTAAACCGGGATCAGGGGGACCTTATTTTTTGTGAGGTTGGCTATAGAAGGAGCATGTTGTGAACGATCGTAATCGAACCAAGCTGACCACCATGGAGGTTCTGACTATCATATTTTTTTCGTTGATATGCACCATCATCATGGACCACTTGGATGCATATGAGCGTCTGCAGTTGTTCATTATCGAAAATAATATATCTGTGTTTGACGAATTCATTGTTTTCTTTCCGGCATTCATAGCCATGGGATTCATCCTGTTTTCAACTAAGCGAGTACAGGAACTAGGCTCGGAAGTTATGCGCAGACAGAAAGCGGAAGCGGCCTTAGTTGAAAGTGAAAAAAAATACCGCGAACTCAGCATCACAGACGGACTGACCGGGCTCTATAACCAACGGCACTTCTACCATCGTCTGGACGCTGAGATTGATCGGGCGCAACGCTATTCAATACCTTTGACCGTTCTCTTAATGGACGTGGATGACTTTAAGCTATTCAATGATACCTATGGTCATCTGGACGGAGATAAGGTTCTCAAAGAAATTGGCCGCATCATCCACGCCTTTATTCGCAGGTCGGATTCTGCCTTCCGTTATGGCGGCGAGGAATTCGTCGTTATCATGCCGGAAACAAATGGCAGCAGCGCTCATACGGTGGCAGATCGAATACGCGAAGGCTTTAAACAGCACATTTTCATCACCCACAATAAATCAGCCGAACAATTAACCCTGAGCTTGGGTATAGCCGAATGTAATCCCGGTGAAGATTCCCGCACCCTTGTAAAAAGGGCTGATTTCAACATGTACTGCGCCAAGAAAAACGGCAAAGACCAAATCTGTTATTCCAACCAGGATCCCAACCTCAAACATGCCATCGGATTTTAGGGACATCCTATAAAAGAAGGCTTGCAACTACCGGCATCGGTCCTATATTTTCACCTATATTGTTTGATTTTATCTCTTGTAAAATTCATATTTAATGGAAATTGGGCCAAAATCGACCTGTAACCGATAATCAATGCTAACAGCAAAGAGCCACAAGTTAATGGCTGGCTTAAACGAGATCCGAGAGGTGAATTATGCTTAAACTGAAAACTATTGATCTCCAAAAGGAAAAGGTTGCCACAGTGGCGGTGCCCGTATGTGAGGATAAAGACATTCACACAGGGGTTTTATCCAAACTTGTGGCCCAGGCCAAAAAGATAGAAGAATTTAGCGCCAAAAAAGACGAGGTTCTCACCCTTTACAATCCTGATGGAATCCAAGCTGAACGGGTGGTATTTATTGGCCTGGGAAAACAAGCTGACCTTGAGCCTGAAAAACTTCGCTCGCTTGCCGGTAAGGCTGTAGCGGCTTGCATTAAAAATGGTCTCAAAGAAATTGTCATCGCCGCCCCGACCCTAAAGAAAATTCCCACTTCCGAATCCGATACGCTGACCGCTTTGCTGGAAGGTGCCTGTCTGGCAAATCACGTATTTGACCGCTATAAAAAAGAAAAAAAACTCAAACCGCTTAAAAACATATCTCTGCATGTATCCGCCGGGAGTGCTAAAAAATATGCGCGAATGCCCAAACGAATCCAAACGATCTGTCAGGGAACACTGTTAGCCCGAGATTGGATCAGCACGCCCTCCAATGATAAAACCCCGGCTCAGTTGGCCCGGGCCTTTGTCAACCTGGCCCGCAAAGCCCAACTCAGAACCAGCGTTTTAACCCCCAAACAGCTGCAACAGGGTAAATTCGGCGCACTGCTGGCTGTCGCCGCCGGTAGTGACAATACGCCCCGTCTGGCTACCCTGGAGTATGCCCCCAAGAATTGGAAAAAAACGGTTGTTCTGGTGGGCAAAGGGGTCACCTTCGATTCCGGCGGCATCAATCTGAAACCTTCCGGTGGTTTAGAGGATATGAAAATTGATATGTCCGGTGCCGCCGCCGTGGCGGCTACGCTATTGACCGTGGCCAAACTCAAACCCCGATCACGCGTCATCGGCGTCATGCCGCTGGTGGAAAACATGGTTTCCGGAAGGGCAACGCGACCGGGTGACATTATTAAAAGCTATGCCGGTAAGACCGTCGAAATCGGCAATACCGACGCGGAAGGAAGACTGATCCTGATCGATGCCATGGCCTATGCCCTAAAAAAATACAAGCCGGATGTGATGGTGGACATCGCCACCCTGACAGGTGCCTGTGTGGTAGCTCTGGGCGAAAAAATCGCCGGCCTGTTTACCCGCGACGATGCCTTGGCCGAAACCCTTTTGTCTGCCGGCGAAAAGACCCATGAGCGCCTGTGGCGGATGCCCTTGCCCGATGACTATTTAAAACTCATGAAAAGCGAGTTTGCCGACCTGAACAACATGAGCAGCACCCGCTGGGGCGGCGCCATTACGGCGGCCCTGTTTCTGTCCGAATTTACCGAAGGCACGCGCTGGGCCCATATCGATATTGCCGGCCCGGCCTACCAGAAAAAGGCCAGCGAATACTGCCCGGCCGGCGGAACCGGATTCGGTGTGAGGCTGTTTTGTGATCTGATTGACAACCTTAAATAGAATTTGTTGAGTTAATAAAAAATTCCCAATCGGTGATACCGTTTGGGAATTTTATATGGGATTGACAAATCCATATCGATGATGATATTGTAATACGAAATTAATATCGATTGAGGAGTTGTTATGCAAACAGTTACTGTATCGCCGAAATTTCAGGTCGTTATACCAAAGGTCATTCGTGAGGCTATGCAGATCCGTCCCGGCCAAAAGTTAAAAATCATCGAGTATGATGGACGAATCGAATTAATCCCAGAAAAGGACATCGTAGAATTACAAGGATTTCTTAAAGGTATTAATACGAATTTCATTCGAGAGGACGACCGCCTATGAATATTGTGGATTCCTCGGGATGGCTTGAATACTTTTCAGACGGCTTCAATGCAGAGTATTATAAGCAACCGCTTCAAAATCCTTCTGACTTGATCGTTCCATCCATAACTATTTACGAAGTTTTTAAGGTTGTTCTACGCGAAGCCGATGAAAAAAATGCACTGCTATCCATAGCTGCCATGCAAAAAGGAACGGTTGTTGATTTAAATCCCAGCATTGCCATCAATGCTGCCAAGCTGAGTCTTAATCATCATCTCCCTATGGCGGACAGCATTATATTAGCCACTGCAAAAAAGTATGACTGTCTTATTTGGACTCAGGATTCCGATTTTAAAAATCTACCAAATGTTAATTATTTTCCGATTAAAAAATAACGATATTCCCTATATTCAAAGCCCCAATCGGTTACTAACCAATTGGGGCTTTTATTTCATATCAATTTAAGCGGCGATGCCACACCCGCTGTAAAATTGCAAAGGATTGGTACCTGAGTTGAGCGATTGTCGAGGTTGCCGCATATACAAGGAAGATGCTTTTCCGCTATAGTTGACTATGCGGGACAGCATCTGACGCCGTAGATGTGGTGAGATCGGCAATCCCGGAGGGTTTTAGTCTTTGGGATATAAGATCGATATCATTCCTTGATTTAAAGTATTCACAATTCACCCCAAAAACTAAAACGCTCAGTTCAGGTTAGAGCTCTTCGATCGCTTCCGTCAACTCCGGCAGAAAATCGAGGATGTCGGCTTCGATGCCCACATCCGCCACCTGAAAAATAGGGGCCTTGGGATTTTTATTGATGGCCACGATAAAGGGATTGCCTTTGATCCCGCCCAAATGCTGGAAGGAGCCGCTGATCCCGCAGGCCAGGTAAACCTTGGGCTTGACCGTCTGGCCGCTCGTACCCACCTGCCGTGATTTTTCCAGCCATTTGGCGTCTACGATGGGACGCGAACAGCTCACTACGGCACCCATGGCCTTGGCCAGGTCTTCGGCGATTTCAATATTGTCTTCGTCTTCGATGCCGCGACCAATGGATACCAGCACATCCTCTTTGGTAATATCCACGTCACCTACTTCTGCCACCACGGTTTCAAGGTAGGTCCGCTTGGTGGACAAATCACCGGCTTCCCCGGATTTATCTACCACCTGGCCGGAAGCGCTTTTGCTTTCATCCGGTTGAAATGCCCCGGGCCTTACATTGACAACGGCTCCGGCGGCAATATCACAGGTTACATGGGTGCTGACCGCACCGCCATATTCCTGGCGCACGCATTTGAGAACCGAACCGTCCATGCCCTCAAATCCGACCACATCGGCCACAAAAGCCGAGTCCATTTTAATGGAAAGACCCGGTGCCAGATCCATACCAAAAGTATCGTGGGGCACCAAAAGCGTGCCATCGGCAGGCAATATGTTTAGTAAAACATTGCGGATGATTTCAGCATTGGGGTATGCCAGGGCCTCGTTTTCCACCTTCCAAACCTCGGCATAAGATGCCGCCAGATCATTGCAGAGCGCTTCGATCCCCGAACCCACGACTATGGCTGTGGGCGCTGCACCGGCATCGAGCTGTTTGGCCGCAGTTACCAGCTCCAGAGCTGAATCATCAGGGACCCCGTCCTTATACGTAATATAACTAAAAATCTGTCCTGACATTATTTGAGCCCTCCTTTGGCCTTGAGTAGTTCAATCAGTTTCTCAACGATCTCTTCGGTACTGCCTTCCAGCATCTCAGCACCTTCTCCCAGCTCCGGAACGAAATAGTCCAACCGTTTGACACCGGCACCGGCGGCGCCGACGGCCTCGGCCGCCAGCCCCAGGTCTCCGGGACCATGCACTGGGATATCAATGGATGCAACCTTGCGGATGCCGCGGATACCGACATAGCGCGGTTCGTTGATACCGGTCTGGATGGAAAGTACGCAAGGCAAAGTTATTTCACTCATTTCCTGGTTGCCGCCTTCGATTTCCCGCCCAATCTTAAGCTTTTTGTCATCAACGACCTCTATGGCGTTGACCAGCGATGCATAGGGCACATCCAACATGGCCGCCAGCATGCCACCCACCTGACCGGCACCGTCGTCAGCCTGGGCTCCGGTCAAAATCAGGTCGTAATTACCTTTTTCCACAGCGGCCTTCAGGATGGATGCAATGCCTTTACCATCGGAGTCTTCAAAGGCATCATCGGAAAGCAGCAGGCCGTTGTCGGCACCCATAGCCATTTCGCGCCGGACCACCTCTTCGGATTCCTCATCACCCACCGAAACCACGGTGACGCTGCCGCCTTTGTCATCCCGGATCTGGATGGCTTCCTCTACGGCATAATTGTCCCATTCATTGACCGAATATACCAGATCATCAGTTTCAATCCCGCTGCCGTCGCTGTTGACCTCGATTTCATTCTCTGCTGTATCCGGTACTCTTTTGACACATACCAAGATTTCCATGTCCTACCTCCCATGATTTAATGTAGTTCTTTTTCTATTTGGAAGTCATATTTTTAACCGATCATATACCCACTAAGGGTTCCAGGAGTCAAGGATCCAAGGGGTCGAGTGAACAAACAAATCGCTGTGAGCTTTTTGCTTTAAGCTGCAAGATAAGGAGCCAAGAGCTAAAAACGAAGAGCTTATCACTTGAATCCTCGGCTCCTTGAATCCTCGAATCCTTAGACCATCAGATCCTTTACTCAGCCGCATCTCGGGGGCTTGATTGATTGCTGCCAATATGTTGGGCCACCAGTTCGACCAGATCAATGGCTTCCATTTTACCTTCCATGCCGGCAACCTTAATGGCATCTTCCATATTGACCAAACAGAATGGACAGGCCGTAACAATTACATCGGCACCGGCCTCGGCCGCCATTTCCACCCGTAAAACCCCCATGCGCTGTTCTTCCTCGGGCTCATAAAAAAGCATCAGCCCGCCACCCCCACAGCAAAACGACCGATCACGACACTTAAGCATATCGACCCGTTTTAACCCCGGAATGGCATCCAATACTTCTCGGGGCTCGTCATAGAGACCGTTGTGCCGCCCCAGATAGCAGGGATCATGATAGGTGTAAACCTTGCCGTTGCTGCCGTTCGCCGCCAGCTTTAGATCGCCCGACTTTATCTTTTCCAGGATAAGTTGGCTGATATGCTCAACCGGTGGCATCTCATCATAATCGTTTTTGAGCGCGTTGAAGGCATGCGGATCAGCCGTAATGATTTTTTCAACGCCACTGTTTAAAATCGCGTCTGTATTTTTGTCGCGCAAGTCTTGAAACAGCATTTCCTCGCCGAAACGGCGAACTTCATGACCGCTGTCCTTTTCAGCCTTGCCCAGGATGCCGAAATCCTCGCCGGCAGCGGACATCACCCTGGCGGTGGCGCGGCCGATATCCTGCATGCGGTCGTCATAAGAAGTGATGCTGTCCACAAAATAGAGGGTCGCTGCCGACTCTTTTTTACCCAGGACTTTAACCGGGCTATCTTCAGCCAGTTCCTTGGTCCAGTCCACACGTTTTTTCTCCATCTTGCCCCAGGGATTGCCGCGTTTTTCCAGCGCGCGCAGCGGTTTTTGCAGCGACTGCGGCACCGCGCCTTCATCCACCATCCCCCGGCGCAGATCCACAACCTTGTCGATGTATTCGATCCCCAAAGGACATTCCTGCTCACAGGCACCACAGGTTGTGCAGGACCAGATCTCATCATCGTCATACACACTTTCCATCAGCGGCTTACTTTCCGGAGGAGCGGCTCCCAAAGGATAGATGGGATGGCTTTCAAACAACGCATCACGACCTTTGATGGAGATAAAGCGGGGAGACAAGGGTCGTTTGACCGCGTTGGCCGGACATTGGTCCGAGCAGCGGCCGCAATCGGCGCAGGAATAAAAATCCAGCATGTGCTTCCAGGTAAATTCGGTAAGATTTTTAACCCCAAACGACTCCAGGTCGTCCAGTTGTTCGTCGCTGATACCATGTCGGACCGGCTTGACATTGCCCCGGTCAATCCGCATGAAAAACACATTAAATACAGACGTGATCACATGAAAATGCTTGCCCAGCGGCAAAAAACACATGAAGAAGAAGAAGGTGATATCATGAATGTAATACATGCCCAGATGGGTCGCCTGAAGACCGTTTATGGATGCCCCTCCCAGCAATAGCTTGAAAAACCAGGCTAAACTCAGGGGTGCGATCACCTCGGCATGCAGGCCTTTTTGGATCTGGGCGGCTGCAGTGCTGGCTTCAAACAAACCCTCCGAGATCATGAGCGTGGAAATCAGGCAGAGGACAAACACGGCTTCACCGGTATGGTCTTTACCATAGCGCTCCGGCACGGCATAACGTGCCGGTTTGATGATACCCCTGCGTATCATGGCAATGATGCATGCCACCAGCACGGCGGTAGCGGCGTAATCTTTGAGCAAACTATAGACCACCCCCAGGCCGCCCCCCAAACCGGGAAAAACAAAATCCGATGAGATGCCGATGATCACCAAGGAAGTGGACCGGATACCCAATATTAGAAAGCCGAAGAAAATGACAATGTGCAGAACGCCGGCCAGCATGTAGCGCGGCTGTCTCCATTGCAGCAGCCAAATTTTAATCAGCTTGCCGAACCTTTCACCAAAACGGTTCCAGCGCGGATCCGGTGCCGCCTTGAGCAAGGGAATAATGCGCATGGCCATGATATACGCAAAGACCACCACACCAATTAGGGGAATTAACCATGAAAAAGTTACTGTCGCAATCCCGATGAAAGATGCATCCGCCGGGGGAATCAACACAGTTTCCATTAATTTTTTTCCTTCATTGCATTGAACGATGATTCATTTGTAGCTATATTGTAACCAAACCGTCGATATCATAAAAGCATCAACCGGGCAAGTCCCCATAAAAAACTGCGCCAAGTTCAGCTTTCTATTGAAAATTGCCGAATTATACTTTTAAGATCCGGTCTACAGCTGCAAGTTACAGTGGCCTGATGTGGGCAATTGTCGAGGTTGCCGTAGCTACAAGGAAGATGCTGTTTCGCTATAGTGTACTATGCGGGATGGCATCTGACGCAGTAGATGCGGTAAGATCGGCAATCCCGTAGGGTTTCAGATTTTAAGAAATTAAATGATTAGAATCCTAATTGTTATATAATTTCTATCGATTATTCTTAAAATCTGAAATGCTCCCATTAGGCTTATTTTCCGCCGAAACTATCCTCCCCAATCTGGGTAATGGCATCGCTGCTGTTTAGAATGGCGTTCATTTTTCCCATGCTGACGGGCAGTATCGACTGCATAAAAAATTGGGCGCTTTTAATTTGTCCTTCATAAAAAGCCCGGTCTTTTTTCTTGGCGCCGGCTTCGAGCAGTTCGGCTGCAATGGATGCCCGCCATAGAAGCATCCAGGCCATAACGGCATCGCCCATGACCTCCATAAAAGGATAGGCATGGGCAAAGGCATCCATGACTTTATCCGACATGGCTGTTTTGCCCAAATGCATGGCGACCTCGCCCAGCTTGTTGACGGCTTCGGTAAGCTTGTCCGCCAGGCCGGCCAACGACGGCACGGCTTTGGCCCTGGCGATGGCAGCCTGGACCTCACCCAGCAGGTCCATTATCGGCCGGCCTTCGTTCATCCCCAATTTACGGCCCAGCAGATCCATTGCCTGGATCCCGTTGGTGCCCTCGTAAATCATGGTAATGCGGCAGTCCCGGACGAGTTGCTCCTGAGGATACTCCTTAATATAACCATAGCCGCCGTAAACCTGCATACCCATGTTGCAGACATCATAGGCGCGATCAGAGACATAGCCCTTGGCAATCGGTATCAGAATATCTACGAGGCCCTTCAATTTTTCTATTTCAGCATCGTCATCGGAAATTTCGACGCGATCGTCGCACAAGGCCACATAATAGAGCAAACTGCGCATGCCTTCCACATAAGCTTTCATGGTCAACAGTTGACGGCGCACATCGGGGTGTTGAATAATGGGGATGGATTTGGCTTCTTTTTCCCCGCTCATAACGGCTTGCAGGTTTTTTCCCTGTATTCGTTCCCGTGCATAGTTGATGGCATTGACATAGGACGCACTGGCGCAGCTCAGGCCCTGCATCCCCACCAGCAGGCGGGCTTCGTTCATCATCAGAAACATGGCTCGCATGCCTTTATTTTCTTCTCCCAACAAAAACCCGCGGCAGCTGTCCTTGCCGCCCAATGTCAACGAACAGGTCGAGTTGCCGTGGATACCCATCTTTTCTTCAACGCCCGTGCAAACCACGTCGTTGGCATCGCCCAGGCTGCCGTCTGCATTGACCCATATTTTGGGGACCAGAAACAGTGATATCCCTTTGGTTCCTTCGGGCGCGCCCTCGATTCGCGCCAGTACCGGGTGAATGATGTTTTCGGCCAAATCGTGCTCCCCGGAGCTGATAAAAATTTTGCTGCCGCTAATACTATAGGTACCATCATCATTCTTGACCGCAGTCGTAGTCAAAGCGCCCACATCCGATCCGGCCTCGGGCTCGGTCAGCAGCATGGTCCCGGTCCATTCACCGCTGTACATCTTCTTCAAAAACAGTTTTTTGAGCTCGTCGGTTCCAAAGGCTTCCACCAGTTTACCGGCGCCGTGTGTCAGTCCCGGATACATCATAAAGGCATAGTTGGCGGCGTTGAAATAATCACTCGCCGCAAGTGCCACCGTACGGGGCATCCCCTGGCCACCCCATTCAGGATCTTCGGTCATGGCCAGCCATTCCCCCTCTTTAAAAAGGTCCCAGGCCGAGTGAAACTCTTTGGGGACGGTGACCTGGCCGTTTTCAAAACGGGTGCCTTCCCTATCGCCGATTTCCCGCGTGGGCAGGATCTCCTTGATAGCCAGATTGCGCGCTTCGGATATAATCAAATCCACTGTTTTGCGGTTAAATTCCGCGAACGATTCATGTTTGCTGATATCGGCCACATCCAGCTGCTCATGCAGCACGAAATCCACATCTCTTCGATCTGCGAGTTGTTGTGCCATTTTTCCTCTCCTATTTATAAGGCTGTAGGCTATAGACTGTTAGGCTATTAGGCGCCTATAGCTCATTGTTATATGTTATAAGTTCTGTCTTAAACCTTTTAAACTTTTATACTTTATTCGCTCCCTCCAAAACTGTGATGCTGGTTGCTGGATGCTAGTTGCCGGATGCTGGGGCGCTAGGACGCTTTATAGCTGTACCGCGTAACCCGAATCCCACGACCCGAAACACAAAACCCGACCCCCGCAACCCGTTCTCTGCTTACTGCTTACTCCATACTGCTTACCGCTTCTGTCTCCTGACTACTGCTCATCGCTGCTTCCAATCCCGTGGATAAAAAGAGATACCAGCGGATCGGTCATGGATGCCAGGTCATATTTACTTCCGGAATGCAGCCACGTGTTGATAACCTCGTCCACCGCACCTAAAATGAAGCGTTTGACCAAACCCACATACAAATCTTTACGGATGCTGCCCTCGGCCTGGCCCTGTTCCACAATTTCGGTCACAATATCCAGATACATATCAGACATTTCACGTATCTGGTCTTCCACCATGCGGGTCCGCTGGTGGGTTTCCGATTGGTACAAAATCGCCATATGGCGATCGGCCTGAAACTCCTGCAGATGCCGGCGGATCAGGTTGCCCAGCTTATCAATGGCGTTATCGGCCTTGTTCACCTCTTCCCGGAATCGCCCAAAAACCTGTTTGGTTTTGTAATTAAAAAACTGAAGCAGAATGTCATCTTTATTTTTAAAATATAAATAGATGGTACCGTCAGCCACCCCGGCTTCTCGGGCGATCTGGGCCACAGTTGACTGAAAAAAACCATTCTCGGCAAATATCTTGATGGCTGCCTCGAGGATGCGATGGTATTTGTCGTTATTTTTGCGCTTCTTGGGAATAATGCACCTCCGGTCTTTGAACCATTGTGAATGAATGCTCATTCATTTTATTAGCCAATTAAGCGCATGTCAAGCACTTTTTTGGATCATGTGTACCCAGTCACACCTGCCATTCTATCGAATAAGTAATTAATAATATTAGATAAAATAAAACATACCGATCAAACCGCCATTTTCAATTGCGGCAATAAAATTAAAATGAACTTATATTCATAATTTAGAACGACAGGGATAGTCCTGGAGAGACGGAAGGCAGAATATAGAATCGGGTTGTGGGTTGCATCTTGCAGGTTTCAAATTCGGTTTGCAATTATCATCCTCAATAAACTTGTCCCCTTGGAGGAGGGGATCGGGGATCCGGATTAGGCTCTGGGCCATCTGCAGGGACAGGATTCCCTCTTCCGAGGGAATGACGGGAAGGGCAAATGAAGCAGAAAGCAGTAAGGTCTAAGCGGTCAGCGGCCTAAAGCTGAAGGCTGTCAACTGCCGAACGGCATTCCAACCGCCAGCACCGAGAGTCCAGGATCAAGCATCAAGCATCCAGAACCCGGCATCATATTTTAGGGGTCAGCCGCCGTCGCCCCTTCGATATACTCAGGGCTATGACGGCCAGGGGAGACAGAAGACAGAATGATGCTACGAGCTGCAGGTTACGAGTTGCAGGTTACGAGTTGCGAGATGCGGATCCGCTCATCCCCGAGAATCTGGGACTCAGATTCAGCTATTATCTGATAGCTTTCTCCGGAGCCCCTCTTCCGAGTGAGTGACGAAAGTAGTTAACTGTTAAGGAGTAAAATCAGATAACAAGAAGCTATAGGCGCCTAACAGTCTTCAGCCTAATAGCCTATCGGCCTAAACGATCTCAGAGGCTGAGTCCAGCATGGCCAAGGCTTTTTCCTTACCCACTAACTTAACAAAAGTGCCGAATCGGGGGCCACGCTCCTGTCCGAAAATAACCTCGTAAAACATGCGAAAGAATTCTTTGGGCTCCACCTCATATTTCCGGGCCACTGAAAAAGGCAGGGTCTGCATCTCCGCTTCTTGATCCCCGGCAAAATCGGCCAACACCTGACGGAGTTGGCCCAACATTTCCTGCTCTTTTGGCGTGGGATGACGATATTGTTTTTGCGGTAAAATAAAATCCCGGTAATACGCCATGGCTTTGTCCACGAGATCGTTAACAATAGCCGTATATGCATTCACATTTGGATCGTAGCGTTTCAAATACCGGACAATCAATTCTTTGTCGTCGGCACCCAAAGCCGAAATCAGGTTGTTGATCACGGAAAAGTTTATGGGTGAAGCATATGATGGAATTTGTTTACCTTTATTAAATAGATGCCAGGCAGGCGTATCCGGTTGTTTCTCTACGGCCAGATCCGGATATTGCTTTAGGCCGGCCAGATAATCATCCACCGATTTGGGTACGATACCCCAGTAGAGTCGTTTGGCCTGTTTAGGATTCTGGAACAGATAAAACAGCAGGGATTCAAGCGGTGCGTAAGTGGTCCAGGAGTCGATGGTTAAACCTTTCCCAACACTCTTTGAAATTTTGCGGCCGTCTTCATCCAGAAAAAGCTCGTAAAAGAGACCTGTGGGCGGCTGCTTTCCCATGATGCGCGTAATTTTGCCCGAAAGCCGGGCCGAATCAATTAAATCCTTGCCATACATTTCATAGGCAATGTCATACGAGTACCAGCGTAAAGCCCAGTCAATTTTCCAGCCCACCTTAACGTTGCCGTCAAATACCGTGGTGTTGCCATGGTGTCCGCAGCAACGCAAGCGATCGTCTTCTTGATCGCAGACATAGTCGATGCTGTTGCTTTCAACATGGTAGGCGGTGACGCGGGTGCTGTTGATGCGACCGCACGATTCACAGATGGGAAAAAAGGGAGACCAGTCCACACGCTTCGCTTCACTCATGGTGGGCAGGATCACATTCTTGATGGCATCCACATTCTTCAATATGACCGCCAGGCCCGGGTTAAAATCACCGCGTGCATATGCTTCGGCCGAGCTTTGAAAGCGGTAGTCAAATCCATAGTTATCCAGAAACTGATTCAGTTTCTGGTTCATGTAACCACTGTAGCTGTCACACTCCCCAAACGGATCGGGAATATGACACAGCGGCTTGCCGATATGTTCCTTTAGCATCTCTTGTTGAGGCATATTCAGCGGAACTTTACGAAGTCCATCCATGTCGTCACTGAACGTAATCAGCTCTGTCGGCCATCCGGTCTGATGGGCAAAAGCATGTTGAACCCAGGTGGTCCGGGCCACTTCCCCAAAGGTACCGATATGCGGTAATCCACTGGGTCCGAATCCGGTTTCAAATCGGACCGGTTCCGAAGGTTCTTGGGAGAATCGTTTCTGAAGCTTGGCAGCCTCTTTGAATGGCCAGGATTTGTAATTGGCAGATGACATAAGGTTTCACTTTCGTTTGCGCTAATCATAAGCCACCGACCTAGTCGGTGGTCGTTGACTCTCGTATTACCTTTTAAATTCGTTTGTTATCATCGCTATCGGGATCGCTATCGGGATCGGGATCGTTTCTTGATGAGTTATGCTCTGATGTTAGTGTTTCGATTTCGATACCGATACCGATACCGATACCGATACCGATACCGATACCGATACCGATGGGGAAGATAAGCATATCCCCATGATTTTTCAAGCAAAGAAATAGATTGGTTTTAAGTTTTAGGTTTTAAGTTTTATGCTTGTATCAAGCTGAACGCCATCAGCCTAAAACAATCCTAACACTTAAAACCTAAAACCTAAAACTGAATATAAAACCTAAAACATAGACATCAATATCAGATTTTTATATATAATTTCAATTAGTTGAGTCTTTGCCCCCCCTAAAAACATATCAAGTACCACCTAGTGCCAATTTCTATTGACAAGCCGCAGTCCGGCATATACAAATCTCCTTTGGTTTGCGAAGCTGATTTGCAAACGTTTGCGCTGCTGGGATGCAAACGTTTGCGGTCCCGAATTGCAAACCGAGAACAGGACTACAACCAGGAGAATTAATTATGCCAAAAGACGTTATCGGAGCGACGATGGTGGTCGGCGGTGGAATCGCAGGGATGCAATCAGCCCTGGATTTGGCCGAATCCGGCTATTATGTATATCTGGTGGAAAAGTCACCGGCAATCGGCGGACTCATGTCCCAGCTGGATAAGACCTTTCCCACCAATGACTGTGCCATGTGAGTCATTTCACCCAAACTGGTCGAGGTCGGCCGGCATCTCAACATTGAACTGCTCACCAATACGGAACTCGTCAATCTGGAAGGAGAACCGGGCAATTTTTCGGCAAAGGTTCATCAGACACCCCGCTACATCGATCTGGATAAATGTACCAGCTGCGGTGAATGTGCCAAAGTTTGCCCCATTACCCGCCCCAATGAATATGACCAGGGCCTCTCAACACGTCAGGCGGCCTTCAAAAAATACGCCCAGGCCATACCGGGTGCTTTTGGAATTGAAAAACGGGGCACAGCCCCGTGTAAGGCCACCTGCCCTGCGCATGTCAGTATCCAGGGCTACATCGCCTTGATCAACCAGGGCAAATATCAGGAAGCGCTGGAACTATTCAAAAAAGACCACCCTTTTCCGGGAATTTGCGGCCGCGTCTGTCATCACCCCTGTGAAGAAATCTGTACGCGCAATGATGTAGACCAGCCCCTGGCCATACGGGAACTGCATCGCTTTTTGGCTGATTATGAAAGACAACAGGGTGAATTCTATGTCCCCGAAGTCACCGAAACCCGTGAAGAAAAAGTAGCCGTCATCGGCTCCGGCCCGGCTGGTTTAGCAGCCGCTTATAGCCTGGCCCTTCAGGGTTATCAGGTCACGGTGTTTGAAAAATTGCCGGTGGCCGGTGGTATGATGTCCGTGGGCATTCCCGAATATCGACTGCCCAGAGATATCATTGCCGAAGAAATTCGCGTGATTGAAAAAATGGGCGTGACCATCCAGACCGGCGTCACCTTTGGTGAAGACATTACCCTGGACAGTCTCAAACAGGATGGCTTTTCAGCTGTATTTATGGCCATCGGCCTGCATGGCGGCCGTAATCTGGGTGTTGAAAATGAAGATGCCGAAGGCGTTCTCCAGGGGGTTGATTTCCTGCGTGACAGTGCCATGGGCAAAGATGTGCCCATCGGTGAAGACGTACTGGTTGTCGGCGGCGGCAATGTGGCCATCGACGTGGCCCTCACAGCTAAACGCAAGGGCTCCAAAAACGTCACCCTGATCTGCCTGGAAGCCCGGGACGAAATGCCGGCCTGGCAGCACGAAATCGAAGAAGCCCTCGAAGGCGACATTGAGATTGTCAACAGCTTTGGCCCTAAGTCATTCTTCATTGACAAAAGCAACAAGGTCTCGGGGATTGAATTTAAAACCTGTACGGCCGTATTTGACGATGAGGGACGCTTTAATCCCCGGTATGACGACAATGTGTGTCAGCCCTTCTTTGGCGACACCGTCATTATCGCCATTGGTCAGAGCGCCCAACTCGAGCACATCGAGTCCCAGGGAATTCCGGTCACCCCCAGGGGCGGCCTGGAAGCCGATCCGCTTACGTTGCAAACCAAACTGGACTGGGTCTTTGCCGGCGGCGATGCCTTCTACGGTCCCAAATCGGTTGTGGACGCCGTTGCTTGCGGCAAGGAAGCCGCCGAGTCCATTCATCGTTTCATAAACGGCCAGGATCTGGCCGCTGATCGGGAGCAAAACTGGGAATTTGATAAACCCGATATTGAAAACGAACCACACATGGATCGCACCACGGTACGCTGCCTGGATCCCGAAGCGCGTGAGTGTAACTTTTTGGAAGTCTCTTTTGGCTATAATGAAGATGAAGCCAAAACCGAAGCCCAGCGCTGCCTGGAATGCGGTATCTGTTCGGAATGTTACCAGTGCGTCGAGGCCTGCCTGGCCGAAGCCGTGGATCATGACCAGAAACCCATGGACCGTGAGATCAAGGTGGGTTCCGTGGTCCTGTCTTCGGGGACGGATCTGTATGATCCCAGCGACCTGGCCCAGTTCTATCATTACGGCATCAATCCCAACGTCATGACCAGCCTCGAATTTGAACGCATCTTGAGCGCCTCCGGCCCGACCATGGGGCATCTGGTGCGGCCGTCCGACGAAAAAGAACCCCAGAAAATTGCCTGGCTCCAGTGCGTTGGTTCCCGCGACACCAACCGGTGCGGCAACGGCTACTGCAGCAGTGTCTGCTGTATGTACACCATCAAGGATGCCATGATCGCCAAGGAGCATTCCGGCGGCGATCTCGACTGCGCCGTGTTTTACATGGACATCCGTTCCTTTGGCAAAGATTACGAACAGTATTACGACCGCGCCCGCGACAAAGAAGGTGTTCGTTTTGTAAAAGCTCGCGTGCACACCATCGCCGATGATCCCGAGACCCGCGATTTGATCATCTCTTTTGCGGACGAATCCGGGCAGATGCAGACCGAACGTTTCGACATGTTGGTTCTGTCCGTGGGCCTGCAGGTTTCTCAGGCGTCGGTCGATCTGGCCAAAACACTCGATATCGATCTGAACCATTACAACTTCGTGGACACCGATCCGTTTGCTCCGGTGGCCACCTCCCGTCCGGGTGTTTATACCTGCGGCATCTTTCAGGGCCCCAAGGACATCCCCTCTTCGGTTACCGAGGCCAGTGCGGCGGCCAGTGCCGCCGGCGTGGAAGTGGCCGCGGCCCGGGGAACGGCCATTAAGAAAATCACCCTGCCCGCAGAATTGGATGTGAGTGAGGCGGATCCGCGCATCGGTGTGTTTGTCTGCAACTGCGGCATCAATATCGGTGGCGTGGTGGATGTGCCTGCGGTGCAGGAATATGCCGGCACCCTCCCCGGTGTGGTTTATACCGACAACAACCTCTTCACCTGCAGCCAGGATACCCAGGAAATTATCAAGGAAAAAATCAAGGAAGAAAAATTGAACCGGGTGGTGGTTGCGTCCTGCAGTCCCAAAACCCACGCCCCCATGTTCATGGAAACCCTTGAAGCCTGCGGCCTGAACAAGTACCTGTTTGAAATGGCCAATATCCGCAACCAAAACTCATGGGTGCATGCCAATAATCCGGATATCGCCACCCAAAAGGCCAAAGACCTGGTTCGCATGGCAGTGGCGCGGTCGGAACGATTGAGACCCCTCAAGGAAAAAATAATTGGGGTCAACAAGCGCGCCCTGATAATTGGCGGCGGAATCGCCGGCATGAATGCGGCTCTGCATATCAGTAAGCAAGGTATGCCGGTGACGCTGCTGGAAAAGAACAAAGAGCTGGGCGGCATGGCTAATAAACTTCACCATACCATCGAGGGAGCCGACATCCAGGCCTATATCAAGGAATTGATCGAAAAAGTCAGCGCACGTGAGGAAATCGAAATCCTGACCGATGCGGTGGTCCTGACTTTTGACGGATTCCAGGGCAACTTTGCCACCGAAGTGGGTGTGGGGCCCATGCGTGAACCCCAGGTTATCGAACATGGCGTCATTCTGGTAGCCACAGGGGCCAATGAATATCAGCCCACGGAATTTCTGTATGGCCAGGACGACCGTGTCAAGACCCAGGTGGAGCTGGCCGATGCCCTGCACCAGGGCTCCACCGGAGATCTGGATTGCGTGGCCATGATCCAATGCGTAGGATCGCGCAACGAAGATAATCCCAACTGCTCTCGCATCTGCTGCCAATCGGCGGTTAAAAATGCCCTGACCATCAAGAAAGCCAACCCCGAAACACAGGTTTTCGTACTCTATCGGGATATGCGCACCTACGGCCTTTTGGAGGATTACTATACCGAAGCGCGCAAACAAGGCGTTATCTTCGTACGCTTTGACAAGACCGAACCTCCGGTTGTTGAGTCTGCTGACGAGGGTCTGCTGATCACGGTAAAGGATCATGTATTGCAGCAGCCGATCCAGATCCGTGCCGACCTTCTGGCCCTGAGCGCCGGGGTTGCGGCCGCGGACACCGAGGATATGAGCCGCATCATGAAGCTCAACCGCAATCCCGAGGGCTTTTTTATTGAAGCCCACGTCAAACTCAGACCGGTGGATATGGGCAGCGACGGCACCTTCCTGTGCGGTACCGCCCATGCCCCCAAGCTAATTACCGAAACCATCGCCCAGGCTCAGGCGGCGGCTTCACGCGCCATGACTTTCCTGGCCAAGGATGAAATCAAGCTTTCGGCCATAACAGCCCAGGTGGATGTGGAACACTGTGTGAAATGTCTCACCTGCGTGCGGTCGTGTCCCTTTGAGGTACCCAAGTTTGATATCGAAAAAGGCGAAATCGTAATCGACGAGGCCATGTGCCACGGCTGCGGTGTTTGCGCCTCGGTTTGTCCCAGACAGACCATCAGTTTAAATTTTTATGAAGACGACCAGATTATCTGTAAAATAGATGCTCTGCTTGCAGGAGGCGTTTCATGACCGACTTTGAACCGACCATTATCGCATTTTGCTGTGATTACTGAGGATATTCGGCCGCGGACCTGGCAGGTTCCATGCGACTCGATTATCCGGCAAACATCAAGATTATCCGTGTGCCCTGCACCGGAAAAGTAGACGTAATGTATCTCCTCAGATCGATCCAAAAAGGCGCCGACGGCGTGTATGTGGTCGGCTGTCTGGAGGGGACTTGTCATTATAAGGAAGGCAACTTCAGGGCCCGCGAGCGGGTCAATTATGTGCGCTCGCTCCTGGAGGAAATAGGCCTTGAAGCTGATAGGGTTAGAATGTATAATCTCTCTTCTGGCGAAGGGCCGACGTTTGCGGCTTATGCCAGGGAAATGACGGAAAATATCAAGGCGCTGGGTCCCAATCCCATCAAGGAAAAGGACCAAGCCTAAAACGGAGGAACAATTATGGCTCAAGAAGCAATCAAGTTGGGCGGGAAAAAGAAAAGCATTTTCCTGGACAAAGTTAAAGAGCTTCTCCCCGAAGGGGGAAACCTCAATCTTTGTCTGACATGTGGAGCATGCTCTTCCGGATGCCCGGCCACAGGTATCGGCGGAATGGATCCCCGAAAATTCCTACGCATGGCCGCACTGGGAATGGATGAAGAAATCATGAAATCGGAATGGGTATGGTGGTGCAGCATGTGTCAGCGCTGCATTTATGTGTGCCCCATGAAAATCGACATACCCCAGCTGGTTTTTAATGCCCGCGGATCATGGCCCCGGGAAGAACGACCCAAGGGAATTGTCGGTTCCTGTGACATGGCCCTGCGCAACGACACCTGCAGCGCCATGGGTGCCACCGAAGAGGACTTTCAGTTCGTGGTGGAAGATGTGCTCGAGGAATATCAGGAAAGTCAACCCGAATTCGCCGACATGCTAGCCCCCGTCAACAAAGAGGGTGCTCATTATTTCCTGAACCAGAATTCACGTGAACCGGTTACCGAACCGGACGAAATGGTGCCGCTCTGGAAAATTCTGCACCTGGCGGGTGCCGACTGGACCTATGGAACCAAGGGTTGGGCCGCCGAGAACTATTGCATGTTCATGGCCGATACCAAAAACTGGGAACACATTGTGCGGGTAAAAGCCAAAGCCGTCGACGATCTAGGCTGCAAGGTCTGGCTCAACACCGAGTGAGGGCACGAACTTTTCGCAGTCCGGGCCGGACTGAAAAAATTCAATATCGAACATAATTTCGAAATCCAGAGTATCATTCAGCTTTATGCCCAGTGGGTCCGCGAGGGCAAACTCAAGGTCAACTCCGATTGGAACAAGGAACGCCAGATCAAGTTCACCGTCCAGGACCCCTGTCAATTGGTGCGTAAAACCTATGGCGACCCGGTTGCCGATGACCTGCGATACGTGGTCAAGGCGGTTGGGGGGGAAGAAAACTTCGTAGAAATGTATCCCAACCGCTCCAACAACTATTGTTGCGGCGGCGGCGGCGGATTCCTGCAAAGCGGATATCCGGAAGAACGGCGGGCCTATGGCAAGTGCAAGGCCGACCAGATCCTGGGCACAGGGGCCGCTTACTGCATTACCCCGTGCCATAACTGCCACGCCCAGGTTCACGATCTATCAGAGCAGCGCGACCATCCGTGGGAAACCCTGCATCTGTGGACATTGATCTGTCTGTCTCTGGGTATACTGGGCCCCAATGAAAGGGCTTACCTGGGGGATGATCTCAAAGATGTCGACGTATTTCATCCTGAATCGGAGATGTAGGAGGAAACATGATAGTCGCCAAAAGGAAACCTTTTGATGAAATAAAAGAGCTGATCAAGGACCACAAAAAGGTCCTCATCGCCGGCTGCGGCACCTGTGTGGCTGTCTGCCTGGCTGGCGGTGAAAAAGAAGTCGATGTCCTCAATGCAGAGCTCGACATGGCTCGGAAGCTGGACAACGATCCCATCAAGACCGGCACCATCACTGTGGAAAGACAGTGCGATGTGGAATACCTGGAACCTTTTGATCCCATCGCCAAGGATTATGATGCCATCTTATCCATGGCCTGCGGGGTTGGTATTCAGTTTTTGGCCGAACGCTTTCCCGGAATTCCGGTCTATCCGGCGGTAGACACCACCGGCATGTCGGCCAACCTGGCTGTGGGCTGGTACGAAGAACGCTGCCGCTCCTGCGGTGAATGTGTTCTGGGAATGACCGGCGGCATATGCCCCGTCACCATGTGTGCCAAGGGACTTTACAACGGTCCCTGTGGTGGTACCAATGAGGGGAATTGTGAAATCAGCGACGATCAACCCTGTGCCTGGTTCCGAATCTACGAACGCCTGGCCACCCAAGATCGTCTGGACTGTATTCTGAATATCAAGGAGCCCGTGGGCTGGGACGACCAGGTACCGCGAACTTTGATTCAACCAGGATATAAAAAGCCAGAACAAGATTAACAGGTCTCATGGAGTGAATGACCTCATATACGACATAAGGTGATGCATATGAGCACAGAGGGAAACGGTTTTAAGTCAGATAGCAACTTGGAAAAGATTTTGCGGGCCGGTCATTTCGCCTTTACCGGCGAACTCGGTCCCCCCCGAGGATCCGATGCGGTTGAGGTTCGTGAAAAAGCCAAGCATTTAAAGGGTATGGTAGATGCGGTTAACATCACCGACAACCAGACCGCCATGGTGCGTATGTCCAGCTGGGCCGCCAGTCTTTTGATCATGCAGGAAGGTCTCGAACCCAATTATCAGATGGTCTGCCGTGACCGCAATCGCTTGGCCATGCAGTCCGATATCTTAGGCGCTTACGCCCACGGCGTTCGCAACATGCTGTGTCTTTCCGGTGATCATCAAAAATTCGGTGATCATCCCAACGCCAAAGGCGTTTTCGATATTGATTCGATCCAACTCATCAGTATGGTCAAAAAAATGCGGGATGAGAGTAAATTTTTGGGCGGGGCCGAGTTGGAAGGCGCCCCTAAAATGTTTATTGGCGCAGCCGCAAACCCCTTTGCCGATCCGTTTGAATGGCGTGTTCACCGTTTGGCTAAAAAAATTCAAGCCGGTGTTGATTTTATCCAGACCCAGTGTATTTACAACATGGATAAATTTCGCAAGTTCATCAAACAGGCCAACGACATGGGACTAACCGAAAAGGTGTACATCCTGGCCGGTGTCACCCCCATGAAGAGTGTCGGTATGGCCAAGTACATGAAGAGCAAGGTGCCCGGTATGGACGTCCCCGATGACATTATCAAGCGCCTCCAAGGCGCGGAAAAAGGTAAAGTTGCGGCCGAGGGTATCAAGATCGCCTGCGAGCAGATCGAAGAGTTTAAAGAAATGCAAGGCGTTGCCGGCGTCCATCTAATGGCAATTGAATGGGAACATAAAGTCCCGGAAATCGCAGAACAGGCTAAGGTGCTGCCTCGCCCAGAGGTATAACAATTATGAAAGGAGTGTCATGAAAACATCACGTTTGATCAGCGTTTTTGTTCTCGTAGGGGTTCTAATGGCAAGTCCGCTAATGGCCAAAGATTTAAAAGGTAATCTGGGTGTCGGTTTCAACTCTCAATTCAGCCCCCATGGCGTGGACGCCATCTCCGGCAAATATTGGATCAACAATGAACTGGCGGTTCAGGGTCTCCTGGGATTCAGTTACTCCGACTCGCGCGACGTAATTGATTTGGGTGGCAGGGTATATTTCAAAATCAAGGACGAAGAAAACCTGCATGTGGATGCCATTGGCGGCCTCGGCTTCGCCCGTGTTGATCCGGATGAAGGCGACTCAGAAACCGCCACGTGGTTTAGTTTTGGGGTGGGTATCGAGTATTTCTTCAGCGGCCTCCCCAATCTCGGTTTTTCCACCGAGGTGGGTTTAACCATCAGGGATTACGAAGATGACACTTCCTTTGGAACCATGGCCGATTCCTTTATCGGTGCCGGCATCCACTACTACTTCGATTTTATGTCGCCGACGGTTAAAAAGCCGGCGGAAACAGAGTAACGAAAGGGTTTAGGGTTGAAGGGGTGAAGGGTGCCATTAGCTGATAGCAATCAGTTAATAGCGAAATTCTCATTTCCTAAGGCTATTTTAAAATCCCGATTCAATCACTCAAAAAGCCATAGGCGATTGCCTATGGCTTTTTTGCTTTTTACCGAAAACGACCCTTTAAATCCTCCAAATCCCCAACCCTAAGACCCTCAGATTCTTACCCTTTAATCCTTGAACCCGATTGACGACAGATAAGCTTTTAACTACGGATAAAATAGAAAAGCCATAAGCGGTCAGCGATCAGCTGCTCACTGCTTATGGCTTTTTGCTTAATGCTTCTCTTTAGACCACCCTTAAACCCTACAAACCTCCAACCCTTCAACCCTCTCGAAAGCAGCTACGCCGCTTTCGAAATTCGGACCGCACAAACCTTGAGTTCGGGGATTCCGGAAACCGGATCCAGAGCAGCGTTGGTTAGTTTGTTGGCAGCTGCCTGGGCATAATGAAAAGGAATGAAAATCGTGCCCGGCACTGCCTGGTCAGAAACTTTAACGGCGGCCTCAAGATCTCCACGACGAGATTCTACTTTTACCATGGCGCCATCTTCCAGTTCATAGTTACGCGCGTCCTCAGACGATATTTCCACGTAACAAGCCGGAGCGCGCTCATTCAAGCCATCTGATTTCATGGTCATGGTGCCGGTATGGTAGTGATACAGGATCCGGCCGGTGGTCAGGGACAGCGGATAATCCGCGTCGATCTTTTCAGCGGGACCGTTGTAATCAATGGGATGCATGAGGCCTTTGCCGCGGGTGAACTGCTCTCTATGTAGAATCGGTGTCCCGGGGTGGTCTTTGCTGGGACAAGGCCAGTGCAGCCCCACCGCTTCGATGCGCTCATAATCGATCCCGGCATATGACGGGGTAACCGCGGCCAGTTCCTGCATAATGTCCTGGCTGGTATCGTAGGACATGGCCACCCCCATACGCGTGGCTATCTCAGCCGTAATTTCCCAATCATCCTTGGCCTGGCCGGGAGCATCCACGGCTTTGCGTATACGCTGAACGCGCCGTTCACTGTTGGTGAAGGTACCTTCCTTTTCGGCAAAACATTTGGAGGGCAGTACCACATCCGCCAGTTGAGCCGTCTCGGTCATGAAAATATCCTGCACCACCAAAAAGTCGAGATTTGTGAAACATTTTTCGGCATGATTCAAATCCGCATCCGACACCATCGGATTTTCACCCAGGATATACAAACCTTTGAATTCGCCGTCATGCGCTTTGGGCAGCATTTTGGTAATCGTCAATCCAGGCTCCGTGGAAATCCCGCTCACGCCCCAGGCGGTCTCCATTTTTTTGGCGGCTTCTAAGTCGGTCACCGGCTGGTAGCCGGAAAATACATTGGGAAGTCCGCCCATGTCGCAGGCGCCCTGGACGTTGTTTTGACCCCGTAAAGGATTGACACCGCCCCCTTCCACACCCATGTGACCGCAAAGCATGGCCAGATTGGCCAATGATTTCACATTATCGGTGCCATTGGTATGCTGGGTAATTCCCATGCAATAACAGATGCTGCCGGCCTTGGCCTGGGCATACGCTCTGGCAGCCTCGGCCAACTGCGCCTGGGGAATGCCCGTAATCTCTTCCACATAAGCCGGTGTATACTCGGCCACTGTTTTTCTGAGATCTTCGAATCCCTCGGTCCGTTTCTCAACAAAGTCCTGGTCATACAGGGCTTCATTGATGATGACATTCATCATGCCGTTGATCCAGGCCACATCGGTACCCAGATTTTGACGCAACCAATAATGGGCAAATGAAGCCATCTTGATAAAACGCGGATCCACGACGATAAGCTTGGCACCATTGAAGCTGACCGCCCGTTTGATAAACGATGAAAGCACCGGATGGTTTTCGGTGGTATTGGATCCGGTAACCAAGATTACATCGGCCTTCTCGATTTCGCCAATGGTATTTGTCATGGCGCCACTTCCGAATGCTGCAGCCAGACCGGCTACGGTGGAGGAATGTCAGAGCCGGGCGCAATGATCGATATTGTTGGTTTTTAATACTCCCCGGGCAAATTTGTTGGCCAAGTAATTTTCTTCATTGGAAATCCGAGCCGAGGTGAGCACCCCCAGGCTGTCTGAGCCGTGGGATTCTTTGATTTCACTGAATCGCTTGGCAACCAAATCCAGGGCTTCATCCCAGGTAGCCTTGCGAAAGCTGCCGTTCTCTTTGATCATGGGGTCGGTCAGTCGCTCGGGTGAATGAATAAAGTCGTATCCGAAGCGGCCTTTGACGCAGAGGCTGCCGTAGTTGGGTGCGGCCCCCTCCACACCGCTGACCTTGACCACCCGGTTGTCTTTGACATGCAGATAAAGCTGGCAGCCCACACCGCAATAGGAGCAGGTTGTACGGACCTTCTCGGTTTCCCATTGGCGTACCTGATAGCGGGCATCCTTTTCCACCAGCGCTCCCACAGGGCAAACCTGCACACATTCGCCACAAAATACACAATCCGAATCCTTGAGGGCCTTGTCCTCTTTACCCGCAATAATTTTGGACTGGTTACCGCTATACCCGAACTCAATGGCATTGTTCACCTGGACTTCGTTACACGCCTGAACGCAGCGGCCGCATTTGATACAACGAGAGAAATCCCGGATGATAAACGGATTGGCCGTTTCCATTGGATAAGGTGCCTGCGCATCTGCGAAGCGTTTCGGTTCCACCTGGTAACGGTAAGCCAAGTCCTGCAGACGGCAGTCCCCCCAGACCGGGCACAATTCCGAGCTGTCATCGTACTGCTGAACGTTCATCTGAAACTGGGACCAGTCATCGCTGCTGGTGCCCCGGATGGCGCAGTTGTGGTTCCCGGTGGACAGCATGAGCTGAATGATGGCCCGGCGCGCGGAAACGACGCGCGCTGATTCCGTCTGGACAATCATACCAGCCTCTGCCAAGGTGTCACAGGACGGTAGCAGGTCCTCTACACCCTCGACTTCAACCACACATATACGGCAGTTGCCTGTGGGCGCAGCGCCTTTCAGATAGCAAAGGGTGGGAATATCGATGCTGTTTCGTCTGGCCACGGCCAAGATGGTTTCATCTTTTTCAAAAGCCAAAGAGTTTCCGTTGATGATGATGTTCGGCTGATCACTCATATACGCTTCCTCTACATTCATTGGTTCCTAGATTCGGGTTATTAACTGAAATTTTTCAGCTGATACAACTCAGGATATGTATCCAAAAGCAATGCTTTTGTCAATGATGCGCGATACAAAACAAACGGTTGACGTTTTTGTATATCAAGAATTTTATCTTTGTCAAAAATATGTCTTCCTCGCGCGGGAATAAATGTAATGTCATACCGACAATACTTAACGTTTTCGGACATTTAACTAAAGTTTTATCATAAATTTGCCGATACCATTACGACGGGTATTTGTGGAATAGTCATTGCGTCCTGTTGCAGGTTGCGTTATAATAATTGTTGTCTCTGATTCGATGTTACCTTTAAAAAAAATATATTTAAAATATATACCTACTCAGGCCCTGGATCCAGCAGAACCGCGCCACTGGAAAGAAAAGGTCCTGTATAATTTTATCGTCCTCTCGATTCCCCTGCTAGTGGTTCTGATAGTATTTGCCTTACCGCTAATCATCGAAAAACAGCTCTGGTTTCTACTGACGGTTGCCCTCAGTGCATTCAGCGCATGCATCCTATCTGGTCCTCAAAAATTCCCTTTACGCTCCGCTCGGCATTGGTTTCCCTTCTCATATTCATGTTCGGTATGGCTGTTATTTTTGCTGTAAACCCGTTTATAGCTTCTCGGGAATGGTTGCTGCTATTCAGCATCGTTGCGTCGATTTTACTCGGCTGGCCCGGTGCCATCATCTCCATTCTCCTGAACACCACGGCGTTGATCGGCATCGGCGTCTTGCTTCAGTATGGATTTTGGGGAAATTTGCCGGTACCGGGCAATTCGGTATCATATTGGATCCAGGTTGCCCTGGACATTTTTTTTATCAATGTGACCGCGACCTTCTTTGTGACCTATCTGTTTTTTCGGCTCGAGACTTCTGACAGAACTACCCGCTCAACCACCATACTCCTGGAAGATGAACGCTCCAAGCTTCAAAAAGCCAATCAAGACCTGGAAATGGAATTTGCTGAGCGCAAAATATTGGAGCAACAACTGACCCGGGCGCAGAAAATGCAGGCTCTCGGTACTCTGGCCGGCGGGGTGGCCCACGATTTGAATAATATTCTCAGCGGCATCGTTAGTTATCCGGATCTTTTATTACAGGATATTGACGAGGGCAGCCCCCTCCGGGATCCTTTGCTGGCCATCAAACAATCCGGTGAAAAAGCTGCCGATATCGTTCAAGACCTGTTGACCCTGGCACGCCGGGGGGTCGATACCCGAAAGGTCGTCAGCCTGAATCAAATCGTCACTGATTTTTTGGTATCACCTGAGTATGATAACATTTTATCACACCATGCAAATGTACGTGTCAATTCGATCCTGAAACCAAATACGCTAGATATCGTTGGATCCGAAATCCATATCTTCAAATCCTTGATGAACATCGTGACCAATGCTGCCGATGCCATGCCGGCCGGCGGAGATGTAACCATCAGAACAAAGAGCCGCTATCTGGATTATACGTATAGCGGCTTTGAGAATATCCCTGAGGGCGAATATACAACCCTGGTAATTTCCGATAATGGAATCGGCATGCCCAAATCCGATCTGGAACGAATTTTTGAGCCTTTTTATACCAAAAAAGTGATGGGTCGAAGCGGCACCGGTTTAGGCATGTCGGTTGTATGGGGAACTATCAAGGACCATGAAGGGTTCATCGATATCAAGACCGAAGAGGGATCGGGCACCACCTTTGTCTTGTATTTCCCGGCAACTCGGAAGGAAAAAGAAATCATTGAATCTGTGGTCATAGAAGACTATCTCGGCCAGGGCGAGTCCATACTGGTGATCGATGATTCCAAAGAACAACGCTTGCTGGCCGGCAATATGATGCGACGGCTCGGATACTCGGTGTCGGTCGCGGCCAGTGGCGAGGAAGCCCTGGAAATGATAAAAGAAAATTTCTATAACCTGATCATCCTCGATATGATCATGGATCCGGGTATCAATGGTTTAGAAACCTATCAACAAATTCTCCGATTTGCGAGCAATCAAAAAGCAATTATCGCCAGCGGATTTTCCGAAACAGACATGGTTCGCGAAACTCAACGACTCGGGGCCGGGGCATATGTAAAAAAGCCGTATACATTAGAAAAGATCGGCCTGGCTGTCCGATCTGAGCTGGATCGCAAAAAGAATTAGCTTAGGAAACTATAACCCATAATAAGGTTATCAGAACCTATCTCAAAAATATCTTTTTGCCCCACATCTGTGTTCTGATCAAAGAACAGCGCCGATTTGCCAGGGCACGAATTCCAGGTCTCCAATGCCCAGATTCTCACTCTTGGTTGGTTTGCCGGACGCCGTTTCGATGATGTGCTCGTATATCACCGATCCCATTTCAGTAACACTGCGAAGGCCCTTCGCGATGGGACCGCAATCGATATCCATATCCTCGGCCATCTGCGCATATATCCGGGAATTGGAGGCCAGTTTGACAACCGGAACCGGCTTGCATCCCAATACCGATCCGCGGCCCGTGGTAAAACAGATCATATTTGCGCCGCCGGCAACCATGCCGGTAATGGATACCGGATCGTAGCCGGGTGTATCCATAAAGACCAGACCTTTGGACCGAACCGGGGCGGCGTATGGGTAAACATCCAATAAAGGCGTCGCGCCGGCTTTGGCCACCGCCCCCAGGGCTTTTTCAAGTATCGTTGTCAAGCCCCCAGCCTTGTTACCCGGACTGGGATTATTGTTGATTTCAGATTCGTGCATGCGTGTATGGTTCCGCCACCAATTAACGACATCCAGGATCTTCCGGCCGACCTCCGGCCGAATGGCACGGCGGGCCAGAAACTGTTCGGTGCCGTAAATTTCAGTGGTTTCCCCCAATATGGCGGTACCGCCTTTGGCCACCAGAATGTCCACCGCAGCACCCAAAGCCGGATTAGCTGTCAGACCGGAAAATGCATCTGAACCGCCACATTCCAGACCCAGTGTCAAATGGGATACGGGAAGGGTTTGTCTTTTGATGCGGTTCACCTCGGGCAGCATGGCCGTAATTGTCGCGATGCCCCGCTCAACCGTCCGGCGCGTTCCGCCCAGCTTTTGGATATTCAAAACCGGTACGGGAATACCTGAACAGTTGACAAACTGCTGTGAAAAGGCATCCACATCCAGGACTTCACATCCCAAACCGACCATCAGTACACCACCAAAATTCGGATGCCGGCAAAACCCGGCCAGACAACGCTGCAGGTTCTGAATGCCGGGACTGGCGGCATTGTCACCGCATCCCATGCCATGCGTCAGGCTGACGACACCGTCGATATTGCCGTAGGGTGACAATCGATCCTGGTTGAAATGTCTAGCGATAAAACTGGCCACCGAGGCCGAGCAGTTGACGCTGCTGAGAATCCCGATGTAATTGCGGGTGCCCACACGGCCATCGGCTCTTTGGATTCCGGCAAACGAGCTGCTTAAATCATCGTAACGCCCGGATTTGGAGACCGGCTGGCCCTCCTGGGGCTTAGGCTCATCCGGGTGAACCATATCAACATTATGAACATGAACGTGATCTCCGATATTTATATCACGCGAGGCGATGCCGATGACTTGACCGTATTTAATAATTGGTCTGCCGCTATCGATAGGCTCACAGG
Organism: uncultured Desulfobacterales bacterium; assembly: GCA_964452555.1. GTDB lineage: Bacteria > Desulfobacterota > Desulfobacteria > Desulfobacterales > B30-G6 > B30-G6. The sequence continues at coordinate 72,381 of CAYVMI010000018.1, forward strand.
CAATCTTGTGGCCCGCCGCAATGGTGTGATTGCTGGCGATTTGCGCGTTTATCCCGGTTCCCTCGCGTACGTCTTCCAGAACCACCATGACATTATCGCGCGGATTGATTTTTATATGATGTGTATTGCCCATACTTATACCTGATTCGGGTGGTCTAACCGCTGTACGGCCGTCACAACTACATCCACGGCCTTGTCAATATCTGCAGAGGTGGTCATCCTTCCGGTTGAGAAGCGCACGGTCCCTTTGGCCCATTCCAGCGGAACACGCATGGCTTCCAGTACATGCGAAAGGGTTACCGTGTCCGAATGACAGGCCGCCCCGGCTGAAGCCGCCACCTCCAGACCGATTTCTTCCAAAATACGATTGGCCTCAAGGTTTTTAAATGACAGGCTGAGCGTATTGGGCAGGCGCTTTTCCGGATGACCATTCAGGCGAACCTGCGCAAATTGAGCCGTGATGCCTGCATGTAGGCGATCGCGCATATCCTGGAGATATGCGGCCGATTTATCCGGATTTTGGGCCGCAATTTCACAAGCCAGGCCCATGCCTGCGATCTCAAGTACATTTTCCGTACCAGCCCGCCAACCGCTTTCCTGGCCGGCCCCGTGGCAAAATTTTTGCGGCAGCATACCCTTGCGTACATACAAGGCGCCAATACCTTTGGGAGCATAGATTTTGTGGCCGGCCACCGAAAGCAGATCAACGTTCATCTTTTGAACGTCAGTGGCAATTTTGCCAACGCTCTGAGCCGCATCGGTATGCATGCAAATGCCCTTTTGCCGGGCCACCCGAGCAATTTCTTCAATCGGCTGGATGGTGCCCACCTCGTTGTTGGCGTGCATGATGGTGATTAAAATGGTTTCCGGCCGAATGGCGGCGGCGATGTCTTCGACACTTACCATCCCGGTGTCATCCACATCCACATAGGTGGTTTTGAATCCCTCTCCCTCAAGATATTGGCACACCTCCAGTACGGCCGGATGCTCGATTGTGCTGGTTATGATATGCTTACCCTTGTCTTTCAGAGATCTGGCCATGCCTATGATGGCGTGGTTGTTGGATTCGGTGCCGCCGGATGTAAACAACACTTCTGCTGGTTGACAGTTCAGGAGTGCCGCCACTTGGTTTCGGGCTTTTTCTACGGCTTTTTTTGGTGCGATACCGTACCAGTGGGAACTGGAAGGGTTGCCGAACTCAGTTTCCAGATACGGCCGCATGGCCTCAATCACCTGTGGATCGTGCGGCGTGGTGCCATTATAGTCCAGATAGATAGGTTGAATCATGGTTTTTTATTCCTCGTAGGCATCACCCAATATACGTTTAATAACAGCCTGTTTCAATTTTGCATAATCATCCGTATCGCATACACCTGCTGAAACAATACGCTCTTTTTCCTTGATGTAATCCGCAAGCAGAACCCTGTCTGCGCACAACCTGTCCCGGAATATACGGAATCGGACGGCCTCGTAGGAATCTTTCCTGACCACATGCACATACACCAGAAACGACGTACGGTCATAATTAAATGTCCCCATGAACACCGGCCGATCGTCAGGAAAGCGGTTTCGAAACTCTAATCCCTGCCGTTGAAAGCCCATCGCCGCCAGCAAGGATGTAGTTGTTTCCAATCGGTCTTCAGGATAGAGCGCCATCATATCGATCACACCTTTACCCGGGCACCCGGGTATGGCCGTGCTGCCAATGTGTTCCATCTTAAGTTCCGGACAATAACTTTCAGTTTTTTCTTTTATTATCCTGGCCACCTCCGGAGCCCTGTAATCATAGGGATGAAATCCGGCCAGTGGCTTCTCATATGACCCGATATACTTTTCCACGTGTTCAAACATCGTGTCGTTTATGCCTCATTAGCTTGTTATATTTTTGTAGACGGCAAGGAATTGCTTAGGATTGACAATGTCAATACCCATATAATTTTCAATCGCCAGAAGCGCTTTATCTCCGGATAAGATATAATCTGCTTTTAAAGCCACCGCGCATTCTATGAATTTGTCATCATCAGGATCATCAGCTACTATTTGCAGTTCTGGTGTTTTGGCCGTAAAGATGACATGAGTGCCGGTCGCGAAAAGACCCAGAAGTTCACCAAGCTCCTTTTCATCTTGAAGCCCCATACGTCGAAGGACTTCCACATATTCGTCAATTATGGGTTTTGACAAACACAGCGAAATCTCGCCAGTTTCCCAAAAGCCTATAACCTTACGAGGGTTACCGCCAAAAAAGGATGAGATAAAAACATTTGTATCCAGAACAACCTTGATCACCTTTTATTTCTCACTTCTTGAATGACGCGCTGTATGTCCTTTGGCTCATAACCGCCGTTTTCTATTTTTCCGCCGATGCGGCCCCACAAATCATCAATATAAGTGCCGATATCTCTATCCCGGACATACGCTTCAAGTAGTTCGCGCACAACCTCACTGACGTTTTTTCCTTCAGATTTTGCGAGCTTATAGACCTGGGTCTTGAGGTCGGGATTTATCCGCACAATCATTTGAGTCGTCATCATGTACCCCCAGATTAGTATATATTGTATATACGATATATATCAATTAATCGTTTGTCAAAGTAATTACGACTTGTCCTTTTTTATGCCCATTTTCAACATATCGATGGGCCTCAGCCGCCTGATCCAATGGAAAACGGCGATCGATTACTGCTTTTAAATCGCCCGCCTCGATCAGCCCGGTGATAAATTCGAGATCCTCGGCCTTGTCGCCGGCCAGGGTACAGATAACCCTTTTATCGCCGGCCATTTTTGTCCAAAGCATTTGCAAAAGCTGTTTCATTTTAAAACTGGCCAATAAATAGCGACCATTTGGCTCGAGCACGCGTCTACTACGACCAAAAGAACTGCGGCCTAATATATCAAAAATAAGATTATAGCTTTCTTTGCCGGCGGTAAAATCATCTCGGGAATAGTCGATTACGGCATCAGCCCCCAGAGCTGTGACAAATTCAATGCGGCGTGTGCTGCAAACACCGGTTACGTGTGCCCCAAAATACTTGGCAAGCTGGACGGCCTGGGAGCCGATGCCGCCGGAAGCCCCGTTAATAAGAACTTTTTCACCTGGCTGCAGGCCGGCTTTTCTAAGCAGATTTAAAGCCACGATGGCGCCATAGGGGAATACGGCAGCCTCGGCGTGCGTCAAATTGATCGGCTTTTTTGCCAGGGTCCCCTCTGCCGGCATACACACATACTCGGCATAAGCCCCCATGTTCATACCGCGATAACCGTAAACCGGATCGCCCGGTTTAAAGCGCTTTACCTGCCGGCCGGTTGTTTCGACAACTCCGGAAAATTCGCTGCCCAGGATATTGATTTTGGGGGTAAAAAAACCAAAAGCAAGTCGCGAAGGGTAATACAGCACAAGCGGCATGTTGAATTTGCGCAACGGCATATGCCGAAAATTGCGCGCCGTTAGATCGCCATAATTAACCGTCGTCGCCTGGACTTGTATTCTGACCTCATTGTCTTTCGGAACCGGTTTCTCGATCTTTTTGAGTTGCAGTACACCCGGTCCGCCGTATTCTTCATAGATAATCGCTTTCATGATTTTCCTTAATGCACGTATCCGAAAAGTTCAAGTTTGGGCGGAAGCGGTGCCTAGGCCGGCACCCCTCGATGCCCACTTTCAGCTCTTTAAAAACCGCGTTTCTTACGGAATAAGCATTCCATCGGCAATTTCACTGTTTGAGCCGTATTTATGTCTCATGGCCACAGATGCTCTCAAATCGCTTGTCCTGCTTATACTTGCTTCTGGATGGATTTCCCTCCGCCCTGTAAATTTTGCCGCTTTCCATATCAAAAATTGATGACCAAACCGTATCGAAATTCATTTCTTTTTCGTATTGGCACATGAATCCGAGTTTGCCACTTAGTATTTTTTTTGCACGGCTAACCCCGTCTTCCTCAAAAGGTTTTTTTAGGGTCGTCCTGCCGGTTGCATACCTTTCGTGAGATTGAAATAAATCCTTGGCCTCTTCGAACGTTTTCATTTCCTCGGAGATAAAATGGTTGGTTGCAGCCGCATGATCACATTGGGTGATTTTGACCTTTTGCGGGCTACACTCCATATGAGCGATTTGATGTTTATCCGCCAAAATCAGATGATAAGCACCTCCGATTGGGGTGTTCTGGACGGCTTTGACACCCGCCGCCACATCCGCGCATTTTTCCAGTAAATAGCGCACCAAAAACATAGAGTTAAGTCCGGGTTTGAGATCCTTGGCCCAGACATAGGTCATCCCCACAGCCAACCCATTTTCGTTGATGCCTTCTTCGGCACTGACAAAAGCGGATGAATTGGCGATAAATGCGTATCCGCCAGCCGGTCGGTATAAAGCACTACTGCTTAGTTTGCGGAATATGGGTGGCAAATCATTATTGCGCCCAAAAACAACCCGGTCATTTTTCTTAAATGCAATCATTGTACAGCCGGGTATTTCTAAGCAGACGCTGATACACATGAGCCAGGCCGCTAGCCGGTCATATGCCATACCCAGTCCATCCGCCATGCCTCGGATCTCCTCACAGGCTTCCGGAAAATGCTTTCGTAAAAAAGATTCGGATTGGGATCCGTATTCGAACTGAAATGCATCCAAACCGGTCAGACCCAAAAATACGGCCTGATTCCGCTTTAGCGATCTGGCATATTTCAATCCAATATCGTAGTGACTGCCGATGAATCTGGGATGGTACATAGAGCCCCCCGTGGTTAAATGTGATTTCAGGGAACACTACAAAGGAATAAAAAATTAATGTCAACACATAAATATGAATCGATTTGCGAATTTCGGTAGGATTGTAAGGATCTCTATTTTCCCGGAAGTATCCGCGTCTCACCGATTTTCAGAATCCAGGCATCTTCAGGTCGAAAGCCCGCGTTTTGAGCCGCAGATTCGAACCGTTTGGGCGGCTCCCACGGATCCTCCTCGGACAAATCGATAGTACCCCAATGGATTCCCATCAGTATCCTGGCATTAATTTCCCTGCCGATCTCAACGGCTTCTTCCGGATCCGTATGATTGTTGACACCATATTTCCGATTACCATATGTGCCGATGGTTAGCATGGCCAGATCGAATGACGTGAAATTTGCCCCGATTTCCTTGAACAAAGAAGGCGAATAAGCCGAATCCCCGATAAAATAATAATTCCCGGAAGGATGGGATATTGACCAGGAACACCATAATGACTTGTTTTTGTCCCCCATGCCTCTACCTGAATAATGAACTGTCGGCAAGGCTGTAAATCCGAAATTGCCGATGGTCCGGTTTGCGTACCAATCCAATTCGTGGATGTGACGATATCCAAGCCCAGTGAAAAAAGGCTCCAGACCAAGTGGGACGCAAACATGAACATTCTTGTTGGGAAATGATTTTAAAAATTTGGCATCCAGGTGATCGTAGTGGTTGTGCGATATGAGAATGACATGGATGTCAGGTAGGTTTTCAGCACTGATGCCGGGGTCCACATACCGGCGCGGTCCCATTGACAGAGGAGATGCATAGGGTGAGAAAAAAGGATCCGTCAATATAACCGTACCGGCAATCTTGATGAGTAGGGTACTTTGCCCGATCCACGTAAGGGTGTTTTCTTGTTCCAACTTACTGTAAAGTTGAATGGCTTTCTCTTCAGACAAAACATGGCCCTCCGGAATCTCCGGCGCGTTGAAAGATGCCTTAAAACGACGCCAGTAAAAACCAAAACCTAAAGCGGGCGCTTCTTCCACGACCGGAAAATTGCGAAAGCCCTCAGTTGTGTGGTGACGTGGTTTACCTGTCTCCCAGACTGGGCTGGAGGCGCAAGCCTGCATGGCGGTCAGAAAAAGTAATAAAATAGCGTTTACAAGCCAGCAGCTGATATGAATTGTTTTTCTCATGATTCTTTTGTGGCAACCGCGCAATGAAAGTTCAGTTTACCCCTAGACCTAGATTCAATTCGAACACCGCCTGCAAATCCGGCCTTGTGTAGAAGGTCTTTTACATCGTCTCGGGCATATAGTCGAAATACATCATCGCTTAGATTTCTCTGCGCCAGTTGCTCAATGTCCTCAAATGCAACGACAAATTTACCGCCGGGGATAAGGAGATCCGCCACTTTCTTTACAGTCTCTTCCGGTTCCGGCCAGAAATAAAGCGTGTTGACGCTGCAGGCCTTGGTAAAATCGTGCCCTGCAAAATCCATCGCATCAAAATTACCTTCTATCAATTTTACGATACCGTTAGCGATATGAGTTCGATTTCTTTTTCGGGCGACAGACAGCATGGTCCCTGAAAAATCAACCCCTTCAATCAGGCCATGGTTGATCTGTTTGGCCATGGTCTGAATCAGCTTGCCGGTACCAAACCCAATTTCAAGGATTCGATCACCTGGCTGCACCGACATCGTTTCATTTACGAAATCGTTCAAAAAAGCATTGCCCTTGTCAAAAACCAAAGACATGACAATCCTGCCAAACCAACCTGATGGTTTCCGGGCTTGTTCTGAAAAAAATGAAGAAAAACTCATATTTTGTGTCCAATCCCTATAGCCTTTTAGGGCTTAATCTGTTTGATATAATCCGGGCTGCAACGGCACCGATGAAACTTCCGACGGTATTGGCCAGCATATCGGCCAAGCTGAAGGTTCTGGAAGGGACAAAATATTGATGCACTTCGTCGCTGATACCATAGGCGCTCGAGGACAAGGCGCTAATGAGTATAAGCAAGATTGCAGTTCTAGGAATCCGAGTGGTTTGAAAAGCACGGTAAAACAAAAAACCCAGCAGGGCGTAAGCGCCGGCATGCATCAGTTTATCTGCATGCGGAAACGCCGGCAGGCTATCGGATGTCGGGAGAGACGATTGGATAAAAATGGCCAGGCAGTAGATGATGATGGGGAACCAGTAGAAAAGGAAAATTTTAGTACGTGGATTTAAAGGTTTTAGCATGAAGGTTTGTAACTACCAGTTTATCTATCAACAACTTTGCAGCTCAACTGTATTAAATACATTTTCATCATAAGATATTTTCTAACATCGAACATTCAACATCCAACACTGAACATCGAATGACTTTCTCGCTAATTGCCAATAGGTTCGATGTTCGATGTTGGAAGTTCGATGTTCAATGTTCGATTCGGCCCTATCTTGATAAACACCTCGAATGAACATCCATTAAAAGCCTGTTGTCGGTCTCCGCTTACCAAACTCCTTCTCGCAGGGCGCGTTCTTGGTAACATGTTTTTTCAGCGCACCGCACCACAGGGACTGAAAGGTGTGACAACTGCCATCCAATGCATCCATTTTGGCAAAATCCGCATGCTCACAGCGCAGATCGCACCATTTGATACGATGGGTGGTTACGCCGGCGTTATCCTTTTTTTTAACTTCTGTCTTTCCCATAACTTACATAGCTTTTTAGGTGATTAGGCTGTTAGATTATTTGGCGGTTTTCGGTTGGCAGCCTAACAGCCTAATAGTCTTCAGTCTAACAGCCTATTGATCTATTTAAATATAGCCAGGTCCAATGCCCGCTTCTCGATATGTTCACAGGCAGTTTGGATAAAAACCTCATGGGAGACACCCATTTTAACCTTGCCATCCAATGTCCGCACGGCCAGGGTGCGCGATTCCTTTTCCTTGCCGCCGATGGTGAGGATCAAGGGAATATTGGCCAACTGGGCTTCACGAATTTTCTTGTTGAGACTTTCAGTGCGGCTGTCCACTTCCGTGCGCAGGCCGGCCTTCTCCAGGGTCTCGGTCACTTCCTGCGCATAGGGAATGAGTTCATCATTGATGGGCAGGGCCACCACCTGAACCGGTGCCATCCATAAGGGGAACTTGCCGGCAAAATGCTCCACCAAAATACCGAGGAACCGTTCGATGGATCCCAGTACCGTGCGGTGGATCATGATGGGTCGATGGCGCTCATTGTCCTTGTCGATATATCCCAGGTCAAAGCGCTCCGGTAAAGACATATCCAATTGGATCGTACCGCACTGCCAGGTGCGCTTGAGGGCATCCTGAATATGCAGATCGATCTTGGGGCCGTAAAAAGCGCCGTCACCTTCATTGAGCACGTATTCGCGCCCGTATTCATCCAGCGCTCCCCGCAAACCATCCGTTGCAACCTCCCATTGCTCGTCCGTGCCGATGGATTTTTCCGGTCGAGTGGAGAGCTCCAGATGGAAATCGAGTCCGAATGTTTCATAAATGCGCTGTTCCAGTTTTAAAACACCGAGTATCTCGGATCGAATCTGATCCGGTGTCATGAAAATGTGGGCATCATCCTGATGAAAGGCCCTGACGCGAAATAAACCGGATAAGACACCACTCAACTCATGACGGTGTACCAGGCCAACCTCGGCCGCCCGGATGGGCAGTTCCCGGTAGGAATGGGGCCGATTGCCGTAAAGCAGCATACCGCCGGGGCAATTCATGGGTTTGATGGCATATTCCTCTTCATCCACCTCGGTAAAATACATGTTTTCGCGGTAATTATCCCAATGGCCGCTGCGCTCCCATAAGTGCCGTCTCAGGATAATCGGCGTTTTGGTTTCCACATAGCCGGCGGCTTTATGTTCCATGCGCCAATAGTCCAGCAGCGTATTCCAGACAACCATACCCTTGGCATGAAAAAATGGCATGCCCGGCGCCTCATCGTGAAAGCTGAACAGTTCCAGCGCTTCGCCGATTTTGCGGTGATTACGCTTTTTGGCCTCTTCTAGGAATCGAATGTGCTCTTTTAGCTCCTTTTTATTGAAGAAAGCCGTTCCATAAAGTCGCTGCAGCTGGGCCTTGCTCTGATCCGCGCGCCAGTAAGCACCGCTAACTTTGGTAAGCTTGATGGCTTTGACAAAACCGGTGTGCGGTACATGCGGCCCCCGACACAGATCAGTGAAATCCCCCTGCTCATAAAAAGATATGGCGCCGTCTTCCAAATCAGAAATCATTTCGAGTTTGTAAGGTTCATGTTTATAAAAATCCAGTGCTTCTGCCTTGGGCACCTCTCTTCGTCGAATGGGAATTTTTTTCTTTATCAGTTTTTTAATTTCCGCTTCGATTTTTGGAAAGTCATCCTTGGAAATCGGCGGCATATCGATATCATAGTAAAATCCGTCTTCAATTACCGGTCCGATGGTCAGTTTGGCATCTTTATATAAGCGTAGTACTGCTTGGGCCATGACATGGGCAGCACTGTGACGCATAATATCCAGGGCTTCTTCATCCCGGGTGGTGATCAATCGGACGGCGGCATCCTGATCTAGTTCGGTATATAGATCTACGATCTGGCTATTGAGCTCCATGGCCACGCTATCTCGCGCCAATCCTTCAGATATGCTTGCCGCAATATCCCAGCCGCTGGGATGTCCTTCAAAAGACTTTTTGCTTCCGTCTGGAAATGTGATATTGATCATTGGTCCACCTTGTACGTCGAAGAATAAATAACTTGGGGTTAAAACCTTAACAATCCACGCCAACCGGCGTGAAAACTCTATTTGAGAATGGACCCAAGTTAGGTCAATAGGTGCAATGGGTCAAGAGCAAATTGAGGTGATATGCCCTTCAACATGAATCCAAAATATGAATTAATCGACACGCCGGAAGGTTTGGAGCGCCTCGTATGCAACCTCGGGGGGCTAAATGTAATGGCCGTGGATCTGGAAGCCGACTCCATGTATCATTTCCAGGATCAGGTGTGCCTTATTCAACTGGCAATAAATGGTAAAATTTATATTATCGACCCCATCAAGCTTGGATCGATTGAGCTGCTCGAACCATATTTTCTCGACCCACGCATCCGCAAGATCTTCCATGGTGCTGATTATGACATTCGCTCGCTATTTAGAGATTTCGATATCGTCATTCATAATCTGTTTGACACGGAACTTGCCTGCAGGTTTTTAGGCATCCAGCAAAGTGGTCTGGATGCTGTGATCCAAACCTTTTTCCAGGTAAAACTGGAAAAAAAATACCAGAAGAAGGATTGGTCCAAGCGGCCCCTGCCGCCGGACATGATAAATTATGCTGCCAAGGATGTAGAGTATCTGCTTCAGCTTTCAGAGATCTTGGAGCAAAAACTAATCCAAAAAAATCGGCTCAGCTGGGTCGAGGAAGAGTGCCGGCTGCTCAGCAAAGTCCGCCCCAATACCAACCATGATGCGCCGCTGTTCCTGAATTTCCGAGGGGCGGGCAAGCTGAAACCCAGGGAGCTTGCCATCTTGGAGGAAGTATTGATCTGGCGCCGGGAAACCGCACGTAAGAAGGACCGACCGCTTTTCAAAATAATAGGGAATCACAATATTTTGAAGCTAGTCCACAAGCTGCCTCGAAGCAAAGATGAATTGGTTGAAAGTAAAACCCTAAGTACCAAACAGCTTCACATGTTCGGCCACCAGTTGATAGAGGCCGTCGAACGAGGTCTCAATGCGCCGGAGGATGATCTGCCGGTATATCCCCGAGGGCGGGCACCGCGTATTTCCGAAACCGCCTCTCGTAAAGTCAGCCGATTGAAAAACTGGAAAGAAGCTAAAGCTGAAAAACTGTCCATTGATCCGGCCTTGATCTTGAACAAAACACAAATCATGGAGATCGTAAAAACGAAGCCGGTTGACCTTCAGGATCTGAGTGACATCAATGGTATCAAGGCCTGGCAGGTACGAGAATTTGGTGAGGAGATTGTCAGGTGTCTGCAATAAGGGCAGGGATGGTGGGTTGAAGGGTTGAGATTTGGAGGGTTAGCCGAAAATGGAATTGAGTTGGCCCTACCCTAATACCCTCCACCCCTAATCACCCTAAACCCTATGGCCAATCCCATACTGAATCTATAAACTAGAAAAATCGTTTAAAAATCAGATCAAATGAAAAAAGTACACACCGTCTGCTCGCGTGACTGTCCGGATGCCTGCTCCTTGATTTTTGAATTAAATGCACAGCATCAGATCCATTCGGTTCACGCAGATTCCGACCACCCCCTTACCCGCGGAATCATCTGTCCCCGCAGCGCTCGCGATCGGGATCGTCTGCAAACCAATCGCATTGATGCCCCCTACTTGAAGGGATCCGCAGGATTCAAAAAAATCAGTTGGGCCCGCGCCCTTGATCTGGTTTCCCAAAAACTGGGCAAGACCTTGGCAGAACAAGGGCCTCAGCAAATTCTCTACCTGAGTTATCCCGGCAATACCGGTATGCTCGCCAACACATATCCAAAACGGTTATGGAATGCCATCGGGGCTACTCAAACTGACAGGGCCCTGTGCAGCAAATCCGGTCATAGCGGCATTTCCCTTCATTACGGCGAAAGCTACGGTGCCAATCCGCTGGATATATCTGATATGGCCCTCGTGAATTTCTGGGGGCTTAATGCCGCCGTTAGTGCTGCTCATTATTGGCAGCTGGCTCGTCATGCACGCAAGTACAATCAAACCAAGATTGTGGTTGTGGATCCCATTGAAACGGTCAGCGCCCAAAAAGCAGACCTCTGGATTCGCCCTAATCCCCAAACCGATGTGGCCTTGGTTTATGGGGTTTTAAACCAACTCATCTCAGACGGCAGACATGATCAAGACTTTCTAGAAAAATGGACCACCGGATTTGAAGCTTTGCGGGCTGAGGCAGCCAAGTGGACGCCCGACAGGGTGAGATCCGTCACCGGGGTATCAATAGACGATCTTAAAGCATTGACCGAACTAGTTGATACCCATCGACCCAGCCTGACGATGATCGGTATCGGCTTGCAGCATTGTGACAGTGGTGCAGACCAAGTCCGGGCGGTTGCTCTGCTACCTGCGGTATTGGGAATTCACCGCGGCTTTTTTTATGGTAACGGCAGTGCCTATGACTTTGATGCCGCCCGCATCTCGGGCACATCTTTGGCCCATCAGACATCGCCAAAAATTTCTCAGGTAGCCCTGGCTGAATCCATAGCCCATGGAGAGTTTTCAGTGGTCTACGTGAGTTGTATGAACCCTGCCATGACCATCCCGAATCAAAACCTATTCCGGCGCGGTTTAGCTCGCCCAGATCTAACCTTGATAGTCCATGAGACCCATTGGAGCGAAACCGCTCAACTGGCCGATCTGGTTCTGCCGGCGCCGACCTTTCTGGAAAAAGAGGACATCGTTATCCCCGACAGCCATAACCGTGTACAATTCAGTCACCAGATCCTTCCGCCTGTGACCGACAGTCGCCACGAAATTTATGTCATGCAGGAAATTGCCAAACGGCTTGATCTCAATGAACCCTGGCTGTATGAAGATGCGCTGTCGGTTGTCACTGAAATCCTGGCAGATGCCTTTGAAGACGGCCAGACAAAGGATCTGATAGACGGTAAGCGGCTCAAGCTTCGCCGCAAGCCCCTTGACCATTACGCCACGCCGTCGGGTCGCCTGGAGTTTTATGCCTATTCTGCCAAACGGCACGGCCATGCACCCCTGCCGGTTCAAAAAAACCTTTTAAGCGAAACGGACACATTCAGATTAATGGCGAGCTCGGATTCAAAATATACTCACACCCAGTTTCAGGAAGTATACGGCAATATTCCGGCAGTTGTGCATATCAATAGAGAAGATGCCACCCGATTTCAGATTTCGAACGGAGAGGAAGTTATAATCGAAAACCGAGAGGGTCGACTCAAGCTTGAAGCCGTCATATCTGATATCTTGCCAGCCGGCGTGGTGTGGTGCCCCAAAGAAGCCGCCGACCTTGATGGCGCGCCCCAGAACTGCCTGATCAGCAGCCGGCCGCAATCCCTCGGCAAAGGTCCGCGATTTAATTCAACGCGGGTGAAACTTCGTAAAGCTTAAGATCCATGCGGCCTGGACTCAATCTCTAAATAGTTCTAAATACGCTCCATAGCCTTCCTTTTCCAAATCTTCCTTGGGAATAAATCGAAGCGCAGCCGAATTGATACAGTAACGCTGCCCGGTTGGTGCGGGGCCATCCGGAAAGACATGACCCAGGTGAGAATCACCATGGCGGCTGCGTACTTCCGTACGAACGGTGAAGAGCTTGCAGTCTTCTTTCTCAACCAGATATTGGCGATCCAGGGGACGTGTAAAACTGGGCCAACCCGTACCGGAGTCAAACTTGTCTGTGGAGCTAAAGAGCGGTTCACCCGAAGCCACATCCACATAGATGCCTTCCCGTTTATTATCCCAGTATGCGTTCCGAAAAGGGGGTTCGGTGGCGTCCTGACGGATCACCTGATACTGATCCTCAGTCAAACGTTCACGTAACTCGTCCTCTGACGGCCGCTTGTATTTAGATTCTTCCGGCGAATCAGGCCGGCCCGTTTTGCTTACCTGCCAAATGGCCTGCAAAAATTGGTCGCGGCCGGAACCCTGGCGGTAACGGGCATAGTGCGCTGGGTTCTTATGATAATAGTTTTGATGGTAATCCTCGGCAGCATAAAATGTCGAAAATGGCACAATTTCGGTTGCAATGGGCTTAGCATACACATCCGATTCTTCCAGATCTTGTCGCGATTTTTCAGCTATCTTCTGCTGTTCTTCAGAATGTGTAAAAATCACAGTTCGGTACTGGGGCCCGCGGTCTACAAATTGCCCGTCGGCATCAGTGGGATCCACTGAGCGCCAGAATGCATCCAATAAGTCTTTATAAGTCACCTGGCGGGAGTCATATTGGACTTGAATTGCTTCCACATGACCGGAAATACCGCTGGCCACATCCTGATAGGTCGGATCCGGCATGCGTCCACCGGTGTAACCTGAGGTCACTGATTGAACACCCTTGATTTTCTTAAAATCCGCCTCAATACACCAGAAACAGCCGCCAGCAAAGGTTGCCACTTCCATTTGTCCGGTATTAATTGCCATATTAAAATTCCTTAATATTTTCTAAATGTTATAAATTCTTTTTTCTTGTTAGATCACATATCACGCCGAAATCTCTTTGAATAAGGGCAGAATCGTAACAATTTAAAATCTTAGATTAATTATGCCCTAACTACAGTTAAGCATGCCCCGGTTGCTTGTCAAAACAGGAAGGCAATGTTGCCATTTTTACTTGCATTCTGATTTGGCTGCACTAGGTTATATCATGTTTACAAATCGCAACCATAGTATAACCTACTGAAATCAATTGTTAATTTTTTTTCTTTTTTAGAAGGAGGTTAAAAAATGAAAAAGAATTCTATCTATCTGATCTTACTGGCTTGTCTTATTTTGCCATCAATGGCGATTGCAGAGGAAAGCCAATGGCAGGATGAGGCCGAACTGTCTTATGTCAGCACGGGCGGTAATACCGAGGTAACCAGTTTATCCGGTAAAAACAAACTTACCTACCAGTTCACGGAAAACTTCAAAGGCCAGTGGGACGTCAGTGCCCTATACGGTGAAACAGAAGATGTAAAAACTGCAGAGCGTTATGCAACCGAAGTTCGCCTGGACTATAATTTTACGGATAGGATTTATTTAGCCGGCATCGGTGGTTGGTTGCAAGATGAGTTTGCCGGGATTGAGCAACGTCTGTATCTAGGACCTGCCGTGGGCTATAAAATTCTCACCGGTCCCAAACAAATATTGAGCGCTGAAGGTGGTATTGACTATGTTACTGAAGAATATACCAATGACGAAGATGCCAACTTCATGCGTGGGCGTGCTTTCGGGAGCTACGAATTTATACTGACCGAAAAAAGCAAGTTCACCCAAACCCTTGAATTGCTATATGATTTTGAAGACAGCGACAATTACAACGTCAATTCGGTTTCAGCCTTGATCACGTCACTCAGCGATACATTTTCGATCAAGACCAGCTATGAAATTCACTACGACAACGAACCTGTTCCGGATACCCTGGAGGAAACCGACACGATCCTCTCTGTAGCCTTGATCGTCAACTTCAAGTAAGGAGAATAAAATGGCCAAAGCCATCAAACTCTATCAGAACGGCGGACCGGAAGTTTTAAAATGGGAGGATCATGATCCTGGTCCGCCGGGACCTGGTGAGGCACGCATTCGCCATCACGCTGTGGGTCTTAATTTTATTGATGTATACCATCGCACCGGTCTGTATCCTCTGCCTGCTCTGCCGGCCATTCCCGGTATGGAAGGTGCCGGGGTAGTGGAATCCGTCGGGGAAGGCGTAAGCACGGTTGCAGAAGGCGACCGGATTGCCTATGCCAGCTTACCTACCGGCGCCTATGCTCAGGTTCGCTGCATACCCGCTGATCGGCTCGTAAAAATTCCGGCGGAAATATCCTTCGATACGGCTGCCGGCATGATGCTCAAAGGTATGACGGCGCGCTACCTCATTCGGGGTTGCTACCCGGTAACCGCTTCGGATACAATCCTCGTTCACGCCGCCTCCGGCGGGGTCGGATCGATTGTATGCCAGTGGGCCAAACATATCGGTGCCACAGTCATCGGCACTGTGGGTTCTTCTCACAAGGCTGATCTGGCGCGATCCAACGGGTGCGACCACCCCATTCTGTACTCCCGGGAGGATTTTGTTGAAAAAGTCCGTGAAATTACCACCGGCAAAGGTGTCGATGTGGTGTATGATTCTGTGGGACAGGCAACTTTCCTGCAGTCGCTGGACTGCCTGCGCCCCCTTGGAACCATGGTAAGCTTCGGGCAATCTTCAGGGTCGGTTCCGCCCTTTGAATTAGGGCTCTTGGCAGCCAAGGGCTCGCTCTTTCTGACACGACCGAGCCTTATGACTTATACGGAAAATCAACAAGACCTTGTGGCCCACGCTGAGGATTTAATCGATGTGGTTCAACGGGGGGCGGTTAAAATCGATATCGGCCAAACCTATGAGCTTGCCGAGGCAGCCACAGCACATCGCGACCTGGAGGGGCGTAAGACCACCGGATCGACCATCTTGATCCCTTAGATCAAATAAAACTTACTGCGAATATCGAATTATGAATTTCGATTTCATGAATTACGAAGGATGTTGTCCGTAAAATTAGTACGGACAGTCAGGATCAAGTCCTGATTAAAAGTTGTCACTATTTAAGCTTAAAACAGTCATTCTTATTTGCCTCAAAATGAACATCGAACATCCAACGTCCAACACCCAACGTCGATTTGTGTTTGTCAGCTAATTGTATTCAGCATTTGTGGGCTTTCAGCCATGAGCAAAGAGCTACATTTCGATGTTCAGTGTTCGATGTTCGATGTTGGACGTTCATTTGTTACCGTCATTCAACATTTCCTGTTCAGCATTCGATATTCAAATCGATACGGCTAGCTGTTTTGTGTAACTTCCTTTAACAGCTCCCGATAGTAACAATAGTTTTCAAAGGGCACGTCTGCTCTCACCCGACCATCTGCCAAGGGAATGTAGCCGCCCTGTTCAATCAGCGGCGGTACTTTACGTAAGATTTCCCTTTTTATGGCCGCTTTCCCTTTACGCAATGCATCCAGATCGATACCGCCGATGAGGCGCAAATCTTTGCCAAATTGTTTGCGCAGGTCGGTATAGTCCATGGCCGGGGTATAGACTTCACACGCCCACAAAGTATTGAATCCCCATTCCAATATACTGGGAATCAGAATCCGGGCATTGGCGTAGGTCTGGAAGATAATGGTCTCCACCTGATAACGTTTGAGTACCGCCATGATTGGCTGATAGCTCGTCAACACGAGATCTGCATACATCTGGGGGGATATCAAAGGCCCCTCATTTCCGCCGATTGGCTCACTGAAAACAGCGGCATCGATTTGAACTTTCCTGAGAAAACGTTCCAGGAGTCCGGCACAAAAATGGCCTTGAATCGCCATCATCTCACGCATCAAAGCAGGCTGATCCGTAAGCATTGTCATGACGTCGTAAAATCGAGACCAGTCCCTAACACCCATGGTCAGGAAAAAACCGCGATGAACGTCCAACAAGAGTACGTGATCACGATCGCGCCATTTATTTTGGTGGATTTTCCAGCGCAGGGGCCAGCGCCTTTTATCATCCGGATTTAAACTTTTTTTAAACGCCTTTAGCTCTGAGTGAGTTGTCGGCCATTTCTTGATCTCCGGACGTGGTTTCGTATCCAGATCCAGGTCCTCGCGTACATCCGAAGGAAACCTGACTTGCAGTTCCCGCTTTCCGGACAAGCCCTGTCTTCGCCAGGATTTGATAACATTATCCCGAATGCCTTCCTCAAAATAGGGAACCCGGTCCGTTTCTTGGAATCCCATCACCGCGTTAAAACGCTGCCGGCTTGTCATGGATCCGGATATCTTCTGTGATTGTGTCATAAGCTCTATTATTTTAATCCGAACCAGAATGAAATAGCGAGTGTCTACCGAAAATTTAATGAAACTCTATTTGGACACCGGTCTCAAGTCAATTCAATTTGAACATTTGTCTTTAAATTATTTTTATGCCACCATTGCCTACCAAACTCAGGACCATATATAGAGATTGTCAAAATGACACTCCGATTGCGATAGAAGGAGTATCCCTGTTTTTTGGGATACTCCTTCACTGTGGATATGAATCGGATTATACTTTTGAAAACTGCTATAAAGGGAGAAATATTCATGCCAAAGGAAAATCGACCAATAGTTTATGAAGAAAAAAACCAGGTCGCTTTTATACGCTTCAACCGGCCGAAAAAAAAGAATGCCATTAACACCGAGTGCTGGCAACTTCTTGATACCCATCTCAAAAAGATTGCTTCGCGACCGGATATACGCGCTTTGGTTATCACGGGCGCCAAGACGGGTATTTTCTCGGCAGGCGTCGATGTGAATCCTACGGACGCCTTGATAGACAGGCTCTTTACGGCCCTGCAAGGGAAAGACCGTCAAACCATTTTAGACGGTATTGCTTATATGCAGGGCATTCTCTCCGGCTTGGCAGATCTGCCCTTCCCAACCGTCGCTGCTATTAACGGAATCTGTTACAGTGGGGGTCTCGAACTGGCCCTGGCCTGTGATATCCGCATTGCCAGCCAAGATGCCGAGCTCTGTTTCCAGGAAACACGGTTGGGACTCATTCCGGATCTGGGCGGTACTGTCCGTCTGGCACGATTGGTGGGCCCGTCCAGGGCTAAAGAGCTTATTTTTTCAGCACGGAAATTTGATCCGGCCCAGGCCCTGGCCCTGGGCCTTGTGAATTGCGTATTCCCTTCCGAGAATTTCATGCCCCAAATTCTGCAATATGTTGCCGATTTGACAGCGAACAGCCCGCGTGCCATTGAGGCCGTTAAGCGGATCATTACAGAGAGTATAGACCTGCCTGTGGACGTGGCCCTCAAACTGGAACGCGAACAAGCGGCCGACACGATTCTGAGCGGCCAGTGTATCGAAGGCATCGGTGCTTTTCTGGAAAAAAGAGCCCCCCGTTGGACATCATAGCCCCCTTGTGATTGTCAGCAACCACCATTCTTGTCGTTAGCTTATGATTGGAGTTAAGTGAAACGTCCTGTCTTAAAAATCAGGGCAACTTGCACCCAATGAAGTTATCCCTAGATTGAGTCTCAAATTCATTCGCGCCAGTTATAACGCGCCTCAAATGGCGCAGTTTTATGCGGAAGTTTATAGATGGGTGTTAGGCTTGACAGCCATGGTTTTCGTTCACAGATTATGCCACAGGGTGGTATCACCAAAATGGAAATTTAAAAGACACACCCCCTTTTTTAAAAGGAGTTTAAGCCAATGACAACCCGAATAGATCATACCAATAAATGCTGTAGCCTTGAAAAACAGCGATTGATGGAAGAATTGCGCAAATGCGACCTGTGCTCCACGAGTTATGCAGAATTTCAGCGTTGTTATAGTGAAACGGCCCGTGAGAGTGGCAGGCGTGCGCGGGCCTGCATGAATTCCTGACAATTCTGACCGAATAAGATCCGGGATTACCCATATAACTCAGGGGTCGGGGCGTTTTTCAATCAAATTCTTGTCTGGCTTGGAAATGCTATCGGCAACGGAAGCGGACACTGTCTGAATGTATTAGGCATCGTCGGATGCCTTATGCATGCGTTTGGGCGCTGAAGTCGCTGATAGCATTTCCAAGCCAGACATAAAAAAACTCCCCGAGGGCTCATATAACTATCTCTCAAAATCTCCCCCGGCGCATGGTTTGAATCCGGGGAAATTGCTCTTTCCGTCCTTCGATGACCACGACAACTTGTCGTATTTTTCAATAAAAAAACTCATATTAAAAGGATATGATATGTATCAAATCAATATTTCTTCATCGACCCTGGGCAATGAACCCATAAAAGCCTATCGGCCGGGTTCCGAAGAGAGGGTTAAACTAAAATCGGAACTGGAGAAGCAATATAACCAAACCATTGAAATTCCGCTGATCATTGGTGGGAAACAGATCTTTAGCGGCCGAACAGCAGAGGTGGTATGTCCGCACGATCATCAGCACGTGCTGGCTGTCTATCATCAAGCAGGTCCCAAAGAAGCCAACATGGCCATTGATGCCGCCTTGGAAGCCAAAAAACAATGGGCCGCAAAAGAGTGGTCCCAGCGAGCCGATATATTTCTAAAGATGGCCGATCTGATATCATCGGATTACGGCCGGGTGCTTAATGCGGCTACGATGTTGGGCCAATCTAAATCGATTCATCAAGCTGAAATTGAGGCCACAGGTGAGTTGGCGGATTTTATGCGCTTCAATTTATCGTCCGCCGATGATATCTATTCCAAACAGCCGCTGATGGCGCCGAATGTCTTGAATCGTATCAATTATCGACCCCTGGAAGGATTTATTTTTGCCATATCACCGTTCAACTTCACCGCTATTGCCGGCAATCTACCTTGCGCCCCTGCCATCATGGGTAACACCGTGGTCTGGAAACCCTCATCCGGATCCGTTTTGTCCAACTATTATCTGATGCAGTTGTTCGCAGATGCAGGCTTACCGGATGGCGTAATAAACTTTATTCCCGGTTCCGGCACCTTAATTTCCGAAGTCGTCCTGGACCACCCAGAGCTGGCTGGGGTTCATTTCACAGGATCGGCCGAGGTATTTCAATCCATCTGGCAGGAAACGGCGCTGAGGATCGGTCGTTATAAAAACTACCCCAGAATTGTGGGCGAGACCGGCGGCAAGGACTATGTCTTTATGCATCATTCGGCCGATATTGATGAGACGGCGACCGCCGTCATTCGGGCTGGGTACGAATACCAGGGTCAAAAATGTTCTGCCTGCTCCCGTGTTTACGTACCCCGTAGCCGATGGCCTGCCTTAAAGTCGAAGCTGCTGGCCTTGATACAAACCATCAGCATGGGTGATGTAATGGATTTTTCCAACTTCATGAACGCAATTATCGACCAAAAATCTTTTACTAAAATTATGGGCTATATCGAAAAGGTGCATACATCTCCTGATGCCGAAATCATTGCCGGCGGTCGTGGCGATGACAGTAAAGGCTATTTTATCGAGCCAACCTTGATTCAGGCCTTTGATCCCCACTTTATAACCATGGAGGAGGAAATATTCGGGCCGGTTGTAACGATTTTTGTCTACGAGGATGATCAATATCACGCCACCCTCGAATTGTGTGATAAAACCTCACCCTACGGTTTGACCGGCGCCATATTTGCGAAAGATCGAGCCGCAATTTCACAGGCGGAAGAAATATTGCGTCACAGTGCGGGCAACTTCTACATTAACGATAAGCCCTCCGGAGCCCTGGTGGGTCAACAGCCATTTGGCGGCTCCAGGGCCTCCGGCACCAATGACAAAGCCGGCAGTTATCTGAATTTGGTTCGTTGGATTACGGCGCAGTCCATAAAGGAAAACTTTGCCCCTCCCAGGGATTATCGCTATCCTTTCATGCTGGAAGCCTAGCGGTGTCCGGTATGCAAAAAGGAAAGGGGAGATACCTCCCCTTCCTTCCGGCTCTATTGCCTGCATGGGAATTACGCCACAGGTTTTTTATAAAAAACAGAGCGCAAATCTATCCGCGGCGAGCCCCATCAGCTCACGAATTTTAAGTTCTGGTTGACCACATCCCAGTTGATAACGTTAAAAAATGCCTCGATATACTCTGGTCTGCGGTTCTGATATTTCAGGTAATACGCATGTTCCCAAACATCCAGTCCCAGAATGGGCTTTTTATCCTGAGACAGCGGATTATCCTGGTTGGGGGTCGTGATAATTTCGAGTTTGCCTTGATCCCATACCAACCAGGTCCAGCCGCTGCCGAATAGCAGCGTGGCGGAATTGGAAAACGATTCTTTGAACGTGTCGAAGCTTCCGAAGCTTGAATTGATGGCATCAGCGATCTCACCGCCGAAACTCACATTTTTTTTGAGCGTCGGCCAAAAAAACAAATGATTGGCATGGCCGCCCCCATGATTTCTGACTGCAGTTCTGATGGCCTCCGGAATTTGATCCAGATTTTCAAGCAGTTTCCCCGGGGGCATTTCCCTCAATGAATCCTGGCCCTCGAGGGCCGCGTTTAATTTATCCACATAGGTTTGATGGTGTTTTCCATGATGGATTCGCATGGTTTGTTCGTCAATATAAGGTTCCAATGCATCATAGGCATAGGGTAATGGTTCTAATGTATGTGTCATATTCGCACCTCCTACTTCCTCGGAGTTCTGTATAGTATAAAAGCACCCGACCATTCGGCAGTTTTTTTGCCTTATTTGCAGCCAGGTGTCCTCTTGGGATCTGGTTTCAGCGGGTATTTTCACCCGATCCTAAAATTTAACCATTCGTTTGCCTGAGGCAAGTATCTGCCATTTTTTAGTGGTTCTAAACTTGGCAGGTCCGCTTCTCGACCACTTCTCGACCACTTCTCGACCACATCCTGTGTAAATGCGGTTTCAAGCGACCATGTCCGCAACGGTTATGGGAGCGACCGATCTTGTGTTCAACACCGCCACGAATTTTTATCGACCGCCGCAGAAACATTAAGCCGCGCGGCCAGGCCACAAGCACCGTTCCGATTGGGAATGCATGCAGGTCAGTAGCGGCTTTTTTGGAGAAAAAAACAGCGGTGGGTATTACGTCAGGCTGCCCACCTTAAGATTTTAGGCTGTATAATTAGTGTGTTAGAAAGCTTACAAGCTACAACTTCCTGCGTCTGTTAACCGTTGTCAGGACACCAAAGAAAACCCAAAATGGCGGCTCCACCCGATTTTTTTGACGGCTTTGGTTGTCATGATACAAAACTTTAGCATTGAATAAGGTGTTGACGCACAAACTGCAGTTTGGCATATTCGATCTTTAAATTTATCTCCCATCTTTCAATTTCCTAATAATCTGTAATGACGGCAACGGCGGCGGCGATGTTTCAGTTGATTTTCAGCCTAATTCATATGTTCTTTTCGAGCATCATTCAGAAACATCATTTTGCTTCGATCATTAACAAAATAACAAATGATACGGTTATCAGCTAGGTTTGGCGGGGTACTGTTAACGTACAATTCGATGAGAGGAAATAATGAAACGGCAACTCACACTGACTCTGATCCTTGGCTTCCTTGCAGCAACAACCTTTATTACGAATGCGCTTGCATCAACAAAAACAGATAGGGAACTGGCCTATGGCGCACAATTAGGAACGGTTCAGATGCCCTTTATGGAAAATAAGGGTCAATACCCGGACGGCATCATTTTTCACGCAGACACGCCCATCGGCAAAATATATGTTACCGACAAAGGGGAGTTGAATTACCTGATCCCCAAGCCCCTGGCCGGCGTCTCAGCAAGGGCCAACCTTGCGGAAATCATGGTGGGGGCCAACCCCATCATCCCCCGGGGGGTTAAATCCACGCACAGCAGAGTCAATATTCTCAGGGGCAACAACCCGGCCTTGTGGCGTAAGAATATCCCGGCCTACGGGACAGTTACCCTGGGCGAGGCATATGAAGGAATTACCATTACCCTTAAGGCCTATCGCAATAATATTGAAAAACTCTTTCATATCAAGGCCGGCGCCGATCCGTCGGCCATACGGATTCAGGTCAAAGGATCGGATGGACTCAAAGTCCTGGCCGATGGCCAATTGGCCATTGGAACCTCCCCGGGCGTCGTCCACATGACCCGACCGATCGCCTTCCAGCAAATCAACGGGGAGAAACATATGGTTCAGGCTTCCTACCGGGTGACGGGAGACACCTATGGTTTTGATCTCGGAGCCTATGATACCGGCCATCCTCTGATCATCGATCCGATGTTTGCCACCTATTTGGGCGGCAGTGGTCTGGAGAACGGGTATGGGCTGAAAACCAATGTCATCACCGGTGATGACGGCTCACAATTGTATATCTATGTAACGGGGAATACCACTTCCAGGAATGATTTCCCCGGGCTTGAAGGCGGCGCCCAGTCTGATCCGGGCTGGGGCGGCCAGGATGCTTTCGTTGCCCGCCTGGACCAGGACCTAAAAGTACTTGATACCACTTATATCGGCGGCATAGGTGAGGATACGGGCTGGGATCTGTGCATCAGCCCCGAGACGGACGATGTTTATGTTGTCGGCGCAACTGATTCCAACGATTTTCCCGGGGCATACTCGGGCTCCCGCGGAGGGGAAACCGACGGTTTTATCGTCCGTTTGAGCGCCGATCTGTCCACCATCCTGGCATCACGCTACCTCGGCGGCAGCGCTTATGATCTTGCCGTAAGCCTGGACCTCGATCTGCGTGAGGAACCCGACACGACCCCTGATTCCCTCTATGTGGTCGGCCGTACCATGTCTTCGGATTTTCCTGTTTCCGCTTCCGCAGCCCAGACCACCCACGGACCGAATTACTCCCTGAGCGACGGATTTATTACCCGATTGAACGTGGAGACCCTGACCCGTTACCAGTCCAGTTTCCTGGGTGGCTGTAGTACGGATCATGCCCACGGCGTCGAGATCCACGACACTACTCATGAAGTTTACGTGGTGGGCCAAACCGCCTACAATGGGAGGGAAGGCATCTGGGTAGGGTGCTTCCCTTGGCTTGAACCCAACGATTTCGGCGGCCAGATCGATACCTATGTGGTCCGCATGGAAGCAGATCTAAGTGACGTGCTCGCTGCCGCCTATGTCGGTGGCAGCGGCATCGACTTCGGCATGGCCATCGCTTTGAACCATTCAACCCACCAGGTTTATGTGGCCGGCGGCATATCCCCGCTCCGTGAATCTAGTCCGCCGTACGACTTTATCGATGATTTCCCCGGTACCTCCGGCCGCTTCCAGCCGAATCTTGCCGGAGGCCAGGAAGGCTTTATCGCCTGCCTGACCCAGGACCTGACTTTGGAATACGCCACCCATCTGGGAGGCGGCGATTTTGAACGCGTCGGCGACATCCTGCTCTCCAACAACCATTCGCCGGCCTTTGACATCTATGTTCTCGGCACCACCCAATCCGATGATTTTCCCGGAACCGACACGGGATACAGCAGACCCGCAGGATTCTACGACGTGTTTCTGGCCCGGCTCACGCACAATCTGAACGACCTGAATGAGGCAACTTATCTGGGTGGAACCGGTGCGGATGAAGCCCAAATGCACACCCTGGAGATAGCCAACGATCCTAGCAACGGCGCTGTCTGGCTTTTTGCAGCTGGTCATACCTCATCAAAAGACTTTCCGGCCGTGCTCAACACCGCCACGGATTCCGCCGCCCAACCCAGCAACGGTGGCGGCACAGATATATGGGTGGCGCGCCTGAACCCGTTATACCGCTCGGGTGGCCCGGACATCGAATTGCAGCCCCGCCACCACGACTTCGGCAACCAGCGCCTGAACATTGCGGCCACACCTTTGAGCATCCGCTTCGGCAACCTGGGGGCTGCCACCCTGGAAGTAAGCGATGTCTTTCTACAGGGCGCCGACCAGGGAGACTATGCCTTGGATTTTGCCACCGGCACGACTATCTGCGGTATGCCCCCTTTCAGTGTGGCCTCGGGGGATGTATGCACGGTCGATGTAATTTTCACCCCATCGGTTGACAATGTGATCCGTACAGCGCAGGTGGTGGTGCAGAGCGGCAACGACAGCGATGAGCCTGAGTTGATCATCGAGCTGGAGGGTTACAGCGGTCCGGATATCACGATATTGACTTTCGAACCCGATCCCGAACCCACCGTAAGATTTCCAATGACCCTGGTGGGCAACACCACCAGCCAGGCCTTTACTATTCAAAATGACGGTTATTCGGAATTGGTTATCGGCGGTATCGGAAAGGGCGGTATCGACGCGGATACCGGAGCAGATTTTTCCCTACATTATGATGGAATCTTTGCCTGTCCCGATCCGGCCGGCGGTTCTTTCTCCCTGGCTCCAGGGGCAAATTGCAGTGTAGCAGTGGATTTTACCCCTTCCTACCCCGCCAACCAGGAGGCCGTCGTGATTATATCTTCCAACGACCTTGACGAAAACCATAAACTGGTCCACCTGATCGGCCCGGGGGTAGACGAACTGACCGCCAATATCTGGTCCCACGATGTCCATTTTTATGATGTCCCCCTGGGCAGCAGCCGATCCCTGCCCCTGATTGTGTCCAATACCGGGGGTGAAGTACTGGAAATCCTGACCTACACTCTGTCGGATACCACCAATTTTACCATCGACACCAACGGCGGCGCCAATCCCTGCGCATCCGTGGCCAATGAGCTGGATCCCTTTTCATCCTGTACCCTGACAGCTACCTTCAATCCCTCGGTCGCCGATAGCTTTGAAGAAACCCTGACTTATGGATCCAACGACCCCGACGAACCGGATTACGTTATCCAATTAACCGGTCGCAGCAGCGCTGACAGCGACGGCGACTATGTACTCGATATCGAAGAAGATGGCGATGCCAACGGCGATGGTATCGATGACAACCTGCAAGCCAATGTAGCGGCCCTGCACAGCCGGGAGGGCGGCCACCGTGTTGTCTTTGAAACCCAGGACGGTACCGAGCTGCGCGATGTGCGTACCCGGAGCACACCCACGGATGCTCCCCTGGCCGGTTTCGAATATCCCTTCGGCTTTTACCAGTTCAAGGTCTTGCTGCCGCCTGCCGATGACGGCGCCAATATCACCATGACCGTATTGAACGCAGATGGCACCCCGGTCGACGCCATCGACAGCTACATCAAATACGGTCCCGAACCCGGTGAGCCCGATTACCACTACTACGACCTGGGCGCTGTCGCCGGCGGCGTGATAGTCAACGGAACGGCCTATCCCAGCCGCGTGGAAATCACATCCAATGTGATCACCCTGCATATCCTCGACGGCGGCACCGGCGACAGCGACGTTATCGTAGGCAACGACGAAATTCTTGACCCCGGGGCACCGGCGCTCATACAGGTCGTAATGGATAGCGATGGCGACGGGGAACCGGACAGCACCGATAACTGCCCATCCACTGCCAATGCCGGTCAAGAGGATCAAGACAGTGACGGCTTAGGTGATGCCTGTGATATCTGTGCTTCAGATGCTGCCAACGATGCCGACGCTGACGGAGTCTGCGGGGATGTGGATAATTGTCCGGCAACAGCCAATGCTACCCAAACCAATAGTGATGGTGACTCACTGGGCGATGCCTGTGACACCTGCCCGTTGGATGCCGACAATGATTCCGACGGCGACGGGGTTTGTGGTGATGTGGACAACTGCCCGGCGACTGCCAATGCCGGTCAGGACGACACCGACGGCGATGGCATTGGTGATGCCTGCGATTCCGGTACTCCGGGTGACGATGACGATGACGACGACGGTGGCGGCGGCGGTGGCGGCGGCGGCTGCTTTATCCAGAAGGTGATGGACTACGACCGATATTAATATTAAGATCTGGTCCTCTGGCGTGGGACCGCTCAGTGAACAGACCAGGGACCAATCGTGAAATACAACAGCGGCATGAAAACGCTTCTGCTCACCTGCCTGGCCATGATTGCCTTTGCGGCCAATTCCGTGCTCTGCAGACTGGCACTGGGTCAGGACAGTATCGATCCCACCGCCTTTACGGCAGTGCGATTGTTGTCCGGCGCCCTGGTCCTGTCGATAATATTGGGATTCGGGAAAAACAAAACAACTTCATCCGGCCGCGGCAGTTGGCTGGCCGCCGTCATGCTGTTTTTATATGCCATCACCTTTTCTTTTGCCTATGTGAGCCTGACCACCGGCACGGGTGCGCTGATATTGTTTGGCGCCGTGCAGATCAGCATGATTGCCATAACGCTGATAACCGGCCAAAAGTTAAAGCCTTTGGAATGGATCGGCATCGTCATCGCTTTCTGCGGACTGGTATATCTGGTGCTGCCCGGTGTGACGGCACCATCTCTGGGCGGCTTTTTGCTGATGGCACTGGCAGGAATCGCCTGGGGAATCTATACACTGCGAGGCAAAGCAAGCAAAAACCCGTTGGCGGATACAACGTTTAATTTTATCCGTTCGCTTCCCCTGGTCATCATCCCGGCACTTGCGACCTTTCCCAATATGCACTTTACAGGAGTCGGAATCATGTTGGCGGCCTTATCAGGCGGCGTAACTTCCGGAATCGGTTATGCCATCTGGTACACGGCTCTGAGGGGACTTACCGCAACCCAAGCCGCCGTAGTACAATTATCCGTTCCCATCATCGCCGCCTTCGGCGGGGTACTTTTCATTTCCGAACAGATCACCCTGCGCTTAACGCTCTCCACCTTCCTTACCTTGGGAGGCATTCTAATTGTAATTCTGAGTAAACAAAAAATTAGATAACTTTCTACAATTGCTGCAGGGCATCCTTGATGCGTTGTTTGGCTTCATTTGAAAGCTTCTCGGAAGGTTCGTCTGGCGGCGGATCACTGTCGGAATGGCGGCTTAGCCTGCGAAGCATCTTGAGTTGGCGCGAAAAACGGGCGCAATAACGACACATCATCAAGTGGAATTGAATGGCTGCACGCTGATATAGGGGTAAGGTCATATCCATTGACTGGGATACCTTTTGGCTGACATCTTTGCAGCGAAACATCCAATGGTTCATGATGCATGCTCCTTGTCCGGGTGACCATAGCCCAATGATTCCAGGCAGGTGCGCAGTAAGACCCGGGCTCGATACAAGATCACCCAACAATTAGACGGGGTGATATCCAGATCATTGCAAATTTGCTTGGTGCTCAGGCCGTCAATTTCTCTGGAGACGAACACATCCGCCGTTTTTTGCGGGAGGCCCGCCAGACATTGGTAAAAATGATCCAGGGCTTCTCTGACAGTTTGGGATTTGGCGGGATCCGCGCGCCAATCGGCCGGTCGCCATTGCCAGCTCCCGTCGGTTTTAAAAAATCTATCCATGTTGTCCAGCTCGCGCAGATCATTCTTGGACGCCAGCATAGATTTATGTTTACGATAATGATCGATCACCTTATGTTTGAGAATACCAAAAAGCCATGTCTTTTCAGATGATTGCCCTTTAAACCGCTCCTGCGATTTGACGGCCGCCAGAAATGTTTCCTGAACCAGGTCCTCAGCCGTCTGTCTGTTGCTGACCCGGGCTAGGGCAAAGCCATAAAGTGCATCACCATATCGGTCGACCCATTCATCCGGATTAATTTGAGGCGTGTTTTTCATGATCAGATGATAATCTTTTTGTTTTTAATGGGTATGGTCTAAGTTATCAAGCTGATCATTTATTGCAAGTCCCAAAATTTTTTCCAAGGACGTTGTTAAAAGGGGTCCAAGGCCCAAGTAAGACTATTAGGCTGAAGACTGTTAGGCTGCCGGTAGTTTACCGCTGAATGCTAACGCTTAAATCCTGGGCCCCATGGATCCTCGAATCCAAATTGCTTATCCTTATAACTTTTGTTGATTAATCTTTTAAGCGCTTGTCCATAAAGCTCAAGTTGTACCTAAAGGAGGCTCGCTGTTGTTCAGTTCAAAACCAGGCAACTGTTTGAGTTCTTT
>CAYVMI010000019.1:0-97154 GCA_964452555.1 uncultured Desulfobacterales bacterium
GCACCTAATACCCATCATCGGACTTTTCAATTGGCCCTCCTCGCTGCTTACCTGGGATATTCTGGTATTGAATGGATATCTGGTATTAAATTTATCGATTCCGGCCTATATTCTGTACTGTCATTATCATCGGCGTGAACCCGATCCGAAAAAATACCGCCCGTTTGTATTTATTTCCATATTCTGGGCATTCGGCATTCATCTTGTAACAGCTTTTCTGTATGAAGGTCTCCCGGCAAGGCCTTTCTGGAACAATCCTCTTATGGGGCCCAGATTCCTGGCATCCGCCTTTGCGGCCGGCCCGGCACTGATTACGGTACTGTTGGTCATAATCCACAATACCACCGCATTTAAGATTTCCTCCCAGACTTTTAACAAACTAAGACTGATAATAGTCATTTCCGCCATCATCAACCTAATCATGCTCTTCTCGGAGGTATTCAAGGAATTCTATTTTCCGACGCACCACAGTCTTTCGGCCGAGTATTTGTTTTTCGGGTTGGATGGCCACAATGCGCTGGTTCCCTGGATTTGGACGGCCATCACGATCAATATTATAGGAACAGTCATATTAGCCTTCAATCTCGGCAAAAATAAGCCGGTGGTATTGTTTCCAGCCTGCACCTTGATATTTTTAGGAATCTGGATTGAAAAAGGTATCGGGTTGATTGTTCCCGGATTGGTACCCTCCCCATTGGGGGAAGTGGTCGATTATGCGCCTAGCTGGGTCGAAATTAGCATAGCGCTTGGCGTGTTCTCACTGGGTATCTTTGTTGTGACCCTGCTGTTAAAGCCGGCCCTGATAATTGAAAGGCAATTTGAATCGACAAAAGAATCGTAGACGTTCTGCCTTGATGTTATTACGATCCATTCCACGGTGCCGGGACAGCTTCTTTTAAGAATGTCCAATGAGTGTACCGGGTTTTTTACGCTTAATCGAATCGCAATGTCATGCTGACGATACCAAGATCCAGCATGTGAGAATATGTCAACTTTATATGCTTTTATCTGATGGAAAGGAGGGTTTATGCATCTTCCCAAAATATACGAAAACTTTCAGGATAATTTTCCCCAGGTCTTTGAACATTACAAACAGCTTGGTGTCGCCGCACGCCAAGCCGGGCCATTGGATGAAAAAACTCAAGACCTGGTCAAATTGGGTATTGCCATCGGAACAAACTCGCGTGGTGCCATCATGTCGCACACACGAAAGGCAATTGCTGCCGGCGTTAGCTCGGAAGAAATTAAGCATGCGGTCCTGTTAGCCATGACGACCACCGGCTTTCCCAATATGATGGCCGCCATGGCTTGGGTAGAGGAAGTTCTAAGCAAAGGAAAACCAAAGTAGCTGGTAGAATACACTATTAGCAATCCGGCTGGGTTTGAAAAATAGACTGGGAGCCCCATGCAAAATTTTGAAACACTGTTGCACACATCTTCCCAAGCTCATGGTCATCTGTGTCCCGGCCAGGTGGTGGGCGTACGGATGGCAATGCTGGGCTGCAGGCTCATCGATTTGGATGACCCGTCTACCCGACGCCAAATAAAAAAGCTGCTTGTCTATGTTGAAATGGACCGCTGTACGTCTGACGCAGTGGCCCATGTCACCGGCGTCAGACTCGGTCGCAGAAGCCTGAAATTCATGGATTATGGTATCATGGCGGCCACATTTATTAATCTGGAAACCCAAAGGGCTTTTCGAGTGCTGTCAACCGAATCATCGCGAAGCCTGGTAAACTCCTTCGCCCCAGAAGTTATCGCGGAATCAGAACGGAAAATTGTGGCCTACAAGCGCATGCCGGACAGCGTGCTTTTTCGGGTTCAACGGGTCACGGTAGCCCTTTCAGAATATGATCTTCCGGGTCCGACCCGTCGAAAAACGATATGCAGCCAATGTGGCCAGATTATACGTGACGGCCGTGAGGTTTATGTAAAAGGCCGGCAACTCTGCAAACCTTGCACACGAGATTGTTATTTTTCAGATGCCGAAGAGATAGCCTGGGAACACATGAATTGGACACCAACAGCGATGACGGAAAAAAGTTCACCGTATGCCGATTTGAAAAACTAAAGCATCGCAAAATTAAGAATACCAGGGGGCTAAACTTTGTTGAAAAAAATTAAAGTTGAAACAGCTGTGGGGACAAAACTGTCCCATGACATCACCGAAATAAGGCCGGGTGAATTTAAGGGGCCTGCTTTTCGGTCCGGGCACAGGGTCTGTGAGGAAGACATCTGCCATCTACAGAAGCTTGGGAAAAACCATCTCTATCTTATCGACCTGGATGACGATGAGATTCATGAAAACCAAGCGGCCTCCATATTGGCAGACGGTTTGGCGGGTGCGAATATTATTTGGGAGGATGACCCCAAGGAAGGAAAAATAGGATTATTTTCCGCAATCGATGGCCTTCTGAGCGTGGATACGGCCATGCTGGCAGCATTTAATATGATCGCGGAAGTTATGTGCGCTACACTGCACAACCATACGCTTGTCAAAAGAAAGCAACTGGTGGCGGCCACGCGCGCAATTCCTTTGGTTATGAAGAGAGGGCCGGTGGAGCGTGCAGCTGCCATTGCCGGCCATAAAGATGGGATTGTGTCCGTACGGCCATTGCAAAAACTTGATGTTGGATTGGTCATAACGGGAAATGAAATATATCACGGGCTGGTACAAGATAAATTTGTGCCGGTCCTCACTGCCAAAGTTGCGGATTTGGGTTCAAAAACAGTTGCCGTGGCATTTGCACCGGATGATCCTGATAAAATCTGTACATGTATCCAGAACCATATTGCGGCGAATTGCCAGTTGATTATGCTTTCAGGCGGAATGAGTGTCGATCCGGATGATGTCACCCGCGTTGCAATCCGCCAGGCCGGCGCTGCGGAGATTCACTACAAGGCCGCTGCACTGCCTGGCGCCATGTTTCTCACGGCCTACATCGGCGATGTGGCTTTACTGGGCGTTCCAGCCTGTGGACTGCATCACCGCATCACTGTTTTAGATTTAATCCTACCGCGCATACTAGCTGGAGAGCGCATTGGCAAACGTGATCTCGCCATGTTCGGCCACGGGGGCTTATGCCAGGACTGCATCGAGTGTACCTATCCTCACTGCCCCTTCGGCAAGGGATTATAGCCTGGAACCGCCGCGGCACCCATAGAGCTCAGATATAAGGTGTTAGCGACAATCGGGGAAAGGTATCGGAGTATGATCAGGGCGTAACGCCAAACCGCAGCCACTTGAATTGTTGCTGCATGTCAGCGGAAACTTCAGTCCCGATCAGGGCCATAAACAGGTTTTCCGGTTTTAGACAAATATTGGGTTCATTGGTCTGCATTTCTTGAAATCCAAAGGGTTCAAACAATCGAATGAGCATGTTGCGGTATTCAAGGGCCGAGTTTCCGGTACCATCCAGATCCCAGGTCCAGGAATATCCTACCATGTAGATGATTAATTTCCTAACATGCTGCGGCATCACCAACATTTCAAGAATCTGGGATGCCATACCTAAGGTTCGATATCGGCGACAAATTTCAATAGCTTTCACCTCCATCATTAGGCCTTCACCAAGATCTAACCAGCGTTCACCCGGCTCCGGATAGTTCAACACGCCAAAGCCGATTATATTTTTATCTTCCAATGCCAAGGTTACATTGGCACCCGGCTGCAATGCATTGGCTTCCAGGGTCTCCCGCTTGGTGTATAGCGATTTATACTGCGCATGCATGCCGAACTGGGGATCAAACGTGTAATTTTTTATGTCCGTTGGTGTACATTTGGTATGGATACAGAATTCGGTATCATCGATGGTGAAGCATTTAATCCGGTTAGCGTCTGGCGGGTGTGAAGGGGCCGAGGGAGGAAGTTCAAGGTTCTTTGCATTTTTTGGGTTTTTTGAGTTCATTGAGTTTTTTCAGTTCGAAATCGCCATCGGAATCGAAAAAAACAACCCATACCGATTTCGATACCGATTGAAAGTCGGAAAACGTTCCAGCTTCATAACCTTTGAAGCCATTTGTTCTCTATCAGCTCTGAGCAACCCTTGAATCCTTGGCCCCTCGAACCCTTGAACCCTAATCAGTAATCCGTCCAGGAGGCATGCAAACGCTTGATCATGATCACCATGTCATGTTTGTTTCCTTCTGGATCGACGGCATAGTTTTTGAGCTCTCCACGTTGGAAAAAATCGAATTTCTTGACGGCCTCAATGGCGGCATCTTCCAGATCTTTGATCAGGTCGGTTCGCAAGGTTTGCAATCCCCTGTCCATGGCAGCCTGGATCAGATCCAGTAGAATCCAGGTTCCCAGGCGTTTGTTGCGAAATTCCGGTAACACAACGATTCGAAATCGCCCTACGTGTTTGGTGGCACCGAAATCGCGCAAATGCAAACTCCCATGTCCCACGATCTTTTCGGCACATAGGGCGACAATCGAAAAGACCTGGTCGCCGTCGATATGCCCAATCCATTTTTGAATCACAGCGGGCCGATTGGTATCATAGCGCATGCACCAGCGATCTGTTTCGGGGATGCGATGATAAAAGCGTTCCAATAACTTCTCATCCTCCGAAGTTAATGGCCGGATAATTGCTTCTTCACAATCTTTGAGCACACATTCTTTGGGGTAACGCAATGGAAACCTCCATTTGAATTCCGCACTGATATACTTAGGTAAGGAATCAGAATAGTGCGCGATTTAAGTCCTTTATGGAATATCAATGCGGAATTCAAACTATATATTTTGGTTATTATATTTTGTGAATTCGCAGCAAATCTTGGGGCCATAAAATCATTTAAGATTTTATTTTGGGCTCCCCATAACCTCCGCAAACATATCCATGCTCCAAAGTTTCGACTCGGCAACGTTCTGGCGGAACTTGATAAAATCAATGGTATCCTGGCCGGTGATTTTTTTGGTATTAAAGGCGCCAAATCCCAGGAATGCTTCACCACCCATGTTGGCGGCCAGCCAATGCCGGTTTGCATTTTTACAGATATCCCAGAAGTATTTCTTCTTCTGACGGATACCGTCAATTGATTTGATCAGACATCCGGGGAAAAGGTTGGCAAAGGTCCATACGATTTTATCCACTTCTTTGTCCAGAAGTTCAAAATCAGCCTTGGGTTGATGTTCTTTGACCAAAGCCCGGCCTTCTTTGAGTGCATCGCCTTTTTTATATTCACCGTATACGATCTCACCATCTTCAACATAACGGTCGGTGACGATCATGGGGTTGCGGACCCATTCGCCATCAACCTTCAATACCGGTACGCATTTACTGATCAGGTTTTTGGTCTTCATCTTATATGCCGACCACATTTCACAGGAAACGCAGTTCCACATGGCGTCTTCATTGCTAAGCATCCAGGGCAGAAAATCCGAAGACCCGCCGTCCGGAGCTGAGCCATGCTTGGGACCGGCCTGCCCGAAAATGGCCAGATCCGAGGATAGCGTCAGGTCGCAGGCCATACCAATTTCCTGCCCACCCGCCACGCGCATGCCGTTGACCCGGCAAATTACGGGTTTTTTACATGCCAAGATAGAGTCCACCATGTGGTTGAACAGCTCCATATACTGTCCGTATTCATCTGGTCGTTGGCTATAATATTCGCTATACTCTTTGGTGTTTCCGCCGGTACAGAATGAATAGGGGCCGGTGGCCGTAAAAACCACCGCTACGACACTGCGGTCCAAGGATGAGTTTTCAAAACCGGCAATGACGCCTTTGACCATCTCCGTGGTATAAGAATTGTACTGCTTGGGATTGTTCAATCTGATCCAGGCAACGAACAATCCGTCCTGTACGTTTCCCTGGGGATCCAATAAGGGGCGTTTTTCATAAACGACACAGGGGGCATCATCATCGCCTCCCCAGTGAACATCGGTATGCAGCAGATGGTTCTTTTGCTCATTGTCTCTCGGCATCCAGTCTAAGGCCATAAGTCTTCTCCTTTTGAAAATTTGTGTTTTTTTGGGTGTATTGTGTTTGGTGTTTGGCTGTCCGACTTGCTCGATACTAAACACAAAACACGAAATACGAAATACAAAAAACTAAAAATCAGGCACGAGCACAATTCTTTTATCCGGCGACTTCGCATGCGCCTCTTCAAAAGCCTCTGCGATGGTACTCATGGGTCGTGTCTGTACAAAAGGCCCGATATCAATTTTCCCTGATAAAACCATTCCGAGCACCTGCGGATAATACTCCGGGAGGCATCCCCAGGTACCGATTATTTCGGCGTCGAATGCCATCAAGCGGCTGATGGAGTACTCAACCTTTTGCATGCCGAATCCAACAACAACGAGTTTACCCGTAAAACTCAGCAAACTCAAGGCGGTCTCTTGCCCGGGTTTGGTACCCGTAACTTCAAAAATTTTCCAACCATAG
This sequence comes from uncultured Desulfobacterales bacterium, assembly GCA_964452555.1. Taxonomy (GTDB): domain Bacteria; phylum Desulfobacterota; class Desulfobacteria; order Desulfobacterales; family B30-G6; genus B30-G6. Next base: position 6,393 of record CAYVMI010000019.1, read on the forward strand.
GCCGGAAGACCGAATTTCTTGCGCACAGCTTTTATCTCCGTGCTTATGTCCCTGGTTGATTTGTCGCGGGCGTTGATGGCGACATCGGCACCGTAAGACAAAATTTGATTCAAACGATCCTCATCTATGTCGATGGCAACGACGCAACCGGCCCCCAATGCCTTGGCAGTCTGAACCATGTATTGCCCGACGCCGCCGATGCCGATAACGATTACATTGTCACCAATTTGCATGTCTGCTTTTTTGAGGGCTTGAAAAGGGGTCGTACCTGCATCAGCAACCACCGATAGATGCTCTAGGGGAATCTCACCCCGATTTTTAATCTCACACAGATCAATGCTGGGTACCGGAATATGACTTGAAAACCCACCGTATATGCCGATGCTGTTACCCGGCATTTTTTGATTTAGACAGCGATTGCCGCGGCCGGTTTTGCAGAGATAACATTGCCGGCAGGGCATAACGGCCGGTATCAACACTTCCTTGCCAATCCAAGCTTCATCTCCGGCAACGACCGTACCGGATATTTCATGACCAAGCGTCAAGGGCGGTTTTGATACCGTTGGCACGCCATCATAAAAATATCCCAAATCAGTGTGACAAACGCCACAACCGGCGACCTCCACCAGTGCATCGCCTGGTCCGATATTCGGAACGGGTATGGTCGTTTTTTCCAATTTTCCGGGCGTTACTGCTTTAGTTTCCCGATCCCGGGTAGTTGGTTGGGTCATTTGCCAGGTTTGAATCATATCAGGTACGTTTCCCATGAATTACCTCCTCCTTTAATGGCATATCTTTTCAATTGGATTGAAGTTATAATTTAGCTATAATGTAACTTCGGGCTCGGTTTCAAGTCAACAATAAAATCGCAAATTTAAATTCACCCCGCACTAAACTTAGTGCGGGGTGAATTTAAATTTTTGCTTGACTATTTATGTAGCTAATATATAGCTATGGGTCAATCAAGTCTTTTATAACTTTAATCGTCTCCCGAGTCGTTGTACAATTGCAAACGGAATATTCCACTTGTCTGGAATCTAAGAATTGGGATGCGAGGCGCCAAGAACTCAAGCGAATTGATTCGCAATATACCTTAACAAGGAGCTTTATATGAAATTAGATTCAAAAGTCGCCCTGGTAACCGGAAGCAGCCGCGGCGTCGGCAAAGCAGTAGCCCTAGGATTTGCCAAGAATGGTGCCGATGTTGTCATTAATTATACATCCAATCAGGAAGCAGCCGACAACGTGGTCGCTGAAATCGAATCCATGGGTCGCAAGGCAATCGCCGTCAAAGCGGATGTGGCCCAAAAGTCTGATGTCACTGATTTGGTTGGAGCTGCCATTGACACCTTCGGCAAATTGGACATTCTGGTCAACAATGCTGGTTTTACACGACCTGCCATGATGGTAAAAATGAGTGAGGAGCAGTGGGATCAGGTGGTGGATATCCATTTAAAGGGTGCTTTTATGTGCACCCAGGCCGCCGCCGTACATATGAAATCGCAGAACAGCGGAAAAATAATTAATGTCACCTCCGTAGCCGGCCTGGTGGGAACAGTTGGTCAAATTAATTACAGCGCCGCCAAAGGGGGCGTCGTCAGCATGACCAAATCAATTGCCAGAGAAATGGCACGCTACTCGGTGTGTGCCAATGTTATTTCGCTGGGTATCGTTGCCACGGACATGTCAGAAAAGATTCGCACTGACGAAAAACTTAAAGAGATATACATGAATCGCATACTGCTCAAACGCTTTGCAGAGGCCGAGGACATCTCCCCGGCATTTGTGTTTCTGGCTTCGGACGACAGCAACTATATCACCGGTCAGCTTTTGTGCGTCGATGGCGGTTACGGAATGATCTAGATTAGGCTTCAAGGGGTCAAGGATTCCGGGTCCACGTGCAGCCAAAAACAGGATGCCCTGGGCAGCCTTCCGGCATCCAAGCATCCCAGCCTCCAAGCCATATCGGATGCCGATATCATATAGCTAAGAGCTTAAATAATTTGAGGAGATAATAATTATGGGAAAAGTAGGAATCATTGGTGTGGGCCAGAGCACGTTTGTGCGGTCCTATCCCGGATCTATCAGGGAACTTGTGTTCGATGGCTTTAAAGATTGTATGCAGGATGCTCAGATTGCGGCCAGTGATATTGACGCATCCGTGGTATGCTCTGCACCGGAGTATGACAAACAGCGTTCGCCGGCGGGAGTATTCGCAGAGTACCTGGGTTTAAATCCCCAACCAACCTTTTATGTGGAAACCCTGTGTTCTTCCAGCACGACCGGTTTGAAATTGGCTTATTCCCTGGTAAAATCCGGACTGCATGATGTGGTGGCCGTTTTAGGTTTTCAAAAAATGTCTGAAATATCTTCATCCGAATCCCAAGAACGGATGGGACGCGGGGCCGATATTCAGTGGGAAAGTCCCTTCGGCACAATGATGCCGGCTTATTACGCCATGTACGCCCGCGCTTATCTGGAACAGAGTGGCGCTACCCTGGATGATTTGGCGCTCATTCGTGTCAAAGCAGCAACCTATGGTCAAATCAACGATCGCGCTGTATATCGCAAGCCGGTGACATACGACATGTTTCAGGATCCCGAACATATTATGGGCCGACCTGTTTCAACGCCTCTGCGGGTTGGAGACTGCTGTGCCAATGCAGACGGCAGTTCCTGCATTATCGTTGCCAGTGAAGAAAGAGCCAAAGCCCTGGGTGTTGAGCCCATTTGGATTCTCGGCATAGGCTCGGCCACCACGAGCGTAAACCTGGCAGGTAGAGACCTCTTTTCAGGCCTTACGGTAGCTCAGCTTGCTGCCAACCAAGCCTACAACATGGCCGGCATTACCCCCCAGCAAGTCGACGTAGCTGAAGTGCATGACTGTTTTACCATCGCTGAAATGATGGCGTATGAAAACCTGGGTTTTGCCGAGCCTGGCCAGGGCAAAGAGCTTATTCGCAACAAAGAAACCTATAAAGAAGGCAGTATTCCGGTTAATGTTGACGGCGGACTTCTGTCCAAAGGACACCCCATCGGGGCAACCGGCGGATCCCAGGTGCGCACAATTGTGCTTCAACTAAGAGGCCAAGCCGGCGACATCCAGGTAAAGGATCCTGAAATCGGCTTGGTACACAATATCGGCGGTGTGGGTCTTTATGGGAATGTCATCGTACTGGGTCGGTAATACTGACCAAATCATAAACAAAATTTTTGCTTAACAACAATTACAACTTAATAGGATTCGAGGATTCAAGGGGCCAACTGATAGCTTTTTAGGTGTTTAGGCCGAAGACTGTTAGCAGCTGACAGCCTAATAGTCTTCAGTCTAAAAACCAGATAATGCTTGCCCCTCGGATCCTTGACTCCTTGAACCCTTATTATTCGGAGGCCTCATGGGTAAAAAGCAGAGCATCGACGATCGTTTCAAACATTTTGGAACGGTAAGTTTTACAGCAACAACCAAAACAAATGAATTTATTGACTTTCTGAAGGACGGTAAAGTCATGGGATCGCGTTGTATGGATTGCGGTCTGGTGTTCTTTCCCCCCAGAGCTGATTGTTACCATTGCTTGTCCAGTAATATGGAATGGGTTGAGGTCAGCGGCGCCGGCAAACTGGTTACTTTCAGCAAACTGACATTTGCACCCATCGGTTTTGAAGATGACGTACCCTACTGCATTGCGCTCTTGGATTATGGTGCTTACAAAGTTTTTGGCCGCATCGCTTCTGATATTCCAGATGAAGATATCCAAATCGGCATGGACATGAAAACAGTGGTCAACACCCTGCCGAATGGGCAGATGAACTATGTGTTCGAGCCGGCCAGCTAACATTATCTATCTGCTGAAAACACTATAATTATTTAGATACTGCGGGCTAAAAAAAATAATATTCTGTGTTTTGTTTTTAGTATGTTGTGTTTCGTAAGCCCAACACGAAACACCCAACACGAAACACCCATAAACTAAAGGTAAAATCATGACCGAAGAAAAAACCATTATCGTTGAAAAAGAAAATAATGTGGCCACGATTAGCTTTGCAAGACCCAAACATAATGTCTTCAATATTGATATGATGACGTTGTTCTGTGAAGAGCTGGAAGGACTGGTGCAAGACGACGAATTAAAATGTTTGCTGCTCAAAGGACAGGGAGCCAGCTGGTGTGCAGGGGTTGATGTGGGTGATCACAAACCGGAAATGGCGGACCAGATGATCGCTACCTTTAACCGGTCGCTTTTGCTCCTGGAAAGCTTTAAAATACCCACGATTGCCGCCGTACATGGTGCCTGTCTTGGCGGCGGTATGGAATATGCTGTTGCCTGTGATGTGGTTCTGGCCAGCGAAAAGGCCAAATTCGGGCAACCGGAAGTGAAACTGGGTTTCCTGCCGCCATATGCGGCCATTCGCCTGCCCAAATTGGTCGGCCCGGCCAAAGCGATTGAAATCTGCTGCTCTGGTAAAATATATACAGCCGCCCAAGGTTTATCCATGGGATTTGTCAGTCAATGCATTCCTGCCGACGAGTTTGATGCTGCGGTAGATACATTTGTGGCCGAAATTACGGCCAGCAGTCCGCTGATCCTGCGGCTGAACAAACAAGCTGTTAACCAACACCTGACAATGCAGACCGCCGATGCAGTGGAAAGTGTCAGCGACCTGTTCCTCAACACACTCATGAAAACAGAGGACACTCTGGAAGGCATTGCCAGCTTTTACGAAAAGCGTAGACCGGACTGGAAGAACAGCTAATTAAAGGGTTGGGATTCTGGAGGGTAGCAGAGCTAAGGTGTGGTGCCTTTGAACGGCGGCGGCAATCTCCAAACATTGAAATTGAATTAATATTCGTAAGCTATAATGCTCGAATGGTTTAAAGCTGCATATCGCCCGTACACCCCTCAACCCTCCGGACCTCCAACCCTTCAGGGTAACTCATATATCGTCTGATGGCATGCTTTTTAACCACTTAAAAACCTAAAGCAATGAATTCGCATCCCGAACACCCTGCCCTGCTGATCATCGATATGGTTAAAGACAACTTTCGGGATGAAAGACAGCTGCCCATCACCCCCCTGGCCCGCAAAATAATCGCCCCCATTAATCAAACCATTCAAAGTTTCCGATCAAACAACTGGCCGGTTATTTTTTCAACCGATTCATTCCATAACGAAGACTTTATTTTTACGGGCAGTATGTCACCGCATTCACTAGCCGGAACCGAAGGCGCCGAAGTTGTTGATGAGCTGGATATGCGGGAAGGTGATGTTTGGCTTCCCAAACCCCGTTTTTCGGCATTCTTCAATACGGGTTTGGAAAACGATTTGCATGAACTGGGCGTAACCCTGTGCGCTGTTGCCGGCATCGCTACCCATTTTTGTGTACTTACAACCGCCATGGATGCCTTGTGCCATGACTTCAAAGCGGTCCTTTTGGAAGATTGCTCGGTATCATATGCAGCGGAAGTGCATCGACAAACCCTTGATTTGTATCGACGCAACCCGCTTTATCCGTTATTTCGAGTTATGACAGCCGAGCAACTTCTATTGGAGTTGGTACCATAAGGATATGTATAATATTTACTTTAGGTTACGATTTTAAACTTACTCTTTGCACTTCATTGCAGCGTTAAAACCGGGTCGTGATTTTATCTTGACTTAACCGTTTTGTAGCTGTAATGTAGCTTCATATTTTTAACCTAAAATGAGGGATATTCACATAATGCCAGGTCCTCACATTAGGAAATGGATTCATGTCCACGTTTTGAATTCACCTTGACGCAGGAATTTCCAGTGGGCTGAAGTCAAGCCGCAATTGGGGAATTCAAACTTAACCTACTTCCCAGAAAAACGTAAGGAAAAGACCATGCACAAATTACTAACTGACGAACCAGGTAAAAAAATGCTGCTTCTTGGCAACGAAGCCATCGCTCGCGGGGCCATGGAAGCGGGTGTCGCATTTGCATCAACCTATCCGGGAACACCTTCTTCCGAAATTTCTTTGGCCCTATTTCAAATGTCCCAAGAATGTGATCTTTATTTTGAGTACAGCACCAACGAAAAAGTGGCCCTGGAAGTCGCCGCCGGTGCTGCCAATTCAGGGGTTAAGACCATGTGCATGATGAAACACGTGGGCCTGAACGTTGCCGCCGATCCCTTGATGACCCTGGCATACGTGGGTGTTACCGCCGGCATGGTGATTCTGACCGCCGACGATCCATTCATGTTTTCAAGTCAGAATGAGCAGGACAACCGTTATTATGGCAAACTTTCCGGCTTGTCGATATTGGAGCCTTCGTCTGTGGAAGAGGCCAAGGAAATGATTCCGTATGCATTCGATCTTTCAGAAAAATTGAAGGAACCGGTACTTTTCCGTACGACCACGCGCATTAACCATTCCACCGGGGTTGTAACCCTGGGTGCTATGCAACCACGGAAAACACAAGGCGATTTCACCAAGGATCCCTTTAATCTCGTTACCGTACCGGCTGTCTCTCGCAAGTTGCATGTAAAGCTCCTGGAGAATATACAAAAGGCCGAAGCCATCTCGGAAACATCTGAATACAACATGTTAAACGGCCAAGGGCCCTGGGGCATCATTTGCAACGGTGTCAGCTACAATTATGTTAGCGATGCCGTCAAAGATCTCGACATTGCCGATAAAGTTGCCACCCTGCGTATCGGGTTTTCACATCCCCTGCCGGAAAAACTCATCAAGAAGTTTATTGCCGAGCGTGAAAAGATTTTGGTGGTCGAGGAAGGCGAGCCCTATCTGGAAGAAGCCATCAAATCTTTTGCCCAAGAAGCCCAAAGTACAATACCCATAAAGGGCAAGGACGAGACTTTATTTAGCAGGCTATATGAATTCAACCCATCCCAAGTGAGAGAAATCGTCGCCAATTATTTTGGTACAGGCTTTGAAGCCTCTCAAATACCGGATCTTTCGGATGTCCCTGAAATACCTCAAAGGCCACCCAACTTGTGTGCCGGTTGCTCGCATCGGGCCACTTTTTATGCCGTAAAGAAAGCCATGGAAGGCGAAGAGACAGTCTATCCCACCGATATCGGCTGTTATACCCTTGGTTTTTTACCGCCCTTATCCATGGGCGATTTTCTGATTTGCATGGGATCTTCAGTCAGTACAGCTTGCGGTTTTGCGCAAGCCACCGATAAAAAAGTGATTTCGTTTATCGGCGATTCCACTTTCTTCCATTCCGGTTTGACGGGTTTGGTCAACGCCGTCTTTAACGATCATAATTTTACTCTGATTATTCTGGACAACAGCACCACGGCCATGACCGGGCACCAGCCACATCCGGGTGTTGACATGGGCAATTGGAACCTGGAAGGATACGGCCGTGTATCCATAGAGGAGGTTGTCAAGGGAATCGGCGTAAAGCACGTTAGTGTCATCAAACCTTTTAAAATTCGAAAAAGTGTCGAAGCCATCAAGGAAGCCGTGGCATTTGAAGGTGTTTCCGTTGTTATTGCCAAAGAAATCTGTACGTTATATGCAAAAGGCTTGAAACAACTTAAAGTCAGAGCTTTCCAGGTTACCGACAAATGCAAGGACCACAAGGATTGCATTACCAGTCTGGGGTGCCCCGCATTCTATATACAAGACGCGCGCGTTAAGATCGACGCCGATTTATGCGTCGGATGTGCGGTGTGTGCTCAAATTTGCCCGGAGAATGCTATTTTACCTGTTAAAGCGTAGAATGTTTTCTTTTGAGAGAGACCGGTCGACAAGATTTTAACATGCAATATTAACCATTTTATTTTTGCGCTGGATAAGCGTTGGAAAAAAATAAAATTAAGATTGGATAAATCATGGAAACAAAAAAATTGATCATTGTGGCGGTTGGTGGCCAGGGCAACCTGCTGGCTTCAAAGGTTCTTGGTGAGGCGGCCTTGATTTCCGACATTCCTGTTCGGATGAGTGAAATCCACGGCATGGCGCAACGCGGAGGGGTGGTTGAATCGGCCATTCTATTTGGAGATGCCCAAAGTACCATTATTTCGGATGGCGAGGCCGATATATTGGTTGGATTTGAGCCCTCAGAAACATTGCGTGCCCTGAATAAGTGCAGTTCAGACACAGTCGTGATTACCAATACGGCGCCGCTTCCGCCTTTTACAGTCGGCATCGGCATCGGAAAATATCCGGATATGGAAGAATTGCAAAAGCTGATAAAGGCCAAGACCGGCCGATTTATTGCTTTTGATGGATCTGATCTCGCTAAGCAGGCCGGCAACCCCATGTCCCTAAACATCGTGCTTTTAGGTGCCTTGATTCAAACCGGCATTCTGCCTATATCCGCCGATAGTATCAGGCAAGCCATCCATTCGACCACCAAACCCGCGTTTTTGGATGTCAATATCAAGGCTTTTGAATTGGGATTTACAGCTGCAGAACAAGCAGCAGCCTAATTTGTATTTTTTTTGATAATAACGCTTTATTCTTATTTAGCCTGAAGGAGGTAGCATATGCCCTGGAACAAAGAATTCGAGTGTATGCCGGTTGAAAAGCTCCAAAAATTACAACTGGAAAAATTAAAAGAAACCATTGAGTGGGTATCCAAAAAGGTTCCGTTTTATCAAAAAAAATTCAAAGAAATGAATCTGAAACCGGGCGACATCAAAAGCCTGGAAGATATTGCCAAGTTTCCGGTTACGGTTAAGGAAGACCTCCGTGATAATTATCCCTTTGGATTGTGTGCCGTCCCCATGAAAGACGTCGTTCGGGTGCATGCCTCTTCCGGGACAACAGGCAAGCCCATTACCGGACCCTACACGTTCGAAGATTTGGAACAGTGGACCGAATGCATGGTTCGAAATTTTTGGGCTGCCGGGGTCCGACCCGAAGATGTGGTACAGAATGCCTATGGCCATGGCTTATTTACAGGCGGTCTTGGATTTCATCAGGGAGCTACCGGCCTTAAATGCACGACCGTGCCGACAAGCGCAGGCTTAACCGAACGCCAAATTACCATCATGCAGGACTTTGGCACCAATATCCTTTGTTGTACACCCTCTTATGCCCTGACCATTGCCGAACGTGCCGAAGAACTAAAGGTCGACATCCGGTCGTTGCCGGTTCGCGCAGGCATATTCGGTGCCGAACCTTGGACGACACCCATGCGTAAAGAAATCGAAGAACGCATGGGCATCAAGGCTCATGAAGCCTATGGTTTGACTGAACTCGGTGGACCGGGCGTTTCCTTTGACTGCGAGGTTCAGGACGGCCTGCATATCAATGAGGATCATTATCTGGCTGAAATCGTCGATCCGGCTACCATGGAACCGGTACCCTTGGGAGAAAAAGGGGAGCTCATCTTCACATCGCTGCAACGCAGAGCCATGCCGATGATTCGCTACCGCACCAAGGATATTACCAGTCTCCGGCGTGAAAAGTGTGCCTGCGGCCGAACCTTAATTAAAATGCAAAAAGTATTCGGGCGTACCGATGACATGCTGATCATCAGCGGTGTCAATGTGTTTCCATCCCAGATTGAATCGTTATTACTGGATGTTGAGGAAGTAGAGCCGCAATACCGCCTGGTGGTCCGCAAAAAGGGCTATCTTGACCAACTGATTGTACAGGTTGAAGCCAAGAAAGAAGTATACGACGCCGGCAAGGAAAAACAGTCCGAAATCGAAGGCAAAATCATGGGTCACATTAAGGGCAACATGGGCATCAGTGTCGAAGTAAACCTGGTTGAGCCCAAATTCATCGCCCGCAGCGAAGGCAAGGCTCTGCGGGTTGTGGATGAACGGCCCAAGCAAGAGCGCTAATAAAAGCCTACGCGCTTTTATGTGAAGCGACTTTGTCGCTTTATAAAGCAAAAATTAGACGGTTTTGTAAAAAGTTCAAATTCAAGTGCGTGCTGCACAACGCAGAAGTTGAGCTTTTTACGAAACCGTCAATAGGGGGAAAGGTATGGGAGAAGAAAAAGTATTAGATCCCCAGAAATTCGCCGTAATCGGTGCCGGCCCGGTTGGAAGCATCTTAGCCGCATTCCTGGCTAAGAACGGATATGATGTTACCCTCTGCGACATATTAGAGGATTTGCTGGCGCCGGCGCTTGATCCCGGCATCACGATTGAAGGCGCCGAAAATATGGTTCAGCCGGTAACGCGTGTCTGTCAGGCTGTAGACGAAATAGCTGACAATCCGCCTGACGTTATCTTCATTACCGTGAAAGCCAATGCGCTGCCCCTCATCGTATCAGCCATTGAAGGATTCTATCAGGATGGCATGTCGGTAGTCAGCTGGCAGAACGGCATCGATACTGAGCTGGAAATATCAAAAACGCTGGGAAACAAGTCTGCCATGCGGGCAGTTGTAAACTATGGCTGCGGGCTAAAAGCGCCCGGACACGTCGTCATGCCGTTTCACCACCCACCCCACTATATCCAGGAACTTGATCCGGAATCAAAAGACGCCGCGATTGCCATCGCCGGGGCTTTGTCCGAAAGTGGCCTGGAAACGGCGCATACCGACCAAATCATTTCGATGGTATGGCGTAAAGCCGTTATGAACGCCTGCATGAATCCTGTTTGTGCCGTAACCGGCCTTACCATGGCCCAGGCCATGGGTGACCCGATTGTTTTCAACATTGTCGACTGCCTGGTTAAGGAATGCATAAAAGTGGCACGCGCCAATGAAATAAATCTGGGCTGGGATTTTTATCCATTTGCCATCAATTATATGCGCAATGCCGGAAATCACAAGCCCTCCATGTTGATGGACATTGAAAGTAATCGTCGAACCGAAATCGACTATATCAATGGCAAGTTTGTGGCGTACGGTGAGCGGGCCGGTATTGAAACCCCCTACAACAACACCTTGCGGTCACTGGTTAAAGGGCTAGAATCCAGATAATGTCTTCTTCTAAACCTATTTACGTGGGTGTGGATGTGGGTGCGTCCCGCACAAAGGTCGCGATCCTAAATGCCCAGAAAAGCCTGTTAGGTCACGCGGTTCAAAAGTCTGGTACGGACTTCGCTGCGACGGCGAATCGTTGTCTGCAAATGTCCTTGGAGATGGCGGGTGCCACTAAGGAAGATATGAAGCGCGTTGTGTCCACCGGATATGGCCGCAAGAATGTCACCTACACGCATGCGACCAAAACCGAGATCGGATGCCATGCCAAAGGCTGTTATCTTTATTACCCAACGGCGATCACGATTATCGACATCGGCGGCCAGGATAATAAAGTCATAAAATTAGATGAAAGCGGTCGTCGAACCGGTTTTAAAATGAATCGCAAATGTGCAGCCGGTACAGGGGCATTTCTGGAAGAAATGTCACCCCGCCTGGACATCCCGTTGGAAGACATGGATGGATTGGCCCGGCAATCCAAAGATATGGTCAAGTTAGGCAGTTTCTGTACTGTATTTTCAGGAACCGAGGTGCTGGAAAATATCAGGCGGGGCAAAAAAATAAGTGATATTATCAAGGGACTGTTTTACTCGGTAACCAAACGTGTCATCGAAATGGATGCCCTCAGTGAAAAAGTCGTAATGACTGGCGGGGTCGTGGCCCACAATCCCTATCTGGTTACCATGATGGAAGAAATAATTGGCAGATCCATCAGCGTGCCTGAACATCCGCAACTTACCGGTGCCATTGGCGCAGCAATTTATGCCCTAGAAGCGGTTTAGGCTGTAGACTGGTAGACTACTAGTTGGTTGCAATATAGAGATTTCCGCATTTGATCGGTTAAAAGTTTTAGGTATTAGGTTTTTGGGCATTATAATCTAATAGCAATTTACGCCTAACTGCCCAACAGTCTTAAGCCTTATAACCTATTCACACAAATTGGTGCTGTAGCTGAATAATTCCAACTAACCATCTTAAAATCTCAATAATTTGGTAAAGGGGTTAAAAATGAATGAGGAAAAGAAAATCAACATTCGACGTTTGAAGACGGCCCGGGACATGGGCAAATTCATGGCTGACTACTATTATGAACTGGATGAGGCCTCTAAAAGTGGTAAGCAAAAAATAGCCTGGTGCACCAGCGTCGGCCCGGCGGAAATTTTGCGTGGCATGGGGTACTTAACCTATTTTCCGGAAACTCACTCCGCCATGCTCGGTACCACGCGCATGGCCGTGGATTTGATCCCCAAAGCAAATGCATTGGGCTATTCGCCTGACATTTGCTCTTACCTAACGGCGGATGTCGGCGCTTTTTTGGAAGGTGTTACGCCGCTTTCTAGGGCATTCAAAGGAATTGAATCTGTTCCCAAGCCGGACGTATTGGTTTTCAATACCAATCAATGTCGTGATGTGCAGGATTGGTTTGCCTGGTACGGCGAAAAATTCAACGTGCCGGTGGTCGGTGTGCATTCTTATGTAGGCGTCAAAGAGGTTACCCCTTCACATATCACTTCAATTGCCAAGCAAATGGAAAATATTGTCGAACCATTGGAGGAAGTCGCCGGGCGTAAGCTGGACATGGATGAATTCAAACACGCCGTCGGTCTATCCCGGGAATGCTCGGACCTATGGGAAAAATGTCTGGCGGCTGCAGCCGCAAAACCCTCTCCCATCTCATTTTTCGATGCCACCACTTTGATGGGTCCGGCCGTCGTCGGGCGCGGGACCCAAAAGGCCATCGATGCCTATCAGCTCCTGCTGGAAGAATTAGAGGAACGCGTGGATGCCAGCACCGGTGTAATCGACGACGAGCAGCACCGCATTTATTGGGACGGCATGCCGGTTTGGGGACGATTAAGCATGCATTCCAAACTTTTCGCCGGCTTGAACGCCAATGTGATCGCTTCGACATATTGCAGCTCTTGGATCTTTTCGGCGCTGGATGCGGATGATCCGTTTAACAGCATGGCCAGAGCATACACGGAGCTTTTTATTGTTCGGTCGGATGAGTACAAGGAAGATTACATCAAAAACAAACTCGAATTATTCGATATTGACGGTGTGGTTTACCACGATGCCAAAACGTGCCCCAACAACTCCAACTGTCGATACGGTCTACCCCAGCGCTTGGAAAGCATTACCAAGATCCCAAGCCTGACCATCAATGGAGATTTGAACGATCTGCGTCTCCTCTCGGACGAGCAAACCAAGACCAATGTGGAGGCCTTTATCGAGCAACTGGAAGAAAAATAAAATCGCTAGGGATTTTATTTTAGAGGAGGATGTTATGCTGGAAAGTTTGTTTCGCCCCAAGTCTGTCGCCGTGATCGGGGCATCTACCAAAGAATTGTCCATCGGAAATCGTGTCATCCGCAATCTGGTCGATTTTGGATTTAAAGGTCCCATATATCCCATAAATCCAAAGGCGGATGAAGTGCGCGGCATCAAGGCCTACAAATCTATTTTGGATGCACCCGACAACATCGATGTGGTTCACATGGTTATTCCGGCCAAGTTTGTGCCGATGGCAGTCGAAGACTGCGGCAAAAAGGGTGTCAAAAACATTATTATCAATTCAGGTGGGTTCTCTGAAATCGGACCTGAAGGCGAAGCCTATGAAAAGGATTTTCTTGAAAAGGCCAGGCAGTATAATATCCGCGTTCTCGGCCCTAATTGCCAGGGCATCATCAACAGCGATCCGGACGTCAGAGCCTATTGCAACTTTACCTTCACCAAACCGGATATCGGCCATATCTCCATTGTGGCCCTCAGTGGCGGTGTTGCCGAAGTTATTCACCAGGGTTTTTCAGCCATGGGTGTTGGCACGCGGATATACGCATCCAACGGCAATGCCTGCGACATTACCATTCCGGAAATCATCCAATATCTCGGTGATGATGAAGGCACCCGTGTAATCGTCACCTATGTTGAAGGTTTGCGGGACCCGGCTACGTTTATGAAAGTGGCCCGCGAAGTTGCCGCCAAAAAGCCAATTTTAGCCATGAAAGCCGGGCGCACAGTGGAAGGCGCCAAGGCGGCCGCTTCCCATACCGGTGGACTTGCCAAGGAGGATTTAGCCACGGACCTGATTTTCAAAAAGGCCGGTGTGTTGACCTTTATGGACGAAGGTGAACTCATTCAGGCTGCGGCGGCTTTTGCTTCCCAGCCGATACCCAAAGGCAACCGCGTCGGACTGATTACCAATACAGGCGGACCCGCTGTTATCGCCACTGACATCCTGGTGGGAGCCGGAGCTGAGATTCCACCGCTTTCGGCAAAAACCGAGACTGTATTAAAAGAGAATCTTTACCCGGAGGCGTCCGTCAACAATCCGGTGGATGTATTGGCCACCGGAAATGCCGCCCATTACCGGACCTGCATGGATGCCATGCTGGATGACGATGCTTTCGATGCACTGTACATCAATTTCGTGACGCCCTTTTTCGTGGATACCGACAGTATCGCCAAAGAAATAGCGGCGGTTAATCAGTTGCAGCAGAAACCCATGGTCTGCAATCTGATGACGGATAAACGTCAATGGACTGAAACAGTAAAGATCCTCAAGGAGGCCCAGGTGCCTACATTCAGCCTGCCGGGTGAGGCTGCGCGTGCCATGACAGCTCTGGTGCGCTATCAAGGCACGCGATCACGTGACATTGGAACGGCAACGGTGTTTGATGATGTGGACAAATCCAAAGTGGCCGACATCCTATCAGCTGCTTCTGATGCGGGGCGTAGTTTTTTAACATCCGCGGATGCATATGATATTTTAACGGCCTATGGCATTCCTTGCGCTGAATACGCCATGGCCGCAACACCCGAAGATGCGGTTGCCACAGCGGAAAATATCGGCTTTCCGGTGGTTGTCAAGGCTGACGCCGCCGCTATTGTTCACAAAAGCGACATGGGGGCTGTGGCTGTCAATTTAACCAGCGCCGCCGATGTTCGGCAGACAGTGACTGACATGCAGCAACGCCTCAAAGCGGATGACCTCACCTTCCTGATTCAGAAATTCGTACCGGAAGGGCTGGAAGTTATTCTGGGGGCTAAAGCCGAACCGGGCTTGGGACACTTGATCATGTTTGGCATGGGTGGCATCTATGTGGAGGTGCTCAAAGATGTGATTTTCAATCTGACGCCTGTTACCGAATTCGAAGCCCGGGAAATGATGGATGGCATTCAATTAGCGCCGATACTCAAAGGCGTCCGCGGGGAAACTGGTGTTTACCAGGACGGTATTGCAGAACTCATTCAGCGCCTATCGCAGCTGGTATCCGATCACCCGTCGATTCAAGAATTGGATCTGAATCCAACCTTGGCCTTTGAGGAAAGTGTGGTGGCTGTGGATGTACGCATCAGTATTTAAGCAACAAGGTTTAAGCCACAGCTATAAGCTGCTAAGAGCCAGCAGTTAAGAGCTAATAGCCGCGGCGCAAAATTTAGAGTTTCCAGCATAATATGGTAGAATCACGAATAATATATCACCTTGATAGCATCAAGAAGGAGCGCCGCCTATGACCGCCTGGATGAATTTGGGCCAGCAGCTCAAGATGAATGCCGCTAAATACCCCGATACGATTGCACTGGCCGACAAAGACCGCCGATTTACCTATCCCCAAACCAACCAGCGCGTAAACCAGCTCAGCCACAGCCTGCTGTCTATGGGATTGAAAAAAGGCGACAAGGTTGCTGTATTTATGGAGAACAGTATCGAAATCATAGAAGTTTTCCTGGCAACCGCCAAGACTGGTTTGGTGATTGTGCCCATCAACTTCCGTTTAGTAGGCAAGGAGGTTGCTTACATCGTCAATAATTCAGATGCCAAAGCCTTCTTTATTGATGATGAGTTCGCCCCCATGATTAACGGCATCAAAGCAACGCTCACCAACATTCCATCAGAGAATTACGTCGTTATCGGTGAAGCTGTTGACGGCTACAAAGAATACGAACGCTTCATTGAGTCCGGTTCCAACCTCGAACCGGTATGCGCGGTTGACTCTAAAGACACCTGGATTCTCATATATACATCCGGTACAACCGGCAAACCCAAAGGGGTGGTGCGCTCACATGAATCGCATATAGCTTTTTACCTGATCAACGGCATTGATTTCGGCTTCAACGAACATGATGTCTGCTTGAATGTCATGCCCCTGTGCCACATTAATTCAACCTTTTTTACCTTTACATTCCTGTATATAGGGGCCAGTGTATACGTGCATCCTGCCCGGTCCTTCAAGCCTGAAGAAATCCTCTACATCATTCAAAATGAGAAAATTACCTTCATTTCCCTGATTCCCACCCATTATAACCTGATTCTCAATATTACTGATCAAGCCCAGAAATATGACGTTGGCTCTATTCGCAAATTGCTCTGTTCTTCCGCCCCGGTGCGCAAGCAGATGAAGCTGGCCATCATGGATTTTTTTCCGGGCGTGGATCTCTATGAGGGGTATGGGTCCACTGAGGCCGGCATTGTAACCGTGCTCAAGCCGGATGACCAGCTCAAAAAACTGGGTTCCATCGGCTACGAATCTTTGGGAACTGATTTCATCAAGGTTCTGGATGAAAATGGAAACGAAGTGCCCGCCGGTGAGGTCGGAGAGCTCTACTCGCGCGGCCCGATGCTTTTCGATGAGTACTATAAATTGCCGGACAAGACCAAAGAAGCCTTTCAAGGGGAATGGTTCAGCGCCGGTGACATGGCCCGTAAAGATGAAAATGGCTTTTATCAAATCGTTGATCGCAAGGATAATATGATTATCACCGGTGGTGAAAATGTTTATCCCAGTGAAATCGAAGAGGTTGTCGGAAGTCATGAATGTGTTTTCGACTGTGCCGTGATTGGCATGCCGGATGACAAATGGGGCGAGAAAGTTGTGGCCGTGGTGATACCTAAAGGAAACGAAGACGTGGAACTGACTGAAGACATGATCATTGATTGCTGTCGTGATCAGATGGCCGGTTATAAACGTCCCAAGGAAATTCTCTTTATTAAAGAAGACGATATGCCGCGAACTCCCACAGGGAAGATATTGCATCGCAAACTACGAGAAAAATTTAAAGAATAAAAAATTTATACAGATCAATAAATCTTTTATATGATGCAGGACATCCGCCCTGCGATTATATTGGCAGAGGTTTGTAACAAAATATAAATGCGGCGAAGCCGCACCAAATAAAATCGTGAAACGATTTTATTTTAAGGAGGAAACTTATGTTAACTAAGGCCTATATCCCCTACGGCGGCTATTACAGCACGCCATTCTGTCGCTGGCAAGGTAGCATGCAGAATGAAAACTCGATCATCCTGGCAGCCGACACATCCAAACGCTGGCTTGAAGCCAAAGGTATTGATGCCGGCGTATTTGATTATTTGTATCTGGGCATCACCATCAGCCAGCTCAGCCAATTTTATGCAGCGCCATGGGCCGCGGCCTTGATGGGCGCCGGGCACGTTCCCGGCATTGCCCTCAGCCAGGCCTGCACCACCGGTACAACCTGCATCTACCAGGCCGCCGTGGGTGTCGAAGCCGGCCTGTATAAAAATGCCTATGTCATGACCACGGATCGCACCTCCAACGGCCCCCATACCATTTGGCCTAATCCCAAAGGCCCGGGTGGGGAAGTCATTTCGGAAAATTGGCTTATGGACAACTTCAACGCCGATCCCAATGTTGGACTGCGTATGATCGAAACAGCGGAAAATGTTGCCAAGGAAGAAAACATCACCAAGGAAGAATGCGATGCGGCGGCCCTAAAACGATATGAACAGTATCTGATGGCCCTGGAAAATGATCGCGAATTCCAGAAAAGGTATATGTTTGGGGCCGAAATCAAGCTTTCCAGAAAAAAAACCATAATGGTGGAAGAGGATGAAGGCATTACGCCCACCAGCGCAGAAGGATTGGCAAAACTAAGACCTTTGATACCTGACGGCGTTGTCAGCTTTGGTGCCCAGACCCATCCGGCAGACGGCAATGCCAGTCTGATCGTCACCACTGAAGAACAGGCTAAGGAATTAAGCGCCGACCCATCAATCCCCGTTCAGGTGGTGACTTATGGATTTTCCAGGGAGAGAAAAGGCTATATGGCTGCGGCACCGGTTCCGGCAACAAAAATAGCTTTGGATAACGCCGGCTTGTCCATCGGCGACATGGCCGTTATCAAATCGCACAACCCCTTTATTGTTAACGACATCAATTTTGCCAACAAATTCGACATTGATGTCAACAGCATGAACAACTATGGCTGCTCCATGATATATGGCCACCCCCAAGGATCCACGGCTACACGCTTGATTATCGAAGGCATAGAAGAGACCGCCATGAAGGGCGGCGGGTATTTTCTGTGGACCGGTTGCGCCGCCGGTGATTGCGGTGCAGCACTGATCCTTAAGGTTGGAAAATAAATTAAAAGCCCTTAATTTATTTTATGAAGCCCCGGTTTTCCCGGGGCTTTTTTCAATTTGAATTGTGTTCTTTCGTCTAGGAGCGACGGTCTTTCGCCCGCTGGGCGAAAGACCGTCGCGTTATAATAAAATCGTGAAACACGATTTTTTTTGAGTTATGAAAACAAAGATCAATTCAGCTTATCTTAAAAAATACCACCCTGCCCTCCTGCGCTGGTATGATAAAAATCATCGCAAGTTGCCCTGGCGGGAAACAGAAGACGCTTATTACATCTGGATCTCAGAGGTCATGCTGCAGCAGACTCAAGTTCGTACGGTTATCCCCTATTATTCCCGATTTATTAAAAGATTTCCCACTGTCCAAAATTTAGCCAATGCCCACCAACAAACCATACTAAAAATGTGGGAAGGACTTGGATACTACAGCCGCGCTCGCAACATGCACCGCGCAGCCAAAATTATAGTCCATGAATATAATGGCGTGATACCTCAAAACTGGACTCAGATTCGTAGCCTGCCCGGCATAGGGGACTATATTGCCGCTGCTGTGCTCAGCATTGCAAATGACCAATCCTATGCGGTAGTGGATGGCAATGTTAAACGCGTTTTTTCGAGGCTTTTCTGTATAAGCTCACCCACAAATCATGCTTCCGCGAAAAAGGAGTTTAATCTCATCGCTGAAAAACTTCTCCATGAGATGGAATCAGGAAAATATAACCAGGCGGTCATGGAACTGGGGGCCTTAATCTGTACCCCAAGAAATCCTGGTTGTAATAGTTGTCCCCTCAACTTCCTATGTGACGCTTTCCGGGATTCCTCAGTTGCAGATTTTCCCCAGAGAAATAAATCCAAACCAACTCCATCCCATCTATTGGCAACGGGTGTAATTGTTAAGGAGAATAAAATTCTGATAACTCAGCGGCCGGAAAATGGTCTTTTAGGAGGTCTGTGGGAATTTCCGGGAGGGCAGATTAAAGTTGGAGAGGACGCCCAAGAAGTATGCAAACGGTCTATCAAGAAATCAACCGGGCTTAATATCGAAATACGTGATTATTTGACGTCCGTTAAGCACGCATATACGCATTTTAAAATAAAAATGGATGTTTTTCTCTGCCACACGAATTCATTTGCGGTCGAATTAGACGGACCGATGGGCTATCGCTGGATCGATATTGATGATATTCATAAATACCCATTGCATAAGGCCAATCACAAGTTTCTGCCACGTGTTCGTGACGCATTGAAGAACCTTCAGGCGGGTTAGAATGCTGTATTTTGGTTTATTGGGTTCATTGGATTCGTTGAGTTAAACAAATTGCTGGCATGCAATGACGTTATAAATAGGTCATAGCTGATAGGTCCTGGGCTCGTATTGCGTTCCGCTTTTGGTTTGATCGCTATCGGTATCGCTATCGGAATTGAAAAAGCAGGATCCGACACCGATTTTGATACCGATGGCGATACCGACCTCACAGCTACCTAACAGCCTACAGCCTAAACACCTAAAAGGCTGTTTGTTAATGGAGGTATCGTTAATTTATGCGCGAACAACATTTCGGACCTATTTGGTTCATCCCCGGTGAAAATAAAGGTAAATATCCATTCTGCCATTCAATCTACCTCGAAGGCCCTGGCATCTTAATCGATCCGGCTTCGGATCGAAAGAGACTGATGGCCTTGAAGGACTCTCCGGGTGTTCAGGCGGTATGGCTGAGCCATTGGCATGAGGATCATTTTCTGCACCTCGATTTATTCGAAGGTGTACCGCTTTCCATTACGAAAGCCGATGCCCCAACCTTATCGAGTATCGAAGCTTTTTTGAATGGATATGGGGTTGAACCACAAGATCGCGAGATGTGGCGCAAACTGGCTGTGGACATGTTTCATTTTCGGCCAAGGAAACCCGATCAATATTTGATTACGAATAAATCTCATCTATTTGGATCACTTAAAATAGATATATTAGCCGCCCCAGGGCATACCCCCGGCAACATCGCCTTGCATTTTCCAAATCAAGATGTACTTTTTATAGGCGATTATGATTTAACGCCCTTTGGGCCCTGGTACGGCGACGTGGATTCTAATATTCAGCAGACCATAGAATCAGTAAGGATGCTTCGCAAGTTTCAGGCCACAACTATTCTGACATCACATGAGCAGGGAATTTTCGAATCACCACCTGATGATATATGGAATCGATATCTGAATGTTATAGCTGAACGTGAAAATAAATTGCTGGAGGCCCTGTCGACACCCTGCAGCATGGATGATATCGTCAATAAATGGATCGTTTACCGTAAGCCACGTGAACCGTTGCCGTTCTATACGTTTGCTGAAAAAGCCTTGATGCGAAAGCATTTAGCGGATTTGATCAATCGCGAGGTGGTTATAAAGGAAGACAGAAAATATTCAAGGCTATAAAGCAGAGTGTCGATTGAAAGGTCAAAGCTGATAAGTCATAGGACTCGCATAATTACGCTTCTGCTCAAAAAGTTCAAAGAATTCAACAATCCAAATAACGATAGAGACTCCATATGGATACAAAAATCAACAGCGTTGACTACCTGAGAAAAATAACCGTTTCCTTGGAAATGGGAACATCCGCGGAAGAAATGGATCTAAGTTCTGCGTCCAGTGAGTTTCAATTCATATACGGTGTTGGTACCCAAGGAATTTGCCTGTTCGAAAAGGCACTTTTTGGGAAACAACCAGGGGAAGCCGTTGTCCTGCCAGTGGAAATTACAAACGTGAAAGACTTTTTCGGTCACTTGTTGCCGTCTATTCGCCCAATCTTGCCGCCAGCATCCTTTTTCTACTTAAAATCGAATTTAATTGCTGTCGATCTGGTAGAAAATCGGGAAGTTGTCCAGGCAATCGCTGACGGCAGGGGTTTATGTGCTTGTGATTGCGGCTGCGGGTGTGACTGATATGTGTCCGCTTTTGCAAAAAAACAGTGAACGCCCGTGGATGAATGCCCAAAATAAATCTTGAGGATAGGGCATGATGCCGCCCCTAAAGATAAGGCGGATAACCGCGGCCTGGCTTAAAACAGGCATTGCAATGCAACTACGGGCTTACCCTTTTGGATCCATAATCTTTTCGGCTAGTAATGGCAAGCTTATCAGCACTGAACTGTTCGAATGCTCACCCGCAGGTGGTAAGGTGAGTCCCAATGCTGTGTTCAAATCCATGCTTGCAAAAAATATCAAAAATTAGTAGATGCTGCTAAATTATTCATAATTACCGGCAGTTTCTCAACATATTGGTCAACCCAGCGAACTCAATGAAGCCAATAAGCCCGACAAATCGCTAACAGCCATGCAATCCGAAAAAATAGTTAGTCTTATCGTCAGTGAACTGACACAATATTGCGACAATGCCGGTCTGAGCGGCTTCGTGGTGGGTGTGTCCGGGGGCATTGATTCGGCGGTCACTTCCACACTATGTGCCCATACAGGTAAGCCGGTGATTGTGCTCAACATGCCTATCCGCCAGGCAAAACAGCAAGATTCACTATCCTCCCGGCATATGCAATGGCTTCAAAGTCGATTTGAGAATGTTCGCGGTTTGCGCCTAGATCTCACAAGCCCATTTGATTCCCTGCATGCTACCTGGCCAGTTGAAATCCAAGATGATCTAACCATGGCAAACACACGATCACGACTGCGCATGCTGACACTATACGCAATAGCCGGCCACCATCGATTTTTAGTTGCTGGCACCGGCAACAAAGTAGAAGATTTCGGTGTTGGTTTTTTTACCAAGTACGGTGACGGTGGGGTCGATATTTCTCCGATCGCCGATCTGTTAAAATCAGAGGTTGGCACGTTGGGTAAATATCTCGGTATCCTCGATGAGATAATCAAAGCACCACCGACCGATGGTTTGTGGGCCGATAATCGTACCGACGAAAGTCAAATCGGAGCAAGCTATCCAGAACTGGAATGGGCTATGGGCACAGCCGAACAAAACCCCGGAGATAAATTAACTCAGCGTCAGGAAGAAGTTATCTCCATTTACCGCAGATTTCGCGAACGCAACCGTCATAAAATGGAACCCATCCCGGTGATTAAGATACCGGATGAGTTTCGATAATAGCAACTGAATGTTTTTTGAGTTCGTTGAGTTTATTGTGTTTATTAAGTTAAACAATGGGTATATCGATTAAAAGATTTGAAGAAATTGATGCATGGCAAGCATCACGAGAATTAACCAGATTCGTATATAGTGCAATCAACCGTAACGAAAGGTTTCGTAAGGATTTCAGGCTCTCAAATCAAATTCAAGGTGCAGCCATATCAACAATGTCAAATATAGCTGAAGGATTTTCAAGAAAAAGCAATAAGGAATTTATTCAATTCCTATTTATTTCTAAAAGTTCTGCAGCTGAAATACAAAGCCAACTGTATATTGCACTTGACCAAAATTATATTGACGAAGCTACTTTTGATATCATCTACGAACAAGCTGAAAAGGTATCAAAGCTCAACTCTGGCTTCATAAAATACTTGCGAACTAAGATTTAATTCAGTGTAAAATTTATTCCATTTCAAATAAGTGGCAACTCAAATAACCCAATGAACCCAATAAACATAAAAGCCGGATATTTCCCAGGCACCATCGGCAGGATTGCGGAAATGCATGCCCGCTATTATAGTTTGCATTGGAACTTTGGTGTCTATTTTGAAGCCAAAGTGGCATCAGAGCT
The DNA here is from genome assembly GCA_964452555.1 of uncultured Desulfobacterales bacterium. Classification (GTDB taxonomy): domain Bacteria; phylum Desulfobacterota; class Desulfobacteria; order Desulfobacterales; family B30-G6; genus B30-G6. Next base: position 29,390 of record CAYVMI010000019.1, read on the forward strand.
GTCAGAGTTTGCTGGCAGATTTGATGAACAACGAGATGGATTCTGGACAGCTTGGGAGTCTGATCGTGTTGAGGGATCCCTAATAATCGATGGCATTAAGGCCGATTCAGAAGGTGCTCATTTGCGTTGGTATATCGTTTCCGAAAAGATGCGTGGTTACGGAACCGGCGACAAGCTTCTCTCCCTTGCTATGCAACACTGTCGCATACAAAATTTTTCTAATATTTACCTTTGGACCTTTGCCGGATTGGACTCGGCACGGCACCTATATGAAAAACATGGTTTCAGCCTGGTTCACGAACAAAGCGGCGATCAGTGGGGTACGCCGGTTACAGAGCAAAAGTTTGAGTGTTATCTCTGAAAAAGCTTGGATGCCGGGATGCCAGAAAGCTGGGATGCTGCCAATAGCTACAAGTAAGATGCAGCGTCCAGGCATCCTTGCTTTCCAGCTTTATAGCAAAGAAATAGCGAAAAAAATTTGAAGACAGAGATTGTTTAAATGAAAACGACACAATTAAAAAGCAAAATTGCGAGGTTCATGCGTGGCTGGGGTTTTTCCATTATCGCCGCAGTATTGATCGCCACCTCATTTAAATCCGCCATTGCCGATTGGAATGATGTGCCCACCGGCTCTATGATTCCTACCATTCTCGCGGGAGACAGGGTGTTTATCAACAAGCTGTCCTATGGCCTAAAAGTACCCTATACTACCTGGCATATTTTACGGTGGCACACACCCAATCGCGGCGACATCGTCGTTTTTTATTCGCCCGTAGATGGCAAACGATTAATCAAGAGACTAATCGGCATTCCCGGTGATGAAATTGCTTTGTATCGCAATCGCCTGTTTTTAAATGGCAAGCCGCTTCAATATCAAAATGCTCAAGAAAGCGTAAATAAAAGCCGACTTTCAAAAATAGAGCATCAGTATCTAATTGAAAATTTGGCTGGAGTGCGGCACTCTGTCATGTTTACTGCGCTGAGAAGCCCGCTTGATTCCTTTGATCCCATCATCGTCCCTCCTAACAAAGTGTTTGTCATGGGTGATAACCGTAACAACTCGGCGGATTCACGCGTTTTTGGATTTGTTGAAATCGACCAGGTTGTGGGTCGCGCTACGCATATCGCCCTAAGTCGAGAAGGATCATTTTTACATCCGCGGTGGCATCGTTTTTTTCAGAAATTGTTGTAGCAGAGAGTTTTTGAACTGAGATGGTGAGCGTATTCCACGTAGCGACTCGACTGAGGCCTTCGAGGGAGCGTTCTAATTCGGCAAGCTCATTCGATATAGCCGAAGTCCTCATCGAAGTCTTGCTGCAGGGTACGCTTCAATAACAGCATATCTATTGCTTGACAAAACGCAATGTATTCTTTAATGTTCCTTCATAGTTGAACATCACATCATTTCATGAATTCCGTTTATTAAAAACAGTTGCCGACGCAAGCTAATTGCGTCAATATATCTCAAAAGGTTGTATTCAACTTTAACTGAGGAGGGAATTATGCTTTCAAGAAGTCTCTTATTAATTATCTTAGCGTCAATTCTTCTCATTCCGAACGCTGTACTGGCAAAAGATCCCGGTATAACCGATGATGAAATTGTTCTCGGCTGCACGACACCCCTGACAGGTCCTGCTGCTGGCTGGGGCATTACGATTTCAGGCGGCATGAAAGCCTGGGCAGAGCATGTCAACAGCCAGGGCGGTGTCCATGGCCGTAAAATTAAACTGATTATCAAAGATGACGGTTACAACCCGGCCAGAGCAGTGGCCAATTTGCAGGAAATGAAAAACAAGATATTTGCAGTTGTGGGACAACTTGGATCAGCCCCCTGTAATGCTGCCAAAGATTTTTACCCCAAAAACAAGATACCTTTGATTACGGCCTATGCCAGCCTTGGGATTTATGAACGCCAGCCCAAAGAGGCCAGGAAATATTATTTTATTTCCTATCCTGACTATGAAGATGAAACTGAATTCATGACCGAATATGCCATGAAGAGCCTGGGCGCCAAAAAGATTGCACATTTCTACCAAAACGACGAATACGGTCTGGGTGCCAATGCTGGAATAAAGAAAGCTTTAAAATCTCACTCGGGGGCTAATCTGGTGGCCGAAGTTCCGTATGAAGTAACCGAAAGGGCCCTGGGGACCCACGCACTTAAACTAAAAGAATCCGATGCGGATCTGGTGATCATGACGAGTATGATCGGAACCGGCGCTATCATGACCAAAGAAATGGCCAAAATTGCATTTCGCCCCAAGGTCATGGGAAATTTTCCCATTGGTTTCCCCCTGATGTATAAAGTGGCAGGTGAAACCTGGGAAGGAACCTACACCACCATGTCGGCCCATATGAGTCTTCCCGATTTTCATCCGGAAGCCGACAAAGTTACCGCTATTCTCAATAAAATCAACCCGAAACTCAAGGGCAATGAGTTTCTGTCACTTTTTGGGGCGGTTTCCATGATGCACTTTGTGGAAGGTGCCAAAAACGCCGGCAGAAATCTCACCCGCGAAAGCCTGATCAAGGGTATGGAGATGATTAAGAACTGGAAACCTGAAGGAATGGGAGCCCCCGTGACTTATGGTCCCGATCGTCATAATGGCTGTAATGCCGTATGGCTCCAAGTGGCTGAAGGCGGCAAACATAAACCTGTGATGAAATATGTGGAATTTCCTCCCAAATTCTAAATTGCTTGCTAATTAAAATAAATATACTAGAGCTAAGGCAATACACGCCTTAGCTCTATTTTATTGATTGAATCCCAATGCGTTAAGATCTACTTGAGCCCTTAAATCCTGGAGCCCTTTGATCCTTATGGATAGGGTACCACAGACAGTGGGTCTGATGCGGCATCTGGAAAGAAATTTGGAATGTCTTTACTTGATATAAAAAATCTGAGCATGAGTTTCGGTGGTATTCAGGCCTTGTCGGATATTAGCCTGTCGGTGGAACACGAAGAAATTTTGGCCGTAATCGGCCCGAATGGTTCCGGAAAAACCACCTTGTTCAACTGTATATCCGGTTCTTACCATCCTCAAGCTGGTGAAATTACATTTAATGGGCAAAAGTTATTGGGATTGTCACCAGATAAAGTCGCTAAACGCGGCATTGCCCGTACCTTTCAGAATTTACGCTTGTTCATGCATATGACGATTCTGGATAACCTCATGCTCGGGCGGCATGTCAAGTTTAAGAAGAATCCCCTGCATGCTTTTTTACGCCTGCGAAGCGAAGAGTTAAAACATCGTGAAAAAGTAGAAGAGCTGATCGATTTCTTACAGCTCGAGGCCTATCGTATGGTGAGAATTTCTGATTGCCCTTATGGTGTTCAGAAACGCGCTGAAATTGGACGTGCTCTGGCTTTAGAACCTAAAATGCTCATGCTGGATGAACCCATTTCGGGTTTGACGGCTGAAGAAAAGCAAGAAACCGCCTATTTGATTAATGAAATTCGTGGCCGGTTTAAGCCTACGATTCTATTGGTTGAGCATGATTTGCGCCTGGCTTCGGTTCTGTCCGACCGCATGGTAGCCTTTGACACGGGGTTAAAGATCGCTGAAGGGACACCCGATGAAGTTCAAAGAAACCCTGATGTAGTGCGGGCATATCTTGGAGAGGATGAATAGCCTTGCGTTAGCCTGCTGGAAGACTATCCGGCGGGGATGCCATAAAGCTGCTAATTGCGAATCGTCTCTGGCGGCATTTAGGCATCCCGGTGTTCTAGCTTAACAGCTATTTTTCTACTTCTCTCAACAAACTCAACGAACCCAAAAAAATCAACCAACAAGACAACTCAATGAACCTAAAAAAAACAACAAACTCAATAAACGCGAACCCTCTGCTCCGCATAGCCAATATCGAGACACTCTATTTCGATCGGATCTATGCGTTGCACGGGCTTTCATTAACGATCCAAGAGCAAGAAATTTTCGCGGTACTGGGCCCCAATGGTGCCGGCAAGACAACGTTGTTAAAAACTATCGCGGGACTTTTGAAGGACCAGCCCAACAAAGGGATTATCGAATTTATGGGCAAGCGGATTCATCGGCGCCCACCCGAACGTGTTGCTAACCTCGGAATTGTTTATGTGCCCGAAGACAGAGGGCTGTTTCGAGAGCTAACCGTGAAAGAGAACCTGGACATCGGTTGCTGGGGAAGAAAAGGTAAGGAAGTACTGGACGACCTTGAATTCGTATACACCTTATTTCCGATCTTAAAAGAGCGTGGCAAACAGCAAGCCGAGACGCTATCAGGCGGGCAACAACAGATGCTTGCGGTTGCCAGAGCCATGCTGCGAAGACCCAAGCTGCTTATGCTGGACGAGCCTTCCTTGGGATTGGCACCTCTGGTTGCCAAGGATGTTTATGAGGCTCTGGTCAAGATCAGTAAAACCGGAACAACCATTCTGTTAGTGGAACAAAATGCTAAAATGGCCTTAGGTATTGCCGACTATGGTTTTATAATGGAATCCGGCCGCATCGTCCTGGAAGGATCTTCAACGGATCTTAAAGAGAATAAGGATGTCCAGGAGCTTTATCTCGGAATCGGACAAGACGATGAATCTTCCACCGGCTTTAGGCTGTATAAGAAAAGGAGAACCTGGTGATGATGAACCATGCCGCCCATTTTCCGGATCTCTTTTTTACCCAAGTCAAACGATTGGGAGACAAGGTAGCACTTCGGCACAAGGATTTTGGCATTTGGAATCGTATATCCTGGAAAGAATATGGGCAAAACGTACGTCTGGCCGCTGCCGGCTATTTAGCATTAGGGCTTGAACCAGGCCAACGCATCTCAATATTAGGCGATAATCGACCCGAATGGTTGGAGTGTCATCTAGGATCCATGACAGCCGCTTGTGTCACGTGTGGTATCTATCCTACCTCCTCGCCTGAAGAAATCGAGTATATAGTTGAACATTCAGAGTCGAAAGTTCTTTTTGTCGAAAACGAAGAGCAAATCGAAAAAGTTCTTCAGATTATCGATCGATTAAACATTAAAAAAGTGGTTATATGGGATGAACAAGGGTTGTGGGGATTCAATCACCCGCGAGTCATCTTCTACAAAGATTTCATTAAAAAAGGCGCTAGCTTTCTTGAGTCTAATCCGAATGCACTAGATGACCGTATGGCCGCAATCCAACGGGATGACATTGCCATGATGATCTACACTTCCGGTACCACCGGGAGACCGAAAGGGGCCATGATCTCACATGAAAATATTCTGGCTTTAACGGGTTCTCTAGTGCAGGTCCTCGGTGAAAGAGATGATGACGAATTACTTTCTTACCTACCGCTTGCTCATATTTACGAAAACCTCATTTCTGTTTTTCAGGCGGTATGGACCGGCGCAACCGTAAATTTTGTGGAAAGTATCGATACCCTGGCCCTGAACTTGCGGGAAGTGTCACCAACCATATTTGCCAGCGTACCGAGACTTTGGGAAAAGTTTGTTTCCATGGTTGAAATCAAAATGTCCGATTCAACTATAGTCAAACGCGCGGTCTACAAATTGGCCATCGATATCGGATTGAAGCGCATGCGAGCGCAAGCAGGGTCATCTGAGCGGTTGTGGCTCAGCCTCATATATTGGCCACTATACTGGACGGTTCTGTATCACCTCAAACGACAATTGGGTATGGAACGCATCCGCTATTCCATTTGTGGCGCTGCTCCGGCCAGTCCTGACTTATTTGAATGGTTTAATGCCATCGGTGTACCATTACGTGAAGGCTACGGCCAGACCGAATCCACCGGTGTTATTGCCATACAACGGGTTGATCGTCCGAGGGCCGGGTACGTAGGAGAGGCACTACCCGGTGTTGAAATGAAGATTGCGGAAGATGGGGAAATTCTCGCTCGAGGCAAGGGTGTTTTCAAAGGCTACTATAAGCAGTCGGAATTGACGGACGAAACTATTGTAGACGGGTGGCTGCATACAGGTGATGTTGGCACTATCGACAATGGTTTCTTACAAATCCTGGATCGTAAAAAAGACATTATTATCACGCGCGGCGGAAAAAATATTACGCCGGCCTTCATCGAGAATAAATTGAAATTCAGTTTTTACATCCAAGATGCCGTTGTGATTGGAGACAATCGCAAATACTTGACGGCCCTGATCTTGATTGATGAAGACAATGTCAATAAATATGCCCAGGACAATGCCATTCCCTTTACAACTTTTGCTGATTTAACGCAAAATCAGGAAATCATTAAATTGATCGATAAGGAAATTCGTTCCATTAATGAAACCCTGGCCCGGGTGGAAACAATCAAGAAATTTCGTTTGCTGCCTAGACGTTTCTATGCCGAGGATGGAGATGTGACCCCAACCCAAAAGGTTAAAAGGCGGGCACTGGAGAAAACGTACGGGGAATTGATTGAATCAATGTACTAAGCCGAAGTTTTATCCTAAATTCGGCTCGAGACTGTAGGCTGTAGGTTTTTAGACTGTAGGCAGCTGACAGTCTACAGTCTAAAAACCTACAGTCTAAGCCGACTAACTGGGAGGCTGTGTTGGATCTAATCGAAAGTTACGCTGAAGAATTAAAGCTCATACGTAAAGCCGGCACTAAAGCCTGGGTATTTGCTGTCATTATTGCCTTATTTCTGCTACCCCTCTATGCACCTGAAGATTTTGTTTACGTTGCAACCATCATCGCCATATTTTCCATCGGTATTATCGGTCAAAACATCCTGATTGGCTATACCGGCCAAATCTCCTTTGCTCAGGCGGGATTCTTTTGCATCGGGGCCTTTGCTTTCGGGCATCTATACCGGGCTGGTGTACCCTGGCCCCTGAGTGTATTAGCCGCCGGTATAATTACCGGATTTGTGGGTATCCCGGTGGGATTTCCATCTCTCAGGCTCAAAGGTCCTTACCTGGCCATTGCTACCATGGGATTTGGCATTGCTGTGTATCAGATCTTCGTCAACACCCCCCTACTCTCCGGCGGACGCATGGGATTGATGATAACCAAATTAGAGCCGATTTTCGGGCTCTCGACAGTCAATACGTATTACTATATCAATTTGATCATCGCTTCCATATTTACACTGGTGGCCTACAATATTGTTTCCTCATACATGGGACGCGCCTTTATCGCCATCCGTGACAATGACATTGCCGCTGAAGTTCTGGGAGTTAATCTGACTCGATACAAATTGATGTCTTTTGCCATTAGCTCTTTTTATGTGGGCATCCAGGGCGGCCTATATGCCTTATTTCTGGGCTATTTGGAACCTAACATGTTCACCTTTATGGAAACCATTACCTTTCTCGTTGCGGTTATCGTGGGAGGGCTGGCTTCTGTGGAAGGTGCCATCATGGGGGCGGCCTTTGTAATTTTAATTCCGACGCGTCTTAGCGATCTGCGTGAATTTATTCCGGTTGTGTACGGTGTCGTCATAATTCTCATTCTGATATTTCAACCCGGCGGCTTGGCCGGCCTGTGGATGAAAATTCGGCTTTATTTTCGCAATTGGCCATTCCGTTAGTTCTTTGAGTTTATTGTGTTTATTGAGATTATTGAGTTGAATAATGGGAATGTCGATAAAAAGTTTTGAAGAAATTGATGCATGGAAAGCATCTCGAACGTTGACCAGATTCGTTTATGGCGCAATCAAAAGCAATGAACATTTCAAGAGGGATTTCAGGCTTTCTAACCAAATTCAAGGTGCGGCCATATCAACAATGTCAAACATAGCGGAAGGATTCTCAAGAAGAAGCAATAAAGAATTTATTCAATTTTTATTTATTTCTAAAAGCTCTGCTGCTGAAATACAAAGCCAGTTGTATGTGGCCCTTGACCAAAACTACATTGATGAAGACACATTTAATATGATTTACGCACAAGCAGAAAAAGTATCAAAGCTCAATTCTGGATTCATTAAATATCTTCGCACAAAAATTTAATCGTTCGAAAGGTGGCTCAAACACATAGAATCGTCAACAAAACAAACACAATGAACTCAACAAACACAATAAACACATAAGGTATCATATGGAACGCGTTCTACAGTATATGGTTTCCGGTCTCTCCCAAGGCAGTCTGTATGCATTGGTAGCAATTGGCGTAGTCCTCATCTACCGATCCAACCGTGTATTAAATTTTGCACATGGTGATGTTACCACTGCGGGTGCTTTTATCGCGCTGGCCTTCATGCTCATGAACATGAACTGGTGGTTGGCCGCCATATTCGCTTTGGTTTTAGGCGCATTGATCTCCATACTGTTCTATTTCGTGATTTTAATTCCGGCCCAACGCCGTGAAGCTACCCATTTAGGCCAAGTTATCCTAACTTTGGGCTTCGGGCTTATTCTGCAAGGACTAATTCTCAGATTCTGCAATACGGCTGAACCGCAAAATTTTCCCTTCCCTCTTTCCGATGTAAAAGTATTCACCTTCGGAAACATAATAATAAGCCATCTCAGTTTGGGTACGCTCATTGTAGGCATAGCAGGAAGCCTGCTTTTTTATCTTTTGATCCAGAAAACCCGGATCGGACTTGCCATGCGGGCCACATCCGAAAATCTTCCTGCGGCCCAGACCTTGGGCATTCCGACCCGGAGCATACTGGCGCTTTCCTGGGCCATGGCGGCTTTCACAGGCATACTCGCTGGATTATTTCTGGCAGCCCAACTTCTCATCGACCCATTCTATATGTTGGAACCTTTCTTAAAAGGGTTTGCTGCCGCTATCCTGGGTGGACTCAACAGTTTGCCCGGGGCCATTGTTGGGGGTTTACTCCTGGGGGTGGTGGAAGCCCTCTTCGGCGGTTTTATTTCGGTTGCTTTTAAGAATACGCTCGCATTTCTGATAATCATTGTTGTTTTGGTGTTCCGACCCGAAGGTTTGCTTGGCAAGGAATTTATTGAAAGAATATAAATGTATTTTTTCGTATAGTCATTACTGACATATTTTTCATTTGCTTTGGGATATTGGTAATGGATGAAGCACGTTTAAATAGGGCGAAAAAATACCGCTGGTACATCTTCTGGGTATTGGCGCTGGGATATGTATTGGTCTATTTTCACCGTCTTTGTCCAGCAGTTGTTGCTGTTGAGATGATGAAAGATCTAAATGCAACCGGAGCTTTGACCGGCTTTTTAGGAGCAGCCTATTTCTATCCATACGCTGCCATGCAGTTACCGGCCGGTCTTTTGTCCGATTCCTGGGGACCGCGCAATACGATCACATTGTTTTTCAGCGTTGCTTTCATTGGTTCCGTCATCCTTGCTATGGCGCCTTCTGTTTCATTGGCAATTTTAGGCCGAACCCTGGTGGGGTTGGGCGTTGCGATGCTGTTTGTTCCCACTATGAAGATTTTGGCTGAGTGGTTTCATGCCAGAGAGTTCGCAATGATGACCGGCATTCTTATGGCCTTGGGCGGACTGGGTTCTCTAATTGCGGCGACACCACTCGTATGGCTCAGCAATTGGATCGGCTGGCGCCAGTCTTTCTTATTTGTGGGCATATTTACGCTAATGCTGGCCGTATTCGTTTTTATTATTGTCCGTGACAAACCCGCTGACAAAGGATTGCCGTCACCAGTAGAGACGGCGCAAACAGTCATAAAACCGATAGCACTCATGGCCGGCGTTAAGAAAGTCGTGACGACTACATATTTTTGGCCGGTTGCCGTATGGTTCTTTTTTGATTGTGGCATATTTTTTTCCTTTGGCGGGCTATGGGGCGGACCCTATCTTATGCAGGTTTACGGATACAGCAAAAGCCAATCCGGTCAGATCCTCTCCATGTTGGCCATCGGGATGATCGTGGGCAGTCCCTTGTTGAGCTATCTGTCAAATAACGTCATTAAATCACGCAAAAAGACAATTGTCCTATCAAGTTTGCTCGTTTTAATTCTGATGCTGCCGCTTGCCTTTTTTACGGCATCTATCCCTTTGATTTGGCATTATATCATTTGCCTGGGTCTGGGTATATTTTCCAGTGCCATCGTGGTGATCGGCTTTACTACAAATAAGGAGCTATTTCCGGTTCAAATGGCTGGCACCGCCACCGGCATGATTAATCTCTTTCCATTTCTAGGCGGAGCTGTATTTCAGCCGATACTGGGCTTGGTGTTGGAATTAAACGGCAAAGTGAATGATGCCTTCACACTGGCCGGTTATCGACAGGCGTTTCTAGTTTTATTCGCCTGCAGTGTCATCGCACTCATCTCCAGTTTTTTCTTAAAAGAAACGCTTCAGGACCAATAAGCTGGCAAGTTTGGACGCTAGAAGGCCAGATAGCGCTTTTAGATCAGAGCTTGAGCAGCTCCCCGCAGGATAGCTACCCAGCTTTCTAGAAAAAGTGCCCCATCAATCACTGTTATCACCAACCCCTTGAAATTTGGATAAGATAGTTTATATTATTAGAATCTTTGTTATTTTTATATATTGCTGAATCATGAAAAGTGAGCGACAGCTCACGTAATAATAGAATCGCCAGGCGGTTTTATTTAGGAGGAAAACGATGAAACTCAAACAGATCACCATATCGATCGAAAATGCACCCGGCAGATTATTGGAAGTAACTGAAGCCTTAGGCAATGCCGGAATCAATTTGCGAGCCTTAAACCTGGTGGACACCGGGGCATTCGGCCAACTTCGCTTACTGGTTTCGGATGTTAAGAAAACGCGACGGATCTTGATGGATATGCAGGCCAGCGCTCGAGTCGATGAGGTCCTGGCCGTCGAAATTGAAGATAAACCCGGCAGTCTGGCTGCTATTTTAAAGCCATTGAAAGCCGCCAGCATCAACGTTCGCTACATGTATGCCTTTATCGGCTTATCATCGAATAAAGCTGTAATGATTTTCAAATTTAGTGACAACGACAAAGCGATCAAACTTATTCAAGAAATTGGTGTCAATATTATAGATGCACAAACGTTTGGGATACTAGAAACCGGAAATAACGGAAACCAATAGTCAGGATACAGAAGACAGAATTCAGAAACTAAGCATGGGAAAGACTAAGAGATACAGCGCATTCTGAATTCTGTCTCCTGACTCCTGTCTTCTAAATATTTTCACAAAAAAACCGTAGGACATCATATTGAGCAACGATCCTTCACAAAACTCTCGAACGCCACCCGATAATGCCGCGCTGTTAGAAGCCTGTGATATACCCCAGGATCGCTACCGCGTGTTTTTAGAGGATGTTGCCGATGCTTTCTTCGAAACCAACATCCAAGGCAACTTTGTATTTTTTAATAACGCACTTTGCCGTATCTTCGGATATGACCGAGAAGAAATCGAGAATCAAAATTTCCGACACTTTATGGACGACCAAAACGCCGAGTATGCCTATAACAGTTTCAATCGCATGTTCGAAACCGGCGGTCGTGTTAACAATATATTATGGGAAATCAAAACAAAGTCTGGTAAGACACGCATACTTGAAATCAATGCCAGGCTTTTGGAAGATACCCGTGGTATTAAAACAGGCTTTCAAGGTATAGCCCGGGATATCACCGAAAAAATAAAAGTTGAAAATGCACTTAAAGCTTCTGAAAAGTTAGCCCAAGAGCAATACGCGGCCAGCCGATTGGCGGAGAAGCGCTATCGTGCTTTATTGGAATTCTTGCCGGTTCCCGTATTTGTGTTTAATCTCGATGGCACCATTGCTTACATAAATCCCGCCTTTGAAAAAACATTTGGTTGGAACCTGAAGGAGACTGAAGGTAAATATATTCCCTTTGTTCCCGCAGACCAAAAAGAAAAAACCCGCCAAGGCATTAAAGAACTTTTCGAACAAAAACGAATTTTTGGATTTAAAACCCAACGTCTGACCAAGGACGGACGGATTCTGGACATCATCTTAGATGGCGCCCTTTTCTATGACGAGAACGGCCGGCCGGCCGGTCAGGTTGTCACCCTTCAAAACGTGACCCAGGAAAATCGAGTCACGCGCATCAACAAGGCACTCTTTAGAATTGCCCAGGCATTATATGAATTCAGGGGACTTGATGAACGACTACAGTTCATTGCAATGCAGGTTAAGGAACTATTGGGTGCAAGCGGGGCCATGGTTATTCTTGTCGATCCGAAGACCAATGAATTTTTCTTTCGTGAAGCTGCTTTTGAAGACGAAATAACGGGCCAAAAGGTAAAAGAGATCCGATTTCCCGTTGACAAGGGGGTTGCCGGAGAAGTCTATCGCACCGGCAAATCTATGATCGTCAATGATACCAACAAGAGCCCCCATTTTTTCAAGCAGGTGGATGATAAGGCCGATATGCATACTCAAAACATGCTGGATGTTCCTATTCAGCTTGAAGATAGGCTCATCGGCGTTCTTTGTATAATTAACAAGCAGGGGGGACCGTTTGACGAAACGGATGCGGAACTGGCAATCGCCATTGCCAACATGGTAGCCTTGCCCATTGAAAATGCCAGAATCACTGAAGCCCTGGTGAGATCTTATGAAGATGTGCAAAACCTGAACCGGGCTAAAGACCGGGTTATTCACCATCTATCCCATGAGCTTAAAACACCCGTATCCGTTTTATCAGCCTCCTTAAGCCTTCTCCAAAAGCGATATTCCGGCACGGATACCGAAGGTCTTTCAAAAATACTGACGCGAACCGAACGCAGCCTTAATCGGATCTTGGAAATGCAGTATGAAATTGAAGACATTGTGGGACAAAAGGATTATAAAAGTCACTACCTGCTGTCCGTCATGTTGGATGCGTGCCAAGATGTATTGGATGCCCTTGTAGCCGAAGAACTGGCTTCAGAAAAAATCACAGACATCCTGCGCCGAAAAATCGACACGGTCTTCGGTCCCCGTAATGTTGAACCCGAACTAATTTATCCGAATTCGTTCTTGGATGATTTGTATCAAAAGTTACACCCCAAATTTATCCATCGAACATGCCAGATTGAGACCCGTTTCGAAAAGACAAGCCCCATTCTCATTCCGCCGGAGGTCATGTCAAAAGTTTTCGAAGGTCTCCTTCGCAATGCAATAGAAAATACGCCGGACGTCAGTAAAATCATTGTTTCCCTATCACAATCGGCCAAAGGTCCTGAATTGGTGGTAAAAGACTACGGGGTGGGCATTTCTAAAGAGAACCAACGCCTAATTTTTGACAACTATTTTGCTGCCTATGAAACAGCCCATTATTCATCCAAAAAACCCTATGATTTCAATGCGGGCGGCAAAGGGTTTGACCTAATCCGTATGCAGATTTTTGCAGAAAGGTATAATTTTAAACTGAAAATGGCATCCAGACGATGCCCTCATATTAATGAAGACCAAAACGATGGATTTAGCGGCAATCATGCCTGCACCCAGTGCAAATTAGACGAGGCCTGTTTATCGTCCGGAACGATCATGACCGTTCAATTTAAATCCGCGTCTAATCCGGCGAAGTAGTCGTTGAATAGGGCGCGGATTCAAATTATGAAAAGTTCTTTATTGATTAAGCGGCAACGCCGCTTCTCGTTTTGAAAAAATTCACTTTATATAAAACCATAGCAGGATTACAAAAAAATGATAAGCAACAAGGGAAATTTAAAATCTAAAGGATTTTTTCAAAACTTGGATATCGAGTTTCTAATTCACGAACTCAAAGATCCTATTGCCGTGATAGAGACAGGTGCCCGGACCCTTCTCGAAAAGCAGGATAAATTCGGTGTGTTATCCAGCCGTCAAGAAAGGACCATTAAACGCGTTATACGCAATACCCGCAAAGCACGCGACATGCTTTACAGCTTATTAGAGGTGGGTCGTTCCGAAGCTGGTAGCTTTGCATGCGGTTCTTTCAAGCCTGTCGAAACAACTTTCACGGTGTTGTGTGATTGTATAGAATTGAGGACGCCCGCCATCGCTGATGAGCTGCAGCAATTACCAGATATGCTTGCGGCAATTGAATACCTTAATTCATGTGGTATATATTTTTCAGCCGCTCCTGAAATGAGTTTAATGGAAATTACCCAGGACGTTGAAAAATACCGGCAAATCCTGGGAAACCTGATTAAAAACGCGTTGCATTTCCGACGCCAGCGCATACAAATAAACCTGGAAATAAATAATGAGTATCTACATGCAGCCATTATCGATGACGGCCCCGGGGTAAACCCGGAAGATTGTGAAGCTATTTTCGAGCGCTATGCTCAGTCCAAGGATTGCACGCTAAATGCCCGACAAGGGCACGGTCTGGGTTTGGCAGGTGCACGCACGATGGCTCGTTACCTAGGCGGGGACATAGAACTGATTCTTGATCCCAAAGAAGGAACTAAATTTCAGTTAACTTTACCGGTGGATCTCGCCGCCGCTTCTTAGGCATATAAACAAACTTAACTCTGATTCTCTATAGATTTTTAAGCCAAAGAGGCAAAATAAATAAGTTATTATCTCTGTGTCCATTGAACCCCTGGGTGAAATTATACCAGTATATATATAAAATTAGACTCTAAGCGTCCCGCTTATCACTCGAATCGGAACGTTAAAATGACAATCACTGTAAAATTGTAATCAAGAAATTGACAGTTCAGATAGATGGGTATAACCTAAGAATATAAGAAATCGACACTTAAATGGGGGAGTTATGACTCAATTAGAATTTCTGGCGGGAAAATCGATTTTGGCGGTGGATGACGAAGAAGATATTCTGGAAACGATTGAGGATGTTTTGGAAGAATGTAAGATTGATACGGCGCGTGACTATGAAAGCGCCTCAGACAAGATTAAGAACCAGTCCTATGACTTGGTTATACTCGATATCATGGGTGTGAACGGGCTACAGCTTTTAGAAGAATCAGTAGCAAAGGGCTTTCCTACGGTGATGTTGACCGCCCACGCCATCAACCCTGAATCATTAATGGAATCGATCCGAAAAGGGGCTATCTCGTATCTACCCAAAGAATCCCTGGCTGACTTGGATGAACTTTTGAATGAACTCCTGGGGGCCTATGAAAGGGGTGAGGCGCCCTGGAAATTGCTGTTCGATAAATTGGGATCTTATTTTGATGAGCGCTTTGGTACCGATTGGAAGCAAAGTGATCAAAAATTTTGGTCGGACTTCGATCAGACCTATGAGATTGGCAAGGGAATCCAGGAGCGGTTAAAGCAAGACGATCGTATCACCAGCAAGTTCTAATGATAATATCTTGTCCCAAAATGCTATATCTAGCGGTATCGCCTTGGTCCATGGTTTAAAGTGGGTTGAGTTCCCTTTAGATTCCGACTTCAATGGGTAACGCTAAACTGACCGAATAGCCTAACCGTATTCAGCCTAAATTGCTATCAGTGTAGCATCTTGTCTGCAAGTTCCTTCATCAGCTTGGCTGCCACCATCGCGGTCATATCATTGACATCCCTTGTTGGATTGTATTCAACAATATCTGCACCTACAATAGGTGCCTGAATCTGTTGAATCACACTTATTAGATCACGTGTACGCAAACCTCCAGGCTCTAAATGAGAGACTCCCGGTGCAAAAGCCGGATCCAACACATCCAGATCGATCGAAATGTAGAGAGGTCCCGGAAAGTTAAGCTTTGATAGACCCTGGGGGATGGATTTCATATCAACAACCTCCACATTAAATCGATTGGCCTGTTCCTGTTGATGGGGTGTCATGCAACGAATGCCCACTTGCACAAGTTTTTTAACTAAACCCTCCTCCATAATGCGAGCAAATGGGCAGGCATGTGAGTACCGATTGCCATCCAATTCATCATAAAGGTCTGGATGGGAATCAAACTGCAATAGACTCAATCCGGGATAATGTTTTTCGTATGCCTGAATAATAGGCAGCGTTACGGCGTGGTCACCACCTAATGCTATTATTCTGACCTGATTATCGAGTAATTCCTCAAAGGTATGCTCGATGGAACTAAACACATTCAATCCACGTTTCCAATCCAGATCACCGAGGTCATGAAAGTTTGACTGTTGGGCTAAATCTAATCCACTCTCAGTACATTTATTCGTGGAACTTGAGTGATAAGCTTCTCGAATTATTGCCGGTGCTTTGGCCGCTCCCTTTAAAAAAGATGACTGCTCATCATAAGGAACGCCGACTACGGCAACAGATTTTCTATTTAATTTATATTTATTAATCATTATGTTACAATACTTTTGTTAATGTTATATGTAAAAAAATATAGACCTCAATATAAATTTAATAGAACCTAGCCCCAAAGCCTGATTGGATTATCGCCCAATCGGCATAATATAAAGCGGCGCCACTTCCTGGTCTAATGACAGCACCTTTTTGACCTGATTATCACGAAAAGCACCGATGGAAACGGTTTTCAAACCCAGGGAAACTGCTTGCAAATAAATATTTTGCGCGGCATGACCAGCTTCCATATGAATATATTTTATGGCCCTATCGCCGTATTTTACGCGTGTTCTTTGTTGAATCGCACAGATTACGATATCAATGGGGGCCCACTGTACACTGCGCTGATTTAGGGCGGCGCGGCATAGTTCCGGACGTACATCTCTATTGATCAGACTTGTCAACTCATGTGTTTTAGGTAGGTAATGATAAATGCCGACATCCAATTCCTGAACATTTCCCGAAACGATTATAATTTCGAGCGGGTAAAGGGCACCGGCAGACGGGGCTGCACGAAAACCGCGCAGGCTGGTTTTTCCCTGTGCCGCCCAACACAATTGCCCGACCTGCTTTAATTCTAAGGATCGCTCTGCAAATAAACGGTTGGACCGCCGTTCCTTTATTGCCTCTTCAACCGACACTTCGCTATGGAACCACGGTTCCGGCAATTTAATGATCTGCGTTGCTGCCTTCATCGTTTAATTTAGAATCCGCCGGCGCTTTCCTTCCCACTTCATGATTTAATATTTTAATTCATCTTAGATTAAGCACGCTGTTTCTGGGTGCGAGGGATTAAGCTGACACCGTTTCCGAGATCGCTGTCACCTTCCAAACAATTGATTCATACGCAACAACAGCTCAAGATCCCCTTCGACGATGTACTTCTGCTGCATGAACATGGTTTGGCCATCGGCTTTGCCTGTCATGATATCCATCCACAGTTCAAATGGTGCCTGTATGCTGACATCCGGATTCGCGTGCAAACCCGTCTCCGTCTTGATCGTTCCCTTGTTAATAGAAAGAAAGCAGTTGCCGCTGACAACGCCGGAAAATACGAATTGTATAACCGCCCTCGTATCACCGGCACCTTCCGGATTGAAACCCAGACTGAGGATGGCCAGAAAGCTGTCAAGTGAATCAGGCCGAGGTATCATGCCTTTTTCCTCAAACTCCCTGGGTGTCACACCCGCGTCAATGCAGGTCTGCCAAAATAAATTGCCCAGTCCACCGAACCCTTCTTGTTCGGATGTACGTAACGGCTGCTGTATGGCTGCTATGGTTTCCGCGGCGACTTTTCCTGTTTGGATTATCTCTATTCCGGCTGCTTGGACTGCCTGGGCGATTTGTGCTCTCACCGTATCGTTGCCGGTCTGCATCATGGTTTCAGCGGCAGGTCGATATATTTCCGCCAACAGCCTTTTTTTATATATAAAATTAACATATTGGGACAGCTGGTCAAAAACACTCATCTCTGAAAATCCCGCTACGGACAACCACACCGCATCCGGATGCTCATGCCGCAACGGATGACCTGATCGGCCATTCTCTTTTTTAATAATAAAGGGCTCGAGTATCGGTAGTGTTCGTTCGATAAATGTTTTGATCTGGGCATTAACGGTATAATGATACAATGGGGTTGCGAATACGACCAATTCGGATTCAATGAATTGTTGAAACAGTTCTCGGGCCATATCATCATTGTGAACGCATACCCCGGGGGTTTTAGACCAGCAGGTAAAACAGCCGATGCAATAATTTATCTTTTTTTTACGCAGATCAATCTTATCTACCTCAGCCCCGGCTGAACACATGCCTTCAATCAGATTATCGAGCATCCACTCGGTTTTGCTTTGTCCCCCTCCCCGCGGACTTGAATTCAACGCCATGACTTTCATACACAGTCCCTCTTTTTAGAGTTACAGACGCCAGTAATGGAGATCATATTTGGCGGACTCCTTTAGGCCAAACATAGATTTTACATCAATCAGGCAACCACCCGGAACAAGTTTCCGGGTCAATCCATCCATACCTTCATTCGCGTAAAAAGAGTGCGACACCGCCAGAACAACCGCGTCCAGATCCTGTAAGCTTTCATATGAAATCAATTCTATATCATAGAAAGCCTTGGCCTCTTCCGGATTAGCCATGGGATCATGAACCAGCACTTCGATTCCATAAGTGCTCAGCTCTTTGACGATGTCCGGCACACGTGAATTCCTTAAATCCGGGCAGTTTTCCTTAAATGTCAGCCCCATGACACCTACCCTGCTCTCCTTTATGTGCAAATCGGCAGAGATCATCATCTTCACTGTCTTTTCAGCAACATATTTTCCCATATTGTCGTTGATGCGGCGACCGGCCAATATAATCTCCGGATGATAGCCCACCAATTCTGCTTTGTGGGTCAAGTAGTAAGGATCCACGCCGATACAGTGCCCACCCACCAAACCGGGGCTGAATTTCAAAAAGTTCCACTTGGAACCGGCTGCTTCCAATACATTCACTGTGTCAATGTCCAACTTGTCAAAAATTATGGAGAGTTCGTTTATCAATGCAATATTGAGATCCCTTTGTATGTTCTCAATAACTTTGGCCGCCTCGGCTTCTTTAATGCTTTCGGTTCGATGAACTCCGGCTTCAATGATTGACTCATATAAAACAGCAACGGCATCCAAGGTCGGTGCATCATCTCCGGAAACAACCTTGGTGATGCGCGTTAGGGTGTGTTCCTTGTCCCCCGGATTAATTCGCTCCGGCGAATAGCCCACATGAAAATCCTTTTTCCAGACCAAGCCCGATTCCTTTTCCAGAATGGGTACACAAACCTCTTCTGTGGCCCCTGGATAAACTGTGGATTCAAAAATGATGACGGCCCCCTTTTTCATGTTCTGACCTACGATGCTGGATGCGGACATCAAAGGCGTCAAATCCGGCTGCCGGGCTGCATCGATTGGTGTTGGTACCGCCACGATGATGTAATTTGCCGTTCCCAGGGCCGCTGCATCCGCTGTTACCCTCAGATGGATCGCTTCTTTGAATTCCGCTTTGGAAACTTCACCGGTCACATCAACTTGCCGGTTTAACTGATCTATTTTAGCCGCATCGAGATCGAATCCGATCGTGTCGATTCGTTTGCCGAAAGTTACCGCCAAGGGCAGTCCGACATAGCCCAGACCGATCACGCCGACAGTCGCATCTCCTTGCGGGCGATCGGACATCATTGAATTTTGCACGTTTTGTTTTGGTGTGGCCAGGTTTGATGTGTTTATTGTATTCATTGAATCCTTCCGTACATGTGGTTAATTGGATAGACTGTTATTACCTTAAAGAGACCTGATCTACCGTGAAAGCCTCCGTTGCAGCAAAAGCTTAGTGGATGCCATGCGAGATAAACCTTAATGGAAAAACGAGCCGAACCCCTGAACAGGCTGCATCCGATAGATCGATCATAATCCATACACAATCAAGGCGTTTGGATGCCTTGATTCAACTATATTATTATGGTTCATGGTAAAGCGCATGGCAACGTATATGATGTGGCCCAATTATTTTGCCAGCATTTTATCGATAACGGCCCTGTTGGGCATTGAATTTTCATCATACAATTTCTCAAAACCAAAGCACTGCAATATTTTAAGGCCGGCGTCAATTTTTCTTACGCTTAATTCTGACTTCCATGAAGTGATAGGTGAAAAGCCCTTTATAATGCCGCTGTCGGGGTTGGTTACCCGGCTGGGCTGATTGATAATATCTTTACTCAGACGAACCGGGTGGCCTTTCACTTTGGTATGCGCGATAATACCGGACACTTCATCATTTGGATTGGCGTATATTTTTTCGTAAAAGGCCACGTGTATTTGATTGGGGGAAAATTGCATGAGCGGCACATAATTTATAATCGACCAAATTAATATCTGACAGGTTATATAGTCAGCCTCCCGACTAGTTTTCTGAATAATATCATCAAACGGAGACAAGTAATCTTCGCAAAGTTTAGGCTGTTTAAGAAATTCCGATGGATCGGTCATCCAAAACCAATTTTGCCGATTATATTTAGATAATGCCACAGAGAAAGGATTACGAATTAGTAAAATAATTTTTAAATCGGGGAAAAAACGTGACGCCCAGTATGAAAAGAGATTTGCGAAAATATCTTTTATCAGCAAACCGCTGAAAGTTAATGAGCGTACGGCCGGATCAACCGAAGGATGTATAAATTTTCCGCAAAAAATCTCCTTGGCTGCGTTTTCCAATTTAGAATGCGAATCTTGCGGCCGCATGTAAAGATGCGGCTTCAAGAAGCTCATGCTGTCAACCGTCTTCGGGTGAAAGGGCTCAAACATCTCCCGGTAATTCTTTTTATGATTCAGCAAATTCGCCACCCAAGTCGTACCGCTTCTGCCATCACCGATTAACCATACCACCTCCTTGTAATTGTTAAGGAAATAATTCAGTTGAATTATTGTCCTGTAGAGATAAGCCTTTAATCTTTCTTTCATTCCGTGTCTGTGAGCCATTGCTTGTGTATGCGGCCACGTCCGGTTTGGTGGTTCGGATAAGTCGTCAGGTACAAACAAATTATGAAAGCCGCTCAAGCAAGATTCGCAAGTGGCGTCAAAAGCGTCCGATCAGGTAAACCCTTTGGCTGTGCCCATATTTCGTCATCATAAAAAACCCCGCGATTACTTTTGCGGGGTTTTTTCTATTTATGAGTATCGAAAGAATTTCGAATAAAAGTGACTAAAGACACGCTTATAATAAACAAGCTCTGAAGAATTTATCGTCGGGCCATACCTCAGCGAAACATGAATTTTCGAACGCTTTTTTAAACCCAATTAATAATAATGAAATTAACGCAGCATTAATCTATTCAAAAATAACGGATCGAATAAAGCAGTCTTCAACATCGTCCTCTGGATCATCGTCATCGTCACCTCCGCCGCCGCCACCGCCGCCAGTGTTCGTTACGACGGCCGCATGCACGCCGGAAAAATGGTATACCTTGAGCTGAATACCGGAGGCACTGTTCACTCGTGAGCCTGCCACCATCCATCCCGGCAGACCGGAACTCCCATCGGTGTCCGAAGCCAGAACCCACTCCCCATTGTAAATATAAATCTGTACGGTCGCGGCACTCACACCTTGGGTAGGAATAATCAGTTTTACCGGTGTACTGAATATGGCCGGCGGCTGCACATTGAGCAGATCACCGAGTTCATTTACGTTGGCCGAGGGTAAAAAATCCGGAATGCCGTCTGTGGGCGCCAGGACCGGTATAATGGGTTCGGCGTCATTGTAGAGTACTTTGGCACCTTGCATAATCCCCGAATCAACCTGATACCCTGCATTGTAGGTATGGTCAGGATCGGTCAGATCCGGATCGGCAACATCCACGGTACTGTAATCGGGAATAGATGGATCCGTGGGCGCACTGTTGTGTTCTGCCTCGGTTTCAACACGGAAACGGTAATCCGCGGTGGCTATATGCCCATCGACATTGCTTACCGTGGCCGTAATTTCCACGGACGCGTCAAAGGGAAAGTCGCCATTGGTGTCCAAAGAACGGTCATATACAAACCAGAAAGCCGTCACAGCGGTGTCCGGATCGCTGGCATCCATCTTGATGATCCTCACAACGCTCGCGTCACCCAGATTGACCTCATAGGAAGTGTTGACCGTATCGTCCACTTCGAGAACCACACTGTTGTTGTCGGTTGTGTCGATACCGGCACTATTTGATATATAAACGCCAAAAGAAGCATTGCTGGGCACACGGAAGGCGTCATCGATGCCGGCCCGGTGATGGGGTACGCTGTCCAGCAAATCAGGAGGTGACGGGAAGTCGGTGTCATCATCCGGATCGGTGTTGCTGATAAACTCCTCGTAGTTGGTATACCCATCCGAGTCAAAATCACCGGTTTTACCTTCGCCGGCAGATGTATTCGTGCTGGTGGCATCCAGTCCGTTTTCAGTCTCCCAGTCGTCCGGCAGATCGTCACCATCATTGTCATTTATTTTCACCGTAGCAGGCTCCACATAATACCCGTCGGCGTCGGTGATGTCCTGAGTCAAGGTCAGGGTGTAGATGGTGTAGGCTGTCACGTCATCGTAGGACAGACGATAAGTACTGGTTTCACCAATGGAACTCTCCAGTTCGATGGAATTGCCAGGATTTGCAAAGTTCATGCTGGGCGTGATTAAATAATACGCTTCCCCTTCTGCATTCTGCATATTTAATTCGTCATAGGTAATCTCAATATAGTCAGCTGCGGCGTTTGCCACTGGATATTTGGTAGGATGCTGGGCATCAGGGTACACGATAATCGAGGGCGGATCCGCCTCGCCAGTGGTCGTCAGCCTTTCGATGGATGGGTTGACATCCGAGCCACTTGTTTCAAAGTTATTGCCACTGGCGTCGGTGGAGCTTGCCCGCACATAATAAAGTGTGCTGGGCGACAGTCCGGTCAGCGTCACACTATGCTGCATTGTCAAGCCGCCGTCATTTTCACTAAAAGGGTAATCCTGCCACACGGCACTGCCAGTCCCGTACCGGACCTGGCTGTTACCGGGTTCGTCCGTAATCCAGGTTACCAAAACGGTAGTGCCAGATAAGGCCTGCACAGCCATATTGGAAATCTGGGGAGCACTCACATCGGGACCGTCGTCGGTGGTAAAATTAACTTCTGCTGAGGGCGTTGGTCCGTTCCCTTTGGCATCTGTCGAACCTACCATGAAATAATAGGGTGTGTCGGGCTGCAGGTTGGCTAAAGTCACGCTGTGGTTCAGAACCATATCAACATCGTTTTCGAAAATTGCGTAAGTGTTCCAGGTACCCGTAGACACATCGTAACGCACCTGGCTGTTGCCGGGTTCATCTGTGGTCCAGGTAATAAGGGCAGTGCTGTTGGTAACCCAGGCAACGGTCACATCTGTTATGACCGGAGCTGTGGTGTCCAAATCCACTGCCGTGGTAAAAGTGGATTCGCTGCTGGGGTTGGTGGCATCCTGGTTCAGTTCGGGGCCGTTTCCGGCGGCATCCGTTGAGCCCACGCGATAGTAATAAGCTGTAGAACCTGTCAAGCCGGTTAGCGTTACACTATGATGGGTTCTTAAAACAGCATCGTCCTCGCTGTCTGAATAGTTTGCCCAGGTGCTGACGGTTTCACCAAAACGAACGATACTGTTAGACGGTTCATCGGTTTGCCACTCGATGATGGCGGAGCCGGCATCCACGGCCGTTACGGATGGGCCTGCGATGATTCTCGGCGCTTCCTCATCTGCGGCCATGTCAGTAATGAAAGTTTCCTCGGCAAAGGGATTGTTGTTGTCAGTATCGGCGGGGTCAGGTCCATTACCGGCGGCATCCGTTGAGCCTACCATGAAATAAAAGGTGCATCCACCGGCATCACAATCCTGAAACTGGCTCAAGCCGGTTATGGTAACACTAT
Source organism: uncultured Desulfobacterales bacterium (assembly GCA_964452555.1). Classification (GTDB taxonomy): domain Bacteria; phylum Desulfobacterota; class Desulfobacteria; order Desulfobacterales; family B30-G6; genus B30-G6. Next base: position 52,927 of record CAYVMI010000019.1, read on the forward strand.
GGCTGGTCACCATATCACTGTCATTCTCGACATATCCATATGCAATCCAACCAAGAGATCCCTCATCATAGCGAACCTCACTGGTGCTGGGTTCATCCGTCTCCCATTCAATTGTGGCCGAATCGAGGGACTTATCAGTAACGGTGGGCGGAGTGGTAATCCGCGGCGCTTCCATATCCGGATCAGGATCTGTCCTGAAGGTGATTTCGGAAGATGAAGCAGGTCCATTGCCGGCGGCATCCGTACTGCCAACCCGTAAGTAATAGAGCGTATCGCCGCTTAGCCCCACCAGGGTAACTGTATGTGCCGTTACCAGCTCTCCATCGTTTTCGCTGAAATCGAAGCCGCCCCACTCTGCCGTACTAGTACCGTATTGAACCTGGCTGTTACTTGGTTCATCCGTGAACCAGGCGATTACGGCGGAGTCATTGTCAACCGTCGTAACCGTGGGAGGGGCCGTAAATTGTGGTGGAATTACGTCCGGATCCGGATCGGTTGTGAAGCTGACCTCGGTGGAACTCGTGGGGCCATTACCGGATGCATCCGTTGAGCCGACTCTGAAGTAGTAGAGCGTATCGCCGTTGAGGTTGGTGAGGGTCACTGTGTGGTTGACTACCATATTGGCGTTGCTCTGGGCTTGCGTATAAGCGCCCCAGGCATTGCTGTCCGTGTCATACTGGACAACACTGTTGCTTTCTTCGTTGGTTGTCCACGCGATGGTGGCGGTTTCATTGGTTTTGATGGTCACCGTCGGGGGGCTGATGATTTGCGGCGCCGTGGTATCGGGCGTTGCATTGGTGGTGAAGGAGAACTCTCCGGAGGTGGCCGGACCATTGTTGGCATTGTCCGTAGAACCGGCCCGGAAAAAGTACTCCGTATCGCCCGCAAGACCGGTCAAAGTGACGCTGTGGAAGGTCACCATGCCGGCGTCGTTTTCGCTATCCGGATAATCATTCCAGGCTTGACTACTGGTGCCGTATTTTACCTGGCTGTTGCTGGGCTCGTCCGTTTCCCAAACGATTATGGCCGAATTGTGGGTCTTGCCCGTGGCAGTGGGCGGAGATGTAAACTGCGGTTCGGTCACATCAGGATCCGGATCGGTGGTAAAACCTACCTCATTGGATGTTATGGGTCCGTTCTGTTCCACGTCCGTTGATCCCACCCGGAGTGTATAAGTGGTGCTTCCTGTCAGGTTGGTAAGGGTAACACTGTGATCCGTCACCATGGCTCCGTCATTCGCACTGGAGTTGCCGGCACCATCCCATGTGAGGCTGCTTCCGGCAATGTACTGCACCAGGCTGTTGCTCGGTTCGTCCGTGGACCAGGTAATGGTGGCGGTGGCATTGCTGATGCCGGTAACAGTTGGCGGAACAGTGATGGTGGGCGGCGTCTGGTCTGCCAGGGTCGTGAAGTTCAATTCAGTATTGGTGGGGTTGTTGTCGCCCGTGAATGCCGGGTCCGGGCCATTGTTGAGCAGATCAGTAGAACCAACTCTGAAATAGTAGGTCTGCTGGTCGGTTAATCCGGTCAGAACCACGCTATGGTTGGTTACCATGGCGGGGTCGTTTCTATTGCCGGCATAGGTCGCCCACGTGCGGGAGGTTGTATCGTACCTTATTATACTGTTGGACGGTTCGTCCGTTGTCCAGGAGATTGTAGCTGTTGTGTCGGTGATACTTGTGACCGTGGGTGAAGAAATAATGGTCGGGGCGGTTGTGTCCGCCTGGGTTGTGAAGCTCAGAGCCGTATTGGTGGGATTGTTGTCTAGGCCGTAAGCCGGATCCGGGCCATTGTTGTAAGTATCGGTACTTCCGACTCGGAAATAATAGGTCTGGTTCTCAGTCAAGTTTGTAATCGTTACATTGTGAGAGGTAACCGATTCGGCCTTGTTTACCACTGTACTTAAATTGGCCCAGGTCTGAGATGAAGTATCGTAACGCACCTGGCTGTTGCTGTTCTCATCTGTCTCCCATATAATTGTAGCGGTTGTATCCGTTACGCCGATGGCCGTGGGTGTGGTCGTAATTACCGGTGCCGTGGTATCTACTTCCGGTTCGGTTGTAAAGGTGTCATCCGGAGAATACCTGGGACCATTGCCGGCTTCGTCGGTTGAACCAACCCTGTAGTGGTAAAGCGTCTCTGGATCGAGCAGCGTTATCGTCACGCTATGATTAATGACATAGTCTTCCAGCGATCTCGAACGTGTGTAGGTCGTATCACCAAACTCGACAATGCTGTTAGCCGGTTCGTCGGTGGTCCATTCAATTACCGCCGTGGTGTCGGTAATGGATGTCACCGTAGGCGCAGCGGTGATCACGGGCATGGTGGTATCGGCTGCCGGTTCGGTGGTAAAGGTAAAGTCGGCCGAACTCGTTGGACCGTTGTCGCTTGCATCCGTAGAGCTGACTCTGCAGTGATATGTGCTCTCGGGATCCAGTCCGGTTAATGTTACACTGTGAGACACCACGTCCGTTCCATCGGTCTCGGTACTGCCATAGCTATCTGTCGGGCCGTAATCCACCACACTATCGGACAGCTCATCCGTAGTCCAGAATATAGTGGCTGTTGTGTCGGTGGCGTCGATGGCTGCCGGAACATTGGTGATCACGGGTGCGGTGGTGTCCGTCTGGCCGCCGGATAGTGTCGTGAAGGTAGCATCCACTGATGGATTATAGTCCACTGCCGAGTTGTCCGGCCCGATCCCCTGTGAGTTGACGGAACTGACCCGGAAATGGTACTCGGTGGCAGGCGTCAGCCCGGAAATGGCGACCGTATGGCTGGTAAGATGATCCGTCGCGGGCGGCAATGGCGCCGTGCTGCCGTAACTCGCCGTGGTGCCGTATTCGACGATGCTCGTGCCGGGTTTATCCGTGGTCCAGGATATGGTCGCGTTCGTGTCCGTTAGCGAAACCAACGTTGGCGACGATGTGATCTGGGGTGCAGCCGTGTCCACTTCCAGTGAGTAATCGCTTTCAAAACCGTCAGCATTTACGGCCGTAACTGCAAAGAATAAGATCGGGACCGGATCGCTGAATGTTTTCTGGTAGGTATAGGTGTCTAAACCGGGGCTGTGGGCAATCTGATCTGGGGTGCCGTCTCCATCCACCAGGTTGTCGAAAACACCCGGCGTTTCGCCCCAATACAAGCGGTAATGAACAATATTTTCAATGGGATCATTGGCTTCCCATTGAAAGGTGTACGTCACAGCGAAACAGGGAATTGCCAATATGAAAAAGAAAGCCGCAAAAAAGACACCCGGCAACAGACGATATATGAAAGGTCGTAATGATTTCATAATTCACATCCAAATTTTTGAATACCCTGCTGGGATTCGTCTGAGGAGTTGCCTGAGCCACGGGAAACGTCCTCGTCAAATGGTCCAGGGTGGGTTCAACTTAATTGATAAAGATCATATTAACGAAATTGGCCGAACCTTAAAATTGTTTAATAGCGCATAATTATTTTTAAGGCATGAAAACAAAGGCACATATAGGAATTTTATGTCCTATACGCTTTGAAGTCAAGTATTTACACTCAAGATCCTTTTTTCAACTTTTCCGAGCCCATCAGATAGGATCAGCACGATTCATGCCAAAGGAACGAATTTGATATCCGGAAGGCTGGTGGAATGCGACCATGTGCCGCCTTTGATGCTCTGATATTTGCATCCGGCGGTTCTCCTCCGATCAAACGATTTGTGCATGTATCTGCATGCTTCCGGGTACTTCCGGTTGTCGCCATAGACGGTATTGTTCTCCTTCGTCCTAGAAGGAGGCCCGATATTCGCCTTAAAACCGTTGCCTGGCCGGCGGTCGCGGTGCTGGTACTGAATGAAGGCTTTTATTCAGTTAGTCTGAAGTCGGATGGCGGACTGGGAGGTGGACTTCCCCCGTTGGAACCAAGGTCAGGATCTTCTTCGGAAAGCGTCCAATTGTCATAATATTGGTATCCGTCCTGAAGACTGCTGTTGCGCGTATAGCTAGAGAGCAAATATTTTCCAAACCCGAATGAAGTATTTTCGCGAATATTCAGGTTTGTCTGATCGATTTTAAGCTCATCATTGATCCACATTTTTATCACACCGTCCGCAAGGTTGGGTGTGTTGAGCCTGCAATATAGTTTTATTTTATCCCAACTTCCCGGGGTAATATATGCAGGTTGCCCGACATGTTGTCGAATACCGAAAAATCTCCATGAACCGATATATGAATACTGTACCCGGTATTCTGCCTGATCTGCATCGGAAAACTTCCGTGCCTGAACCATAACTTGGTAACGTCTTGTACTAACAATGCCATCTGTAAGATTCAAAAGCATTACCTTAACATTGTCGCTCGGCCAGGTAACATAGTTGGCGGAAAACTTGACATGGCCCGACCACCAAATCTCTTCTAACTTTGTCCCGCCAATTGAATAATAATCACCGATTTTGTGTTCTTGATAATTGTCATTCAACGTACCGGTAAGGTGCGTGGCCCGCGCATGATACGACCCCTGGAACGGGGTTCCCTCGGTGGTGATAACAAGACCGGTTTCTGCGCGTCGGCTTCCGTCCCAATCGCTCCAACTGGCATCCTCAAAATCCTCGAAAAGTATGGGTTCAGAGTATGCGCTCAGCGGTATCATTGCCAAAATTATTATGTATAACACGATTGATTTATTCATATCTATTTCATTTCTTTTTAAAAAAGGTTTGATCGTCTTTTCGAACGCGTCGGCTTCTCCGGCGCAGGAAGGTTCGGTTCCGGAACAGGGAAATTCCCCGCTTTTTATGGCGCCTGCACGCGCTAACACCCTTGAATGACGGCCTTGATCCGTCCTCTAAATACCAAATGGGCAGCAACGACAGCCCCTATAAATATCAAATGATTGCTTAAAGGGCAAGTCCGGGATGGTGAAACCCTATGCCGAAGCAGCGGGTAATATCACATCCGCAGGTCGTGACACCAATTATTAACTGAAATATTTAACCGATTTTGTTGCCACGCAATAATTTGTACGCCAGTTGTCCAATGATTGAATATTTTAGTCTTCGTTTTGCTCTGAAGCGCATGAACCGCCATCCCAGATTCAAGGAAGCCATTTTTTTCTGTCTTCCCGTCCAGTGGGTGCTTGTAGCTACTGGATCACGCACCTGCATGGTTTCTGAAAGCTCTAAATTGCGTTTCCATTCTGCATGGAATGGGCTTTCAGGAAGCCACGGCTGCAGGCAGTGAACAAAATGCAGGACAATGCCAACGGCCTTGTTGGGGTGAGTCATTTTGTAATGGTGAAGGTAGGTGTTGTAAATCAATGGCAAGCGGACCCACTTATCACAAAACATCAATCCCAGTACGGACTCATCTTCCTGCAGTATGAGTTTTTCATACTGCTGAAAGACGCGCTTCAATTCAGAAAAGGTTTCTTTTTTAATAATATCTGTATTGAAGGCATAAACACCCCCGTTGAACCCCGGACAATCAAGATTGTATTTACTGTTAAGTTTGTTGTATAAATGTTTAAATTCGCTGGAGGCCTCTTCCGTGACGGACTTAAATCTATTCCTGATCTTTGGCAGTCCAACACCTCGGACGGCCCCAAATCCGTCAACATCGGCCAAATCATCAATTGAAGCCCGGACGATAATATCCGAATCAAGAAAAACGACGCTTTTCCAGTTTTTCATATTATCTTTGAACAGTTCTAACTTGGTCAGAAGAATTTTACGTTTATGCTCTAAATAATCGAAAAGCGGTGCGCACTTTTTAATTAATATGCCTCTTGCACGAAACCACGCTAACTTAGATTCAGGGATATCCAGTGAAAGCAGCATGTAGTCACCTTTCCAGCCGGCATTATAATGAACGCTGGCAAATAGTTGTTTGGCCTGTTCCACATATTTGTCGTCAGACAAGGTAACCACCACGCTTTTTTTCAATCGCTCAATCTCCTTTTAGTCGATTCGAATTTGAAAGCACCTTCGCCGAAATTATTTGCGGCATGCTAGTTCAGGCAACATTCATAGATATGATCCTCACAGCCACTTTTTAATGACCTTTGCTATGGCAATAACATCACTGCTTTGCACAAATTCATGTAGGGGCAAGGTCAAAATTCTCTCTGATATAATTTTTGCATTTTTATACACGACGTTATCATCAAAATATCGGCTGGCACCTTCCAGTTCATTAAGCGGAACCGGATAACTGCCGGTTGCGCCCAAACCGCGCTGTTTGAGATCTTTTAAAACTCCGTCCCTAATTTTTTTCTCCTTAAAAATTATTGGAAATCGCAACAAAGCCTTTTTATGGTCCAAATTGGGAATAAATTCGAATGCATCCCTGAGGTCTTCCAGAGAATTCAAATATAATTTTGCCAGCTTAATTTTTACATGGTTTAATTTATCCATTCTTTGGATTAACATATTGCCGAGAGCGATCACGCCTGGGCCGATTTTTTCCACTTTTACATCTAAAGCAAAAATGGTCTCTCCGATATGCAACCATGGCAGCGAATTGGGGATCCAATACATTCGCGGACGGAAAAATATTGAATATAAGATAAGTTTGACTAAGTACTCTGTTTTAAATTGGACAGGATTTGGCGATAAGACTTTCTGCATATGCTGACGCACGTATTGATTTAAGCGGTCATTAGTGACAATGACCGCTCCGCCACTTAATAAACTCATCGGCTTTCCGCGCCCGAAACTGAGTACGATCAGGTCACCCCTGCCGGCACCGTTTTTAACGGGTCCGAGATTTCCCTGAGCCGCATCCTCAATTACGTAAATTCCATGTTGAATTGCAATGGCCTTTATCGCCTTTACATTCTCATGCATCCCGAACAAATGGACAGCCATGACCGCGGCCGTATCCGGGTTGATTTTTTGCACCAATTGATCCAGATCAAGTTGAAAGCTGTATGGTTTTAGATCGCAAAGCACCGGCTTAAGCCCGGCTTTCAAAATAGCAGCGACCAATGAAGGGCAGGAATAAGCAGGCAGTATCACTTCATTTTTTTTTGATGCCTCCTTGAGGCATTGAGCAGAAATGGCCAAGGCGGCACTCCCGGATGAGACCGGAAAATACGGATGGCGGCCAAACCAGTTGCTTAGAAAGCTTGATTGCGGCGCGCTTTGTCTAAAGATCCGTAGAAAATCACGCACCAGTATTGAGTTGCCTGCAGGTGGCAGCGAGCGTAGCATTTTAGATAGTTAAATTCGACCTTTCAGCTTGTACCAAAACAGCCCCAAATACTCATGAAATGCATAATCCGTGTATTTAAGGTGAGTTATGGATGGCAATAGTTTTGCAACCAGTGGATTGTTTCCGACCATGTAATCAGTAGGTGCGGGTATCGGTTTCATTTCCAGTTTCAAGAAAATTTTTATGGCGCGGGGCATGTGCCCGGCGGAAGTAACTAATATAAATGGCTGTTGGTCTAACATTCCCCTTAAAGCTGTCGCATTTTCAAAGGTGTTCCTCGATTCATTTTCTATTAGAATTCGGTCCTCCGGCAAACCAAGCGCCAGGAATACATCTCTCATCAATCCGGGAACATCCTCATTCCCGGTTATCACGATTGTGGCATGTGTAAATTTGTTCCAAATTCTCATGGCCTCGATTATTCGATATGTCGATGAGGCGTTTCCCACGCTACTGAGTGGAAAATATGGATCCGGCATGGCATGCCCGGATAAAACCACAATCTTCTCAAAACGTTGAACATTTTCAAAAGAGTGAATGGCCGGATATTTTGACTCCAGCGTTCCGATCACCCAATACGAAAAGGGCCCATTGCCAAGTGCGATGAACAATAGCGCCCCGGCTCCCCATGCATAAGTCGCGTAACGTCGAAAACGACGCACTGCCAGCAAAAGAAAACCTGAAATCATGGACAGGCTAATCAGGTTTGAGGGGGTCAGCAAAAATTTGAGAATCTCAATCACCCGGGGATTCTCCAAAAAGTTGGGGGACATGCTTTTGGGTGAAGGCTGTTAGTACTTCGTAGCCTTTTGAGGAAACATGGGTGCCGTCTTTAGTGGCATATTTCTTTTTACGCATATTTTTCTCGTCTGACAAAAGTGTCTGAAAATCAAGCAGCATGAGATTGTTCTGCTCAGCATAATTTTTGAGCCAGTTATTAACAGCAACGACCTGCCGGTTGACATAGTCCTGATAGCTCTGCTTTCCTAAAATACGGCCCACCAAACCCATAATTGTCTCCACGAAGGATTTCTCAGGCCTTATGGTCACTTCGCTGGCAAGTATCGTTTCGATGCCGGCGTCCCTGGACAATGCTATCATTTTTTCGTAACTTGACTTGATCTTATCAATGGTTGATTCCATATTCTTTCGATTTGATCTATGAATGTCATTAATAAAGCCCCAAATAATAACAGCTTCCGGTTGCAGTGACAAAACATCATCCCTGAAGCGGGACAAGAATTCAAAAGATTGCTGACCATCGATGCCTTTGTTGACCACTTCCATTCCGGCCACGTTTTTCAGGTGCCAAGCATTCACATAGGAGGCACCCATCAATATAATTTTCTTGGTTGATTTTTTTAAGTCGCTCCGATGATCTCCCATTTTTTCGGTCGAATTCAGATTACCCTGATCTTGATCTGACCACGCTGAAATGCAGATTATAAGAATCCCTGCGACTGCCAAAACCAATCCATACATATATTTTACTATTTGATATTTTTTCATTGGCAAAAATCTCATTCACAAATAGATTGAAATTGCACGGGCGGTGCTGCCCGGAGGTTGAATACTATTTTATATTTAGGCAAATTCGGAGAGTTGCCGGCAATTGGGATATTAAACCCCGATTTCCTGAATGGATATTTCTACATTTAGATCGGTTTCCAAACCCTCTTGTCTGCCCACTCCAAATACGGCAAATTAAGGGTTTCGATGAGGTTCTCTTATCTTTTTCTGGTGTCATTCGGTGCGGCACACACTGTCAGTGCCTTTCCACCGAATATGGTCGAGCCAGCTGCAAGTCCGGCTTTATATTTAATAACCTGCCTCCGAGTTATTACACGCCGACCCCGATATTGCTTATTTTTTTGGGCAGCGTTTTGCGATCTCCGTCACACATTTTTCAATCCTGCGAAAGCATTTTTCGAATACATCGATATGCTTCCCGTAAGGATCCTCGATGTTGTATTTCTGGTAACCTTTCAGCCGGCTGCCTTCATTATCCAACAGGGCCAGTAAAAAAAACTTTTGTTTATATTCTGGGTAATTATTTCTCATCGCACGAACATGTTTTGCTTCCATTCCAAATATCATGTCGGCATTTTTGACCATGGCATGATTCAGCTTTTTGGGTTGATGTTCCCTGAGCATAACGTCAAAGTTAGACGCTGCCATGACCGCATTTTCGGGCGATTTTTCAGCTTGTTTGGCAGTTAAACCAGAGGAGGATATCTTAATTTTCGAGCTGCCGCCCTCGCTGATGATCATCGCAAGCAGATGGTGTGCAAATGGGCTTCTGCAAATATTGCCCTTGCAAACAAAATGCAATAGTTTCGGGTTGTCAACATATTCGGGATTTTTCAGGAATTTACCGTAAATGTTCCAGTATTGATCCCGCAAAAATTCCTTAACCACCTTCCGGTAAATTTTACGCAATAACTTGAATATGCCGTTATCATTAACCATATCAGATCCAGACTATCATTTTTCATAATAATATTCAGCAACTTGGTAGCGCCGGCCAAATAGGTTTACCATGTGAGATTTACTACTTTCATTGTAATTTATTCCGGTCAAGTCTCTATAATTCAGCAAAATGTTTTCTGACAAACCTCCGACTTAGCCCTAGATTTACCGGGTTACTTAAGCCATATTCTTTTTAACTTCAGTAATTGGGTGGAGACTAACGATGCTAGTGAAATCATACTTCTTAGCGAGTAAGGAAAAATTAAGATCGTCAAGTACCTGTGCCTGTTTGTTGGCCAGGATGATTGCCAAGTTTCCGCTGAGCCCAGAAACTCGTAACGCTTCAGCTTGGATTCGAAGCAGTGTTGTATGGAGGCATGCGTTAATTGAATACCTGGTGAACAGTGGGAAACCTCATTGTGATAACCCATTTTAAGTATCCACAGTGTCTGTTGCGATTCGATTGCGATGAGCATTGAAACTGGTTTTTCATTGATCTTAAGGAAAAAAAATCTCAATATTTTGTTCTGAGCAGCGAGTTTGCAATAATTTTGAAAAAAATCTTTAAGCTGCGGATTCTTTAATAGGGAACTACCTTCAACGCCTTTCCAACTGCTATCTTCTATTTCTATGGACAGGTTAAATAGAAAATCGAAATTTTCCGCCGCGGGTGTAATACATTCAATTGCCAAATCACCGAGTTTTTCGGCTTTTTTACGCTTTCGTTTTAAATCATAACGCCTGTTGGAAGAAAGCTGTCGCACAAACAGATCCCAGTCTCCCTTTATGTCGATATAGGATGATGGCGACGTTTTCTTTTTGATTATTAAGGATTTACGTACTTTAATTGACTGGCATAGGGCATTTATATCATCATTCTCCGGTATGCGTAACAAGCTGATCGGCAATTTCTGGCGGATTGCTATTTCGAGCAAATAGCGTAAAGCATTCTTGTCGTTGTAAATAATCTGGCACGGCTCATAGAGTGATGATGTCCCGATAAGTTCCAGCCGATCATAACCCTTTTGTTTTTGAACGTAAAAAGGGGCGACCGCCCTGATTTCATTATCTTGTCGTACGATAATTATCCGTAGTTCGTCATTTTTGTTTATCGTTTTTGCACAGCAATAAAACCAATCAAAACATAGCAAAGGTGATTTGAATCTATAAGCGAGTTGATCCCAATCAAAACGCAGTCTTTTTAGTTGATTTCCATTATAATGCTCAAAGCTGTAGATAATTTCATGCTTATACATATTAAGTTTCAAATATAAGCCTAGAGGCGATGGTTTGATCGTTTCTGATAGATATTATACGATCTATTTGAGGTAATTATATTTAAGGACGCATGATTAAAAAGGTCAGCGCAGGTTGGATTTCGATATAAAATGATAAAGTCAAAAGGTTGCTGCTTTATGAATCGCATAATTTTTTCGGATACTGATCGCATAACCTTGCCGATAAAAGGGTTATACATAAACAGAACAATATTGTTCTCCGGGAAATCATAGTGCTCAACGTCCATGCAGTGTAGTTCGAATTCGTTAGAAGAAGGCAGTGTTCGTTGGTAAGATGCTATATTCTTGATAGCCTTCTCATGCAGTGATTTTGAAAATTCTATACCGATCAATTTTTTAAAGGGATACTTGGCAGAATACATCAAGGCTCTACCTTTGCCGGAGCCAAGGTCTATAAAAGTATAATTGCTAGTATTGTCTACAATCTGCAGAAGATGGTTCATCATTTTAGTAAAAACGTCGAATTGTATTGCCTGATATGGAATGGCGTAATCGGCGTTTCCCGTATCAATTTCTTTCAAATACTCAGATTCACCCAACGCGGTCTCAACATCATATTTCCGCTCGAATCGCTCTTCTTTAATCTGGTTGACTTTCCATCTGATATGATCGATGGCATCAAGTATAGGCTTCATAACAGCAGTTTTCCATGAATTTATTTCGCACGCCGTGATCTTATCCTCATCCCCGAGCATGTCGAGGGGAACCAAAAATCTTATGCCCGAGACAACTACTCGTAATATAGACAGGCTCGGATCTGCGAACACGCTGATCCGATTTTCAGCAAACTACATGATCATATGCTTCAGGCGTCTAAATATTCCAAGAATAAACGGGCTAAATGGGATGTATGCCAACAGCTTCATAATAAGAAGATTATAATTATTGGGCTTGATGTTTTGCTGTTTCATGGTTTGGATGTTGCGCTTAATTCCATCAATATCCGCCCGCAATAGTTGCAATTTAATGAGGTCGCAATACAGTTTATATTGTTCATTATTAAGTTCTGCTGAATATTCTTGGCTGAATTCAGGATCTGCCTGCCAGATTCGTTCTATCAGTTTAACCCGTCTCGTTAATATAATTTTACGGTCAATCCTGGTAAGTCTTACGGCATCTTCATGACTACGGTTGTAGGCGGTCTCCAGGTCAATGTAACCGGCGCCGTGCAATTTGGATAATCGTGCAAAAAATTCCCAATCCCCACAGGTTGAGTCTTCCTCATTAAAAACAAGTTTTCCTTTTGTCATCGAGCTTCTATAGAGTGAAGCGCTAGGTAATACTGCCGGGTGAAATAAAGATGAATGATAAATATCACCTAAATATACTCGATGCTCGTCGTAGTTATAATTTGAGAATTTATCCGTAAATGATTTTGGCAATTTATGCGAATGGTTAAACAGTTTCTCCCAGTCGTTTTCATAAGTGTACCATTTGCGAATACCGTTATTTATTATACTACCAGTTGGCTTTAGAATTGCAAAATCAGAATAAACGAAACCAATGTTTGGGTGGGCATTGAGAACTGCGACTTCAAGATCTAACTTAAATTCCATCCATAGATCATCACTGTCCAATAACGCGATATATTCACCTTTAGCAATTTCTAAGGCTAAATTTCTGGCTGCATTTACACCCTTATTACTTTGTTTTATGTATTGGATATCTTTTAAATATGGTGCTATTCGATGCTCGGTATCGTCGGTTGAGCCATCATCAACAACAATTATTTCTTTGTCCTTAAATGTTTGCTTAATTACGGTTTTCAAGGTCTCCACTAAAAGCTTTGCACGGTTGTATGTGGGAATAACTACACTTACTTTCATATTTCAAAATTCCAGACTAAAAGCATATAAAGAGAAGATTTTAGTGAAATTCTTATGATAAACAATAGCGGAACGGTCGTGTGGTTTTCGGTCCGATGTACAAGAATGAAGCTGACTATTATCGATCGAACAGTTTCATGGTTATTGAGCCAAGGTTAGGAATTTATCACGATTGGTGACAACCGGTCGAGACGGACAAGAAGATATTCCCGCCATAATCGCTAATTATGTAACCCTCACCAAGTTAAACTTAACTGAAGGTAGCGACCTCTGGCTAACTTAAGCATTGAATACTGATCAATCGCTAAATTTATCTTATTTATTTTTTTTTAATTTTCCGAACACCATCCGCATCCACGCAACGGCTTTGGTGTTTCTTTTTGATAGATTGTATTTCTTTTTATTCTTCCAATATATTGCGCGGTAGTTGGTCCTCACGCGGTTGCACCATCGAAACTTATAGGGTTCGGTCCCGGTTAAAAAGTCGAAACAGTTGGCACCTTCCTTGATGGATTCTTCGACAACCCTGTTTAAGAGCACCGTGCCTACACGGTATCTGGAATAATCCATATCCCTTCCGGATTGATAATAAGAATATTGCTTGTTGTAAAAAAAACAGTAAATGCCTGCAATAGGCCTGTCCGCGTCAAATAACATATATAATCGGAGCCAACCGTTGTTTAAGAATTGTTCACAAATTTTTCTATGAAATTCTATATATTGTTCATTTTTGAACGCGTTTGAGTTTTTCTTCCAGCGATCATGGTGAAGCTTGATTAACTGGCTGTAATGAAATTCCAAATCATCCTGATTGTTGCTTCTGATCAAACTAGGCTCTAACTCTCTATCAATTCTGCGATAATCCTCTTTCATTTTCTTTTTGAAATTTTTACTTTTGCCGCCATAATATTCCTCCAAAGAAGCGGGAAGATCTGCGATAGGACATTTAGAATCGATATCAATTCGATAGTGGCTAGCTTGGGAATTTTTGGCAGCATCGCTCATGTACTGCTTTATAACGCCAGAAGAAATTGATCTCAGGTCATAAACTTCACATTTGCTTTTCATTTTGATATAACTAAAAACTGCTTCATTGACCTGCTTTTCGTACCCCATTTTAATGATGAAATTGAGGTACTCAGGCGTAACGTCTTCTCCAAACCCTATAAATTCTAAGGTTTTCATCTTCCGAAGAAGATAATGACGCTTATACGTAATTTTTAAGGGGGCAATGCATAACAGAATTCCATCGTTGTCTCTCACGGTTACTAAAAATAAGGAGTATCGAGAACCATATACCTTCCACCAAGTATAGTTCCATTCCCAGGTAAGGAATATGTTGTTATCCACACTTTCTTGAAGAAGTCTGTTCCATTCTTTCTTTAAGGCTTTAAATGCGGATGCTTCGCTATAGTGAGTAACCATGAAATTCATAATTTAAGACAGTCATCTCCTCAATACGTTTTAAATTGTTTAGCGATGATGAAGCTGCAAAGGTGGATATGTAGTGCGGAAGTTTTTAAATCAGGAATCTAACTTTGGGAATGATAAACAGGACATTGATCTTGTAATTTTCTCAATATGAATCTGGATATCGGCATTATTCCTTACAATCCAGCCCATCTTCAAAGTTTTCGTTCTGTTTTTTGCCAGTCGGTATCCTTTATTCCGATAATGCCTTTGATTGTCACGAAAACTTTCCATATCAAAAAAGCGGGGATCAATATCGTAAATAGCCATGTTTTCAAGGGAGCCTTTGAAATAATCAGACCATAAACGAAATTAGCTAGCTGCATCACAATGAGAACTATGCTCCATATTACTAGGTAATTATTTTCGAAACCAAGCAAAAGCAATAGCAATGCAACCAGCAGCAATAAGAAGCTCCAGGCAAATAACATAGAGTACGAAGGCAAAGCCAATTCAATCAGGGTGTCTAGTATTCTAAGATCCTTGTCTTTATAAAATTTAGCCAGCAATTTTCGGTAATATTTCAAGAGAACGTTCAGTCTGCCTTTGAACCATCTTTTTCTTTGAACTTCTCCATGCGCCAGCTTTGTAACAGCATGGGACAGGATAACGGCATCTTCTTCATAAGCGACAGTGTACCCATGGATTAATAACTCAACGTAGTATTCCCAATTTTCGGTTATTGAGAAAGCATTCCAACCATAGGCTTCGATAATCTTTTTGGAAAAACACATGCCATTACCCATCAGAGGGCATGACAGCCCGACAATGTCTTTGCAGTAATACCGGATTTTAAATTTTAAGAAACCAGGAATGAGCATTAATTTTGTTAACCAGCTGTCATCCGGGTTCATGATTCCGAAATAAGCTTGGATTGCTTCCGCACCACCATTGAGTTTTTGATTCAGCATGTTTAAATAATTCTTGTCCAACATGGTATCAGCATCAATGATGGTAAACGCATCATAAATGTCGGTCTGAATTTGTTTAAAGATCCAGTTTAAAGCATACGGCTTTCCTTTTTTGCTGCTTTTTCTAACATAGCACTGGAATCCATTTTCTTTAACAACATTTTCGGTCCCATCGGTACAGTTGTCAGCTATAATCATGACATCATATTGCGCTTTGGGATAATCCAGGGTTTTTACACTGCGCAATAGTTCTGCGATTATGCTTTCTTCATTGTGAGCCGGTACAATAATGGCAAACTTATTCAGCTTGTCATTCGTTGCTGAATCGCTGCGGCTGCCTTTTCTTACTAACCAGGACCAAACAATAAAAAAATAGTGGTATCCTACAAAAACGCTTATCAGTGCCAAATTTGCGAAGACGATTAAATACAACACGATGCTCATATCTTATGGCCTATTATTCTTTGGTATCGTTGTTCTGTTCCAATGATTTGAATTTCGCTCTAGTTTGCATTCTCGACGACTTTGCGGATAAGCGTCGTATCGTAATATTCGGTAGAAAAAGCAGAATACAGGTCAATCGGTTTCTTTTTTGACAGGAGCACCCTTTGCAGAACGATCAACAGAGGCGATACGGTCTTAAGCACAAAAGCCGGTATCCAGATAGACTTAAGTTCCAGCCTTTGATTTAAAAGTCTCAGAACAAGATCTTTCCTCGTCGGTGCTTCGGGCTCCACCACGTTCAACAAATCAGGCACTTCATCGAACTTTTGCATATATTGAATAATCACCTTAACCGCAGTCGCGGTCGTGCATATGCTCATTCTGTCTTTTTTACTTCCGACGGCGAAAAATGTCGTTCCTATTTCTCGACCTAGCCTTCCGGGCGGATAATATGCGTCATAGTCAACCAAAGGACCCAGCCTTAAGGTTTTGCCTTTTATCTTCCCTTTCTCATCAGCCTGGCAAACTAAATCCTCAGCTATCGATTTTGCCCAGACATAGGGCCCGCGGTCAAGATTATCAATATCAACCGGAGATTGTTCGCTCAGCTTCGCTTTAGCGTCCGTCCCGGGTTTCAATACGGCGATACTGCTGATATTGATGAAATTGGATATTTTGGCAGCAATGGCGCCGTTGAGCAAATTTTCGGTGGCCACTATCGTATTCTTGCGGTGTTCTTCTTGATTCCCGGCGGTTTCGGCAGCGCAGTGAATGATGCATCCGACATTTTTAAACAACTGACCGTCCAGGGGAGCCGCAAGATCTGAAATGCAGTATTCGACACCTGGCTTGACGACCGATTCATCCGGTTTTTTCCGAGTCAGCACACGAACCGGCCATCCCATGTCCCGTAGATCGGAAACAAGTTTCTTACCTAAGAATCCAGTGCCACCGGTGATCAGAATTGTCGCTTTCTGCTTGTCCACCGGTACCAATTTTGCTTCAATCTTTTTCAACTCCTCCCGGTTTTTTCTTTTGACTTCTTTTTCAATGGAATTTAACCGCGTGTTAATTCTCTCACTTAATGCTACGGTATTCCAAATCAGCTCTTTTGAAACCGGTGCTTTCGTTTTGTTTCTAATGCTTTGGTAAAATTCTTCGATCAAACCGGCTAATCCCGGGTAACTTTTATGTTTACTTAATGCTCGCCGAATAAAAGCTACGGTTGTATTCACTGCAAATTGCCTTGCAAGGGAGTATGGGTTCAGGATTGCAGAAAATACCGATATACCCGGACCGGGTAGAATTGACACAGTACCTCTTACAAAATCCGTGACAATCGTCCCGTTAGTGCCCACAATTTTCAAATAGGATTCTACCGGACGACCCTTAAGTGTTATGGTTAGCAAACCGCTGACTTTGCCCATGCTAACCAATGCATGGACATCATAGTCATGATTGACGGTAATTTTATCAGTAATTACTTTTTGATCCCAGCCGCCCCCGTTTGCCTGGTTTAAAAAATTGAGTAAAATGTAAATCGGGTGAGGCATGATATCGACCAGTTGTTCTCTGGCGGTGCTGGTTTTTCTTACCTGATGAAACGAGAAATAGCTTTCAATATGGTTAATTCTACCTATCAGATGAAGCAGTCCCATGGTCTCGGTGGCGGCGCTATCGAATAAAACTTGATGACCGGCGCATACATTGACGCCTTCTTTTGCGGCCAAATCCAAAATGGTCTGAGCCTCTTCGGCTTTCAGTGTGAACGGTTTTTCCACATAAGTGTCGATTCCATTTTCAATCATGTGTTTTGCAATTTTAAAATGGGTGTGCGGCGGTGTACAAATATGCACGGCATCGGGTTTGATCTGCGCAATCATTTTGTCGTAGCTAGAAAATTGTTCAATTTGCATCTCAGCATCGGCGCTTGAGCTGCTTTCATCTATAAATGGATCCGCAAGCGCCGCAACATCTGCATTCGTGATATTTCTGATGGTATTTATGTGGTGTTGGCCCATTTTTCCGTATCCAATAATTCCGATTCTCAACTGAGCTCTGCTGTTATGTTTACTGTGGATTTCTTTGCGCATCGATTTTATCCTTTTTGAACTGATTCGAAATAAAAAATTTATAATGTGGGTGATTTTGTTTTGCTGGAAAAATATTGCTTGGAGCTTTGGACCCGAGAAGTGTACGATCTGAATTTAAAACTAATACAAGACTTCAAGCGGCGTTGGTAGCAACGTAGAATGCTTACGCTCTATGCGTACAGGCGGCATTCTTACCTGCCGGTCAAAACCTGAATCTGCGGCGGAACGATCAAGGTCCTGCCGCAAGGGCTGACTTTACTAATAGGTCAGAATTTAGGCTTTTCCAAAGCGGTTGAACTTGTTGAACATGATTGTAGAATTATCTTCAGCAATTCCGATTGTGTTGCCGTTTATCATTCGGTGATTGAAAAACTTCTGGGTCGCTGCGGTCGGCGTATGAATGCCGTGCTCACTTCAAAATCGTCAAAATAAATATACTGCTCGGTAGCGACAGCATGATTTCTATAGGTCCATTTCCATGGGGTAGGTGAATCAGGATTCCAACCGGCAGAATCGAACAGATTTCCGGTCGACGTATAGGAATAAGAGGGGTTGTCCGGATCTTCATTGTTGAACCATAACTTTACAACATCCCCACTTGCGCCATTGTTCTGCAGCATGAATTGAATATTGTACCAAACATTTGATACCAAATGCGTTTCGCTGATTAAATGATTTTTCTCATCGACTCCAGGCGGTTGAGGGGTGTAAAGATTGAAGTAGCCCCTATTGCCGTTCCCTCGGTGTTTGCCTATGATTCGATCTTCACTGCGCCCTATATCGGGAAATTTCAACTCGTGACTGCGCCGAGCCGTATCCCAGGTATAGGGGTGTTCGCTGTCACCATATCGGACGGAAAATCTCATGTAAAAAGTATTCGAAGTCGGCCAGTTCTGTTGCTCACTGAATCCGAAGCCTAAATCACCGCAATCACCCTCTGCGCCGCCTCCGGTTGTCTTAAAGATTACTCTCCAAACGACCCCACGATTCCCGCCTTCATCCACAGCTGCGATTTCGTTGCATACGCCGTCTCCAATATAGGAATCGAAGCTATATGGGAAAGAACCGGTCTCAAATTGTTCTGTAAAAACAACCTGTGCTATAGATTGAATTGGCATTATTAGAAAAATTCCGATAATTAATAATTTTTTCATAGTACACCTCTTTTTTTGCTATAAATTAATTGAGTGGCTTGGGAATATTCCCGGGACCCCCGCCTTAATTTTTAAGGAAACTCGGCCGTTTTTAAGCTTTTTTTCTAAATCATACCATTTTTCGGCCCGTTCATCCATCCGGTGTTACAATTTATATCCGAAATCACTGAGATCAAGGCCAATCAATTTGCTGACCCGCTGATTGCTGGAGCGATATCGGTCTGAAACTTTCTGCTTAATGAACCGATTCATTTTTTTATTCAGCAGTTCATGAAATGTCTGGGGTGCAAAATTGGCCGCTCTTCTGCCCAATATCCGCACGGCCTCACTGAGTGCACGCTTTTCAAAAATTGCATTGGGATTGAGCTGGTTTCTTAAAAACATCAGGTTCCCAATGCGAGCGAACTGAGCCCAGATCGGTCTGGTGCCGACATTTAGACGATCATCAACAATATCTTCGGGTGGATCGACCTTTGCATAATTAGCAATTTCGTGTACAAATCTCCTTTGATCGGACTTTAGCAATTCAAAGGGCAAGGCAAGCACTCTCTCCGGAGTAAACAGATTGTGGTAATATTGAATTAAGCGATCATATTCAAAAAAATCGAAATTAAATAGCGGTGCCCTGATCAAATAGGTATCCGGAGGATTAAGAAATCGTTTCAGAGGTAATATCCCGCCGTCATTGATATACTGCAAATAATAAGACCGAATGACACTTGCCTGCTCACGGATAATGATGAGAATCCGCGCATCAGCAAACACCCGAGCAAGTTTGTCGGCTATATTCTTGCTGTCGTAACCGCCCGAGGCTGGGTAACCGGATAATCGTTCGTGCGACAACACCGGCACTAAACCGTTTTCATTCGCTTGCTCAATTTGAAGGCCGTATGATTGGCGCATGTCTTTCGCATTAAATATCAAAGGATCTGTTCTGATCCAGTCTGAAATTATTCGCTCTCTGTCCCATGGTGATACAAATCCGTAGTCCGGCTTAGAAAAGAGTATCTCCTGCAACCAGGTGGTACCGGTTTTGTGATATCCGATGTGAATTAATAATTGCGGCAAAGCGGCTCCTGTTAATTTCTGGTCTAATCAGCAATTATGGTATAATCAAACTTACGAAGCGTATCCTTGGCGATTGAATTAATGATGGCAATTTTATCCGAGGACAGTTTACTGATGCTCTCACTGTTCATATTCATAATTTTTTGATCGCGTTCATGAATGGACCAATTCTTTTCCAGGTCGACCGACAACTCAGATTTAATATCCAAAAACCTAAATATTCTTTCGAGTTGAGCCATGGCATTTTCGGCCAGATCCTCATATTTGACCCATATGAAATTATTTAAATATTTGGCATCTTCACTCAAAATTTCATTGGATCGATGCCACTGATACGCGCAAAGTTCAATTGGCCATCCGTCCTTTAAATGTTTGGGCTCAGCCTTTCTAGCGATACCTTCGGACACCGCGTATCCATTTCTAACAATGCCAATGAAATAGGCATTCTCAAAATGCTTTTGCAGCCATCTTGTTCGGGCTGCATTTGGAGGGGTTTTTTCAAGATAGATAGGTTTAGATTTTTCAAGTCTGATAGCCCACTCCTTTTTTATTCTAATGGCATCGGGCCCGTTATCTTTTTCGGTAAGCCGGAAAAGATCTTCCCTTTGAACCCACATGCGGGGCAGTCCGAGTTGATAATCTGAATCAAACTGATCAGTCAGGAATTGACCTTCGGTGGGCAATCCGCTAATCTGCTTGTGGGTTGACAGGAGTTCATGCAACAGCGTAGTTCCCGAATTGTAACAACCGACGATGAAGACCCACTTTTTTGGTTTTGGAAGAGCTGTCATGGTGATTTTAAATTCTCTATGAATCGAACCGATTGAACTCCGTAGCAATGCACGCCATCTCGTACCAGCCATAATATTTCCTAATTATCCTGATTTTTTGTCATTCGTGAAAATAATTTTCCAAGCTTGACCTTGGCTTGTGATTCAGAACCCGTTTATTTGTTCAACTTCATTTACTGCGCTGCAGCTAGCTGTCCACTCTCCATTTCATTGAATATCGCTTTCACTCTTATAACAAGGAAACTAACAACATAGAGATGCGGATAGTTGATTCCGCCGAGAAATACTCCTGCAACCGTATAGCTGATTACGGTCATATTCAGTGAAGTTAGCAGCGTTTCAGGAAATTCCATCATAGCGGTATTTTTGTTAATACTTTTTTTTAATCGACCAATACTTTTAAAAGCTCCATAGAGCAAAGAAATTAGAAGTATGAGTCCTAATATTCCATATTCTGCCAATATGGAGAAAAATATGCTGTGAGGCGATATCCAGCGCTGTGATGCCCATAGGGTTGGGTCTGAAAACCTGTCACGGTAAAAACGACCATAGGCTGAAGAAAAATTTCCGCCGCCGACACCAAAGGGATAATCGATGGCCATTTGGATTGCAGATCTCCAGGCGACAAATCGGCCCCTGGCCGATGAATCTTGATCGTAGGTTCTTATGGTTTCAATTCGATTAAAATATCCCTCCGGCGCTAAAATGACAACCATAAAGGCCAAAACCACCCCGGACATTAGGAACAGTACTTTTTTTTTGGAACTGATACCCAAGTATCCCAATGAAGCTATCAATGCTAAAAATGCTCCCCGGGAGGATGTACCCAATATGCCAGACAGTAGGATAACAAATGACAAGCCTGAAACCGCTTTGATGATCGTGCTTTTGAAATTGAGCAGGAAATAGATGGTAAACGGCAATACGATCAGCAGTCCCCACGCCATATCATTTCCATCTCCAAAAAAATATCCG
This sequence comes from uncultured Desulfobacterales bacterium, assembly GCA_964452555.1. Taxonomy (GTDB): domain Bacteria; phylum Desulfobacterota; class Desulfobacteria; order Desulfobacterales; family B30-G6; genus B30-G6. The sequence continues at coordinate 74,613 of CAYVMI010000019.1, forward strand.
GCTTTAAATCCCCCATGTCTAGAAAGGCCCGAAAACCTGTTGACATTCAATATGAGGATAATATCGTGGTATAGTATAAATAAAAATAAGAAAATATTAAGTTTTTTAAGGTTGTTGACCAAATAATAACTAGCCACGAACAAAAAGAAATATCCCAAGTGAGCCCGGAACTCCTGATATGCCCGAAAACCGACGATAGCATAGGTCATTGTTATAAATGTGAATAAAACCAATATTGTTAGTAGTTTTGTCTCCCGATGAGCTAGAATATCCTTGGCGCTATTGGTTACAATCGCCAGAAAAAATAGTCCGAAAGAAAGCAGTGTCGAAAGGTGTAAGGCCTTGAGCACTGAGAAATATTTATATATTCCTATGTATTCAATTGCATATAGTGTCAGTAGCAAATAAAATGCCATGTTGATTCCAGTTGAGAAAGATTAGCTGTTATAATGTGTTTGTTCGATGTCAATCGGTTTATCGAAGTACATGCGATACAATGATTGGCAGAGGTATAAAACGCCTCTAATGTGATATTAATTTTAATGACGTTTCCAAGCGCCTAAAGTTCTTTCGAAAGCACATCAATCAGGTTTTTATTGGTTGTGTCTATATTTAACCTTTCTTTCACGGTTTTTATCCCTTCAGACGCGAGTCGAGAACGGAGTTGTTTATCTTTAGTGAGTTCCAGCAATATTCCGGACAATAACGCAATGTCGCCGGGGGTGTATAGTATTCCATTCCTGCCGCTGACAACAGCTTCTCCGTTGCCGCAGTGGTTGGGAACAACGGTAGCCAATCCGGCACTCATGTATTCTAAAATTGACAGTGAGAATGCTTCTCCCATAGAAGCTTGGACGCCAATATCACATGATTGCAGGATTCGAGGAATGTCTTCACGCTGCCCGGCAAAGATAAATTTTTGGGTAAGATTATGATGCGCCGCCAGGTCTTTGAATGCATCTATATCTGGTCCGTGCCCGCAATGCAGAAAGTACGTATTCGGCGCCTCTTCTTCGTTGATAATATGATGCGCACATTTAATCAGAAAATCGATGCCTTTATAAAAGGTCGCCCGGCCGGTTGTTACAATGATTACAGCATCTTTGGGGATTCGAAAAGTGTCATGGGCATAATATCGATTACTTGCATCGATATCGATCGGTTTGATGCCGTTTAATACATATGAACACTTTTTAGGATTTATGCAGCCTTTGTCTATAAATCTATCATAAACAAACTTAGAAACACCGATGTAGTGATCACAAGATATTAGCCCCATGGCATGCATAAAGGTTTTTAACTTTTTTTTGATGAACTTTACTCTGGTTCTTTCTCCGGGGGCATGATCATGCAGAACAATTTTGTTTACACCCCACATTCTCATCTGAAGGTATATGGTATCAAAATACTTCTTATCGGTAAGATAAACGCTGGTAATATCTTTTGCTTTAATTATTTTTTTTAATATGTGTTTTTTGGCAGGGTCAGCGAAATCATGCTCGATCAGACTTATGGGCGCATTTTGTATCTCGATTGGAATTTTATTTATTTTGGGATAGACCAAATAGCATTTTCTATTCTGCGCTGTAAAGTGTAATGCAATTTGCACCCAAAAATTTTCCATCAGCCACCATGCATATCCAACATCGGATTCGTAGTTGGCAACAAGCAGTATATTATTTTTTTTTGGCCTCATAAGTCTTTAAATTGCTTTAATTGTGATTTAGATGAGATCGATACAATTGGTCATAATTGTGGACCATAATATCTATAGAATACTTGCTTCTGTACGCCTCATATGCGTTTTGACCCATTGACATCAATTTGGCTTTATCGGTCATTTTTTCAAGAATTACCTTGGATAGGCTTTCAGCGTCTCCAGGCTGCACCAGATAGCCGTTAACGTCCTGCTGGATAATTTTTTCATTATCCCCTACCCTTGTTGCGACAATTGGTTTTCCGGCAGCCATGGCTTCAAGTAAAACGATTGACATACCTTCCCATAGAGATGACATTATATAAGCATCAAACATTAACATCATCTCATCTACGTCAGTACGCCAACCAGTCAAGATGATCTGATCCTCTAAACCATATGTCTTAATTTGATTTTCAATTTGATTCTTGATTTTGCCATCACCCACAATTACGAATTTGACATTCCTATGCCTTGATATTACATTTCTGGCTGCATCGACAAAAAAGCTCAGACCCTTCTGCTCAGAGAAAACCGCCACTGTGCCGAATACAATTTCATCTTTTTTTATTTTAAGTTCGCGCTTTTTCTCGATTATCGTTAAGTCATTTCCTATTTTCTCATTATTGCTAATGCCATTGTATATGGTCGATATCCTATCTTTTCGGATGTGGTAACACTTTATAAGTTGCTTCCTTTGTTGCTGTGAGACCGCAATAAGATGATTTGGAATTTTCGAGGCTATTCTCTCCCCAAATAAATATTTTTTGGGGTATACGGGATAATTTCCATAATGAAAGGTATGAAAATAGGTTACCTGCCTGTTGAGCAGTGATGCTGCAAACGCCTCGAGGAACGCTGTGGTTCCGTGACTATGCATGATTTCGAATCGATTGCGTTTAAGATATTTAGACAATTCATACCACAGTGAGTATCTCTTGTTATTGTTTTCAGTGGCGAGCAAGTGTACGGGTATTTTCAGTTTCTCCAGTTTCTCAGCAAAAATGCCCTTTTTCTTGATACAACAAACTTGCACGTCATAACGTGACTTATCTAAGTTTAAAGACAATTCCGATACGACTTTTTCGGCCCCCCCAATAAACATTGAACCGATTACTTGCAGTATTTTAACGCGTTTATTCGTTTTCATATGGTTACTAGAAATTTCTCCACTACGAGATGTATTATTATCAGAAGTTAATTGACTTAACCGTCATTGGATTGGACCTGTTCCACGGCATTTTTAAAAGCCGGAAAATATTCCTTCATGATTGTTTCTAATTCATAAAACTCACTAGTTTTCTCTGCAATACAATTTATTTTCTCATCAGGATCATTCGCTATATTGAAAAATTCTTCTGCTCCGTCAGAGTACCATAAATATTTATTTTCCAGGCTTCGAATCGAAAATATTGTGCGATCGAATTTTTTTAATCGATTTCTGATATGTTTCATTCCGCCGCCAAAAGGTTGTATATATTCAGATATTGCGTACCTCGAGTCCCGATTGGCGACATTCGCTGAAATCATACTGTTTCCATCCAGTTGCTTTGCGATTCTGTGATCGGTTAAACCAAGCATGTCAATAATGGTAGGAACAACATCAGTTTGCTGAACGATCCCATTTTTCTCACCGTGCAAGGACATTGATTTCGGATATTTTACAATTAAGGGTACTTTAATCAATGTGTCATATAAACACCATTTATGGGACATGAGTCCGTGTTCTCCTAGATTGTCTCCGTGATCACCAAATATAACGAACATGGTTTCATCCCACATATTCTTACTGACCAGAAACTGCATTAAACTGGCAATTTTGGAATCCAGATAGGCAATGGCGCCATCATATAAGCCCAAAAGGCAATTAAAATCGTTTGCGTCCATTTTGACTTCATTGAGGAAGAATTTATTTCTATCCTGATTTAGGTTCCATAATTTCTTTTTGTTGATTCCAGGTTGCATATATCGATTCAAGAAAGGCACTGGCGCACGATAAGGCAGGTGAGTTTCGTCAAAGTGCAGATATAGAAAAAATGGCTTATCCGTACCTGTGGTGGATAGGTAGTTAATTGTTTTATTGATGGTAGCATTGGCGCCCATGTCGAAATATTTGCCTATATGCCATCGTATTATTTTATATATTTCCGAATCCGTTAGACTTTTTTTGCGATTGACATTTAATCCGGGTACCAGGGTATTTTTAGGGGTTTGATTCTCTTTTTTTATTCGTAAAATGTTTTTGGTACCGATAAGTTTCCGAGTCATCTTCTTGATAGCATTCGGTTCGTCATATTTATCAAAAATCTTAAATCCGCGCGCCAGACCCGTCTCGGGTGACACATCATCTTGATAGCAAACCCCGTAGGTGTTATAGCCGATCTCCTCCATTACTTCCGGCAAGGTAATAAGTTTTCTTGACAATTCCTTTTTATCAAACAACTTGTGAGTTGCCACGTTGGTTCCGGTGAATAATGATGCATGGGATGGTATCGTAGATGGCGCCGTGGAAATGGCATTTTTATAAACAACGCTCTGCTTGGCCAACTCATTTATAAATGGAGTTGTGTTTTTTTCATACCCATACAAAGGTAGGTTTTGAGCTCTGACCGAGTCAATCACAACAATGACGATATTGGGGTAGTTAGGTTCCATTTTCTTCCTTTTATTTTTTATTGGAGCTTATTTTCGTGATTGGGGAATATGAGTTCGCTTAAAGTCCAATACTAATTAACAGTCATCGAATGCCCGCTCATACTCAATGTTTGCATGTAAAAATTTTCTACTTTTCGCATTCTAGCTTCAAAATCAAACTTGTTAATAATTGTTTTATAACCATTTTCTGAAAGATAATCTCTTTTTCTAGGTTGGTGGGAAAGTTTAACAAGTTCCTGCTCGATAATATCCGTATCATTGGGTTTCACAAGAATCCCGTTATAGTTGTGTGTGACTATTTCACTATTGCCGCCAACATCGGTGGCAATTACAGGTATTTTGTGAGCCATTGCTTCCAATATGACATTTGACAAGCCCTCTGTTTTCGATGGGCTTAATAGTATATCTAGCGCTTCATAGAAAGGTGAGACATTTTTTTGATACCCGATGAAAATAACTTCATTTTGTAGTCCCAGGCTATCTACCTTTTGTCTCAGTTCCTCAAGCATTGGCCCTTCACCAATAAAGAATAGTTTTAACCTATCAAAAGATTTGTTGGCTTTATGGAAAATGTCTAATGCTTCGGTACATCCTTTTTCTGGACTTAACCTTCCACAAATGCCGATTAAAATATCTGTTTTACGAACGCCATATCGATTCCGGATGTAATCGCGCTTACCATTATTTTGATAATCGCCTAAAATGAGTCCATTGTGTATTATGGTTGATTTGTCCGAGCCCATTACACCCTTAGGCAATGTTTTTGAGAGTTCCTTTGATACTGAGATCACGCCATCAAAGAATCGACTAAGAAATGCAGCACCCCTTACGATTATTTTCTGTCGGGAGCTATTGGCAATCCATCCATGATGAGTAGTTATCAATATTATTTTTTTATTTACAAGCCGAACCAGCAGACCCAAAATATCGCTTTTATAAACATGCGTGTGGAGTATTTTTATATCATTTTGCTGCATGTATGCATTAATTCTTGAGATCCATTCTAATTGAAAACCCTTTCTATCAACTAATTTCAGGTATGGAATCTGATTCGAAACAACGGCTCGCGCGAATTCGCTTTCGTCGTTTTCATTAGCTGTAAACGAGGCCACATGTATTTTAAAATTACTGTTATCGATATAGCGTGCGGAATTTATTATCGTCTTGCCAGGTCCACCGATCTTATAATGATCGATCAAATGAAGAACATTAATGGGGGTTTTCATATTGCGAATGCGATCTATAGATTTCATCGAGTATTATTTTAATTCGGGCAGTAATTGTCTTTTTAAAATGTAAGCTATCTCCTTAAACATAAAGACTGAATACGACAGAACACCGATAATTATTAGTAAAACCAGATTCAAAAGGTTTTCGCTTGTTAAAAAGTAATATTTACAGCAGTACACAATTGCTGCCATGATACAGCTGTAGGCGATAGTTGGCATAATGTTCCTGGCAATGTTTGCCAACCTTAATTCAATAACGCGAGAAAAAATAAACATGGACACAAAAAACTGTATTGCCAACGGAATTGTTACGGCCATGGCAGCGCCGTTGATGCCATAATGTATGATAAAAGGATAAATGATGATGAGCGTCAGGGGCAGTCTTCCTGTGGGAATATAAAAAGTGATATTCGGTTTGCCGATTGCATTGAACACATATCCATTCATCGATTCGATCGCCATGAGACATCCATATATACATAAGATCGGCAATGGACCGGCAACCGGAAGCCATCTTTCCCCGTAAACAACACGCACAATTTCCGGCGCTAATACGGCAATACCCAAGGAAGCCGGAATGGCGAGAATACCAACTATCTTCAATACATTTAAGTACGTTTTTTTAAGGGCCTCCCGGTCATCTTGAAGCTTGCTATAAGCTGGAAACATAACCCTGGAAATTATTTTTGAAATATGGGTGGTCGGCAAACTGGCCAATGTGAATGCAAACACATAATACCCGAGTTCTTCCATTCCCAGCAGTTTTCCGATTACGGCATTCGCAATTTCCGATGAAACAAATACAACGATAGCCAAACCGGTAATAAATTTCCCATATCCGAAAAGTTCGCCTGCAATTTTTTTATTGAAAACAAATTTAATTCTGCCGGGAATAATTCTGTATGAAATGATGATACTTGCAAAGGCGGATATGACGTTTCCAAGGACTAAAGCCCATACGCTTCTTAGATAATATGCCAGGGTCACCGTGATTAAGAGCTCGGAAATACGTCTTGCCTGGACGTTGAATGTCACTAATTTGAAGTTTAATTCTTTATGCAGGGCGATGATATTTATATTGCCGAATCCATTAATGATAAAAACCAGAGCAAATACCCTTAAGAGCCTTACAAGAATATTTTCCTCATAATAGTTGGCTACGAAAGGCGCAATTCCAAAAACGACTGCTGCAAGTATAATACCTCGTATTACTACAAGTGTGAACGCGGTATCTTTTGCTTCGTCAAAATTGCTTTTACGATGGATTAGGGCTGCCGCGAAGCCGGTCTGGGTGAAAATCTCGATCCCGCGATGCACAATCAAGCATATGCCCATAAGCCCAAAATCATCCGGGTTCAGTAAGCGGGCCAGAATTATGGTACGCACAAATGACAGCAGGTTTATACCCACCCTTGATATTCCAACCCAAATCCCCGATCGGATTACCTTCTTTTTGAGGCTGCCATCAGTACTGCTTATGAAATGAACGATTTTTTTTAGCTTATCCGAGCCTATCAATTTATTTATCTATGCTTTCATCGCTTTTCGTTTTTATTTAAACAATACCTATCCCGAAAGTATAGGACAGGGCGTTATGCTAATAATCGTTGGTATAGTTCCTGTGTTTTACCGGTATTCTGACTCAGTGTAAATTCATTGCAAAGCCTTTCGTATCCGGCCTCACCCATTTTTTTCATGGTTTTCGGTTCGGCAAGCAGTCCTAAGACTGCAGCAGCCAAAGCATCGGGCTCGCCAGGTGTAACTAAAATGCCGGTTTTCCCGTCCACAACGACCTCAAGCGGTGCACCGATATTGGTCGAGACCACCGGTTTCTTGAGTGCCATGGCCTCCAGGTTTACAATTCCAAAAGGCTCCGGTAATATAGAAGAATGAATAACGATACTCATTGCATTCATGAAGTTTGGAACATTCTTCTGATAGCCGGTAAATATAATATTTTCATTAAGGTCTTTTTCATCACAAATTTTTTGTAGTTTGTTACCGTAATTAATATGCGACACGGCTCCCACCACAAGACACTTGATATCAGGATAACGCTTTTTTATCAGATATGTGGCCCGTATGACAGTTTCCTGACCTTTCCATCTCTTAATGTTACCAACGACGCCAATGACTGGCGAGGTTGGTTCGATTTTCAAATGCTGCCGGACTTCTTCATCGGTTTTTGAAATTTTGATCCTGGTTTGATCGATACAGTCGCGGATTATGAGAATGTTTGCATTGTCAATTTTATGTTTGATTAAATTATTTTTAACAGCCTTCGATATCGAAATTATGGCATCAAGCCGTTTTGCAAATATCCTGGAAGTTTTAGGATAAAAATCGTTGATTCCTCTTTCATGCGTTATGCATCTTACACCCGCCAATCTAGCTGCAAGCATGAAATCAAAATTGCGTACGATCGCATTATTCAGATGGACCAGATCCACATCCCATTTTTTTATATAGATGAAAACTTTAAAAGCGGGTATGAGGAACCGAAAAAGAAAGTTGTAGGCTTTTTGCAATGGCAGCAATAGTCGAATTGTCCGTTCCAATTTTAATGAATACCGGTCAGCCAGTTCGCGCAGGCTCAATGCCCGATTTTTTTTAATTATATGAGTTTCAATTCCATTTTTTTTGAAATCCGGTATCAATTTATTATCGGTTCGAAAAACTACTATCGGTTTATACTTGTTTTTATCAATGTCTCTAACTAAATCATATAAACAGTAATACGATCCACCAATTGTCCGGTCCGTATTCCCTTCACAATATAAGATCGTTTTAACCATTGCGGCCTTTTCCTTTGCTATTCCCGGTCGGAATATAGTACCGACGCATCCATGCATCAATGATTTCATTCATGGTATCTTGCCATTCGATATATGATAAAATATGATTGGCATCGGGGATAATTTCAATCTGCACATTTGCTTTTATTTCTGCAAATTCCATTTCATAAGGAACCATATATTTTTCCCTAAATTCATGATACAGGCGATCGCTGCCACTGAAAATCAAAAGGAGCTTCCGCGTTGATCCCATTGAAGCCATGGCTTTTGGAAAGTACGGGTTCAGGTTAGTGTCCACTGACTGCAGTGGTTTCTTATTCGATTCAGTGGTCGGCTTTACATCTGGCTTTTTAATTTTACTTATTAAGGGTCGCAACACAGCTTTCGCCAATAATCGATAATCACTTTTAAATGTAAGCAATCTGGCCCAAGATTTTAATTTGAAAATTTTTTCGAAATATTTCTTACGCATGCCGGTCAACTGGCCATCGGTGATATATTTTAACTTATCTACCTTGGCACTTGCCAGTATGGCGGGTAAACCCAAACCGATTATCGATGTTATCCTTTGGTCGACTGCGCCTGTCAGTAGTCCGGTAATGGCACCGCCGCATAAGCCGGTTAGGATGAATTTTTCGGCATACCCGTTGCCTTCCATCCAGTCCATTGCGGTTATGGTATCGTCAATTAAACGGCCTACCTCAATCGAGCCATAAACGTCGGCTGTTTCCTGCTCTATTATCTCACCTTCCGAATCACCTAAACCTTCAGGATCGAATCGCAAGACATTGTATCCCATGTCAGCGAAAAGGCTTGCCATTTTCACATAAAGTCTGTGAGGAGCGACACGGCTTTTTATACCCGGACTCGATATTATGATGGCATACTTAGGGTCGGCATTATCGGGAAGATGTAGCATACCGAATAATGTTTTCTCGTTGTTATTTTTAAATGTTATCGGTTCTATTTTACTCATACTTGCCTCAACCAGTCTAACGAAATTTTATACAAGTTTTCTGCCCGAGCGTAATATGATCGGATCTCTTTCCAGAAGAAATCTTCAACGGTTAGAAGGGCTTCACAATGTTGATATAATTGGGCCAACTCGGTATTATTTTTATTGATGGGAGATTCCCTTTTGCTAATTTGGACCAACAGGACTTTTCCGGAATAGTTTTTCTGCTGTTTAAGAAGATTGATTGCATTGGCAGTTTTAAAAAATGGCCACGCAATTTCGTATCCTTCGATGTTGACCGTCTTGCCATTTTTCATTCTGTCAATCAGGGCATCACTGTTATATTTGATTTTTTTAAATACTGCAGTTTGGGTTGAAAGGTTTATTCTCAGCAATTGTTTCATATACTTTGAGCCATCGATAATAGGATCCCATAGTATGAGTCTGTTTATATCCGGTTCGACTTCTGCGACTTCCGCCGCCAGAGTTGCCCCGAATCTGAGACCCAAAACATTCAAGCCTTGAACATTTCCCATGCGTTCTTTTAGATAGGCAATAGCGCACCTGATATCGGATAGCCTCGTTTCAACAGTCGCCTCATGGAATTTTCCATCACTGTCTCCATGCCCCATATAATCGAATCTAAAAACCCAATATCCCAGTTGAGAAAGTTCCCTGGCAAAATTTACCAAAACCCGATGGCTCCATAACTTTTCTTCTGCAAAGGCGTGGCAGAATACGAATCCTTCGCCCTTTCCTTCATTTACCGGCTCGTGCAGGATTCCAAACAGGTTATAGGCACTGTTCGGAAAAAAAAATGGTTTCTCATTCATTCTTCACCATAAAATTGTTTCATCTTTTTGAAGGTTCCCAAATTTCTTGTCTTATCCCTATCCCATATTTACATATTGCTATCAGCGCCGACAAATTCACAAGACAAAAGAAAACCGGTATGCGAATATATATTTTCGATTTTTGTTCGGCTTTGCTAGTCAGCCCAAATATTGCCAGTCCGTAGAATACTATCTGCATAAAGAGAAAAGTCGTATAAAATAAAGATAACGGGATGAAGAGATTGCTTATAAAAAGCGATATCAAAAACAACCCTGCAATCCAGCGCATAATTTTATGGCTAATCAGCTCGATTGCAAAAAGTCCATGCTCAAAAGGGTTTGTCAGATGTCTGAACGCCATCAAGGTTGTCATGCCGCGTAATAACGTTCGTATTTTTCGATCGAACTCCTGTTTAGATTTTCCTAAACTTAACATTCCGCCCCGAGCTGTGGGTTCGGTGATCGATCGATATCCTTTCTCAGCTGCTTTTAGTACCGATACGAAATCCGGTGCCATTCCCTCAGGAAAATGATGGCAGATTTCACGTCTTTGAGCATAGAAACATCCACTAGCGCCTACAATTGAGACGGCTTTACTTTCAAGATTCCGCAACATAAGTTCATATTTGCCGTAGATACTTTCACCACCGCCGCCGGCAATATAGTCTTCGCCGGAAATACAGCCTACTTGCGCGAATTGGAAGCCTCTTACAATATTTATTAGAGCTTCCGTTTCCAGCATAATGGATGAATCGGAGAATACGAAGATATCGTGCTTGGCGGCCTCGATACCCGTATTCAGGGCATTAGCTTTGCCTTGCCTTTGCTTTATTTCTATAAAGACTATGTGGTCGTCTTTAAATCTTTCCACAATTTCATTGGTTCTGTCGGTTGAGCCATCGGACACTATGATAACTTCCAGCTTATCCTTAGGGTATTTCAGTGAGAAAATATTCTTAAGTTTTTTTTCAATTATCTTTTCCTCATTATATATGGGAATGATCATCGAGACCGCCGGTACTGTATCAGATCGCCATGGCCCGGTTTGCTTTCTTTTTATGATATTGAAGATAAATAAAACCAGCGGGTAGCCCAGGTAAATATACACTATAGAAATGAATGACAACCAGAATATAATTTTCATAAGCATCTAGAATAAAAGGATCAAATATTATTTGTGTGAGTTTATATCTACAGGAGTCAACTAATGGGAACAATATTATTATCGCCAAATCGGACAGGCGGTTCGTGTAAACCTTCTACATTTCCATTTGAAACCCTATTTGCCCCGCACCCAGTACATGAGTTCTAAAATCCATGGCTTGATATCATCGAGTTTCAGTATTTCATAATTTAGTCCCTTGCCCCAGAATTTGAGAAAGGACCATAAGTATTTTAATCTGCCGGGAAACCCCTCGGGAAGATTGAGATTCTTATTTTTGGTAAAAATCCTTGTGAGCACAGAATCCATATCTCCCATAAGCCAGCGCGTTTTGACGCCGGTTTTATACTCTGTGACCGGCGTCACTTCAGCATTGACGCCTATTTTGGCGGCCAACAATGGAAAATTCACACCGGAATCAATGGCTAGCTGCAAGGATCCCCAGAAGCGACCGTTGATTTCCATTAATTTGTAATCGTTTTTTAAAGTATCTTGTTTATATTCGACCATGGCCACACCATGCCATCCAAGTTCATTGAGCAGCAGTTCAGAATAAGTCTTTAACTCCGGCTCAACGGAGATACTTTCTCTCAAAACACTTACGCCGCCCGATGGCGGTTTTTCTCGAATTCTACGATGACTGAAGGATGCAATCATTCTACCGTGATTGTAACAGACAAATACACCCACGCCGCTTCCTTTGATCCGTTCTTGAAGCAATAAAGGATAGGTGTAGTCGGGAATAGACTCGATAATTCTGTTCAATTCATTCGCATCGTATGCATATTGAACACCCGTAGCTCTCCAACCGTCGACATTTGCTATTCTTGACCGGGACGGCTTAATAACAATCGGAAAATCCTCACTTTTAAAGGTTTTTACAATCGAGCGGTCCGATTTCTTATTCATAAACAGTGTCTTGGGTGTTGGTATGTCCAATTTCTGAGCAAGCTTTACGATTTCATATTTACTGGCCGCCTTATTTACTGCTTTGTACGATGAAAATGGAATCGCACAGTTGGTTTCGAGCTCTTCTTTATACGACATAACCATCAAAGTTGTGATTTCCGTTACCGGCAGAAGCACATTAGGTTTTTCCGTCTTAATAACCGTTTTTAATTTGTCGATAAATTTTTCAGGTTTTGATGTATCAATCGTGTAACGAAATCGTTTCCCGCAGAATCTTGAGACCGATGCGAGGCAGGGTAATTTTTGGGCCCCGACAATAACCTCGTATCCGGCTCTTCCCAAGGATCGAGTAATTGCTAGAGCCGCTCGGTTGTTTCCGTCAGTCACGAGTACTTTCATCTTATTCAATCTCCAGGATCCTAAGTTACCATAATCCAATGATGCGAGCTAAAAACATGGGGATACTGTTTGTCATGTTTTCGTGCATGTTAATGCGTTTCAGCGTATAGGGATTGTCGCCAAGAGACATGACACCGTTTTCGGTACTAAATGACAGCTTGTAACCGACGTCATGTACAACATTAACCACCTGTTTTGAATATTGTCCATTGGGATAGGCAAATGATATAATCTCTTTATTGATCTCTTGCTCTATGATCTTTTTTGACTCGCTCAATTCTAAGGTTATTTTTTGTTTATTATTTATCATATTTGTGAGTATGGAATGACTCTGACCGTGGGATCCGAAATCGATTCCACCCATGGACAGCTTGCGAACTTCTTCCCAATTCATGAAATCTCTTTCATCTTGGCTGGTGTCCATATTTTGGTTGGCATATTTTCTGAGCTTGGATAGTATCAATTTCTGATTTTTTTTACTTTGCTTCTTCTTCAGGCTTACGAAATTTTCAATATTATCCTTCAATTGATAAGGATCTGAAGATAGTATATCGTTCATTCCCTCGATATTTTCCGATAAGATACTTTTCTTTATTGAAGAGTCGTCGCCTTTGCAAAGGTTTACAATCTCTAGTAACAGGTGAGTTATGGTTTCCTGCCAAAACCGTTTATGTGTACCGATGTAGTCAGTTGGCAGATAAATGACTGCTGGAATGTTGTTCGCCCGCAGGGATTCAAAGGCATAATCAAAATTGTCCTTCCATCCGTCATCGAAGGTGACGAGTACATTTTTAGATCCAATTTTTTCCCTATTCTCTAGAAATGAATGCAGAGAACCTAACGAGATCGGGTTGAATTTCTTGCCGATAAACTCCATTTGTTTTTTAAAAGTTGTGTTTTTAACTATGATTCCACGATGTGAAAGACAATCAGGGATCTCTTCTGCGGGTAGAACCCGATGATACATCAGTACCACGACTTTTTGCTTGAGCTTATACCAGGCCAGAAGATTGAGGAGGCCAGTGTAATACAAAGAAAATGCAAAGCATATGCGCAAAGCTCTTTTTAGGGATTTTATCATTTCAGGCTATTTCCGCTACAATATCATTGCCAGCGTATTTTATACTAGGGGATATTTTTAGCGATGAACGGTCCAATTGCTCGGGTCAAACCAACAGGTAGGCGTTTCCATAGGTCGATTGCACGTTTGTATTTAGGATTGTCCACATTCAATTCCGGTAATTCCTTTTCTCGGTTAAGGATATATTGCCAATAAAGTTGTTTTAGTTCGGCATTCCATTTTTTCTTGAAGAAAATAGCGCCGGATTCGCTCGTCGATCTACCCAGGTGAAACAGGTTATAGTTTTCTTCACAGGCTGTTTTAATCATTTCCCAATAGAGATAATAATTAGTTTGCAACTTTGCATGTTCTTTTAAGGAATAGGTCCACATACCCTCAACGGTATCTTTGAAAAGGCCATTAAATGCGGTAGCGATGGCTTGGTTTCTATTAAAAACTAAAAATATCTCGACACTGTCGCCAAATGAATTGATTATATTTCTAAAAAAGGATTTGCGATAAATCGGGGTCCCAAGATCTCTCCAGCCAACGGACAAGATTTCATAAAAGGTATCCAGCAACTCCGCTCCACCTCTCTGAATCTTGAGTTCGTTTTTGTATGACCTGCGAATATTTGTCCGATGCTTTGACTTGAAATTGTTCCACAGCACATCAGGATCCGGATCCAAATTCAGTGTCATGCTTACCTTGTGAGTTTTGGAGGGAAGATCGATATTCGCTTTGTGCAAATGCCTGAGTTCTAAATAATAGCCGTTATCTCTTTTTACTATTTTCTCAGCATAAGCTAATAAAGATTCTTCCGCTTCAACATTGTTCGCGCATATTCCACCGAAATTCAGATACGGCATTGAAGAGAATATAGAACCAAACATTAGGCTTTTCAGATGAACTATTGGAAGAATGCCAACGATATCCCCTTCGTCAATTGCGATTAGATAGTGGGTCTTATGGCCGAAACTTTTTTCGATTACGTCCTTCCATTCCAAACGGTGATAGAAGGTAGCATGCGGATGGCTTACAATGTAATCATTCCACTTGCTATGGTAGGATTCATTAATCTGGATAACTTTCATTGTTAGACTACCTAAACGGTTTTGAGATAATTTTGAATAATTGGAAAAAAGTTTTGAATAAAATTTATGGCCTGACCATTGGCCACCGCATTTGAAATCCCGTTTTCATTGATCGTTACGACGATCATAGCCCCATTTGATTTGCGCTTGAAAATACTGGTTAAAAGTGTAGCAATTTTTGTAGCATAGCGACCAGTGAAAATCTTTTCATCGATTTGATACCAAAAATAGAAGGTTCGTTCGTCCCCTTTATAGGTTTGTTCTGCTAAGCCCCGTGGTCGTCCGATCTTGATGTTTATATCATTTGAGCCTACATTTAAACGGGTGTCCTTAGCCTCGTAATACAACCAGTTGATCTGGTCATTAATGATTTCACTCCCCTGGCTTTGTGAATAAAAGTAGCTAATGTAAAGTCCGATATCATATGCTGAGTTATCATTTTTATAAATTCTTTTCAATTTCGAACTGGCTTTGTGATTCTTGAACGGCCAGTCACTATCGCTTACGTCCTGCCCATGCCATTGCCCGACCCGTTTGGGAAAGGAAGAGAGGTCTGCTTTAAGATAAACGGGCGTTGCCCTTCCAAAATACAGTAAGCCGGTTGTGATAACTAATATGGCACATAATGTTATGCCGGGAAGAAGTTGAAATTTATTTGCCTTTCTCTCAGTTTCCAGAGGTGTTTTTAGTTCTGATTCTGACTCACCATCCTCGGCAGGTGAATTTTTCGTGAAAAGCCATGTAGCCCCGATCAGACACAACCCGAATAATAAAATAAAGGATACATAGAACAATTCAAAGGGTCCGTGAATTGATGCCATGTCCGTGTTGTAAAGCGTCCAAATGCCAATTAATGCCACGCGCAAACCATTGGCAAATATCCCAATTGCAGCGGCTAAAAATATGTAAGCGAATTTATACCATATAGAACGATTGCTTATGATAGCAAGAGGTATCGCCAAGGCTATTAACGCCACAATGTGATTAACACCGTTGCAAACCTTCGCAACCTCAAGTGTGATGTGAGGCAGTTCTATAAAACGTTGGTACAGTACAACCGGCATTCCGATAAGGCCTAATAATTTTGAGGCAATTAAGGCCGTAGTGTTTTGGAAATAGATACTGACGTTGCCTAGAAGTTCCTCGACGACTGAAAACATTAAAGCCAAATATCCAACCGGTATAAATAGTATTTTTAAGAACTGGTTGCCGAGGAGTAATAATATCAAACCCAAGAGCGTCAATACGAGTGACAAGCCCTGAATAACGAGCGTGCTACTGACCTTTCCCACCACAAGTATCATACAGCCCATTACAGTGATGAGGGCACCAAATACAATATTAGGATTTATACTTTGGTTCTGCAGGTAGTCCTTTTTAATCCAAATCATATACATGCTGATAAGAAAAATTAAAAAACTGTAGGAGCGGCTAAAGGTAAACCAGCCTTTTACAATGGAAATCAGAATTTCTGAGAACAAAAAGACGAATACTATGGTTGAAGTGGCATAAAGGAAATAATTAATTGCCATTTCTTTTGACAAAGAGAGACGAATAGAAGGTAGGTTAGACTTTATTGACGGCATTTTGCTTATTTATTTTCGCTAACATCGGAAATCAGCTTTACCTTATTTATTTTGCCATTTGATAATCTTGGAAGTTTTTTTTGAAAAATGATTCGATCTGGTACCATAAATTGCTCAATATGTTTGCGACAGTGCCTGATAATACGTTCAATGTTAAAACGGTTTTCAATTAAAGGCGCTACCACGACAGTTATCTTACGACAGCCATCTACATCGCGGTGTCCGAAAGCAAAGGCTTCCTCGATTTCATCCAATTCGCATATAAGATTGGAAACTTCAATGGGATTAACTCTGTGATCTTTTATTTTAATGATTTCATCTTTTCTGGATATGTAGTAGAGCGAGCCATCCCCATCGCGTTTGAATAAATCTCCTGAGTATAGCCAGATCTCACCGGTTTGAGGGTCTTTCCGGAAGGTTTGGGCTGTTGCTGTTTTATCGTTCCAATATCCTTGCATTACATTTGGACCTTTGACAATCAGTTCACCGACTTCATCACGCTTTGCTTCTGTTCCGTTCTCCTTCATGATTCGGACGTCTACATTTGGCATTGGAATTCCAACAGAACCCGGTTTTTTGCTTATATCTTCAGGTGGCAAATAACTTACCCGTTTACACTCAGTTAAACCATACATCGAAAAAATTGACGCACCATGAAAAATTTCTTGTAGCTTTTTTATATGTGATTCTGACAGGACATCTCCTGTATTGGTAATATAACGAACACTACTGACATCAAATGCTCCCCAGTTTTTAATCTGCGATATCATGCGGGCTATTGTCGGAACAATAGGGAAGCCCGAGATGTTTTCTTGGCCGAGGATCTCTGCAATCTTATATGGATAGGCAAATGATTTTTCCAACACGACCGTTCCGCCATATAAAAAAGTCATTAATACTTGGTAAAGACCATAATCGAAATGCAGCGGAAGTACATTAAGAATAATATCTGCTTCAACATTTTTAAGATATTTGATGATGCTACTTGCGGCGGAAAAGACATTGGCGTGGCTAGACATTACACCTTTGGGTTTGCCAGTTGATCCCGATGTATATATAATTGTTGCCAAATCGCGATGGGAGGTAGCTTTTGGAGAACCCGGTTTCATCGCTACCGTTTTATTTTTCGCTAAATTGGCCCATTGAAATTCGCTCCATTTGTGTGAAATCGGTATTTTTTGGGGATCTCCGGATTGTTCATATTCTCCCACCCAGATAATATCACTTAGACTGCTGACATCACTTATTTCACTTTTGATGTCTCTATACTTGCTGAACTTAGCTATGAGGACTCTGGCACCAGCGTTTTCGAGAATATATTTCAGTTTTCTCGCTTTCATGGATGGATTGAGAATCATGAATATGGCACCGGCTTTAAGTATGCCAAAAATTGATATGATCGTTTCAACCGAATTATCCAGGAAAACCGCAATCCTTTCCTGGCCTTCAATACCCATGTCAAAAAGGCTGCTGGCAAAGCAATTCGCACGTAGGTTTAGATCCTGGTAGGTGAACTGCTGGCCGTCACACTTCAATGCAATTTTATCCGGAGAATGATTTGCAGAATTTTCTAAAAATTGATTTACTAGCATTAAATTGACTTAATATCTTCTTCCTTTATGCGAGCCCAATCCTTTATAGATTAGCCAGCAAGATTAGTAACTGCTCGGCAGCCCTTTCCCCCCCCTGCTCGTTAAGATGCCGTCCATCGTAAGAATATTCGGGTACCAAGGAAAAATATTGTTTGCCCTTATCCTTAAAAATCATGCGGTTGCCATCGGGATAGGTGGATTCAATATTGGCTAAATCATAAATGGGTTCATTTTGAACATATTCTTCCCTGAGCATGTCATTAAACTGATTTCTTTTTATATTGTCCTTGTATCCTCCGATTGGCCGGCCAATCAGTCGTTTTACAAACGCACGCGGACCTTTTTGGACGACCTTGAGAGGTACGGTTACATGAACAAATTGAGTGCTTTTATAATTGATCCTTAAAGTTTGCATGCTTTCCCGGTAGGTCTCAAAAAGAGCCTTAACATCTGTTTCAGCATTTATATCGATATAGCAAAATTTAAAAAAGGCAATATCCACCTTATCACCTAAGCCGCCATTTATATGTTCGGCAAATTCGGATATCTTGGAAAGGGGCTTCTTATTCCGGCCTACTTTGGAATGAGCTAAATTCCCTTTATGCACATCATCAATTTTATATGTTTCAACTAGGCTTAGTCTAATAAAGGGATTGTCATTGGTTATCTGACTGAATCCATTGATAATATTTTCACCTACAGATTGGTGGCCGAAGTATATTTTTTTCTCGGACAACTCTTTCCATGCCGTTGCGGAAATGCTTTCAAGCTTATTATAGTTAACTTTTTCTACCACTTGTCCTCCATCGCAACATATGACTGCTATTAAAATAAATCCAAAAAATAGGGACAGGATTAGGTTTTCCATCTTCATATATCCACCTATTGTGCCTGGTCACTAGGGGAATGGTACGGCCTCAATCCTTTGTTCATTTTATCTCAACCATAAAAATGCTTCTTTGAGAGCCATTTTGCGCAACCTCAACCCGGACCGTTTACCGCCTGGCGGAATTGTTTTTGCGCTGACCCTGCTTGCCCTTTTGGATGGGTCATGCGATGTATTCTTGACAGGAAGCAAAGCGGCAATGTTCAAACTCCCTGAACATTTTTTTCAGCTTGTTCTCGGTTCTGTTAAGATTATTGTAGTGCCGAAAGCGATAGCTTAACTTGGCCTGGCGAATGCGAGGTTGGTGGGGATCGAGTTCCCAGGGATGTAAATAGAATACATACGTACTCTCATTCTTCAGAATTGATTTCACACCTAATTTAAAGAAGTAGAACGGTATCAAACGAAAGTAACCCCCCCCGCCTAACGGGATTTGCAGATTGTTAATTTTAATTTTTGATCCCTGAATTAGCTTGGATGTTAATATTAGGTTGCTTATGGGAAGTTCATAAAACGTGTTGGATAGTTTATAAGCAATACCGCGTTTGGGATGACCATTAAGGTTGACCTTGCCGTAGCGGTCGTGGAGACCGAAAGAGTTGTAGCTGGAATCGTATCGATAGCCGCAGTCTTCAATGATTTTCAGAACGTCATTGTCAATGGAAAAGCTTGGCGCTCTGTAGCCGTAAATTGGTGACCCGGTTATATCTTCCAACAGCTTTTTGCTTTTGACAAGGTCTTGTTTTAAATCGCTGCGTTTAATACTGCCGGACAGTTGGTGATTATAGCCGTGAGAAGCGACTTCGTGCCCACGTGCGCCTATTTCCCTTACCAGATTTGGTACCTTTTCAGCGATCCACCCCAATACAAAAAAGGTTGCCCTGACTTTGGGTGTCTTTCCGGTTCTGTTTATTTTGCTCGCCGTAATACTCGAAACGCGTGCGGAGATTGAATCGAAAAGATCAAGGATTTTTTGGACGTTTTTTTCGACCCGGAGTTCGCGCGAATCCCAGGTTGAGAAAGGGATGTAGGTTTTGAAGTTTTCGACTTGGAACCAATCCTCTACATCGATGGTGATTAAAATGGACTGCGTTGTTTGTTTCGAAGCGGTCATAAGCTTAATTGCAATATCCGGAGGCCCAGTCTTGGCATTTCAGTTTATACTTTCCTGGTCTATTGACATGGTAAGTATTCTTGTCTGTGGCGTCTGTGCAGACCTTGGTCTAATTATATATTGCCGATGATCTCTCTGCATTTTTCTTTATTCACCTTGCCGCTGGGATGTTTTGGCAAGGATCGGATCAACGTAATTGATTCGGGCATTTTGTTTTTGGGCAAACGATCATAGCATGCGGCCCTGATGGCCTTTGCGCTCACATCACCGTTTCTTGATACTGCCAGTGCCATTAATTTGTTTCCCAAAAGTTTATCGGGAATGCCAAGTACAGCGGCCTCAACTACAAGATCGGTGGCCACCAGGGCATCCTCAACTTCCTGAGGATTGATACGGTGCCCACCCACTTTCACAAGATCGTCCTTTCGTCCGGTGATATATAAATAGCCCTCCTCATCCTGGTAACCGGTATCACCAGTGTGATAACCATTCTCATCTAAAGCTTTTTTTGTAACCTCCCTATCTTTCCAGTAACCCATAAAGATGTTGTCACCGTTTGCCACTAGCTCACCCGACTCCCCTTGCCCGACTGTTTGTCCGGTCTTGTCCAACACTTTCATTTTTACATTGGGAATTGCCATGCCAATGGAATCCATCTTTTCGATATAACGATCAGGATTCAGATAGGTCAAGCGCGCACCAGCTTCAGTGGCCCCATACATTATGAACATTTTGGTATGTGCCGGTAGCACTTTTGGCAATTCCTCCTTGATCTGTCTAGCCATATGTCCCCCGGCTTGAGCACAATAACGCAGGGCTGGCAACTTAGCACGATATTTTGCCAATGGTGAACGATGCAGCAGGTAAGCATAGGTCGATGGTACGCCTGAAAAACCGGTCACATTTTCTTCTGCCATCTGCTGGATCACGGATGCCGGAAAAGCGAACTTATTGTTAATCACTACGGTGCCACCTACGGCAAAATGGGTGTTGAGTAAAGATTTACCCATGACATAGAAAAACGGCAGCACTACCATCTGGATGTCATTTTCAGTCAGTTCCAGGTACTGGCAGATGGAATCGACGTTAGCCACGATGTTGGCATGAGAAAGCATGACTCCTTTTGGTTTGCCCGTGCTACCGGAAGTGAAGATAATGCATGCCAAATCGGAATCTTTTATCTTTAAATTTCTATTTTGCAATTCACGTCCCCTGCCCGGGAAGTCGCCGCAATTCTCGGAGTTTTTTGCCAATATCGGATCGATGGAAAGGTTTAGCTTGAGGGTTTTTTTTAAAAGTTCTTGGTCCGCGGCTTTGATAAGACGGTTAAAACGCTTGTTACTGATTATGGCAGCGGGGTCGAGTTCAGCAAGGAGGATGTTGAGGCCGTTGGGTTTGATGTCTGTACTTAGGGGGACGGCAACGGCACCGGCTTTAAGAACGCCATAGTAGGAGACCACATAGTCAACCGAATTTTCCAGTATGATGATAATGCGATCACCGGGTTCAACGTTATTGCCGATCAGGCGCCGAGCTAAAATATCCGCCCTATTGTTGATTTCTGCGTAGGTGGTCCGTTGCTTCTCGTGTATCAGCGCGATTTTGTCTGGATATGCTTGAGCACTATATTCTAAAAAATGATGGATCAGCGTATGCTTGAGTTGCTTCATATCATATTGGCTTTTTGATCCGTGTCGATCAACTCGATGTTAATGCCCTGTTTGGTGAATAAAAAGGCTATATTTTTGTTGTTAAAAGCCTCTCCGGGTTGCGGTGCTGCCAATTCACGTAAACCCATTTGTTTAAAAGAAATTATTTTTTCAGCCATATCATCAGACTTAAAACATAAATGATGTAAGCCGCCGCCTCTCCGCGCGAATCGATAGACCGGTGATTGCTCATTCTCAGGTTCAACAAGTTTAATAAGGATTGAATCTTTTTTTTGCATGAATACGACATTGACCATTTGTCTTGAATTCTTCGTAACAGCAGTCATTTGATTGTACCCAAAAACTGAGGTCCAATGCCTTATACCTGCCTCGATTGATTTCACCACGATACCAATATGATCTATTATCATAATGCCTACAATCCTGTTATTTTCGCTTCTATCGTGAGGGGTATGCTATTGGGGGTGAATATGCGATACTAAATATTGTCGCTTGAAGTCAGTCACCCAATTTGCGTTGAATATATCCTTCTATATTGTTCAAGGAATCCAGATTTTCAGGAATGAGATCTTCATCTTCAATGGTGATGTCGAATTCATCTTCCAGGTAATTGACCAACTCCAGCACCCCGGTGGAGTCGATGATACCCTCTTCAAGGAATGAAGTCCCGTCCTGGAGACCGTCGTCATTACCAAACAAAAAATTTTCTACGATAAATTCTCTGATTTTTATTTTGTTCTCGTTCATTTTTTCCTTTCTGCGAAAAAGCCGTAGCGCGACTTTTTCATCTTCGGTTTCGTTACGCCTAATAGTAATTCAATAGGATTAATATAAGTTTTAAGGTAAATACCAAGTTAACAACCACCCCTAAAAAGGGTGGCATAATGGTGACCCTAAAAGGGTCAGT
>CAYVMI010000020.1:0-94718 GCA_964452555.1 uncultured Desulfobacterales bacterium
TGTGCAAATGAACAGGCCGACAGCAATACGTTTTGCTGCATTTTGACGGCCGCCTGGATCATTTCACGGGGGGCCGCCAGATAACCGATCCGCCAGCCGGTCATGGCATAAGTTTTGGAAAGCGAACCCCAGATGACGGTCTGGTTTTTCATATGGGGCAGTGCTGCCGGACTTTTGAATTCAACCCCTGGAAACAGGATACGATCATAAGCTTCATCCGAAAAAACGACCAGTCCGTGGTCATGGGCGAAATCTCCGATGGCGTCCACTTGATCCGGATTTAACACCGCCCCTGTGGGATTGTGGGGTGAATTGATGATGATCCCCCGGGTTTGCGGGCGGATTAATTTTGCCGCTACAGCCAAATCCGGCATAAAATTATCTTCAGCTACCAGGGGTACAGGAATCCCTTTGCCGCCCGCCAGCCGGATAGCCGACGCAAACTGGGTATAGCCTGGATCCGGAACCAGGATTTCATCGCCTGGATTGAGAAAAGCCCGCAGACTTAAATAAATGGCTTCCTGACCACCGGCGGTTACCATAATTTCGGCATTGGGATCATATTGAACCTGCTTATATTTTTCAATCGCATCAGCGAGAGCCGTCCTGAGTTCCGGTAATCCCGTGTTGGGAGCATAATGGACCAAACCCTGGTCCAACGCTTTTTTGGCGGCAGATTTGATGTGGGCCGGTGTGTCAAAATCGGGCCTGCCGATGCCGAAATTGATAACCTCCGTTCCCTGGGAACCCAACTTAGCCGCGCGCTCGAAAATCCGGCGGATGCTTGAAAAGGGGATATCCGCCATATGTTGCCCCACGAATGAAATAGACACCTTAAGCCTTCTTTCTTTTAACAGTGCATTTCATAATAACGCTCCGATACCGTGAGAAGGAGCATCCCTCCCATTAAGAGCCCGTCTGCCAGACCCAATTTTAACACCGGTTAAACGGCGCACAAAGGCAGCTTCAGCAGGTTGATGGCATTCTGCCGATACACCTTGGTTTTTTCCTCTTCGCTGAGTCCCATCTGCTCTACGGAGGCAATGGTATCCCGGATCAAGCGTCGCCCTTTTTGATTGTCAAAAGGCATGTCCGTTGCGAATACCATCTGGTCGATTCCGGCGAATGCCTTGCCGCACTGCAACGCGGCTGTATGACCGTTGACGGCCGTATCGTAATAAAACCGGCGATAGTAGTTCAAGGCTTTTTCCTTCAGGAAGATATCCCGGTGCCCCATACACATTTCATTGAAATCATCATTCCAATCGATGCGGCCGGCCAGGAAGGGAATCAGGCCGCCGCAGTGGTGGGTGACGATGTTCAACTTCGGCCACTTTTCGAGAACACCGCCATAAACCAGGCGAGTCATAGCCAGGGCCGTGGCATATGGCCAGCCCAGTTTGGTCCACACCCGATAGCGGGATATCTCTTCTCCGGCATAATCGGGAGTGGTCATCTCCCGCAATGGATGTATAAAAATCGGCCGGTCCAGCTCGGCCATCAGTTCATACAACGGCATGAATTGGGGCGCATCCAATGGTTGGCCATTGATATCAGAACCAAGCTCCACCGCCCGCAAGCGTAGATCCTTGATGGCCCGCTCGGCTTCCTGCAGTGCGGCATCCATATCATTCATGGGCAGCGTGGCAATACCGGCTGCGAACCGGTTGGGGTATTTGAGAACCAGATTTGCCAGTTCATCATTGGCTGCTTGACACAGTTCCCGGGTAACTGCCGGTGAAGCTATGGAATGGACCGGCGGAGATGCCACTGATATAACCTGGATATAGTCCTCGAATGCGTCCATAACCCGAAAACGGGCATCCAGATCCACAAGGGTCGGAATGGTTTGGGCGTAGCGGGCCGAGTTTAGTGACATATCCCGATCCGTGATCTTCTTTTCCAACATGGCCTGGTATCCGGCCGGTAAAATATGGGTATAGGCGTCTACGATCATGCAATCATCTCCTTGCATTGAAATGGAGCCGTCCGATCCAGAACAATTAATCCCATAGTTACGGACGGCAACCGGTTAATAGGGCACCACGCCGGCCGCCACCATCACCCGTAGAGGAAACCGGATTTGGATGGCATCTGCCGGGCATTCTTGGCGGCAGGAACCGCAATGCCAGCATTCCTCGGGATATTTGGCAAAGCTGCGGTTGCCTTCTGCGTCCATGTAGATGACATCCAAGGGGCAGGTGTCTTCGCAAGTTCCGCAACCGGTACAAAGATGGTCATCAAAAACTGGCGGCATTCATATCACTCCTTGTTTAAATTTTACGTTTCCACAAATCCTTTAGACGAGTTGTCAAAATTATTTTCCCAAAATTTAACGGCCTTTGAGCGGCTCTTCCATCGAATCGGAATGTTATTATTCGTATTGGATGGGTAAAAAGCGTGCCTGGGGAACGCCGCTGGCATCGCAATCCACGGCGATCTGGCCTAACCATTGTTCATCGTCTGTTTGGGGATAATCCAGTCGGTTGTGACATTGACCAAAGCGGCTTTCCTGGCGATAGCGAGCGGCCGTGATCATGCAGCGAGCAACGGTCAACATGTTGTAGACCTCCTGGGTGCGGCACAAATCATGGTAGGTTTGCGCCCGGACTTCATCTTGCCATTGCTCCAGCAGGTCCAGGTTCTGCCAGGCCTTTTTCATGCCCCAATCCGAGCGTACCGGTCCCATACCTTCGGTCAAAATACGCTGCAGGACGTCTTCAAATTCTCGCCAATCAACGGTACGCGAGTCGCTTAAGGGACCGTATAAGCGCTGCCGAATTGCGTCCACCTGTGTTTCGGAAACCGGCAGACCCTGGTTGCCGGCTTTGGCGGCATATGCGGCCATGGTGGTACCGGCCCGAATGCCGCTGGTGGTGGCCATATGCAAGCTGCGGCACTGATCGGCTGAATTGCCGGCGGCGTAAAGACCGGGCACGTTGGTGGCGCATTCGGCGTCGATTTTGACACCACTGCCGCAGACTTCATTGGGGCCGCCTTGCATTCCCTCGGATGTGGCGATCTCCATCAGGTCGCGGCTAAGGTCCAGACCCTTCTGCTTAAAATAATCGGGTAGCGTATCCTTGTCATAGCTTAAGGTCGTGACCAGATGTTCCAAGGCGGTGGGGTCCAAATGCCGACAATCAATATAGACCGGTCCACGATGGGCTTTAATTTCTCCCAATACGCCTTCCACCAGTTTGTAACGGGGGCCTTTCATGCCGAGGGGGTCATAGCGTTTCATAAAAGCCTCCCCCATGCCGTTAACCAGATTACCGCCCATTCCCACCAGGGCGTTCAAGCCGGCGGCGCTAAATCCGCGTGGAATGATGGTCATCCGCAAGTATTCAACGTTGGCCAATCTGGCCCCGGCCCGATAGGCCATGGCTTCGCCGTCTCCGGTGTTGGCCGGACACATCCAGCAGTTGAAACTCAATCCGGTGGGATTTTGATATAGGCGGTTGGTCCCCCCGGTGGCAATCAAGACCGTCTTGGCTTGAACCACATAAAAGGTGCCGTTGCGGATATGAAACCCGGCAGCACCACAAGCTTGCCCGTCCTTGATGAGGATATCGGCTGTGACCACCCGATCCAATACCCGACAGCCGGCCTTGCGAACCGCGCCGCCCAACAGCGGTTTGAGCTGCTTGCCGTTAAAGTTTATCCACCAGGGGCCGGGCTGCCCGTAGGATTGGGTTCTGAAAAACGTGTTGTCCGGCTGACGCAGGGTGCAGCCCACCGCATCAAAACGTTTGATGGCGGTTTGGAGCTGGTCGCAGTATACTTTCTCGACCACATCGACATGCGTGGCACCCCGGGCACTGCGGGCGGTAAAATCGAGATAAGCCTCGCGGGTATCCCATGCCGGTCCGGTATTTAGATAGGCCCCAAAATGATCAATGCCACCGGCAAAATGACCACTGCGTTCAATAACGGCTTTGTCCATAATCACCACATCCTGATCAGCCTCCCGAGCGCTTAAGGCTGCGTTGAGCCCGGCGGCTCCGCCACCGATGATCAAGATATCGCATTGCAGTCGTTCTTCCTTCACGGAAACCTCCCTCTATGTGGGAAACTAGGTGCTCTCCGCCCCTTTGATAATGGAATTTAAAATCCGCATACCGGTGTGACGTGCCTGCTTTCGGCTTAATTCCGTCAGGGTTCCAAAATCCAGAGCCCGGGTGGGGCAAACTCTCACACAGGCCGGTTCCAGGCCATGCCGGAGACGCTCGCCGCACAGATGACATTTTTGCATGCTGCCGCCTTCTGCAAACTGAGGGGCGCCGAACGGACATACCAACAGACAAGCGCGGCACCCGATGCAATAGCGGGGATCTACGCGTATCAGGCCATAATCTTCATCTTTATAAATGGCCTTCCGGGGACAAACGGTCAGGCATGGTGCTTCCCCGCAGTGTAAACAGGCCATGGAAACGAATCTGATTTGAGCGTCCCCGTCAACAATCTGCTCCTGGCGTATGACGCTTCTATAACTATGGCCGCCACTGAGATTATTTTCATCCAAACATGCAACCACACATGCCATACAGCCGCTGCATCTAGCCGGATCAAATCCAAAACCGATCGCTGTTTTATTATGGGTCAGGCCGGATGCCTTCATAATTTTTGCACCTCGCATAAAAGGGCTTTGAAACCTGGAAAGCCCGAGATGGGGTCCAGGTAGTCCGGCGCAATCAATTGATTCACGTCGGCATCAGGATAGGCATGAAACATATTGACCACCCCGGCTGGTACGCTGAGTGTCAGGTTGGCCCGGACGCGGATGGAATTGCGCTCGGTTTTCAAATCCAGCCAGTCTCCCTGACGAATGCCGCGTTTTTCAGCATCCTCCGGATTTATGTCCAACATGGGATCTGGTCTCAGACTGCGGGTCCATTCCAGGCGAAAAGTGCGTGAATGCACGAACATGGGCAGTCGCGCGCCCGTGGTCAAAATCAGCGGGTATTTACGTGCTTTTTTGGGCGAGGACACCGGACTTAGCTTCGGTTCCGCAAACCGGGGTAATGGATCGATACCCGCATCGGCTAAAACACTGGAGCTGAATTCCATTTTCCCCGAGGGCGTAGCAAATCCTGTTTGCAGGTATTTTTTATAGGGCGGCATCTTGATGCCTTCGACGGCATAACCGGACGGGTACTGACTCAATTTAGCGATGCTTAGTCCCGAGGGTTTCAGAATCCAGTCCAGGCTGGCCTCATAGCCTTGTTGCATGAGCGCATCTTCCGGTGTCAATCGGGCCGCCAAATCAAAAATAATATCACTGTCCGGGCGGGATTCACCCAAAGGTGCAATCGCGGGCTGCGTCCAAATAACATAATGCTCCATGTAAAATTTGAGCTCACTGCGTTCAAAACTGGAACAGACCGGTAGCACCAGGTCCGCCAGTTTGGCTGTGTCGGTCATGAAAAGATCGGCCACAACCAAGAAATCGAGTTTTTTGAGTTGCTGGGCCATAAAATCAGAACCGGGCCACATCCGGTAGTTCATTCCGAAGCCCATCAAAGCCCGCAGGGGGTAAGGTTTTTTGCTCTTTATTTGGTGCGGTATGTGTATGGCCTGAGCCTCGGGAATCATACGGCACCAGACCGGGAAGGCATCCGCTCCGACCCGCGGCGGCATCTTATCCCAGGCTCGCGATTGCTCAAATTCTGCCTGCCGCGTCTTCAGGCCGTTGGGCACATACAGAAAGGAACTGGGCATGACGTAGTTGCCGCCTTTGACGTCATAGTTTCCGGTCAATCCGATCAGGGCGGTTATGGCCCGATGGTTCTGGACGCCATTGGTATGATGGGTGGTTGCATTGGCGCCGTTGAGCATTCCGGCCGGCTTACTGGTGGCGTACAGCCGCGCCGCCGCCTTTATTTGCTCAGCGGGTACGCCCGTAATATTCTCGGTGACCTCCGGTGTAAACTTTTGAGCATACGCGGCGTATTCGTGGAAGCCCTGGGTCCAGTTTTCCACAAACCCGATATCGTGGAGGCCTTCGCTGATAATGACGTGTGCCATTCCCAAAGCCAGCGCCCCGGAGGTGCCCGGACGGATCCTGAGATGAATGTCTGCATGGCTGGTCAATGGGGTGATCAGCGGCCCCACATCGATAATCTTAAGCCCGTTTTCCCGCGCCTTGACCAGCTTGCGCACACCGGATGTATTGGAATAAAAGGGATTGGAACTCCATACCAGGAGGCACTTACAATTGGGTACATCCGGTCTACCCCCACTGCCATAGTTCAACGCCGCCGCCATGGATGCCGCCATTGAACAGCAACTCGATTCAGTGCAGTAGTTGGGTGAACCAAAATTGTGGGCCAGCCGTTTTAAAAAGGGACGCATCCACTTGGGATATCCGGCATAAAAAGCCACCGCTTCCGGTCCCGCCTGGGCTTTAATGGCATTCAGACGCTCAGTCACCATGTCGAGGGCTTGATCCCAGGAGATGACCCTGAACCGGCCTTCACCACGTTTACCCGTGCGCAGCAAGGGGTTCAACACCCGGTCCCGGTGATAAATATATTGGCGATTGGCAGCTCCTTTGGAGCAGAGTGTGCCTGCACTGTGGGGATTTTCCTGAGTTCCCTCCACCTTGACCACCACGCCGTTTTGGACGTAGGCGTCAATACCGCAGTGGGACATGGGATTACAGATGGAGCAGATGGTTTTTTTGATCTCAATACCGTTAGCGTCCATAGGTACCTTGGATCTGCCCTTGGTTTGCTGTTTTAAGTAGCTAAATTCCATATTGGTTTTCCGGTCTAATGGACTAGTCCACCCAACCCGGCCTTAAATCGGTCATATAATCTTTGAATCCCCAGGTCAGGTGGGTTTGATTGACCTGCTTCAGGGCTTCCATATCACCTTGTTCCAGGTAACTGAGCATGGTTTGATGCTCGCTAATGGTACGATTTATCCGATCGGGCTGCCCGACAATATAATGCTGCCAAAAGTGAGAACGGGTTCTGAGCTGGTCGATTAGTTCCAGCACCAGCAGGTTGCCGCACTGCTCAAAAATAGTATGATGAAACAGCCGGTTGGCGGCCACAACCCGCCTGAAATCCTTTTGGGCCACGGCGTCGGCAAAGGCATTGCATTGGGTCGCAATCTGGGCCAGCACCGATTTATCCAAGGGTGTCGGCAGATTGTCGACGGCATAACTCTCCAGTAAAATCCGGGTCTTGTAGATGTCCTCCATCTCTTTACTGGTGGGCTCAGCAACGGTGGCGCCACGGTTGGGGAAGTGGCGGACAAGTTGTTTGAATTCCAACTCTTTTAAGATTTTGCGGATAGTACCACGGGTGGCCTGGTAACGTTTAAGCAGGTCGGATTCCACCAGGCGCTCCCGGGGCCGGAAGACTCCGGATAGTATATCAAACTCGAGCTGCTCAAGAACGATGTCGGCGGCTTTTGCTTTTTTATTTGACATGGCTCGGTTTTTTTGCGGTGTCGATACCACGGCATATACGGATAATGTTTTCAACAAACACCGCAATAAACATTGTTAACATTTTTATAACAAAATTATTAACAATTTGAATAGAAAAAAAAAGTCGTGAGGTCAACTCTTTTTTAATTATTAAATTCTCAGGTACCGCTACTGAATGGTAGGGGACGTCCCCTATTTGGGATCTATTTTTTCGACTATCTCGCCGTTTTTATTGAGCACATAGAGGTGGAATTCGCCGGTGGCAGCATGCTCGATCAATTCTTCATACATAACGGCCTGGACTTCGTATTTTTTTTGTTTATCCCGGGCCATAAGGTTGATGCACATTAAAGCATCTTCTTTTTCTAAAAAAATGGGTATGAAGGATATGTCAATTTCATCGTCATGCTGGCCCAGATACTGCGGATTGGTTTCCGGATCTTGGACCACCACGTAAATCCATTGGTGCTTATGTATTTGAGTAGACATGGGTCTCTCCTCGAATGACAACCATCTGCTGATTACAAGCTATCCCCAAAATATATAATTCCTTCCGGCGGCAGAGCAAATCGACAAAAATTGCTCATACCTTACATGGATGCTCCGTTTTTTATAAGTCAAATCCCATGCCAGAGGACCAGATCTTCACTTTGAGATAGCTTGTAGTGATTAAGACGCGAAATATGACTGAAACTGTGTTACCGTGTGATGAATATCCTCGGTGCTAACATCCATGTGCGTTACGAGTCGCATGGGATTTGCTGCAGTTATCAATACACCTGCATCTTTCAAATGGCTTGCCAGGTTTTTAACGCTATCGGTTTTCACGGTTAAGAATACCATATTTGTTTGAACCTGATTCATATCAAGCTCAATGTCCTTAATTGCGGCCAGGCCTTCCGCCAGAACGCGGGCATTGGTATGATCTTGTGCCAGCCTGTCAACATGTTCGGTCAAGGCCACAATCCCGGCAGCCGCCAGAATACCGGCCTGCCGCATACCGCCCCCCAAAACCTTGCGCCACCGGCGGGCCTTTTGTACCAATTGTTTGGATCCGCACAGCACGGAGCCCACCGGCGCGCCCAAGCCTTTGGACAGGCAAATGGAGACCGAGTCAAAATGACGGCTGATTTCCGCGGGCGCGGTGTCTAACTTGACCGCCGCATTAAACAAGCGGGCACCGTCCAAGTGACTGCTGAGGCCCTGATCCAGGGCCAAGTTTCGGGCGGCTTCCAAATAATCCAAGGGCAGAACCTTGCCTCCCTGGGTATTTTCCAAACAGAGCAGACGCGTGTTGGCGAAATGGATATCATCGGGCTTGATGACCTGCTTGACCTTTTCCAGATTGAGTGTACCGTTGCTTTCAAATTCGATCGGTTGCGGCTGAACACTGCCGAAAACGGCTGCTCCGCCCCCTTCATATTTGTAGGTGTGTGCCTGCTGCCCGACAATATACTCATCGCCGCGTTCACAGTGGCTTAGAACCGCCATCAGGTTACTCTGGGTTCCCGAGGCCGCCAGGATGGCATCTTCTTTGCCCAGCAACTCTGCCGCCAGGCTTTCCAGGCGATTGACCGTCGGGTCGTCGCCATAAACATCGTCGCCCACCTCGGCCCGGGCCATGGCAGCTCGCATTTTTGAGGTGGGCTGGGTTACGGTATCACTTCTCAGATCGATCATATTTTACTTTCCCTATATCCCCGGGATCAGCTTTCTAGAGCATATTTTTTGCGTAGTTCGGCCAGTTTCTCCAGGTATTGCCCGCGGTATATCAGTCCTTTCTGGTTGGCGATTTCGTAGAAGGAATAATCGATAAAGGGTCGGATATCGGTTCCCTGAAAATTAAGCATGGCGTCATTGGCCCTATCGATAGTCAATACAGCATAGTAACTGACCAACACTCTTATTTTCGAATCGCGCCTCAAAAGATAGCTGCGGCCTGCCAGGGTATTCAAAAAATAGGCTGCATAGCGGTAACGGGTATCTTCTGTGGGGAACTGAATAATCTTATCCGGACATCGATTGCCGGAAGTCATGTAGCCATAGAAAATGGCCATCACAGTCTCGATGATATCGGTTTCAGTTTTCAACAAGTTTTTGACGATATTCAATCGCTCCTTGCCCAGAAAGCGGTAGAAGTGGGTCACATTCTGGATCAGTCGAACCAAATCCTCAAGCTCACCGGATAACATGGGCGGCGATGTCTCCAGCACCTGGGTTACATCACTGATCAGGCGTTGACTGCCCCCCCTTTGCTTGTAAGAAGCCATGTACTCCTGGCGATCCATATAATTCAGAAATGTACGCACCTGCAGGGCAAGATCATTACAGCTGATACTATCCCCAAATGCAAGGTAGTCCGATTTCTCACCAAATATCTCAGACAGTCGCTGTTCATATTCTTCGGTGTCTTTCAGTTTGGCCACTTCATTCTGGATGGCCGTCAGTTCATCCTGCAAGGCCTGAATCTCTTTTTCACATATAGCTTTCTCATTGGTAACAGCCTGATTGAGTGTGCTGCGATGCCACTTGCGAAATTGGGTAAATACCATGAATAAAACCATGGCGACAATTAGTGCAATTACCAGTATTTTAATCGTTCGATTCATACAGCGCGGCCCCTTTCCGGTCTCTCAGTACAGGTGTAACTTCCCAACGGCAAGTACGTGTCGCTGACAAGTCATAATCTTTATTTCTAGAGCCTTATCGGATAGCAGCATCACAGGAAATGCTATCAGAATTATAGATACCAACCCATACAATCATGGATAACTTATTGAAATAAGTGTTTTTTAAAGTTAATTATGCCAAAGCAGAGTGCTTGTCAAGCAGATATACGACCTGACAGGATTGCGGACATTCTGACTATACCCCTTGTCTAAAGGATGTTTTTAAATCAGATATGATTTAAACGGCGCGCTTATTTTTTTTCAGAACGACATGTCATAATTAATATGACAATCGCTATAACCTTGCCGGCAGAGGATCGACTATTTGCAAAGTCTCAAGGATTGACTTTATATTTAACTAAACATATGATCTGTGGGTATCGATTATTTTGCTCTATCAATTCAATTTCAAGTAGGGACTCCTATGCGCATCGTAACACGGCCAGATTTCGACGGTATTGTCTGTGTGGTTTTAATTCAGGAAGCTGAAAATTCACCGCTACCGGTCCTCTGGGCTTCTCCCAATGATATGCAGAGAGGTCTTGTTGACATCCAACCAGGCGATATCATAGCAAACCTACCCTATAATCCGAATTGTGCCTTATGGTTCGACCACCATTTTTCAAACCAGATTCGACATCCGGTCAAAGGGCTTTTTGAAATTGCCCCATCTGCCGCCGGATTGGTGTATCAATATTATCGAGATCGCATCCAAAAAGATTACCGGACCCTGGTAGCCGAAACCGATAAAATTGATTCAGCCAATTTGTCTTTAGATGAAATTTTGACACCGGAGAACTACCCGTATGTGCTTCTATCCATGACGATCCAGGATCATGTGTTATCCGATGAGCCCTATTGGGACCGGGTTGTGACCCTTCTAAAAAATCATGACATTGAAACGATATTAGAAGATCAAGAGGTGCAGAAAAGAAGCCAAACGGTTATTCAGGAAAACAGGGACTATCGTAATCTGCTTGATCGGCATACAACACTTGAAAAGCAGGTCGCCATATCGGATTTCCGGGATCTGGACAGCATGCCGTATGGTAATCGTTTTCTGGTTTATTCCATGTTTCCCGAGTCCACGGTAAGTGTCAAAATCGGCTTTGAAGATGCCAACAAAGAAATCGTTGTCGTAAAGGTCGGGCATAGTATTCTGAATCGAAATTGTAAGGTTAATGTGGGTCAGATGCTTTCCTATTTTGATGGCGGCGGTCATAAAGGAGCCGGCTCCTGCAAATTACCCATTGGCAATTCAGATAAAAACCTACGTAGAATCATAGATATATTAAAGGAAAATGAACCCGAGGGCGGTATTGTGGTCAAGGTCCAACGACAGTCACAAGATCGACGCTGGGAGCAGGATCGACGCCGTTCAGGCCCGGATAGCGTGCCAAAGGATGGTATGCCGGAGAGAAGAAAAGGCGAAAGACGCAGCGGTCAAGAACAACGCCGTGACTGGAAGCGTACCAAGACCTGGAAGAGTATTAAAATTACCTTGTAGGGTCCGGGGTTTATACAGTCTGCTATGGGTACAAGCTTTAATCTACAAGCCTTAAGCTGCTTGTAAAATCAAAGCTTACAGCTGTATGCTGATGTATGGCGTTCAGCCAACCCAGGATCCTAAATCGAAAAATTCAAGCAACCATGCAAGCCTTAAGCAGTAAGCCATCAACAGCTTACTGCTTGAGGCTGGTTAGTTAAGGCTGAAAAATTAATGGAAGAAATCAAACCCAATCTGTTCAGATGCCGGATACCTCTGCCTGAAAGCCCCCTCAAATACCTTAACAGCTACATCATCAAATCAGATGATCGCAATCTGATTGTGGATACCGGACTCAATCGGCCTGAATGTTTTGAGGCGATGCAGCAGGGCCTGGCGGCCCTGAATATCGATCTATCTCAAACGGATTTCTTTATCACCCACCTGCATGCGGACCATTTTGGACTGGTAACCCGATTGCTGCACGAATCGGGCCGGCTCTTTTTTAATCGCCCGGAAAAGGAATTGATCGAATCTTGGGAAGGCTTTGAACCCATGATCGCCTTTGCCGGTACAAATGGATTTCCCGAAAATGACCTGCGCAAGGCTTTGGCGGCTCACCCGGGCCACAAATTCGGATCAGATTGGGTTCCGGATTTAGAAGTACTTGCCGACAATGACCTGATTCAAATCGGATCCTATGAATTTCAATGTATCCGGACACCCGGTCATACCCTGGGGCACACCTGTCTGTACGAACCCGCCCAAAAGATACTGATCGCAGGCGACCATCTTCTGGTGGACATCACGCCGAATATTCAATGCTGGTCAGAAGATGAGAACCCGCTCGAAAACTATTTCAATAGTCTGGACAAAGTATATAATTTGGATGTTGATTGGGTTCTACCGGGGCATCGGCGATTGTTTCAAGATCATCGTCAGCGAATTCGGGAATTAAAAGACCATCACCGGCATCGCCTGGACGAGGTCTGTTCCATCTTGGAATCTAAGCCCCCCAAACATGCCTACGACGTCGCTGCTGAAATGACGTGGGATATCCGCTGTGCCAACTGGCACGATTTCCCCATTGCCCAAAAATGGTTTGCCACCGGTGAAGCCATCGCCCATTTGAATTATCTTGAAAAGAGTGCAAGGATTTCAAAAACGAATGCCACAAAGACCATCCAATACACCTGCTGATTTCGGGATGCCCAATCGCATTAAAGCCAGCCCCCTTTATAAAATGATCAATCCCAGCAGTATTGCCTTTCTGGGCGCATCCAACAACTTCGGTTCCATGGGGACCAGTCAATTGTCGTCCTTATTGGATTTGGGTTTTGAAGGTCCGGTCTACCCGGTTCACCCCAAAGAATCAAGTGTGCTGGGTTTGAAGGCTTACCGCCAGGTAGCCGATCTCCCTGAAATTCCGGATCTGGCGGTTCTGGTTCTGCCCACCAGGATCGTTGTGGATACGCTCATCCAGTGTGGTCAAAAGGGAATCAAAAATGTCATTATCGTTTCCGGTGGCTTTCAGGAAAGCGGGGCCGGCGGGCACAAATTACAGCAGCAGCTGATTCAAACCGCCCGCCAATTCCACCTGCGGTTTTTAGGCCCCAATTGTTTAGGCGTTGCCAACCCCCATCACAAACTGAATACGACCTTTCTACCATTTGTCGGACATGCCGGATATCTGGGGATGGTATCCCAAAGCGGAAGTTTTATAACCCAGATGTTTGAATATCTGGCGCATATGGGAATTGGCTTCAGCACGGCCATTAGCGTCGGCAATGAAGCCGACATCGATATAGTTGACGGACTTCAATATTTGGCGGCCTGTCCGCGCACCAAGGTCATAACGATCTATGTTGAAACCATTCGTGAACCGGAAGCATTTATCCGGGTTGCCAAGGCCATTACACCCTATAAGCCGATCGTGGCCTACTATGTCGGTGGATCGGAATCCGGCCGACAAGCGAGTCTATCGCACACGGGAGCCTTGTCCGGACCGGACGGTCTTTATGAAGGCCTGTTTAGACAAACCGGTATCATCCGGGCTCATTCCATTGAAGAGCTGTTCGATATCGGTGCTATTTTAGGCTCTGAAATCTGGCCCCGGGGGAATCGGATTATCATCCAGACGCATTCCGGTGGCCCCGGAGCCGTGGCTGCCGATGCCTGTGATCGTGAAGGTTTGACGGTGGCCCCCCTGCCACAGGCCCTTAAAAAGCAGATGGCCGATTTAGTGCCGCACACGGGCACTGTCGGCAATCCCGTGGATATCACCTTCTCCAAAGATCGTTTGGCCTACTTTAACAGTATTCCCGATTGCCTATTGAGCGCAGATCATTATGACATGCTGCTGGTCTATTTGCTGATGCCCCAAAAGATGTTTGCCCGCACCTTGAAAAGCATGGGGATCCCGGATGATCGGCTTCCTGAAGAAACTGCCACAGCAATGAACGAAATAGCCGGCAGCTTCAGCCGCATGGCCCAGACGCATAAAAAACCCGTCATCGGTTTTACGTTTCAGGCCCAGGATGCATTGGCCATTAAGTCTTTTAAAGCCAATAACATTCCGGTCATGCCGAGTCCCCACAGGGCCGCCCGGGCAATCGCCGCCGTATGTCGCTACGCGGCATGGCGTAATTTAGCAAACGCCAAATGATCCGATTCTTTAATATACGCCTCAATGAGAGCATCGCGTCCTAGACAAAGCCGGAAGTTCATAGAAGGAGTTAACGATGCAACTTGATAACAGTCAGGCTATCCGGCGCCGGTATGACTATGTTTACATATCCCCCCATTTTGATGATGTGGCCGCATCTTGCGGCGGTCGCATCTTAAATCAAAATCAAGCCGGAAAAACCGTTCTGGTGGTGACGGTTTTCAGCAGCCCCGCAAGCAAAAACACCGGCTTCAACAACCCTGCCCTCCAAGGCATGCTGGACTATGACCGTCGTCGCCTTGAAGACATTGAGGCCATGCGACGATTGGGGGTAGATTTCCTATGGCTCGAATTGCCGGAAGTTTTATTCCGTTCTCAGTCTGCTTGGCGGCGTTATGGGCTTACATACCCTGATACAGCTGCAAACCAGCGTCTATGTCGCCAAGTGGTCAAGAGTTTGAAGCGGATCTGCCGGCGAACCCAGTGTCTAGAATTCGTGCTGCCCTTGGGTGTGGGTCAGCATATGGATCACCAAATCGTCTTTCAGGCCGGTTTGACACTGCAATACCTCCAACCCCGTTCTTACGCCGTACGCTATTATGAAGAACTTCCTTATGCGCTCTTCCCTTTTTTGTTAATTTACCGACTTAAAAAAACCGGTTTCTGGCGGGCCGTGACAGCACCGGCAACCAGACATACAATGATTCGTCAGCATGTATCCGCTAAAATGCAGACCCAGTTTATGGCCAGCCTGCCGTCTCTGGGAATCAATCGTAATTTTTGGCGACCCGGTTTATCGGTTCTGTTGAAATGTCTGGACACCGTTGCCCGCTACGTCATTCAACCCCGGGATGTTTGGGGGGGTAGCCATACGCCGGTTTCAGTAGTCGAGGATATCAGTACCCAGATCGACCATAAACTGGATGTGATTTCAGCCTACACATCCCAGCTCGCCGGCCCTTCATTTTCTCGTCCAAATATCAAAAAGGGCTTGACCGCATATGGTCTCACCATCGGAATGCCTAAGGGTTGTTTTGGAGAGCGCTACTGGCTTTTGAAATAAGAACGACAAGCTATCTATAACAATCCATTTCCTTCTGGCGGCATGGCAAAACGGTCCAACATGTTCATATTTTAAACGAATGCACCGCTTTTTATCTGTCCAGCCCCAGGCCGAAACGACAATTCACCATTTTGAGATAGCCTGAAAAAAGTATACTTTTCTCTAATTCTACATTTGAAAAAATGACTTAGCAGATGTATTATCTTATGCGCAGATTAGAAAGCCCAAGTGTTAATCTAAGCAGGATCCGATAAACTTGGGATTTACGGATAACCACGTTAAGTTAAATTGTATGTCGCATTCTGTACACTGCCAAAACCGTCTAATCTAAATCAGGAGCATTCTATGTCTAAATCCGCGGTTGCCATCGTTCGTTATGAAAAGCCTTATGAATCCATCCAAAAAGCCGTAAGCCTGTGTGATGGCCTGGCCCATCTGCCGCCCCAGGCCCATGTGTTTATCAAACCGAACATTGTCTTCTGGACTCGATTTGTGCCCTTTCCCAAATGGGGAGTCATCACCACCTCGCGTGCCGTCGAAGACATGATCAGAATTCTGAAAGATTACGGTGTATCAAAAATCACCATTGGCGAAGGCCTGGTCACACGGGATAAAAAGGATATGGAAACACCGGCACATGCCTTCGAAACCCTGGGTTACAACCAACTTAAAAAGAAATACGATGTCAATATCATCAATGTGATGGAGCGACCGTTTAAAACGGTCGATCTGGGAGACGATATTGAGTTGGACTTTAATGTGGACGTATTGGAGAGTGATTTTGTGGTGGACATTCCCGCCATGAAAACCCATAACCAAACAGTAGTGAGCCTGGGCCTTAAGAATTTAAAAGGTCTCATCGACATGAAGTCGCGCAAACGCTGTCACAATGCGGATCCGGTTAAAGATCTCCACTATCACGTGGCCCGCCTGGCCGATAAAATGCCGCCCATATTTACCCTGGTCGACGGCATTTACTCTCTGGAACGCGGGCCCGCATTTGATGGACACATGCACCGCACGAACCTGCTGGTGGCTTCGGCGGACATTCTTTCCGCCGATATGGTAGCTGCAAAAATTCTAGGGTATGAAACCAGCCAGATTCCGCATTTAGAGCTGGCCGCTCAAAACCAGCAGCGGTCTATTGATTGGTCCGATATCACTATGATTGGTGAAAATGTTGAAGACCTAGCTGCACCGCATCGACACGATTTTGAATATACGCAGGATGAAAACTGCTGTTTGCCGACCCCCATGGCCAAACAAGGGATCCAAGGTATTTATTACCGTAAATTTGACTCAACCCTGTGCACCTATTGCTCGGGCGTTACCGGCCTGGTACTGAACGCCATCCGCTTTGCCTGGGAAGGTGAGCCCTGGGATGATATCGAATTACTCAATGGCAAAATCATGTCGCCCACCAAAGGCATGAAAAAAACGATACTGCTAGGCAAATGCATGTATCAACTGCATAAGGACAATCCTGACATCCAGGAAATGATCGCCATTAAAGGCTGCCCGCCCAAACCTGAAAATATCGTCACAGCCCTTCATAAAGCCGGCATCCAGGCCGACCCGGCTTTGTTTGCGAATATCGAGCACCTGCCCGGATTGTTTATGGCCCGTTATGCGGACAAGCCTGAATTCGATGAGTCATTTTTCAGGGTTGAGTAAAAGCCTTATAACGATCCGGGTGGTATCGATTTAACGAACTACTTGACAATTCTTGCAAATAGATTACACTGGCGGGTAATCAGTAAAGGCCCCTTCTTAATTGGCGGGCCGGTTTCGACCTGAAGGACGTTCCTATTGTCTGTGTGACAATCCGCGGTTTGGAACCTTGAGAATTTTTTTGGAAGGAGGATGTCACCATGACGACTGGAATAGTAAAATGGTTCAATAGTAAAAAAGGCTACGGTTTTATCGAGCAGGAAGATGGCCCGGACGTGTTTGTTCATCACACCGGCATCAGTGGTACCGGTTTTAAAACACTCTACGAAGGCGACCGCGTTTCCTTTGACGTCGAGCAAGGTACGAAGGGGCCGGCGGCTACGAATGTAACTGTGGTCTAGACAGTGTCCATCCATGAAATTCAAAAGGGCAATCCAAAAACTGGATTGCCCTTTTCTATTTCTTTAGCCTTTTAGGAGTTTAGGCTATTAGGTGAATCAAAGCTCACCCGCAATGCCGCCACCCCATCAAACCTTAAAAGGGTAGCTGTCAGGTGTGAGCCACAGGCAGCTTAAAGCTGAATGCTTATGGCTTAAAGCTTTACTTCTACCCTTGAACCCTTCGAACCTCAAACCCTGCGGTTTATATCGCGCTGGCGCCCCCGTCCACCCCCAACACCTGCCCGGTAATATAGTCGGCACCATGGGAACACAGGAACAAAGCCGGGTGGGCCACATCCTCGGGTTCGGCAATCCGTCCCATGGGAATTGACTTGACAATCAATTGGTGAAATTCTGCATTGGACCAAAAAGGCTCACTGAATTTGGTTCGTACCATCCCGGGTGCGACCGCATTAACCTGTATGTTGAACATGGCCAATTCCTGAGATAGTACTTTCGTCATCATCTCTATACCCGCTTTGGCAATCCCGTAAATCCCCATGGCGGGCGCCGACCGGCTGGCGGCCAGAGAGCTAATGTTTACAATTTTACCCTGTTGCTGCGCGCGCATGATCTGGGCGGCTTTACGGGCACACAAAAATGCTGCATTCAGGTTGCTGTCAATTATTTTTTGCCATAAAGCTGGATCGGCATCCACGCAGGAAGTAACGATATTCATGCCCACATTGTTAATCAGGCCGTCCAGTCGACCAAACTTTTCCTGCGTGCTGTCCATGAGATTGTCAACATCTTCAACCTTGGCAACATGGGCGGCAACCGCCATCAGGCGATCCCCAGCGTCAAGACTGGTCACAGCCGCCGCCAGTCCTTCCTCCTTGCGACCACAAATGGTTACATTGGCGCCGTTCGCCAGCAGATGTTTGGCCAGAGTCAATCCGATTCCCCGGCTGCCGCCGGTGACTACAAAGACCTTGTTCTCAAGCCCATATGATATCGTAGCGCTCATTAATACCTCCTTTGTCTCTACCCGGGCCCGGGAAGCCCGGGGATGAATTATTACCAGGTCTTGACCCTTGAAATTCGATTCGATAACCTGTCCTGGATCCGATTTTGCACGATGATACGCAACTGAGTTTAGTTAGTCAAATCCAACTTCAGCCTAAAAGCTTATGATAAAGGTATATGCCACCGCCGATCTACACGGCAAGCGGGAGCGTCTCCAACGCCTGCAAAGCAACCTATCCATTTTAAAGCCGGATCTCCTCGTCCTGGCCGGGGATATAACCAATTTTGTCCGCGCCAGCGAGACGCTTAGGACCCTCAACGCCTTAGCGCTTCCGGTACTGATGATACGCGGCAACAGCGATTTGAAACATGTTGATCGGCTATGCCGGTACTATGCTCACTGCCATTCCTTGCAAGGCGTGCGCCGTACTTTCCATAAGATCCCGTTTGTGGGCCTGGGTGGTACCTGGCCGCTCCCATTTCACTCCCGGATAGCCTTGAATGAAAATATGCACCTTCGAAAGATAAACGCGCTTATCAATCATCATACCGTACTGGTCACGCATACACCGCCCCGGGGTGCACAGGATCAGGTCATGGGGCGATTTCACGCGGGTAGCCGCGGATTGCGCAGGTTAATTCAAACCTTTCAACCTGATTTATTGATTTGTGGTCATATTCATGAGGACTGCGGCGTGACCACGGTAGGCAGGACCCATGTCGTCAATTGCGCCTTCAATCGAGATGGATCCGGGGCATTGATTCTATTTCAAGATGGTCGTTTTGTAGATCTTAAAATGATTCCCTGAATATGCAAACCAACCCCGTCTACCAAGGGGTCATTGAGTAACTTTTGCACCCTCTAACCCTTGTTTGAAAATTGGAATTCTGATAACGTATATTGTTTAGCACTTAAGGATTATAACAAATGGTAATAACCACAATAACCTCGAAAATTGGAGCAACAGAGCGCTATTATGAACCAGCCTGAAATTCTTATTATTGCCACCCGGAATCAAGGCAAAGCAGCTGAAATCACGGAACTGCTAGCCGGATTTCCGGTTACGATCAAAAGTTTAAACGATTTCGGCCCGATACCGGAAGTTGAAGAGGATGGTGAAAGCTTTGATGCAAATGCTTACAAGAAGGCCAGCTTCACGGCCAGGGTTCTGGGTTATCCAGCGCTGGCGGATGACTCGGGTTTGGTCGTAGACGCATTGGATGGCGCGCCCGGCGTTTATTCGGCAAGGTTTGCAGGACCGAATGCCACCGATGAGGAGCGCTGCCATAAATTGCTGCAGCAAATGGATGGTATATCAAATCGGAAAGCCGCATTTGAATGCGTACTTTCCATTGCGGTACCGAATGGCCCGGCCCTGACCTACGAGGGCCGCTGCGAAGGTGTCCTCCTGGATGCGCCCAGAGGGGTAAATGGATTTGGATACGATCCGATTTTTTATTATGCTCCCTTAAAAAAGACCTTTGCGGAACTGACGCGCCAAGAAAAAAGTAAAGTCAGCCACCGTGGCAAAGCGTTGAAACAGGTCAGGGATGAGTTTGACAAAGTGATGCAATGGGTAGAGATTCATATGCCATAGGAGAAAAATTATGCTTCAAAAAAATAGGGGTGTCGACATCATCGTTGAACTTGGCGGTATTAATACCTACACGGCCGCGACTGAATTTTTGGGGAAAATGGTGTCACCCCAACAATTAACACGTATCCAAAAGGTCAAAAATCAGGAAGTGTGCATCAAAATCGCCAACGCTGTCGCCATGTGCGGTCCGGACCAGGTTTTTGTTAATACCGGGTCCAAAGAAGACAGGCAGTTTATCCGGGAATTATCCTTGAAAAAAGGAGAAGAAGCTCCATTGCCGATGCCGCAACACACCATTCATTATGATTTGCCGGAAGAACAAGGCCGGATTATAGACCGCACCTATTATATTGCCAATCCCGATGAGCAAATCAGCTCGTTGGCCAATCGCATGGACCGGGCTGAAGCGCTGCAGGTTGTTCGCGAAAAAATGGGCGGTATTATGAAGGGCCAAACCATGATCATCGGATTTTATGTCCGCGGTCCCGTCGGCTCCCCCGTTTCCAATCCGGCCTTGGAAATTACCAGCTCAGCTTATGTCTCCCATAGTGCTGAAATTCTTTATCGTAATGCATTTCGTGCCTTTGACCGCGAGATCGAGCGCTCAGGCCATTTTTTTGTTAATGTTCACAGCGAGGGTTTGAACCGCCCTGAAGACTTGCCCAACGCTCGCGTGTTTATGGATCGCAGCTTTAGAACCACATTCAGCTTCAATTGCACTTATGCCGGTAATACCCTGCTTTTGAAAAAAGGAAACCATCGCTTTGCGGTTGACAAGGCTGTCTATGAAAATAAGGGACTGGAGTTGTCGGAGCACATGTTTATCACCGGTATAAACGGTCCCAACGGCCGCGTGACCTGGTGCACGGGCGCCGCCCCAAGTGGATGTGGCAAAACCACAACTGCCATGGCGGGCAACCATTTTGTGGGCGACGATCTCGCCCAAATGTGGATTGCAGATGACGGCAGCATTCGATCCGTCAATCCGGAGTGTGGTATCTTTGGAATTGTGGAAGACGTCAATTGGGAAGGCGACCCCATGTTGATGCAGATATTACGGCATGAAGGTGCGGAGGTGATCTGGTCCAACGTCCTCATCGACGATAGTGGCATGCCGCACTGGGTCGGCAATGGAGAAGCGGCGCCTAAAAATGGAAAAAATTTCCAAGGTGATTGGTTTCAAGGCAAGCTCGATGATAAAGGCAAACCTGTACCCATATCGCATCCCAATTCGCGTTGTACCGTTGCGTCCAAAGCCCTGACCAATTATTCCGATCTGGCCGAAGACTCTGCCGGCGTGGAAACACGTATCATCACATACAGTGGCCGCGACAGCGACACCATGCCCCCGGTATGGGCCGCTAGGAGTGCCGACGAGGGCGTTGTCATCGGCGCCACCATAGTTTCCGCGGCAACGGCCACGGAAGTGGGTGCCACCGGCGTCAAACGCGCACCCTGGGCCAATGCGCCTTTCATACCGGGTGCTTTGGGTGATTATATGGATGCCCAATTTCAATTTTTCAATCATGCCAAAATAGCCCCTGAAAAACGTCCGGTCATGGCCGGCCTGAATTATTTTTTAACCCATGAAGCCCGGGGCGGGTCCTCTAAAAAACTCTTGGGAGAAAAAAGAGATGTGAAAGTCTGGCTGGCTTGGTTGGAAAGGAAGGCGCACTCGGAGGTCGATTGCATTCAGACACCCATTGGCGATCTGCCGCTCTTCGACGATCTTGAATCACTTTTCAAATCCATAATCGATAAAGTATATAGCCGGGATCTTTACGATCGACAGTTCTCACTCTATATCGACAACATCGTGGCCAGAATCGATTTGCAGCAGGCGGCCTATGAAAAGGAAAGTAATATACCCGAACGTCTGTTTACCATTCTCAAACAGCAGCGGGAGGCTTTGATAAAAACTAAAAACCGCTATGGCAATGTGGTAACCCCTGATCAACTCCGGGAGGCCGATTGAGCCCGAAAAGGGTAAACAGTTGGTCGCGTGCCATCGCTGCGCTGATTCACCCGCGTGCCATTGCGATGCTCTTTCTGGGC
This sequence comes from uncultured Desulfobacterales bacterium, assembly GCA_964452555.1. Lineage (GTDB taxonomy): Bacteria > Desulfobacterota > Desulfobacteria > Desulfobacterales > B30-G6 > B30-G6. The sequence goes on from CAYVMI010000020.1 coordinate 22,055, forward strand.
TTTTCTGCGGGCTTGCCTATATTACTCATTTTCAGCACGCTCTCAGTTTGGTTACGGGAGGCCGGCGTTGATCGTTCTACCGTGACGTTTTTCAGTTGGGCGGCCCTCGGTTATTCATTCAAATTTGTCTGGGCTCCCATTATCGATCGAATGCCTTGCCCCGGATTGTCGGCCCTTATGGGGCGGCGACGGAGCTGGTTATTGGTTTCTCAGCTCTGCATTATTGCCGCCATGTTATGGATATCTTTTTTTGATCCTCAAAAAGCACTGGTTATGACAGCCGTGGGCGCAATACTGGTGGGATTCTCGTCCGCCACCCAGGATATCGTCATCGATGCCTATCGAATTGAATCGGCAGGTGCCGATTTACAGTCTATGCTGTCCTCCATGTATATCGCCGGCTATCGAATCGGCATGTTGCTGGCCGGGGCCGGTTCTCTGTGGCTGGCCGACTGGTGGGGCCCGCAGGGATATGATCCCAATGTATGGTCGCGCGTCTATCGGGTCATGGCCCTGGCGATGGTCGTGGGTGTGGGCACAACGCTGATCATTAAAGAACCGGAAGTTGAAAGTCGAAAAGACAGCAGTTTTAAGGGCCTTGCCGATTATCTCCGTTTTCTGATCGTGTTTATCATGGCTATCAGCTGTTTTGTGCTCGGATTTTTCTGGACGGCGACACCGGCCCGAGTGGCTAAGACCTTTTTGGTCAACGACTGGGGCTGGGTCCAACAACTGGCCGGATTTACGACCGAAACCGGCAGACTGGGATTTAGCGTCTTATTGGGGGGGCTGGTTGCCTGGGCCTGTGTTAAAATACATTTGGTGCCCCTGGGCCATATCCGGGAGACCTACGTTGATCCAATCGCCGACTTTTTTCAACGATACGGTAAAACCGCCCTGGCCATCCTTTTATTGGTGGGAACCTACCGTATTTCAGATATTTTAATGGGGGTAATTGCCAACCTATTCTATTTGGATGTCGGCTATACCAAAACCCAGATCGCCACGTATACAAAATTCTGGGGCTTGTGGGCCACGCTCGGCGGTGGCTTCTTAGGCGGTATCTTGTCTGTGCGCTATGGTGTTGGCCGCATACTCCTTCTGGGGGCATTTCTGGCGGCGGCCACCAACCTTTTATTTGCCTATGTGGCCGGCCAAACCCCCAGTGAATTCTTGCTCTTATGGGTCATCGTGGCCGACAACGGAAGCGCCGGTATTGCGGCAGCGGCATTTGTTGCTTATCTTTCGAGCTTGACCAGTGTATCTTTCACAGCCATGCAATACGCCCTGTTTAGCTCGATAATGACGTTGTTTCCAAAAATTCTGGCCGGTTATTCCGGAAGCATGGTAAATAATGTGGGCTATGCCTGGTTTTTCATCGGTACGGCAATTATCGGTATACCGGTATTATTTCTGATTATCTGGACCCAGCGATTGCAGAGCCGGATTGATGGAACCTAAATCGTAAGCAGTAGAGAGTAAGCAGTAAGCACCGGGTCCCAGCAATCTGTTTGCGGTTGTCATCCCCGAGAAATCGGGGATCCATGAGTAGCTTTCAGCTAAAAACTGATTGCCTTTGACGGATAGCGCGAAAGCTTCACTTCGTGCCCCTCTTCCGAGGGAATGACCAAGGGGAAGAGGTTGGTATGCTCAAGACGGTTGGGCTGTCAGATGCATATGGATTAACGCGAAAAGGTGGATTTAGTAGAGGGGTATAACTTTTTACAGGTGAGAAATTGTATTTAGGATTTGACTAAAAGCATGACTTCCAAAAAAACTAAATTAATCCAGCGACTCAAGGATCTTAAAAAAGAGCGCGAACAGCTTTTATCGCTTCATCCGGCGGATGTCTTGAATCATTTGCTGGAAAACCCGCAGGCGCTTGAAATCATACATTCGATTCCATCCGAAGATTTGCATCTCTTGATACATGATATTGGTGCGCAGGACGCGCTTCAGATTCTCTCACTGGCATCCAACCAACAATGGGAATACATACTTGACACCGAAATCTGGCATAAAGATCGTCTGGATCCCGTCGCCAGCACAAAATGGTTGCATATGCTATTGGCGGCCGATCCCAAAAGACTGGCAACCTGGTGTTCCAATCAAAAAGCGATCTTTACAGAACTTTATCTTTTTCAAAATATCCAGATCCGTATACGTGAGCATGACCAGAGCCCTTCAGAATTCGGTGATGAGTTCGTAACGTTTGATGACACGATTTATTTTCGTATCTTGGAACCAATCCTGGAACCATCGGCAGATTCGGATGCAGTCGAGTCCGATCATAAGGAACAATATACCAAGGATCGCAAAGCATTCCTGCTTCAACTACTGCAACGCCTCTCAGACATCGACCACCAGCGTTTCCAGAGTCTATTGATTGAATCCGCAGCGCTCATACCGGCCGAAACTGAGGAAGAAGCCTATCGGATGCGCAATGTGCGTCTGGCAGCCAAAGGTTTCCTCCCCTTTGAAGAAGCTGTTGGTATTTATCAGCCCGTGAACCCGTCAAGCTTGACCCAACGCCCCAAATCGCTTGTCTCCGACACGCATGAAACAGAGCCCTTGGAACCGGCACCTTTTTTTGCCCCTCATTTGCTGTCCTCTGAAAATGTATTTGCCCGGGCCCTGGCATCCGTCCACGACGAACATGCTTTAATCCAATTACAGACAGAGTTTGCCGGGCTGTGCAATCAACTGGTGGTGGCCGACAAATCTGCCATCACCGGACGCGTCGGTTTGCAGGCCGCTGTTCGTAAGGCAGCCGCTTACCTGGGTATTGGTCTTAAATCCATATCAGACCAGCATGATCATGCCTTGCAGCGATATCTGCTGTCTGATCTTTTTGGAATCGGGTATGGCCAGGCTCTCGATCTGAAATGGCGCGCGGAACGCTGGCATCGCCAAAGCTGGTATCAGGGCCAGGGGCTTGCCTTGAGCTTCTGGGATCAGAAAGGCATGGGGGTTATCGGGGGATTGTTGATCAAACGACCGCTATTTTTTGATGATTACCAATCAGGCACACTCTATCGTGAATTTGAAAATATGGAAGACATCGAATCCACGCATACGACTCTCACGGATATAATTAATCTGGACAGGTTATTAGCCAGGCTGGCGCTTGAATTGAAGCCGTATCCGTCCACCGGTTTACTGACCTATAAAAATCTGCTGTTAACTCATTGGGCTCGGGCGGCCATGGATCTGGACCCGGATAAAAATGTCCTGGCCCCCCTGCCCCTGGATGATTTCAAAACCTTCTTCGAGAGCCTCTGGCGCACAAACACAAAGCCCCGCCATATTCGCATGACCATCAAAAGCAGTTTTCTAAAGTGGCTTGCTTCGCAAATTGGTATCCCGGCGGGTCAGATAACGGATGCAAATGGTTCACTGCTGGAAGATCTCTTTAATGAAATGGAACAAGAATTAGGCCAGGTTTCTACCCGGGACCTGAATCCTCGCTTTACTAATCTATTTCTACTCAAATGATAAAATCAGCGCACCCGATTTTATCGCGAATATCTTTGTTGGGATCAGAATGGCTAAAAAACAGAATCCTACAAAAATTGATGATGTTGACCGTTTTCAGACTCGGGAAACTGCCAAGGCACGCTATGAAGAGAGCCTGGAACCTGAGGCAGATGAACGCATGCAGGAGCTTGAAGATCCGGTTGAAGCCAAGATCCAACAAGCCATGGCCGACGGGGCCTTTGACAATTTACCCGGCAAAGGCAAACCCCTAAACATCGGCAAGTATATGGAAGTGCCGGAACATTTGCGCACGGCCTATCATGTTCTCAGGAATGCCGGCTACCTGCCGGAGGAAGTGCGCCTCAAGCGGGAAATGGAGGAACTCAAAGAGGAAATAAAAATGTGTCGCTCCGAACAGGAAAAAAGGAAGCTGGTTAAGGAGCTGGCCGATATTTCCCAGCAGTATTATTTTTATATGGACTACAACAAACAATTTAAAAAATAAAATCGCTCTGCGATTTTATTTTGAGCGGAAACAGTTAATCATGAATACCGATGCAGGCTTAACAAAGTATTTAGACGCCACCTATTTTATCGATAGCGATACGCCGGCGATAAAGGCGTATGCTGAGGAAAAATGTTATGGCCAACAGTCTGAACTGGATCGCGCGGTGGCGCTATACTATGCAGTGCGAGACGACATCCGCTATGATCCCTACAGCATGCAAGCTGAACGAGAAAGTCTCCGGGCCAGTAATGTATTGAAAAAGAGCGCCGGTTTTTGCGTCCCCAAAGCGGTACTTTTGACTGCCGTGTTACGCGCCCAGGGAATCCCGTCCCGACCGGGTTTCGCCGATGTAATCAATCATCTGTCAACCCGGAGGCTGAGCGCCCTAATGGATACGGATTTGTTTGTGTATCACGGGTATGTCGAAATTTTTTTAAACCATAAATGGATCAAAGCCACGCCGGCTTTTAATTTGTCATTATGTCAGAATTTCAAGGTAAAACCCCTGGAATTTGACGGAACTCAAGATTCTCTTTTTCATGAATTCGATGAACAAGGCAATCGCCATATGGAATATGTAACCGACCACGGCACTTACAGCGATATCCCTTTTGATCTGCTATTTAGTGCTTACCGCCGATATTACCCCAAAATTTTAGCTTTGAATGACAACGGCGATGCGGCTGCATTTTCGCGGGAAGCCGTTGTCCAAAACAGATAGACTTTACGGTTTACAACCGTTAAAATAGAAAAACGAACATCAGCCAAAGGACTGATTATGAATGCCAAATTAGACTTGGACCAACTGGATTTAGAAACAACCGTTCTAAAAATACCCAAAAATGATCTGCATGTACATTTGGATGGTTCCATCCGTCCTGAAACCATCATAGAAATATCCCGAACGGAAAATTTGAAGTTGCCCAGCTATTCAGTGGATGGATTGAATCAAACGCTTTTTAAGGATCAATATCGTAATCTTGAAGAATATCTCTCTACATTCGGCTATTCTTGTGCCGTAATGCAAAAGCCGGAATATTTAGAAACTATCGCCTATGAACTCGCCATTGACAATCAACAAGAAGGTGTACGTTATCTGGAAGTCCGTTTTGCCCCCCAGCTCCATATTAACGACTGTATGGATATGGAGGATGTTTTCAACGCGGTAAACCGCGGTCTTCAAAAAGCACAGTCTGAATTCAACAACCGAACCGTAATTAAATGCGGTGCCGAACCGCCTTTTTATTATGGGATCGTCGTGTGTGCCATGCGGAATCTAGGGCATTGGTCCTCATATTATGATAATTTTATCAACTCGTTTACCTATTCGGACGATGAGGTGATTAGTCGACTGGCTTCTTTGGAACTGGCTAAAGGCGCCTTGAAAATCCGGGATAAGACTGGCATCCCCATAGCCGGTTTTGACTTGGCCGGCGCGGAAATGGGGTACCCGGCCGCCAATCACTGGGAGGCTTTTCAACACGTCCATGAAGGATTTTTACCCAAAACCGTGCATGCGGGTGAAGCCTACGGGCCCGAGTCGATTTTTCAAGCCATCACGGAACTGCACGCCGACCGGATCGGTCATGGCTATTATCTTTTTGACGCCTCTAAAATCCGGGATAAAACCATAAAAGACAAGCAAAAATATATTGAAAACCTTGCCCAGTTCATCGCCGATCGCCGCATTCCAATTGAAGTTTGCCTCACCAGCAATCTGCAAACCAATCCTGCCATCAAGGACATTAAACATCACAGTTTTGCCAATATGATCCAGAAGAATATCTGCACCGTATTTTGCACCGACAATCGCACGGTTAGCAAAACCAGTGTCACCAAGGAAATTCTGCTGGCCATTAAAAACTTCCCCTTAAGCGGAAAGACCTTAAGAAACTGTATTACCTATGGTTTCAAGCGCAGCTTTTTCCCGGGGCCCTACACTGAAAAGCGAAAATATGTTCGCACCTGCCTGGATTACTATGACAAAGTGACCAGAGGCATCGACGGCTTTTAGTCATAGCCAATCTAATGCCGGCAAAAATCGCCCGGTCAGGCCGGCAGCGGGATTGCATGTCAGATAAAAAGTGCTAAAGATTTAGCATTGATTTTCCGATATTCTAAGTAATCCACGATGTGCGATTGCGTGGCTGCTAGATCGACTTTTGCACTGATTTTATGATACGTAGTTTCCGGCCAACACCCGCCTAGTGGATCAATATATCACGGCCGCCGGTGATAAAACCGTCAACGAGCACCGGCTTTTATTCGGTGGCTTTTGACTAGACTTGACTGATTATTCCGTTAATTGCTTCTTGTTAAACCTACCCGGAATATACGCAGCCGTGATCAAAAGGAAAAGCATTTGAAAAAAAATATATTAATAACCATGGGTCTTGGCATCTTGATGATGTGCATGGTTTTGATGTGGTATACCTACGAGTCAAGGGATATTCGAATATCAGGCGCCAATTTCAGACAAAGTAAGACCAATTATAAAAATGCCCGCATCGATTTTGTTACCAATATGGGGACGAACTATCATGCCAGGTTGGAAATTGCTGTTCCTTGTGAAGACAGAAAGCAGTATTCGGAGGTGACCAAAAAAGCACCACAGATAAAAAATGCCCTCATAACCACCATCGAACAGGAAGAATTCGCCGTGCTGATTTCCACCAGAGACTTCGATGCCATTAAAAAAGCATACATATCCATTATCAATCGTTTTACAGATAAGCCCATAGACACTATCTATATTAATTCTTTCAATTATTAACGAGGAAACGTCATGAGAGTTGAATGTCCAACCTGCGGGAAAATATATAACTTTCCGGACGAACGCTTAACCGCACTCAAGAAGCGGACCTTTAGCTGCCCCGCATGTAAGGGCATGGTTACCATTGATTTGCCGTCTGCAGAGAGCCCGGAGGAGGAAAAAATATCTGAACACGCAGGTGATTCTCAACAAAACGCTTCAGAAGATTTGATGGCCGAGATAACCAAGGCGATCGAAGATCTGGAGCCTATGCCGGAAGTAATTCAGAAAGCGCGCGAGGTGATGTCCAAACCGAATGCAACCTTTAAGGAAATTGGCAGTGTGCTCGAAACTGATCAGGCTATCGTGGCCAAAGTGCTCAAGATTGCAAACTCGGCCTATTACGGATTAAGCGGTCGGGTTGCCAGTATTCACCAGGCATTGGTTGTTCTGGGACACAAAACCTTGGAACAGGTTATCAATACGGCCTGGGCTTCAAAGATGCTGGCAAATACGATGAAAGGTTACGGCTTTGATGCCGGCACCCTATGGAACCATTCATTGGCGGTAGCTATGGGCGCCAAAATAATTGCAGCCAAACGCCAGCCAACCTTGGAAAATGACGCATTTACAGCCGGTCTGTTACATGATGTCGGCAAGCTTATCCTTGATGAACATATTCTGAAAAACAAATCCGAATTCGATGACCTAAAACGAAATAATACCTCATCACGAAAAGCCGAAGAAACTCTTTTTGGTTTTGACCATTCAGCCATCGCTGCCTTAATCTGTGAAGAATGGAATCTACCGGAAATACAGGCCCGCGCCATCAAATTTCATCATGCCCCGGAAAGTGCGCCCGATAATGAACTTGCCTGTTATCTTTATTTAGCAGATTTCCTGGCACGTAAATGCGGCCTCGGAACCGAACCCATGGATGAGTCTGAAACCATAAAGGCCAACACCCTCGAACAACTCGAATTCAAGGAGAAAGACCTGGATCCAATCCTGCATGAAATCGGCGAGTATGTCGGTAATGTGTCCAAAAGCGTATTCTAAATTTGAAATCCGAACCGCTTCCAATAAGGTTTTTATTTCGGAATATATTTCTGACAGTTGGATTAAGTCCCTTCCATGCAAAGCTGCAGAACCGCAATTTTGACTATAAATTGATGACCTGATCAGCCAGCTGCATGGCTGTCACGATATCGAGCATATTTGTGGTTTCACCCACCTGCTTTCTTTCCAGCAAGTTGAAATGATTGAGGCATGTACCGCATACGAGTATTTGAAGACCGCTGTCTTCGTAGGCTTTGAGGTCCTTAAGGACTTGCGACTCATCAATGGTCAATTTGACACCATTGTTAACGAATATAAGGCGCCACAGATCAGGTCCCATCTCACCAAGTGTGCGCATAAAGTTGACCATCAGTTTCCGGCCTAAATCATCATCACCATAGCCAAGCCGATCCGTGGAACAGAGTACCATGATTCGCTTTTCCCGGGTATGCGCCTGCGTGTATGGTTCTGGCCCACACGCATCACCCATCGATCGTTTCCCCGATATGCGGTAATCATCTCCCAGCATTCCCAGTTCTACGTCATATCCTTCTGATTCCAAAAATCGCTGTACATTTTGTTGGGCGGCTGCGTTGTCGACAATCACGTTAATCGCGTTGATTTTGCCTTCGTGCAAAGCTGCCTTTGTCTGCAGTACAGGGGCCGGGCAGTTCAAACCGCGGGCATCGATTTCATGCATGATTTCAGCTCCTCTTTTGGGTTTAGTACTAAAATATCGGAATTGGGTCTCACGGCTGCCGACTATTCCTTCCCAAACCGAAATAACGGGTTATCCCCCCCACAATATCACGTAATAAATAAGGATTCTTGAGTCGTGGTCTTCCTGCAGAGCCCTTTGTAAATTCCGGTCGTTGCCTTAAAACCAAATCCGTTGCCAGTCCGGCGCCGTACGCCGTCAATTCCCGGCACTTTTGAAAATGCGCCTTTCGATCACTTTTTACCTCGCGGCTAAGGATCCGACAGCAGGTAGCCCCGTTGACAGCCTTGAAAGTATCATGCAGTTCCCTGGCACACGCTCGCATGCTTCGGCGGCGACGATGGGGGCGATCACCGCCAAGCAACAGGCCGCAGGCCATGACAGCACCACTCAGGGCCCCGCAAAGACAGCCACTTTGGCCTAAAGCTCCCCCAAAAGGCGCTGCCAGGGCGACAGCCTGATTCTTGGTCAAGCTGCCGCTTAAGCCCTGGTTCACAGCAATCAGGACCGCTTCGGTGCACAGGTACCGCCGGGACTGAAACAGGAAACGGGCATGCCCTGAGATTTCAGAGACCAGTTGGTCCTTTTCCTTGATGGCCGCTTTCATGATTACAGCTACTTTACCTTTTCGATGGGATATTTAGCCCCTTTCCAGGCAAATATACCGCCCGGATGGCGGTACACATTTTTATAACCCAGCTTGACAGCCCAAGCCGCACCGTTATGACTGCGGGTGCATTTGACAAAACCGCAGTAAATAACAATGGTCTTGTTTTTGTCATTGCCCAGCAACTGCCTATAGGCTTCCGGTGATTTGCCGTTAGTTTCCTGGGGGTCCCACTCGGTCATTTCAGGAATGGGGAACAAGAACTGGACCGCCCCGGGCACATGCATTTTTTTATAACTAGCGGCATACGGCATGGTATCCACGATGACCATTTCTTTGCCGCTATCGAACCATGCTTTTAATTCATCGGTGGTAATGACCTCGTAACGCCCCCTTTGAATCTCACGCACCAGTTTAACCGCACCAGCCTCCTTTTCCACCTCTTTTTCGAACTTGTTTTTGGCCATGGCCGGATTGGCAAGTCCTAATAACAGAATCACCAGACACACCAAATACATAGATCTATAAAGCATGTTCATCTTCCTTTCTCCATTTGTTTTCATATGCGCTGAGACAAACGCGGATTGTACGCGGCTTGATGCGTCGACGGCACCGCCAGGTATACAGGTACACGACCCCGACCAGCATGGCCAAATCCCGGTAAAGGGACTGCCTGAGCCCGTGGAAAGCCTCTGCCTCCGGATCTCCGGGTCCAAAGCAGCCACAGTCAACATCCAGACCCATCCAGATGCCGTAACCCAGGATAGCGATAAACAGGCCCAGCATGGCCGCAATTACTGCCAGACTGCCCCGGATGTCGAGCAGAATTCCGATGCCGCCAACGACCTCCAGGCATGACAGAATGACAGCCGCAGGCATCAGCGCCACCTCCGGTAAAATGCCATAGGCCTCTATCAAAACGGCAAAGCCTTGGGGATCCAATATTTTAGTGCTGCCGGCATATATAAATACACTTCCAAGCGCCCATCTCACCAATTTATAGCCCAGATCTGACATGAGAGCTTAGGTACACCCATATATTCCGATATGTCAAACAGGAATTTCCGATACAAAAATGATATTAGCGGGGGTTTTCCGATGTCAGAAAGTCCAGCAATGCCTGGCAGGCAGGCGAGGCGATCCTTAATTTGTTACGGATCAGAAAGAAATGGCGTGACAGGCTTAGGTCCCTGATCTTCAGTGCCTTGAGCAGCCCGGCTTGTATGTCTGTATCAATGGCCCGGGCCGAGATGATCGACAATCCCAGACCCGATTTTACACCTTCTTTGACAGCAGTGGACGATCCAAACCTGGCCCTGACCTGGAGCGCCTCTGTACCGCGTGTACCGTATGCCTTTAGATAGGCATCCAGGATTTTTAGGGTGCCGGAGCCTTTTTCGCGCAGAATGAATGCTTGCTGCAGCAATTCATCGGGCGAGACGTGCGTCCGCTCAGCCCAGGCGTGGGTAGGTGGCACCGCCAACACGAGCTCATCCTCCCACAATTTCCGGCACTGCAAATTCATCTCTGCACTTTTAAATCCGATAACACCCACTTCCAACTTCCCGGACATGATCTGCTTTTCGATGCCGCTGCTGTCTCCGATGGTCAGATTTACGGCAATATGTGGATAGGACTGGTTGAATCTGCCAATTACTTCCGGAAGAATATATTCACCCGGTATGGTGCTGCCGCCCATGGAGATGTCGCCCTGCTCCAGGCCTAAAAAGCGCTCCAATTCAAGTTGCGCAGTTTCTTTTCCTTCCAGCAGCAGGATGGCATGTTTGTATAGAAGCTCACCGGCCGCTGTCGGGACCACCTTTCTACCCAGACGATCCAGCAGGCGCGTCCCGACTTTTTTTTCCAGTGAGGCGATGCGTTCACTCACCGAGGCCTGCACCAGAAAAACCTTTTCAGCCGCTTTGGAAAAACTTTCCAGTTCAACGACTCTGCTAAAAATTTCCAGTTCTCTTAAAGTGAAATCCATTATAAATTTTCCTCCGGAAAATTTATTCGTACAAAGCTCGGGTTTCAGCATCCATGCTGCTAAGATGGTCGATTGCCTTTTCCGGTGTCACGGCTTCAAGACTGCCGTCCGGATATTGGATTACCACACCATTCTGGGTGATCATTTGATACCGTTTACGGCGGACCTCTTTATCCGGATGGCAAATAAGCTGGCAATGTCCGCAGGTAAACTCGATTTTGCTGCCGGGCACCAGGGGATGATAAAAACCATAATCCAGCCGCGGCCGGTTTCGGTAGGGTTCCACAGCTTCAATTAGAGCCGGTGTAAATTCCGCATCGGTTTCCGGGATGGTAAATCTCGCCGGTGACCAGGTGGACCATTTTCCGGAAGGATGCAAACCGGCAAAGCCACCGCACACATACTCACAACGCGCATAGGCCTGCCTTTGGGAATAGGTGAACGGCACCCCGCCCATGGTAACTGTTGTTTCCTCGGTTTCGGACATGAGACCGGAGGCGCAGGCCCGCAAGCAAAGTTTACAATTGTCACAATAGTTATCTTCCGGAGCCAGGGGATCTGTGGGGACCAATTCGGTTGTTGTAACCACGGAGCCGAGAATAATTGCCCCGCCAACGTCCGATCGAATCAGATTGCCGGAAAAACCGAAATACCCGAGGCCCGATCGAACAGCCAAATAGCGATGGCTCAGGTCCGGCAGTTCGCTGTATAAGCCGCCCGGCACTTCGTTACGGTAATGACTGTTTGAACAGACAGCCTTCGATGGGCGCCCGCGCATGGTTAAAAAAGTTGCCAGCTCGAAGGCCATGCCGCTGACCAGGGAATTGGTGCGCCGGTTATCGACATTATGGGTCCGGCAATCCTGCTTGCTTAGAAAACGCTCGATCCCATCTTGATTCAGGGGCACCGCAAAGCAGACTGCTGATTTGGCCGCGGGCATGATGTAAGTCAGCTCCGTAGATGGCGGCCCACCGGATAGTGTCTCTGTGGTAGCTATACCCACATCAATAGCACCGGCATTGAAGAGGAATTCTTTAACCAGTTGGGTCATACGCTCGGCTTTAGACATAATTTCACTCCACATTTTTATGTTAATCGGTAATTAGGCGGAAGCGGAGTTTCAGTTTTTTGGGTTGATTGAGTTTATTGGGTTCACCAAAATGCTTGGAAGCAGCAACCTGCAACTCGTTAAACGTTCCTTGATACCCTAAATCCCTCCAAACCTACACCCCTCCACCCTTTTTTTGCATACTGCCTACGCCTTACTGCTTACTGCTGTTGACTGTTTCGCTTGCGCCCGATCCCTCAAATACCGCCGCATATAATCCCGGACCGTCTCCGGCGGCGGTTTGAGGTCCTGGCTGCGCACCAATGCCAGGGATTGGGTCGGGCATTTATGAACGCATACACCACAGCCGATACAGGATTCCGTCCTAACAGTAACCGCCTTGGAATACCTGTTTCCGGCCTGAGATGAATAGGCCAGCTGCAATGCATCCATGGGGCACCGCCTGAGACACAAACCGCAGGCCTTGCAAGTGCCTGCATTGACCTGCACAAGGTAATTGGACGCGTCCAGGCTTTTGGCATGCCCCAGTTTGTGGTAACTTTCCAGAAACAGGCAGCAGCAGCTGCAGCAGTTGCAGATGGTATCGGGCTTCTGCTGCCAGGCCGATACGGCATGTACCAGACCTGCATCGGCGGCCTGTTTTAAAATATCCAGTGTTTCTTGCTTATCGATTTCTCTGCCCATATCATGCGCTACGATATAATGTCCCAATTCATCAAAATGCAAGCAGCTTTCCAGGAAATGCTGGCAGCTTCTCATATCCGGATCCAGATTATGACGCTGGCGACAGGGACAGGTGGATACGGTGTAGTATTCAAAACTGTCCACCACCTTAACCACATCCTCATACGCTAAAATCGTGCGATCATCCCGGATGGTTTTATCAATGGGTAAGGTGCGCAAACCACGATGGTGTACCTGATTGTATTGCTCAAACCAGGTGTCCAGAAAGTACTTGTTGATGGTCGGCGCCGTTCTTTGGGTATGTTCATCCACGCGGCCCGACCAGAAATTGGCCCGCAGCAAAGCAAAAAAGGTCTCGTTGAGGCGGTAACGCACCGAATCACCCCGCCGGGATTTATATATCATGCCTTTACACCCCAATTCCTGGAGCAGGGGTTCAAGTTCTTCACGGCTCATGTCTTTTTGTTCAGCCAGATCCTCCAGGCTTACGCTCTGGAATGGAAAACCGGTCAAAAAAGCCGCCTCCTCCGGGGTATAACTGGCCCTGATCATGGGAAGCAGGAAATCCGACTCCGGCAATTCCCACCAGGATTTACCGATCCAATCTATAAACCGGCTGTAAACTGTTTCTGTATTCATAAGGCGCTCCGCGAGTTTACCTCAACGTGAGGTTTAGATGTTCATAATAAAATCTGCAATTGCCCCACCGATTTCAGCGGGTGAATCTTCTTGAATGAAATGGCTGCCCTTAACCGTTACTTCCTTTTGGTTGGGCCATGACCGGCAAAATTCACGCGCCTTGCCGATCAGGATGGAACCGGGATCGGCATTAATAAACAGCTTGGGTGTTTGCGTTGAGGCCAGCCATTTGCCGTAGTTGTCGACAACCCGGGCCACTTCCTTGGGCTCACCGTTGATGGGAATCTGGCGCGGCCAGGTCAATGTCGGCCGCCGGTCCTCCCCGGGATTCAAAAACGGCCGGCGATATACTTCCATCTCCGCCGGTGACAACTCCCGGATCACCGCCCCCGGCAGCACAAGTTCAATAAAATAATTTCTCTCCAGGATTAGTTTCTCACCGGCCGGAGAGCGAAATCCCTGAAATATCTTACGGGCGTCATCGGGCCAATCCTGCCAATCATACTGGCAGACAATGGCTTCCATGTATGCAATTCCGCTGACACTTTCCGGGTGGCGGCTGGACCAATCAAAACCCAGCGCCGAGCCCCAGTCGTGGACCACAAATACGATATTCGCGTTGACCGAGAGGGCCTCGAGAAAGGCATCCAGGTATGACCTGTGCTCGCCAAAGGTATAGGCATCCGGACCGCTGTTCCCAAGCTTTTGCGAATCACCCATGCCGATCAGATCCGGGGCGATGCAGCGACCCAATTCTGTGAGGTGCGGAATGACGTTGCGCCACAAATAAGATGAAGTCGGATTGCCATGCAGCAGGACAATGGGATCCCCCGCCCCTTCATCCACGTAAGCCATTCTATGCCCTTTTACCTCTATTTGCTTTTTGGTATAACACTCCGCAGCTGAAATCATGCTGTCTCCTTCCAGATTTGCTTGAGGGCATCTCGAAATTCCGTAGTTTGTCGTGAATTGAATTTGTTTAAAAACGATTTATTGGCGGACACCATGATCGCATTGATTTCGGATGCAATCTTACTTCCGGATTCGGTAAGGCAAACCCAAATGGCCCGCCGATCATCAGGATGGGTTCGCCGTTCAACCAAAGTCATCTTTTCGAGTCTATCCAGTATCCCGGTCATGGTTGCACTGGTTATCCCCAGCTTTTGCCCCAAATGACGAGATGAGATACGATCTTCTTCCCCTAAAAAATTCAAAACCATGGCCTGGGAAGCGGTCACCCCCAGATGTTCGACCTTGGCGGTCCAGTATACCGCCCCGGTCTGACTGGCCTTAATTAACTGAAAAAAAATACAGTCACGTACTTTCATATTCACTCCTTTTTAGTTTGCGAGCCATTTAATAGCATGCTAATTAGTAGCATGCAAGCAATTTTGCCATTTTGATAGCTTCGGTATTGGAATGCAGATGGGTATTGTGATATTGGATATGATGGGACTGAGGTTCGATACAAAGGGGTAAATTATGGACAGCCGTACACCCGGGACGCCAATCGATATTCCCCAGGCGACATTGCAAAAATTGCAAAACATCGTCGATATCATGGCCGAGCTGATAGATATACCGGCCGCCCTGATTATGCGTTTGGTGGATACCGACATTGAGGTATTACTATCAAGCCGGAGCGATAACAATCCTTATCACCCGGGCGATCGCGAGCATTTTCTCGGATCAGGACTATATTGCGAAACCGTCATAAATTCCAACCAAAAACTTTTAATCGCCAATGCCCTCAAAGACGAGACGTGGAAAAATAATCCCGACATAAAATTGAGCATGATTTCTTATCTGGGTTTCCCGATCTTGCTGCCGGATGGTTCGCCATTTGGAACAATTTGTGTTCTGGATAATAAGGAAAATGCTTATTCTAAAACCTATGAAAGTCTCGTAAAGAATTTTCGCGACGTGGTTCAGTCCCAACTGGCACTGATTTATATCAACCGGGAACTGGGAGAAGAGAATAAGCAGCTTTCCGATTACCTGGATGAGATAAAGGTTTTACGGGGTATCGTCCCCATATGCTCTTTCTGTAAAAAAATCCGTGATGCAGATGGAAACTGGGATGATGTAGCCAGTTATATTTCCAAACACACCGAAGCCCGGTTCAGCCATTCTTACTGTCCGGAATGCGGCCGGACCCATTATAAAGAATTCATATAAAGACACCAAAAGGCCCGGTACTGCCGCGTACAGAACCGGGCCTCTTGTTTAAGACCGAATTTAAGTCTGACGTCTAGAAATCTTCAAATTCTTCTTCAAATGGAATCACTTTCGCCGCTTCGGCTTGACTTGGCGATCCGGGCATTGGCTGTTCTTTTACAGCCGGCTTCAAATCCGCTTTCGGCCGATCGGATCCGCCCGTTTGCTTCCCGCCGATGAGCAAGACCAGTCCATCCACAAGGTCGCGCATTCGCTGCGATTGGGCATTCATCTCCTGAGATGCGGACGCGGACTCCTCGGCATTGGCAGCATTCTGTTGGGTGATCTGATCCATCTGGCCAATGGCATTGTTGATCTGAGATATGCCCTCGGTCTGTTCCTGGGATGCTGCCGATATCTCCGAGATAATCGTACCCACCTCGGTGGCATGCTTGGCCACCTCGGTAAAGGCCGTATTGGTTTCGGTTAGAATTTCATTGCCACTTTTAGAGCGTTTAACGGTTTCGGCGATCAACTCGGCCGTATTTTTGGCCGCATCTGCCGCACGCATGGCCAGGTTGCGAACTTCGTCGGCCACAACCGCAAATCCGGCACCGGCCTCACCGGCACGGGCGGCCTCCACCGCGGCATTCAATGCCAGCAGGTTGGTCTGAAACGCAATTTCATCAATGGTTTTGACAATTTTCTGGGTTTCATCACTGGCCCGGGACATCTCCTCCATGGAGTGGATCAGCTTGTCCATGGCCTCTCCGGCTTTCCCCACGATTCCATCGATGGTCTTCATCAAACTGTCGGCCTGATTCGAATTTTCGGAGCTGGTTTTAGTCATGGAGGCCATCTCCTCCAATGAAGCCGAGGTTTCCTCCAATGACGCGGCCTGCTCGGACGCCCCCTGGGCCAGGGATTGACTGGCTGAAGAAATTTGACCCGATGCCGAAGCGACTTCTTCGGCGCCGTCACTCAGTCCGTCTATAGCCTGATTGAGGGAACGGGTGATGGATCGGTAAATCAAGTAGCTCACAACGACCAAAAGCAATAAGCCGACACATCCGATTATCGTACCGACTTTCTGTCCGATGGATGTACTCCGCTCTATATCCCGACGAACTTCCCGAGTGATCCCATTCGCCGTCAGCAGAACACCTTGAGCGGTTTCCTCGAGTTGCCCGGCCAGTTTTTTATTGGTCTGCCACAGGTCGATCATGGACGCCTGCAGTTCCTTAACGGGTGGGACCTGAGCAATGGCGGCCTTCCAGAGCCGAGACAGTTCTCCATGATTGACCGCAGATAATAGAGCCTGCAGATTTTTCTGGCCGCGGTTCAGTTCATCCTGCAGGGCTCCATCCTTTTGGGTGTAGAGCTCGAAATCGGAAAACAGCAGCAGTTCCTGGATATTGAGCAGATTAACGTACCAGTAGGATAAATAGAGCCGTATTTCGCTCCTCAATGTACCCATGGTAGGATCCAGCACGTCACCTTCCATACCAAGTTCGGTTTCCTTCGCATCAATGGTGCCGGCCGCATCTGCCAGGTATCCTTGAAGTGCCTGGATTTTCTGATTCAGTTCCACCTTATTAGAATCAATCAGGGTTTTGTTCTGACTGATAGCCTTAAATATTTCACGATGAGCTTTTTCCGAGGCCGATATTTCCTCAGCCATATCTTGAATCTCATGCGTGCCATGCTGATTGATTTTTCCAATTTGAGCTACCAGTTCATTGATGCCGGCATCGTAAAGTTTTAAAAAATCGGTATTGCCGCTGCCGATAAATTTTTCTTCTATGAGCATCAACTCAGCAACACTGCCGCTCACATGCCGGGCCATATCACCAACATTCGCATTGCTTGCATTCCGGTAGTTAATCCAGATATTTACGCCGCCGATAACTGCAAGGCATGCAATGCCGATAAGCGCCAATAAGATAATTTTTGACCCGATTCCCGAGGCGCGAATCCAATTGATCTTAGCCATGTGAAAACTCCCTGAGATTTCAGTTGAGATATGCTTTTGGGTGGATTTATTTATAGATACCGGCCAGAATGAGAATGGGCTGATCCGGAACCTTGTAAACGTAGGTTTCCTTTGGAGAAGGTTTTTTCTCACCGGGCTTGGGCCACATATAATCGACCCAGCCTTGCCCTTTTTCCTTGCCGGTGGAGATGAACTCGATGAAAAACATCTTGCCGTTGACGTCTTTGAGACCGGTCAGCATTTTACCCACCAGTTTGGGTTTGATGGGGTGGGCCACCACCTTGCCGGTGTCCGGGTTAATGGCAAATACATAGGAATCTTTCCAAACAAAAGCGCCGTCCTTTTTGCCGATTTCGGCAATGACTGCATCCAAACCCGAGTTTTTGGCCAGTTCGGCCGCCGCTGTGACTTTGGCGACACATTCATCTTTGGTGGCCTTTTCCACTGCCATAGCCGGTCCCGCACATACCATTGCGAAAATAAGAACCATAGAAATAACCACTAGACCTTTAACTTTTTTCATGATGCCCTCCATTTCGTTTAGGGAATAATAATGTTTGACTGGCCACAAATAATTGAATTTCATTCATGGCCATGTGGCCTTGTAATATAATATCGGCCCTTGCCGGAAAATCTTTAGTGGAATTGTGAGCTAGATTGTAATCCGCTCAATCGGACTTGAAAAAGAATGGTTGTTATTGGATCAACCAGATTATCAGGAAGTGTATGCAAACAATAATTAATTTGACTAATCATTAAATGGCAGGAATAATGTCTTCTATCAATGTTTTAACAAATGAAGGAATTCAACATGAAAGCATCCTTAAAGTCCGGCTTAACCCATGAATTTGAGTTTACGGTTCCTGAAAATAAAACCGTGCCCCATCTATATCCGGAATCGGAAGAATTTCAGATTATGCCCAATGTTTTGGCTACGGGTTTCATGGTGGGCTTATTCGAATGGACCTGTATACAGCTGATTAATCCGCATATAGACTGGCCCAGCGAACAAACAGTGGGCATCCATGTAAACTTCAGCCATCTGGCGGCAACGCCTCCTGGATTGGCTGTCACGGTGAGAGCGGAACTTACGGAGGTTGCGGGCCGCAAACTGTCTTTTTCGATTATTGCCGGTGATGGTGTCGATACCATTTCAAAAGGTACTCACAAACGATACATCATCGATGCCGCTAAATTTAATCGCAATTTAGCCAAGAAGCTTGATAGTTAGGTAGAAAGATTCACAATCAGGCAAGTACAAGGTTGGAAGCTGGAATGGCTTATGATTGAAAAACCAGATAATGATCAGTTGAATCAGAAAATTAAGGATCTTGAGAAGAGCCTGGAAAGCTATCGTGCGTTGGTAGATAATGCCCAGGATCTTCACTATCGTACCGATCTTGAGGGGCGCATATCGTATATATCCCCTTCCGTTTATCAACTCTCCGGTTTTACCGTTGAAGAGGCCATCGGCATGCAGATGGCTGAGGAGGTTTACCTAGTTCCAGAGGAACGCCAGGGCTTTCTTACTAAACTCCGGGAACAAGGACATGTCACCAACTTTGAAGCGCGGTTGAAGCGCAAGGATAAATCGATATGGTGGGCATCGACCAATGCCCATTTTTTCAAGGATAAAGACGGCAAGATACTTGGTGTAGAAGGTGTTACGCGGGATATCAGTGAGTTAAAATCTGCTACGGAGGCCCTACGCCAAAGCGAAGAACGTTTTCGCCTGGCCTTCCTTGCCAGTCCGGATGCGATTAATCTTACCCGCTTTTCAGATGGAATGTATATCGACATTAACAATGGGTTCACAGAAGTAATGGGCTATACCCGCGAGGATATCATTGGAAAAACCTCCATCTCATTGAATATCTGGGCTAATCCCGGTGACAGAAAAAAGCTTATCCGTAATCTTTCAAATTACGGCTATGTAGAAAATATGGAGGCCAAATTTTTAAGTAAGGACGGAGATACCAAAATTGGACTGTTGTCCGCGCGAATTATAGAAATTAGTGGCGAAAAAATAATTCAGGCCATTACGCGGGATATCAGCGATCGCAAGCGCTTGGAAAGACAGTTTCAACAAGCCCAAAAATTCGAAGCTCTGGGGACTCTGGCCGGTGGCATCGCCCATGACTTTAACAACATCCTGATGGGCATACAAGGTCGAGCTTCATTATTGGGCGTCCATATAAAATCTGATGATCCGCTCTATGAGCA
The DNA here is from genome assembly GCA_964452555.1 of uncultured Desulfobacterales bacterium. Classification (GTDB taxonomy): domain Bacteria; phylum Desulfobacterota; class Desulfobacteria; order Desulfobacterales; family B30-G6; genus B30-G6. The sequence continues at coordinate 41,928 of CAYVMI010000020.1, forward strand.
CGTCCACGGTATTGAAGAGTATGTAAACAGCGCCACAAATCTCACCAAGCAACTCCTGGGAGTGGCCCACGGCGGCAAGTATGAAATTAGGCCTGTTAACATTATCGAAATTACAGATAAAAACGCGGAGATGTTCGGCCGAACCCACAAAGAAATCAGAATCCATACCAAATCCCCGCAGGAAGAACTTATTATTGAAGCCGACAAGGGTCAAATTGAACAGGTATTGTTAAACTTGTTTATCAATGCATGGCAGGCGATGCCGGATGGTGGCGATCTTTTTTTGGAAACATCTATTGCGCAAATGGATAAGGTTTCTTGCCAACCGCACGGTGTTGAGCCTGGACCTTATTGCAAGATATCTGTGACCGATACCGGAATAGGAATGGACGAAGTCACCAAACGGCAAGTGTTCGATCCCTTTTTTACCACCAAGACAAAAGGCCGCGGTACCGGGCTCGGTCTGGCATCGACCTATGGCATTGTCAAAAGTCACAACGGCTTTATAAACGTGTATAGCGAATCTGGACATGGTACGACATTTAATCTCTATTTTCCGCTGTCGAGCAAGAAGGTTCACAAAGAGTACATTGCTCAAGGAAAGCTGACTAAAGGCACGGAAACGATTCTGATGGTCGATGATGAATCCATGGTCATTGAAGTGGGACGTGCCATGTTAGAAACCTTGGGGTATGAAGTTCTGACCTGCCTTGACGGCCAGCAGGCCCTTGAAGCGATATCAAACCATGAGAATTCCATAGACCTGGTTATTCTGGATCTGATTATGCCCGGGATGGACGGGGGTAAAACATTCGATTCAATACGTGCAGTCCGACCCTCACTACCGGTTATGTTATCCAGTGGTTATTCCCTCAACGGCCAGGCCACAGAGATTATGAGCAGGGGTTGCAACGGTTTTATCCAAAAACCATTCACCATTATCGATCTTTCTCAAAAAATTCGTGAAATATTAGATTCTAGTTCTTAGGTAAAAATATGGGGATAAAAGGCATCAAATCCTATTACAGAAATGTAATCAAAAGACATCGCGATCTATTTGAGCTGTATACATCCGGTTTGAATCGTTCCGAAATCGAACGCCTGCTGCAAAAAGATGCCCTCGAGGCCTTAAGCTACTACAAGGATAAAACGGCACTCAAGGACAGTCCGGCTGAAGCCAAGTCGTTCAAGTCCATTGTACGGGCTTTCCGGGCCATCTTTACAAGCTTTTTAATGCAGATGACGCCGGCCCGTCGGCTATTCTACATTCTCAGTTTTTTTGTATTTGTGCTCGGAGTCATTGTCACGAATAAGTTATGGATCTTAAGTGCATTCATTGTCTTCAATTTGCTGCTGGCGCTTGAGCTCGCCGATAAATTAACCACGCGTGATGAGTTGGAAATTGCACGCGAGATCCAGGTCAGCCTCCAACCGGAGCAGATTCCCGAAACGACCTGGTTGTCCATTGGATTTTCATCAAAACCGGCTAAAATTGTCGGCGGTGACTTTTTTGATTTTGTAAAACGGAATGACAATCAGATGTTTAGTATCGTCGGTGATGTCGCCGGCAAGGGAATTCCCGCAGCCTTATATGCCGCCCATCTGCAAAGCATGTTTGAATCTGTATCCGAACGCAGCAACTCACCCGCAGATATTCTCAGCAATTTAAATATCCTGATCAGTAAGCGCCTGCGCGAGGGAGATTTTATCACCGCCGTGATCGCATATCTGGAATCCGGAGATAAATCGATTACGATTGCACGGGCCGGACACAACTGGCCCCTTTTATATAATGCTGCCACCAAGATCATCCAGCCGTTGAAAACCAAAGGCGTCTGTCTCGGTCTTGATAAAGACCTGGGGATTTCGACCAATCCGGAGGAAAAAAAGTTGCCGGTAAAAAGCGGTGACGTTCTGCTGCTCTATTCAGATGGCATTACCGAAGCCATGAATGAACACCAACATCTATTTGACCAGTCGCGGTTGGAATCGGCTTTGCTGGAAAGCGCCCATCTGTCTGCCGATCAAATCGTTAAACAGATCAATTCCCGACTGGATGAGTTTGTCCAATCCGAGGAACCCCACGACGACGTTACCCTGGTTGCTATCAAGGTGAAATAGAATCTACGTCCTTTTTACAACCTTTCTCAAAAATCAGATTTGGTCCTTTGGCATGTTGAAAGCGAAGCATTCACCTAATATTTGAAACGCACCCGCCATTGACATTAGGATTGAATCGCCACGGGCTTTTTAACGACGGTCAGGATCATTTTAAACTGCTTGACCGCGGTAACCGCATGGGGAACATTGGCCGGCATCACCACCACCTGGCCCGTTTCAACTGTCATATTCTTGCCGTCAATGTTTACCAGGGCTTCTCCATCGATCACCTGCACCATCGCGTCTCCAGGCGCCGTATGCGTACTTACACCCTCACCCTTATCGAACGCGAACAGCGTCAGGCTGAGTGACGGGTTCTGGGCAAAGGTCCGGCTCACAACCCGGCCTTCTTCATATTGCACCAGATCTGCCATCTGCTGTGGCTCCGAAAACGGTATATTTTTGATAAATTCTTGTTTTTCCATTTTTCCCCCGGAAGGTTTATGGTAACCGGCCTGTTCCAACCATTTCCTGATTTCATTATTTGACGGGCTTCTACCCGTACACACTATTTTTCCATTGATCACGAGGGCGGGTGTTCCCTTGACCCGGTATTGCGAAATTTGCTCCGCATCCCGGACATGTTCCAGGTCTGCCGCCAGTCCCATTGTCGTCAATGCTTCCATGATTGTGTTTTCAAGATTGTCGCAGATGGCGCAACCGGCACCTAATACTTTTATCACCAGGCCTTCTACATCTTCATCTTTAACATCATGACCAAGAAATTTTCTGAATTCGCGGACAAATGCCCGGCCGTAGTCTTCCCTGACATGTTCGGGAATATAGTTTTTCTGTGCCAAGCGCTCCACAAGCATTGGGGCGAGGGCGGCATCCATCTGATCGGCATTATTCTTGGCCATCTCTTCGAAGGTGCTCTTAAGGCCCACAATGCCGATCATGTGTTTGCCGATCTTGATCTGCTTTACCACTTGGGAAGTCATAACTCTTATCTGCTTTATATTCGGTATCCTGAGAATCCCATCTCAATTGCATGACAAAAAATTCCTTCTATTCTTATGGTAGTGTGACCGGATCTGTCAAACCCTTGTTGTAATCTATGCGCAAACAATTAATTGAAGGAGGACATCAGGATGAGAAAATATGAACTACACACTGATTATCACGACCATTTTGAATACTTCGGCAATACCGAAATTGAAAGGATCCGCAAACAGGGTGACAAGACCATCCGGCATGACTGGATCATATTTGACAGCGTTGATGCGGCTATGGATTTTTTCAATGAACGCTGCGGCGAGTTTGTTGGTTATTATGCATAGCTAGATTTGACCCAACCAGATGGAAGCGCTTTCCGGAGAACATCCTGAGACGGTTCCATAGCTATTCTCGATTTTCTAATGCTATCGTTTTTACTAGTTCACGTGAAGTATTGAAGGGAACAGCGCGCTCGTATCTGACCAGCCTCAAAGTTTCTTGGGGGCATGTCAGCGTGCAAACGCCGCAGCCGATGCACTTGTCTACATCCACCACGGTTCGCTCTGATTCAGCGTCTATCCTGAGAGCCCCGAAATAACATCGGTCCACGCAGGTTTCGCAAGCCAGACAATCCTCACCGGATTGGGGCATGAAGTTCGAAGGCAGCGGCACCGCCATGTTGTCCCAACGGGTTCGGCCCCGTAGTTGAGAGCAACAGCACCCACAGCACATACAGATAATTGAACTGCCGGCAATGGCATTGTCGGTCTCGCCCACCAATCCGAGTTTCTGCATCTCGTCAAAATAATCCACCGCTTGCTTTTTTGTTACTCTCCTTCCTAATCCCAGCATTTCAAAATGCAGGGCGGTGGGCCCCATCATGATGCAGCTGGCGACCGGATTGTTTTCTTTGCACTCGCGGACACCCATCTTCTCGGTTCTGGTGCGGCAGGGGCAGGGCACCAGGGCCATCTCATCCGGGGCGTGGTTCATTATAAAGTCATGGGCCTCTTCCGCGGACAATACTTTCTGTCCAGCTTCTATCGTCTTGTTCACAGGAATTGTTCGAAACACAGGTGTTCCCTTTTGAGAACCTTCATAATACCTATAGAATTTATCCCTGATAAAAAAATCCTGGTAGAGCTCTGCGGCCCTGAGATCGTCTGATTGTACTTCGGGATAAAACTGATGCAGATTTAGAAGCTGGGGCATGAGCGGCAGAGAATAGTAATTGCCCATGCCGATCAGGCCATTTCTTTTGTGGATCTCATCCAGTACTTTTTCGACATATTCAAGGGGTTTTTGAACGCACGCGGCAATCTCCTGGCTAGTGATGAATTGGCCCGGACGCTTCATGTGATGTAAAAGTTCAGCTTCCTCGGCAGAGTAAACCAACTCCAGAAATTCCAAAAACGACGGCTGAGGATTACCGTCTGCATCTTTGGGTGCGGTTATGAAATTCTCATTCAGCTTTTGCCACAGTTTGATATATACTTCTTTTTTCATGTCCTGCCCTTTCATGTGAAACCTCTGGGTCCTGCCCGATTTTATTTTTTCAATATTTCAATGTCACGATGGCCGGCTGAATGAACCAAGTAGTTTTTCGCCGGCTGCTGAAACGGTTTGGATGCGGCTTTATCCAATTGTTTTTTCAGTACGGCCGGCAATCCGGCGACCATCTGATAGGGACCGATTTCCTGGCCTTCCCGGACCACCGAACCGGCCGCGACCACCGAGCCCCTTTCCACCGACGCACCATTCAACACGATGGCCCCGATTCCGACCAGGCAGTCATCGGCGACGGTGCACCCATGCACCACCGCATTATGGCCCACACTGATGTTGTTGCCCAGCACCGTTGGAAACCCCACCTCAGTATGAACGGTGCAGTTGTCTTGAATATTGGTGTTCTCTCCGATGATTATGGGCTCGATATCCCCCCGCACAACCGTACCATACCATATACTGGCCCCCTTTTTGATTTTTACCTTACCAATGATGACGGCCGTGGCGGCAATAAAGGCCTCGGGGTGAATCTCGGGAGAGACGCCTTTGTAGGCTGCAATCATCTCTTCATTCCCTTTGCACAGTTATTTCATGAATGATCGTGGCGTCACCTTACCTTAATTGACGGAAACCTAGACCGGTCCGTATGGGGTAAAAACTTAGCCGCACTGAATCGATTCATGAATTGTTGGTTGACGTTCAATTCCAGGTAGGTGATTTTTGATTTGATTTGCTCGATCTGATTGAGACTCTCATATGATGTTAACACCCGGGTCGCACCTTCCAGCGACGAATTGCCTAATGATCTGAAAGTTCCTTCCGGCAAGTCCGGAAGCATGCCAATGGTCACCGCGGATTTCGGATCGATATAGGCACCAAAGGTGCCCGCCACAAAAAAAGTCCCGAGTTCGTTCAGCGTCATACCGACCGATTCCGTAATGGTTTCTAAGATCGTGAACATGGCTGCCTTGGATCGAATCAGACTATCCAAATCAGCCTGAGAGATCCTGAGTACTCCGCCGGTGCCGGAATCTTGGGCCGATACGACTTCAAAATACGGCATATCCCCATAGACTTGCAGTTTTTGACCGCATGCATCCGGCCGGAATCGGCCCCGCAGATCGATCATACCCGCCTTAAATAACTGGGCCGCCAGATCGATCATTCCGGATCCACAAATTCCCCGGGGCGCTAAATCATCGATGGTACCAACCTCTATTTGCTTGGTTTCCGAATCGATATGAACCCGGTCCACCGCACCGGGCCCGGCCATCATGCCAATTTGAGCGACACCGCCTTCCAAGGCCGGCCCGGCAGCACCGGCACACGCCATCAGCCAACTGTCAGAGCCCAGAACAACTTCGGCGTTGGTCCCCACATCGACCAGCATGGCGGGTTTAGTTTCTTGAGTGAGTCCGCTGTGTAAGATTCCGGCAATGAGGTCACCGCCAAAATAACTTCCGATATTGGGAAAGATGAAAACACGACCGGCAGGGTTAATATCCAAACCAAATACCGTCGCCGGTTCAATACCCGGGGTATTGGTTACAGGTATATACGGCTCGCGGATAATCCATTTGGGTGTCAGGCCCATGAACAGGTGCGTCATACAGGTATTACCCGCAAGCGTCATAAAATAAAGATCCGTGGTATTCAAACCGCAAGCATTGCACGCAGACCGAATCTGCCGGTTTAATTCACGAACAATTAGTTGGTTGAGTTCCTGCAGGTTGTCCGGTTTCTCACATGCATGAATGCGTGTCAGAATATCGGGACCCACTCGCAACTGGGGATTGTCAAACGACGTTTCGTAAAGTGACTTGCCATTGGATAGATCCACCAGCCTGAGGGCCACCCGTGACGTACCTAAATCAACGGCGACACCGGCAAGACAACGGTCCTTTCGTGGACCGGATATCCCCGCAAGATACCACTGATCCGCATAGGGATCTTTTACCACAACACAGCGCAAGTTATATTCCCACGCTCTTAACTGAAACGGCAGTTCTTGCAAAGTGTGGAAGCCGACGACAATACGATCCGTCTTGAGCTGTCGTTTCAGAAAGGTTATCAGGCGGTCGCAATCAGCGGTGTTGTCTTGTAGGCTGGGTGGGGCCAGATTGACGGTCCGGACCCAACGGTCCTCATTAACGGAAACGTCCATCGTATCGTATCTATTCAGAATAGTATCGTCATGAAACTCATAAAAAAAAGACGGTTTTGTAAAAAGTTCAAATTCAAGCGCGTGCGGCACAACGCAGCTTGTCCCGTCGTAGCACAAAGCGCACCCGTCCTCCGCAGTAGCCTGCTACGGAGGATGGAAAGTCGGATTCGAACCCTTAGCAACGCGGAATCTGAAGTCCTCAGGCTTTCCTGAAAAGTAAACAACATGGCGAAATCGAAATTATCCGTGGCAGGCACCTAGATTAATAACTATGAAAGGTCACAATTTCAACAAATTCTAAAACAATAACGAGTTATAACCTAAATATATGCAATGTTGTTTATGCATCGTTGGGGTTTACAAAGTCGTCATAGTTCGAAGGTCATATCGCTGCCCACACCCAAACACTCAAAACCGAAATCATTCCGGTCGATTGTCTGACGGCAGACCTGAACGATCCGGTCCATCGCATCATCGCTACGATCCTGGTTCAGGTGGAACAATCCCAGTTTTTTCACATTGGCACGATATGCCAGTTCAAGCACATCGGCATAAGACGAATGGCCCCATTCAATGAATCGTTCGTATTCCTCGGGTGTGTACTCGGCATCATGAATCAATAAATCCGCCTCGGATGAGAACTCGGCGTATTCCGCCAGCGTCAATCCGTTGGGATGCATATAGCCCAACTCATTGTCCGTTAGAAAAACAAAGGTTTTTTGATCTTCAATGAACTTGAATCCTCTCCCGCCATTGGGATGACTTAAATGAATCGGGACCACGGTTACCGAACCTATTTGAAAAGCATGTGGACAGCCTTCCTCATACCTAAACTCAGCACTCAAATCGGAATATTTTACAGGGAAATGCGGTGGCGTCAAAACGCGGGTAATCATTTTTTCGGCATACATGCCGGCATAGGGACAGCGAAACACTTTTATTTTTGTTTTACTATTGAAGAGGGGCTTAAAAAAGGGAAGCCCCATAATGTGATCCCAGTGAGCGTGCGTAAAGATGAAATTATAAAAATGAACCCCTTCTTTTATCAACTTATTACCAAGCCTGCGAATTCCGGTACCGGCGTCTACGATAATAATGTCGCCACTCTGTGATCGAATTTCGAGACAGGTCGTGTCGCCACCGTATTTAATGTATTCCTTGCCTGAAACGGGTATCGATCCTCTAGAACCCCAGCATGTAATAATCATTGAGCCTCTCAATCAGTTAAGTATGTACATGACCGGCCTTAAAAAAACTATGGGGCAACGCTCGTGCGCATCCCCAGTGACCGTAGCGCCATTTACCCTGGCCCCATTGGCGGTTATACCCCGGTTTTTGTACCTTTTAATAAGCGCTCAAGTCAGATTAGGGTGTGTCCATCTTCGAAATTAAACCCCGGTTTTTTCTTATTGCCAGGCTAACACACCCCACTTGAAACAACCGTTACTTTAAAACACGCCCAAGATAAGAGTGCCAAATTCCCTGTGAGTCCCATTTTTTCAGTATTCGGATCGAGGCCTGGTGCAACAAAGTTTCCACGTGGGTAGCCTGGCTGCGGAGCAGACCCGAAAGAATGACGTACTTGGTAGGCAAAGGGCAAGCCCGGCAAAGCAACCTTTTCATGACATCGTAATGTATATTGGATATCATAAGATTGCTCGGTAAGTCCACAAAATTCTCCGCAGATCCTTGAATAGCGACAATTCGCTCTTCCAATCCATTGATATGAATGTTTGTGGCTGCGGTCTTTACTGCCAGATAATTCAGATCTAGCGCCAGTGCTTTTTTGCAACCCAGCTTAACGGCCGCAATGGCAAGTAAACCGGTTCCGGTACCAATGTCTATGGCAGTATCAATGGGCTCTTTGTCTGCCACCAGCTGGATGGCTTCGATGCAATGGCGAGTTGTGGCATGCGAACCGGTGCCGAACACAACCCCGGGATCCAAAAGGATCTCGATTGTATCCGCATCTGTTCCAGATATTTTTCGGTCAGGCCCAAATCCATGGATAGTCTTGGCTAACCATGGCGGAAAAATGTAGAGTCGCCCAATGCGCATGGGCGCAACCGGCTGGCCGTGCCATTCGTCATAGGACATCTGGTATTGGTCCAGCAGTTTCAACTGGGGTTGATTTCTAAGTAGGGTTGTTACAGTGAGATCTGATGGACGACTAAAGAAAAGAAAACTGTGGCCGTCTTCTTCCCAGTTGCCGATAAAGGCGGTATCATTGATTAAATTTTCACGCGTCAGGCACCCCTGGAGGTAGTAAATAAACAATTCTCCATAAGGATTTGATAGAGGTTTTTCGTTCGAATTCAATTTGAAATATTAGGTATATAATGGAAACACTTTTGATCTATGATAGTTAGTACACACCCATATATAAACATCCGAATTAAAGGATCACCAAGCTTGCCGTAGATACAAGGAAGATGCTGTTTCGCTTAATTCAGGTCTGCGCTCGGAGAGCTTAAGCTGAATCGTGTGCTATGCGGATCAGCAATTGACGTAGTAGATGCGGTAAAATGGGAGATCCTTCAATCCGGATGCTATTCGTGTTTGGGCAACTGATCCAAGTACCATTCCATGGGTTCCAGCAGCGTGTAGCCCATATCGGTTAGCTTTCTTTTTACCCGGCTAATGTTCTGTGTCAACAGATATGGGAAAACAGCCCGTTTGTCTTCCTCCCAATACCTGGCAACCAGTATACTACCAAAGGATATACCTTCTTCGGTGATGGCATCGACGATCTGTTTTAGCTGTCCGACCTTTTCCTCAACCAGTATACACAACAACATTCCGGGTTCACCAATTCCCAAAACATTTGTAAAGGCGCGCAATAAATCCCTTACAGATATAATACCCTTCAGCTTGCCGTCGGCATTTACAACCGGGAAGGCACCCACTCGCTTTTCCTGAATCAGAAGCAGTGTATCTTGAATGGTGTCAGAAGGCGATATGGTGATCGGATCATTGGTCATAATCTCTTCAATCTTAAGCCCGGCGGCCGTCTCTTTTTCTTCAGAGCAATCCGGATCCTTGTAGCAATCATACGGCAAAACACTGCGTACATCTCGATCTGTGACCACACCGATTAATCGATCGTCGGCATCAATAACCGGCAAATGCCGAATCCGATGAGTTGCCATTTTTTTTTGGGCTTCTAGAATGGTATCATGCGCTTGAACCGTGATCACCTTACTTGTCATTGATCTGCTGACAAACATCGGGTCCTCCCCTTAAAGTCTAGCTAGTATAGTGTTGATATTCAGATTTTGCATTTGCATGCTAATTCATGTCATACGTCCGTTCATGAGAATCTGAACATGATTGCAGGCAAGTTCCGGTAGTCGTTTTAGGCTGTAACCACCTTCTAAAATGGAAACTAACTTACCATTTGAGTGTTTCTCGGCCATTTGGAAAATGGATTCCATGATCCATGAAAAAGCCTCTGTTGACAGCCTGACATCAGACATATCATCGTCCATGTGGCCATCAAAGCCGGACGAAATCAAGATCATATCCGGTTGAAATTCATCAAACGCCGGCTCCAGGTCACGTCGCAAATATTGGCGATATTCTTCATCCCCCTGCCCGGGCAACACCGGTGTATTTTTTGTAGTTCCGTAGCCGTCCACAGAACCCTTTTCAAATTCCCGGCCCGTACCCGGATAGGCAAAAGAGGGATGTTGATGAATTGAATAATAAAAAACCGAGCCGTCCTTTTCGAAAATATGTTGGGTACCGTTGCCATGGTGAACATCAAAGTCAATAATACCGACCTTGGGAATCTGCCATTGCTGTTGTAGATACCTGGCTGCGATGGCAACATTATTAAAATAGCAAAAGCCCATGGCCTCAGACACCTCGGCATGATGGCCCGGTGGACGCACGGCACAAAAGGCATTATCCAACTCATCCTGCATGACGAGATCAACCACTTTTAGCACGCCCCCAACCGCCAGCAGTGCCGTTTCGTATGTCTCGGTGCACATGCGATTGTCCGGTGAATCCATGGTGCGTTTACCCGCGTAACAGACCTCTTCAAATCTGCGGATATAATCCGTGCTATGGACCGATTCTATCCATTTAAGGTCGGCCCTTTCCGCCGTAATCATTCTGAGCTTGGGGAGCAGGCCCCCATTTTCAATACCTTGATATATGGCCTGGAGCCTTTCCGGAACTTCCGGATGATATGGCCCGGTGTCATGCAGAAGATAGCGCTGATCGAAAAGAAAGCCCGTCTTTTTCATGGTTTAGTGCCCACCGCTCTTGGTTTAACGATTACATTTAGACAACAATTTTCTGAAAAGCAGAAAACGCCGATTGAACCGCCGCATTTTCATCGGGCAATTCAACCGTCGGTCGTCCCTCAAGATCAAATTCATATACGGTTTGATCATCGGGTATGGTACCGGCAAGCTCAAGTTCCGCTTTATTCAACATGTCCATAACTGCCGAAGCCGGCGCCTCCTTGGTCTGGTTCAAGATCAAACAGCTTCGGCCCACTCCGATATTCAATTCCTTGCTAAGGCTGTCGATACGCATGGCCGCTTGCAATCCTCTTCGGGAGGTATCCGAAACAATTAAAAGGATATCGATATTACTAGTTGTCAAGCGGCTGATGTGCTCCATACCGGCCTCATTGTCCATTACAATGTAAGGATAGTTTTTTGTAAGCCGCTCCATAAAACCCGTCAAAAGTGTGTTGGCAGCACAATAGCAACCCGGACCTTCGGGTTGTCCCATCACCACCAGATCATAGCCCTTGTCTTCGATGACAGCCTGCTCAAGTTTCATGGACATGAATACATCTTTGGTCATGCCGCTGGGAACATGACCCTTTTTCATATCTTCGCGGGCCTGGCTCAGAGTTCCGGAGACCTCCAGGCCCAGCACCTCATTAAGATTGGCGTTGCTGTCCGCATCCACAGCGAGTACGGGTTGCTTGTCATGTTTGATAAGATACTTAATGAGCATGCCGGCCACAGTGGTTTTTCCGGTTCCACCTTTGCCCGCAAGTGCAATCGATATTGGCATGGTATTTCCTTTCTTTTGTAAGCAATAAGCCGTAAGCATTAAGCAGCTTATAACCTACGGCTTATTGCTTACAGCTTTATCTAAACTTATGGCAGAATGCCAAGCCAGTCAAGTAGGTTTTGGTGTCCTGAATTATTACAAATAACCGGCACTTCTTACCAAACTGCTACGACCTCTAATGTCCTTGCATTACCTTAGCCCGTATGCTACTTTTTTTGACTCAATTTGAATTTGTCCTAGACGATTCGTCATCCGGGATATAACCTGATTTAAAGACGGGTTTGATTTAATTTGATAATGATTTAAGGGGGTTTTAATGGATTTTGAGCTCAACAAAACACAAAAGGATATTCAAAAGGCTGTACGTGATTTTACCAAAGGCGAGTTTGACAAGGATTTGGCCCTGGAACTTGATAAAAAACATGAATTCCCGCGTAAAATTTGGCAAAAAGCGGGGGATATCGGCCTAATTGGCGTCCATTTTCCTGAAGAATATTCCGGGCAGGGGATGGGCAGCCTTGAAGATATTTTAGTGGTTGAGGAGCTATGCCGCCAGGATTCTACCATTGGCAGCGCTGTTGCTTTAGCCAGCTTTGCCTCTGAACTAATCATGCATTACGGCAGCAATGAACAAAAAGAAAAATGGCTGCCGCAAGTCGCGGAAGCCAAGGCACTATCGGCCGGCGCCTTTACCGAGCCGGACCACGGATCCGACATTACCTTTATGGATACCACGGCTGTTAAAGAAGGCGACGAATGGGTCATCAATGGCGCCAAAACATTTATAACCAATGGCGGGCTGGCATCATTCTATACGGTCATGTGCCAAACCGATACGGATGCCAATCCGTCCTACCGGGGTATCAGCACCATTCTGGTGGAAGCGGACCGTGAAGGTCTGACGACTGTGGATGTGGGTGATAAAATGGGTATCAACATGATGTCCACCACCGAGGTTATTCTTAAGGATGTACGCGTGCCTTTGTCCAATTTAGTCGGGGAAGAGAACAAGGGGTTTTATCAAGTCCTTCATTTTTTTGATGAAAGCCGCATCCAGGTGGCTGCCCAGGCTCTGGGGACAGCCCAAGGTGCTTACGATCGTGCCCTGGCCTATGTAAAACAACGGGAACAATTCGGAAAAAAGATCGCTCAATTTCAAGTTACGCAACATAAGCTGGCGGATATGGCCACCAAGATCGAGTTGGCCAGGTTGATGACCTACAAAGCTGCTTGGAATTTCGATCAGGGTCGCATTGATCCCAAACTCACATCCATGGCCAAGATGGTTGCGGCAAGAGCCGCAGTGGAAGTGGCCGATGAAGCCATCCAGCTCCACGGCGGTTATGGCTATATGAAGGAATATGAAGTCGAACGGTTTTACCGGGATGCCAAAATAACGGAAATCTATGAAGGCACCCGTGAGATCCAGAAAAATACCATTGCCAGTTCAATAATCGGGAAATTAAAATAAATTTTCACCTGATCCAATAGATTGATAAGTATCAAACAATGGCGTTATGATAGGTTAAGTAACGGTAATCTTAATTAATTGAAAATTTATTTTGGGGGGTGATCATGTACGATCTAATCCGAAAAGGCATGCTGACCGGTATCGGTTTAGCGCTAAAAACGTGGGACGAGGTGGAAGCCTTTGGCAAAGAGTTGGAAAAAAAAGGCGAAATGCCCAGAGAAGAAGGCCAAAAATTTCTAAAGGATCTGGAAAACCGCTATACCGAAGCTCAAACACGGCTGGAAAAACGAGTTGAAAAAAGCGTCCACGCTTTCTTAAAACGGGCTGATATCGTGACATCAGAGGAACTCAAAGGCTTGAAAAAGGAAATTCGTGAACTCAAAAAAATGATCAGCGAACAGGGTGAAAAGTAGATACTCATACAAAGAGGACCACAAATTGATTTTGCCCATTACGGATTTCTCTTTTTATGGCTATCAAATCCTAAATCCGAATATCCAAATTCGAAACGGTTCGACAAGCTCACCGTCCTGAGCAAAGTCGAAGGACAAACCTAAAATCCGAATGTCCAAATGATCCAAACCCAAGCTTAAAACGTGAGGCCGACTTTCGGTTTTGGTCATTTGAATTTGATTCATTGAGTATTGTTTAGGATTTCGAAATTCGTGCTTCGAATTTTCCGGAACTTGTTCGACAGAGCTTAAGAGATCTAACCTGACCCAAAGAACCGATTGTCGTATACTGGAAATATCGATCCAGCCTCGAAAGTTAGCCCATGCTCAGCATTCGCAAAATTGGCGTAATCGGCCGTACCTACCGCAACTTAAACCGCTACCGGCAAATCTTGGGCGTTCTGATCAAGTATGGATTTGGCGACCTGGTAGAAACCCTCCATATCGACCAGTACATTGAAATCGGCCTTCAAATGATCAGTAAAAAGCGCCGTGAGCATGTGGAAAGATCCTCTCGGGCCGAGCGTGTCAGAATGGCTTTCGAAGAGCTCGGCCCAACCTACATCAAATTGGGTCAGATTCTTTCCACTCGGCCAGACTTGGTACCGGTCGATTTTGTGAACGAGCTCGCCAAACTCCAAGACGAAGTTCCTCCTTTTGAATTTGAGGATGCCAAACGTATCGTCGAATCAGAGTTGCGGCAACCAATCAAAGCTTTATTTGAAACCTTCGAAGAGACTCCTTTGGCATCGGCATCCATCGGACAGGTTCATAAAGCACGATTTAGGGACGGTGAGGATGTCGCCGTCAAGGTGCAGCGACCGGGAATCCGGCGACTCATCGACGTTGATCTTGAAATTATGCTCCATCTGGCTACATTGGCCGAGCGTCACATCGAAGAAATCTCTTTGCATCAACCGGTGAAAATAGTCGAGGAATTTGCCAAAACACTGGAAAAGGAATTGGACTACACCATCGAAGCCACCAATATGGAACGGGTGTCGATTCAATTTTTGCAGGATCCCACGGTTTATATTCCCAAGGTTTTTCGTCAAACCACCACGGATCGCGTCCTTACCACCGAGTTGGTGCGGGGAATTAAGGTATCCAAATTGGATCTACTGGATCAGGAGGGCTATGATCGCAAAACCATCACCTTACGGGGCGCCCGCATCTGTCTGAGTCAGATTTTCGATCATGGTTTTTTTCACGCCGATCCGCATCCCGGCAATATCTTCGTACTTCCGGACAACGTGATCTGTCTCCTTGATTTCGGCATGGTGGGAAGCATCGATCGCAATACGCGCGAGGATTTTGTTGAGCTTGTGGACAGTATTGTTCGGCAAGATGAAATCCGCACCGCCCGCTGTCTACTGCGAATAACTTCCTGGGAAGAAGAACCCGTTTTAAGGGCCTTTGAAAAAGACGTGGCTGAATTTATGGGGCAGCATTTATATAAACCACTTAAAGATATCGAACTGGGCAAACTGCTGCAACACTTGCTGGAGCTGGCGGCACGACACCGCTTAAGAATCTATCCGGATATTTTCCTGATGATGAAAGCTTTGAGTACGGTGGAGAGTGTGGCCTGTATGTTAGATCCTGATTTCGATATGGTCCGTCACGCTGAGCCCTTTATCAAGAAAGTCAAGTTGGATCGATTTTCGCCCAAACGTTTGGAAAGTGATATCTTGTCCCTGGCCTCGCAGATGTTCACTTTTCTAAAAGATTTCCCCAAGGATGTGCTTGAAATCACGCGTCTGATCCGTCAACGCAAACTCTCCTTCTCGCATGAACTTCAGGGATTGGATCAAATGCTTTCCACCCATGATCAGATAAGCAACCGCATATCCTTTTCCATTATAATCGCTGCCCTTATCATCGGCTCAGCCTTGATCGTTATTTCCAAAACACCACCGCTATTTTACGGCATATCCCTGATCGGTATTATCGGCTTTTTAGCTGCTGCTGTTATGGGTGTCTGGCTTTTGGTGGCAATCCTTAAAAAGGGAAGGCTTTAACTTTAGACTGTTAGGTGTTTAGGCTGTTAGACGCTAATTGCCTGACAGTCTTCAGCCTAATAACCTGAATTTAATTCTATCCTACCATAATTTTAAAGCCACACCCAAGCCGGATTATATTATCGATAAATTGCATCTAGCCTGCGACCTGGGTGCCGACATCGCCAAGGTCGCTGTGATGCCGCAAGAATTTGAAGACGTGCTCACACTTATGAGCGCGGCTTTGAAGGCCCGGCGAGACGGGCTGAAAATCCCTATGATCGCCATATCCATGGGAACTCTGGGAAATCTGACCCGTTTCGCAGGCAAGCTCTTTGGCTCGGATGTCACCTTCGCCAGCAGCGAAACACCCTCGGCACCCGGTCAGATTCCAATCCATGCTTTGCGGCGGGCCTTGACCGCGCTCTATACAAGCTAACCGCCGCTATGATGTTAAAGCAATTCTAGAATTTAAAACAATAAGGATCTTTGTCACGAAACACATCCAGGCCGCAGCTATGGGTCACAGCCAAGCATCCGCGGCAAATGATGTTCACGTCGCAGTCTTGGCAGGCCTCACTTCCATTGCGATATTTTTGGGCCAGCTCGGATTGATAAATATTCAATAGGGTATCTTCATTGATGTTGCCGATAAGCGATGGGAATTTTCGGCAGGCGTGCACTTCGCCGTCTGATAAAAGTGCAACGAAGTTAAATGCCGCACCGCAGCCATAACCGGTGCAACCGCCGAAGGGCTGGCCGCCGTTCTCCTGTCTTATGATATTAATCAGGTTGTCTTTGAGCATTATGGTTGAATTTTTCAAGGCGGCCGCCTCGAGGTTTTTCAAAAAGTCTCGAAATGACTCCGGCGCTACCATGGAAAGTTGAGCGCCTTCCCCCATGGCGGCGAGGCGATTGAAAGTAAAAAAATCCGTACGGTCCCTGAGCAGCTCGGCCAGCGGCAGAACCTGATCCAAATTGTCCCGGTAGAGCGTCAGCATGACCATGCTGGCAACGTCTAAATCACGCAATTGTTCCAGGAAAGTGAGTGTCCGGGCAAAATGCCCTTCGCCACGAACGGTGTCGTTATGCGCTGCCAGTCCTTCTAAACTGACCTGGAAAAATTCCGGCTTTGCAATTGCCAGCAGGTCTTCAATCTGACCGATGGGTGTTGGATTGCCTAAAATAGCGAGCTTGAAACCACGATCCCGCGCGGCTTGGTATAAATTGTTAAATTCCGGATAAAGCAAAGGATTGCCGCCGGTGAATGTTACCTGTCCCTTCACGCGCAGGTCTTTGCAAAAAAGCTCAAAATCATCCAAAACGGCCACGGCGGTGTCATAAGGCATAAAGGCCCGATTGCTGCGATCATAGCAATGTTTGCAGTGCAGGTCACAAACCTGGGTAATATGCCACTGAAGCACAAACGTATCGGTGGCCAGATAGGGTTCAAATTCGGGTTTAACGACTGAGAAGGAAGACATATCACGCTGGATACGCGACGGCGGTGAAATGAGAAGTCCTTCGAATGTAGCCCGGTCAAGAACTGCTTGGATGACCGCTTTAGCTCCCCCACCCTGCTCAGCTGCTTGATTCAGATCAATATCCTCAGCCACGATTTTCAAAGCCAGCAAATCGCTGTCCAGGGCTTCCCGTATGTTGATTTCACCGGTTCCGGGATGGCGCCAGATGATGATATGGGTTTCAGGGGCCGCCCGGGGTTGCAGATCCTCACGTGCTTCGGTTCGGATCAGAGCTATGAGATCACGCCATGCAACCCGAACAAGCTTGAGCATGGGATTGACCGTGAGTGTGTCGCTCGTATTGATGGAAGGGCCCGCCTGTTCTTTTAATCGAAAAAGAGCATATTCAATCCGGGCCAGATCGCCAATATAGCCCGGAAGATCATGGCTGGATCGGAGTGTTCTCAGTTGCTCGGGGAAGTGTTTCGGGAATGCATCCGATTCCAGGGTATCCAGAATTTTTCCCCAGGTAAGATCACCAAGGATGCGGTGACAGGTGACAAAAATCTCTTGAAATTGTTTTATGCGGGCGGGGTTACACATTACTTATTGAGATGTCGAAACGAGGGCCGACACCTGAAATTAATCCGCTTCAGGCGGTTTAACTCAATGGCATTTTTCATTTTTTAATTTAATCACGCAACCTGCGTGCAGCAGGCCTATCAGCTGCTTTGATCGGGCTGCTGCTTCTTGTCGGTGCCGCCGGCACCGGAAGTTCCGCCACTTCAGCCGCTGGGGGAGCCGACCGTACTACTCTTTTGTCCATCCTTAGTACTTTTACCGGCGCAGCTACCTACGGTCAGTGCGGAGCCCGAGATTAGGCTGGCAATGCATAAGCCGGCCAAGAGCTTTTTGAGTTCATCTGTTTGCATGTCGCCCCCTAACCGATTGAGTTTCTATTAACAACTACCAGATCGCCATCAGGCTGTCAAACCGACGGAAAAATGCTATCATAGCCACTGCAGGTTCGTTAAACAAAAAGAAATATTTTTAGTCGCTATTTCGAATGAAAAATAAAAACTCGCCCTCACCTTCCAGCCTTCCGTATAGAGGCGTTTGGGCTTGGTTAGATGCGTTTGAGACAATCGGTCTGAGATAGGCTCCTAGTTCTGTGGTGGACACAACATTATCCTTATTAATATCGGCGTCACCGTCCAGGGCTTTTAGGAAATAAGAAGTGAACATGCCGTGGCCTTCTTTTTCTTGAACCTGCTCTCCCTTACCACCGGCAGTGATGATTTGAACAGCCCGCATGGATGAAACCTTTCGTAAATAGTCGCTAATACCTGGTGAAAAACCCGATGAGCGATTGAGGCCCAAACCGGAATAGCATGAGTCCATTACAAATAAAATGTGCTTCGCGGAGATACGTCTGGATAGATTTCTGATCTGATCCATGGAAATAGACGTTGTGGCATAGTTGGCATTGTCCGCGTCGACCGGAATGATATACCCTTTTTGGCCGCCATCGGCCAATGTTTCGGTTTGACCGTGTCCGGCAAAGTAGAAGACCACCCGATCGTCGCGACCCACTTTTCGAGGAAGTTCATGGTATAATTCTGTCAAGATCTGGCTGCGAGTCGCTTCAGAATCAATCAGGGTAGTAACTTCGTCAAACCTATTCTGCTTAAATTTTTGTTCAATTGCCCTGGCATCGGCAACAGCAAATTCCAATGCGGGCCAGGTATGATAATTGTTGATACCGATCACCACCGCGAACGATTTTCTATAAAGCAGCTTCATTTCTGAAGTTGAATTGATGCGGGTTAGTTTTGGCAATTGATATGCCTGACCTGTTACAGACACGGATACTTCCGATAGGTTGCCTTTGAAATCAGATGCCTGGACTACTATCGAATTCTGGCCGGCATCAATGGCTATGTTTCGTAAAAAATTTCCAGCCTCATCGATGGCGGCAACAGCGCCATTGACTTTAACCCATGCGATGCCACTTTTATCCATCGCCGTTCCCCGAACTGATAAATCCTGGCTTTTGTGAACCAATTTAATTCCGCGTTGCATAGGGGGTTCCAAAAGAACAATTTTGGGGCCATCCACGTCGCCGCCTTTATCGAGCCTGACTTTAAAGGCGATTGCCTCAGGAAAGTCTGCTTTTTTATCCAAGGCAGAATTAACATAATCAAAAGCTAGATTTTGATCCCCGTTTTCAAAAGCTATTTTTGAAAGCATAAAAAAAGTGGCAGGGTTCAATGTTCCCAGGTCGGCAGCTTGAGAAAGGATTTCAAAAGCCTTGTCATACTCGCCGGTGTTGAAATAAAGAGATCCTAACAAATCATACGATTTTGAATATCCGGGGCAGTAAATAATCGCTTTTCGATACCCATTTTCAGCCTCATTTTTACTTAGGTCGGATATATCCTGGTTACAGATTCTTACTGCCTCAACACATTTTGCACCGCTGGTTTCAAATTTAAGATCTTCAAGAAGATTGCTCAAAGGGTTAGTTGTTTCTAACTGAGAAAAAAAGTTTTCGATTTCCACAAGGTTGTCCCGAGACCACAATATTATATCAATACTGAAACTCCCTCTATTGTTCTGGTAACGGGTAGGAAAAATTGCCCTGCCGTTGGCATCAAAACCACCATCGGAAACGCCCATATGCAAATATCCTGATTCAGATGCTTTGAATATACCCGAAGACATGGTTGGAGTTATGAAGGTACGCGAATGAATACCGTTTCCAATCTTGGTCATCAGTAAGGCCGATGGTCCCTTGCTGACCTTAGATTGGGAGGTTTTAATTTTGCCTTCGGCAAAGACGGAATATCGGGCCCCCGCAGGTATGAATATACCCGTGTTGACCATTTTTGTAGTCGTGCCATGTATGGTAATATGTTTGTATACCCTGACAATGGAAGGCTTTGTTTCTGGCATGATTAATACCGGTTTGGTTGAACAGCCCCAAAATGCAACCGTGCCATATAGAACAACCAATGTAGCGCGAAATATAAGTTTAAGCATAGAAAACATTTCCTTAATTTCAGTTCGTGTAATGGGTTCATTATACCGATAACCTTTTTGGATGTAAAGAAATCGCACAAAATCCCAAAACATTGCAATGTTAAGCTAAACTTGATAATGCTGCAATTAAAGACAATGTGATCACATCCGCGCAACGGAGATATATTAGGATGTTAAAAACAATAAGTATTTTGGTCCTGACGACCGTGGTTATAGTGGGGATGAGTGGAAACACACTTGATTTTACCATTCAATTTGATCAGATTGATGGTTTGCGAAACAGCGACGCCGTTTATTTTGACAAAACCCGCATCGGAATCGTTAGGAATATTGCCTATACCGATCAAGGTGACTACCGCGTGGATGTGGCGGTAGAATTTCAGTTCGCTTCCCGGCCCAAATATTCCAGCACTTATTATATTGACGCGGATCCTGAAAACAAAGAGCGCCAGGCAATCAGAATTGTTGATCTCCAAAATGGCGGCCAGGTGGTTAAACCAAACGCAGTTATAAATGGTATGTCAAGGTACGCCGCACTGTTTGATCGGATTACGCAAAAGTTCCGTAAAAATCTACGGGTAATGGAATCCGAAATATCAGACTTGTTTAAAGATCTTCAAAGCCTTTCGGAAGATGAACAAATCAAACAACTCGAAAACCAACTCGAAAAAATTCTTAAAGATATTGAAAATTTAAACTCAGAAATGAAACACAAGTTGGAAACCGAAATTTTACCGCGCATCAAGGATCAGCTCCAGGAACTTAAAAACCGATTAAAGAAAAATGGACGTGAGGAAAAACTGGACGATGCCAATGAAAAACTGGACAAGATCACGGCCAAATTTTATATTTAAATCGTGCCGCGGCAGATAGAGCTATCTTAGAATTTATTTTGGCATTAGGCCCAAGGCACGCCGACCCATGATAATATTCCGCCTCTGGCGGATCGGCCAGAACTTTTTGAGATGGCGTCTAGTTACCCAATTCTTTTTTTACCGCCAGCCCCAGCTCTTCTATGGTATAAGGTTTCTTGATGTATTTTCCAGCCCCTAATTTTTGAGCCGCCTTCACATCATCAGTTACGGCAAAACCGCTTACGATGATCGCTTTTTGATGAGGTTGCATTTTGATGATGCGCTGGAATGTTTCCCGACCATTGATCCCCGGATCCATTATCATGTCCAGCAATATGAGGTCTGCTGTGTTTTCACGCATGTACTCAACAGCTTCTTCTCCACTCGCCACAGCCCCTGTTTGATAACCCAGCGTTGCCAACATCATACAGGCTATTTCTCTCTGGCTTTCTATATCATCAACAACAAGCACCTTCTCCCCATTGCCCTTAATGTTATTCAGGTTTATGGGTTTTTCTTGTTCTGACTTTGCTTCTCTTGTTACGGGGAAATATAGCTCAAATACAGTGCCATCTCTTCCTGTCTCCACATCGATATAACCTTTATGATCCACCACGATATTCCAGACCACCGCTAATCCCAAACCCGTTCCGCTTCTACCCATGACCTTTTTCGTATAAAACGGTTCAAATATCCGTTCCAGGTCATCAGCAAATATTCCGGGACCGTCATCAGACACAGATAAAACAACATACTCGCCGATACTCACTTCATTATATCCCTTGATGGGTTGGTCAACATATCGGTTCATGGTTGCAATCGTAATAGTACCGCCACCACCTATAGCCTCTGCCGCATTTGACACGAGATTCATCAACATTTTGCTGATATGAACATCCGAGCCGAGTATATTGAACAATCCTTTCTCAAGGCGTGTTTTTACCTCAATTTCAGGATAAAACTGCTTTAACTTTTGAGATTCCGGTGAATGCAAATAAGTATCGACCAGCTCATTAATATTCAAAGCCTGCTTGGCAATGGCGACACCTCTGGCCACGGTCAATAGATCTTGAACGATGGCGGCGGCTCTTTTTCCGGACTCCTGGATTGTCTCTATGGGTTTTTTCAATTTGCTATCTGCGGGTAGATCCATTAAAAGCAAATCCGGATAGCTCACAATGCCCGACAGTACGTTGTTCAAATCATGGGCCACGCCTCCGGCAAGCAGACCGAGGGATTCCATTTTTTTTGATCGGGCCAGCTTCTCTTCACTTTCCCGCAGAGCTTTTTGGGTGAGCATTCGTTCGGTAATGTCTCGGGCTACCCCTAATACTTCGATAGGATTGTTTTGCTCATCCCTCACAAAAGAGGCCATTATCTCTGTCCATACAGTTCCGCCATCTTTTTTAAACTGCTCGATTTCCATTATGACGGATCGATCCGGATCGCTGTCGCCATTTGAATCCAACTCTTCTGCCAGAACTCTCATGACACGTTCACGTGAATCTGGCGTTAATATCTCTTCGAGAGACTGGCTCATAACCTCTTCAGGCGTAAATCCTCTGATTTTTTTGACAGCCGGGCTGATATAAGTGATGCGTTGGTCCTTGATATTCAATGTCCAAATCATATCGATAACGTTGTCAGCCAACAGTCGGTATTTTTGTTCGCTCTTGCTTAGTGCCGCTTCTGCGGACTTTCTTTTGGTTTCCTCCTTTAGGATCGCCCATGCTTTTATTAAGAAATAACTGAAGACAACCCCCACGATCATAAGGAGGGTCGTTATCATTAAAAACTTGTTTCTGAAGCCCTTCATGGTGGAGAGGACCTCTTTTTCAGGTGTGGCCACAACGATTGACCAAAAAGTGTTGGCTAAAAAGATAGGGAGATAAACGGCATGCTTCCTGGTGTCGGGCTCTTTGATACCACTGCTAGCATGGTCTTCGTAGGTGGTATTACCCTGCTTTCCTGCCACCATTTCATCAAACATCCGAATCATCGACGCGGACTTTTTATAGCTTTCAAAAACGGATCGCCCCACATGACTTGATTTCGGGTTGAATAATTCAATTCCACCTTTACTTATAACCCATGCATATCCCTCTTCACCAATTCTGATATTCCCCAGATATTCCTCTGAAATCTCACTAAAGGGAATAAGAATGGCAAGCGTGCCTTGGAAGGTATTATTAAAAAATATAGGAACATGATAGGCCACCGCCAAATAGCCCTGCACGGCTTTAAAGACATCACTAATAACCGGGGTGTGATCCCGGAGAATGACCTGCATGTGTTTCTGCTTGGAAATATCGGCATTAATAGCGGCTTTATTAAATGGGATGGTATAAGCAATGCGCCCGTCTCTGTTAACCCGCGTAACGGCACTGATCACGTCGGAATGGATGTCATAAAATGACGCCATGAGCGATTTGCCATTATCGTTCATAACTACGATATCTTCGTTCTGAGAAAAATGATTTAACATGCGCAGGTAATACTCAAAAAAGCTTTTGATCCCTTTTGCCGCCTGCTTGGCAATAATAATTTGTTGGGTATTAAACTCCTCTATGGTTTTGGTTTTGACCTCATCGTATACGGAAAAAAGAAGATATCCCGAAAATATCGCTAAAAATGGTAGAAAAAAGTACCTTTTCTTGAATCGCATGGCGCCTGTCCTTTTTCTTTCCAGGTGACAGTGGTATCGAAAATTATCTTTTAATATTGGTGAGATGCGTATTCAAATGGCAAGCAATTCAGTCGAGTCGGCTAACCTGGGTAATAAGTAATCAATATCAGCGGATTAGTTATGCCATTTGCGATTGGTATAACATGAAATCAGCTTATCTTACCATAAATTTCAGAAAAGCCGCAGTCATCGATAGGATCGGTGGATTAGAATTTTTCCGGATCGAGGTCTGAAACTGTAATCAGATAATTCTGAAGCGTGATCTTTTTGGTTACGCTGTCAAGGTCGGTTGCTTTGCCTCATGACCGGCCCTCCGGCAAACGCGTATAGATCTAAGCAGAGGATTTCCGCCGGCGCCCATAAAAAATGGCACACAACCAGGCACACAACCCACCAATGCCCAAAACACTGAAAGCCCACCCCCAATTGGTGTAAAGCCCATTGATGGGTACACCTGGATTGGTTAAATCCAAGACAGCTCCCAGCAAAACCGGCGAGATGGCACCGGCCGTAAAACCCAAAACAGACCGCAGACCGAAGGCAGCGCCCATATAAGCCGAATTAACTGTCTCCGTCAGCGCTGCGGATAAGATGGGTGAATCCCCCAAGGATGTAAACGAATAGATTATTCCCACTAAAATTATGATGGATATAGGAAATGCAATCGTCCAGCCGAAAATAAAGGAACAAAAAGTACTTATACCTGCTAAAACCATCATAACCGAAGCGCGACCTAAACGATCGGATAGCCAGCCCATACTAAAGGACGCCACCAAACCCATCAGATGAAAACCGGCGGTAAGGTGTGCGCCATAGCCAACCGCTTGAATTCCTGCATTTCCTCCCAAGACCAGGGCCGCTGCCAAAAAAGCAGGCATCCAGGCCCACATGCCTAATAATTCCCAGGCATGTCCGGTGTAACTGCCAACCAAAGCCATCACCGGTCGGTTCCGCAATACTTCACGGGAAAATCTCTGCTCTTTAGGACGCACCGGTTTTTCCACAAATGTATTTTGCAAAGTAACCCATGCCAGAATTGCCCCTATAACAGGCCCCGAGCAGGTGAACCAGAAAGCCAATTTGTAACCACCAATGGGAATGGCAATACCGCTGAGCATTAGCGAAAGGGCATAACCCAACGATGTGCTGGCTATGAAAAAGCCCATGGCCCGACCACGGTCGGTACTTGGATACCGCTGCGCCATTATAATCAGTCCGGTGGTATAATTACCCCCCATGGATAGTGCCGTCAGGGTATACAACACCAGACCGGAGTAATAATCCCGGGCCCATCCGGCAAAAAGCAAGGAACAAACCGCACAAGCCGTCATGGAACCCAGATAGAGTTTCTTCGGACAAAACCGGTCCGCCAGAAAGGAAAAAATGACCAGGGAAATCGCATATCCGAATTGGAAGCCACCGGCAATGCTGCCGGCGGCCGCAGCCGACATCTCCCATTCCCGCTGCAATACCGGCAAGGTTGCCGCGTATGACATAAACACCAGGGCATTGAAAGTCCGGGCCATGCATATGCCGGTCAACCACCAATCGAATTTGGAAAGTTGGGTTTTTTGCGAAGTCGTCATGTTTTTGTAGGAGGCTTAAGGAAATTCGTCAGCACGATCGCGAGCCCTGTTAAAATTGCGCACAGCCAGAATGCCATGCTGAAAGAGCCGGTGAGATCCGCCAAATATCCGGCCACGGCCGGTCCGGTTATCTGGCCCATACCGAAAAATACGGTGATAAATCCAAACGCTTTGACCGCCCGCTCAGGTCCGGTGTAATCGCCAACGGCTGCCGACATGATGGTGGGGATACTCCACACGGCCAGTCCGAATATGCCAATCGATGCATATAAAAACAGGTTGGGAAGATTGGCGGCCACCAGAATATATGAAATGGTAAATAATCCAAAGACCAACATCATACCGATTTTGCGCCCCAATCGATCAGACAGCCATCCGAACAATGGGCCGGAAAAAATAGAAAGGGCGCCGACAATGGCCCAGAATGTACCGGCTGTGTTCTCACCGAATCCGCGCTCATTAACCATGGCGGTGACAATAAACGTCGCAAACACTACGTATGTGGCCCCAAAAAGCGTATAAATACAGCCTAAGTGTACCATGGTCCGTTTGATCGCTGGTGATTTCGTTTCTGAGCTAGTGGTATCAGATGAGGCTGCTGCCGGAGGTGCATCTCCAAGCGGTTGAAGTCCTTTTTCCCCGGGATCATTTCGTAACAGGAGTGCTGCCACGGTAGAGATGATCATTGAAATTGCGCCAATCGTCAACCAGCCCGTGCGCCAACCCTCGTCCCC
Source organism: uncultured Desulfobacterales bacterium (assembly GCA_964452555.1). GTDB lineage: Bacteria > Desulfobacterota > Desulfobacteria > Desulfobacterales > B30-G6 > B30-G6. The sequence goes on from CAYVMI010000020.1 coordinate 68,022, forward strand.
CATGGTGGTATTGACCCAGGGGATAAAAAATCCAGCAAACACGATGGCAAGACCATTGCCCGATAACATGACACCGGCCGCCCGACCCCGCGTGGTTTTTAAAAACCAATGGGATACCAAACCCATCATGGGAACATTGGCCAGCCCGGATCCGACTCCCGTTGCAATATAAAGCACCATCACCCCGATAAAACCGGTGGCGCGACTGATCATCATCATGGATCCGCCCACCATTATGAGACCCCAGAAAATAGTCCAGCGCGCGCCTATGGATTTCGCTATAATGCCGGCCAGAATCACCGAAATCATATACCCTACAAAATTACCCGTACCAATGAGTCCCATTTGGGAATAGCTCAGCTTTAGAGAGATTCCCATGGACGGAAGCAGCATGCCTAGGGAAAAGCGCCCCAAACCCAAACAGGCAAAAAGCACCGCAGTTCCCGTCAATACGATAATCCAACCGTAATGTATCTTGGAATTTTTCATTATCCCTTTGGACCCGGTTTAACCTCGTCAGTTTTTATGCGAGATTATCAAGCGCAGGCCAAGCAAAACCAAAACCGCTCCAGAACCAATTCTTATTTTTTCAGCCATGTTCTTTTTTTGCTTTAACCAAGATCCGACACTCCCAGCAAAAAGTCCCAAAATCAAGAGAAATATGACTGCCATGACGGTAAAGATCAAACCCAAGCTGATCATCTGAAATCCATAACTCAAATAGTTCTCGCTTACAAACTGTGGTAGAAATGCCACAAAAAACAAGGCTACTTTAGGATTGAATACATTGGAAACTAAACCCTGGATGAAACATTTTTTCAGGTCAAAGTTATGTGATGCCGCTTGTATTTCCAAAGCATTCTTATTTCTTATCATCTGGTAACCGAGATAGATCAGATAAAGACCACCGATAATTTTGAGAACATAAAACGTAATTACCGATGTATTTAATAATACGGCAAGTCCCAACGCAGCCGCCAGGGTATGGACTAATATTCCCGTAGTCACGCCCAAAGCGGACATGGCGCCCGACAGACGCCCCTCTGCTAGGCCCCGGCTGAGAACATAGATCAGATCCGGTCCGGGGGTTACGATCAATGCCAATGAAGCAATTGTAAAAAGTGTGAGTGATTCCATGCTGAATTTGTGATGGCTCTATTTTAAGGATTAGAGATACATCAAGACAGGCGTCCGACTAACAAACCGATGATAATCGATACAACAATCCAGACCAGTGCTTTTAATTGTATAAGCAGAATTTCACTTTTTGTTCGGGTCACCATTGAAGGATGGATGTTTTTTACCGATAATCTTGATGAATCCTCGGGTCGAAAAAGAAAGCTAAGAATGTTGCTCCATGAGATTGTCAAACCATCCCCCTGTGAACCGGTAATGACGCCAGGATGTCCCTTATGCCAATCGGTCTTATAAACTTTTGCCGAAATAGTGGCACTCCGTAGAAACATAATTTCATTGCCCAATATATGCAAATATTTATTGAATTCATGATAAATATTTCAAACATCTTGCGATTTATTTTTAAATATGTAAACTTTAACTTTTATCGAATCATTTTTAAATCTCGAATGCAAAGGATTTGCACATGCAGAAACTGGACGACTACGACCGCAAGATAATCGCCGCCCTGCAATCCAATGGAAGGCTTTCCAATATCGATGTTGCTGGGCGGGTCAACCTATCCCATTCAAGCTGCTCGCGACGGATTGCCAGGTTGGAACGCGAAGGCGTCATTGTGGGCTACCGCGCCCTGACAGACCGGCAAAAACTAGGACTTACGGTGCGAGCATATTGTGGTGTGGTTCGCGAGCCGGATGTGGGTTGGGAGGAAGTAGCGAACGATCTCACTAAAATCGAGGGGGTTGTCAGTGTTTTCGCCGTATCCGGAGAAGTGGATTTGATGCTCGAAATCGTTGCCCGGGATATGGATCATTATTCGCAAGTGGTGTTACACGATGTTTTTAACACCAAAGGCGTCAATGCCACCCGCAGTTCTTTTGTTCTGGCCGAAGTGAAATCGATTTATTAGGTTGGAATTATGGCGTTATATTTCTTTGATACATTTCATCCATTACAATTTTTCTTTTTTGGGCAAGCCCATGTCCTTCGCCGCCCACAAAAAATGTCTGGTTCCGGATGAAATCATTCTGGTTGTCGGAGTCCATTTGATCGTCTGTTTGTAATTCTCCGTCGATGTCCTTCAACCGCTCATTAATACCATGATAATAGTTCAAGAGTTCCGCGTCGGACATGCTTTGAATCCTGTCGCGGAGCCTTGTTTGTTCCGAGCTCGCACAACCGGAATAGCATAACACGGTAACCAACAAAAATCCTGCCATTAGAACGGCCACGCTTTGTATTCCACAGAAAGTTCTTTTCAAATCCATAACATTGAACCTAGTTTGGTTGTTTGGTCCTGATAAATTGAACTGCCGACAAAGAGACGGCACTCATGCAGGCGCCGGCAATAAAGGGGATGCGGTAATCCACCATCCAAAGGATTCCCCCCAGGGCCGGTAAAACCACCGCGGCGATGTGGTTGATGGTGAAGCCCACGGCCATGCTGGGGGCAATATCACGGGGATCGGCCACTTTTTGAAAATAGGTTCTGATAGCCATGGAAAAGCCGAAGAAAATATGATCGAGAATATACAGAACCGCCACGATCAGCCGACTGTCCACAAAGGCGTAGGCCAGAAATACCACCACCAGGCTGGCATACTCCATGGTGAGCACCTTGCGCTCGCCAAAGCGGTTGATGCTTTTACCGATCAAAGGGGCCACAAAATAGTTGATCACATTGTTGACCACGAAGAGTACGGTCACTTCCTGGATTGAAAATTCGAATTGTTTCACCATCAGAAACACGGCAAAGGCCATGAATATTTGCCGTCTGGCCCCGGCCATGAACGTGAGAAAATAGAACAGCCAGTACTTTTTTCTGACAATCATTTTCTTTCTTTGGGGCGTCAAGCCGGGCTGCACCGGATCTTGGCAAAACCCCCAGACCGCAATGCCCGCAACAAACAGACCGACAATCATGTAGGTCTGGGAATAATTAAGAAAAAACGAAACCAGGTAGATAAACAGGCCGATCCCGATATTGGAGGCGGAGGCAATGCTGTACTGCCGGCCGAAAACCCATGGAGACTCCTGGGTATTGAAATACTGCAGTGTGAGCGACTGGTTGGTGGTCTCATAGTAATGAAACCCAAAACTCGAAATCAGCGTGACAATCATGAGTCCGTAAAAATTGGGAAACAGACCCGTCACACCCAGACCTAATCCCAGCAAGAGGATGGATAGCGCCGAAAGCCGGTGCTCCTTGATGATGAGCATGACGTATATGGCCAGCAGGGCCAGAAATCCCGGGATCTCCCTTACAGACTGGATAATGCCTACGTGCTTGCCCTCTAAATTAGCTATTTCCACGGCAAAATTGTTAAACAGCAATAGCCAGGCCTGCAGTCCCACCGCCGAGGCAATGGTCAGCATGATCAGGTATCGATACATGGGTTTGCGGCGCACGGATTCCATGGACAAGTTTCATATCGCAGTTGTTGAAATATGGAAATGATATTTTGGAGATAATTGCACTGCCGTTGTCAGAAACACATAATCCGGAGTCCTAAGGCTTTCCTGAAGGGAAAACAACATGGCGCACCTGATCAGGAAGTCCAAGCTTAGGTTCTGCTTTAAAATGGGGCTTGCTTTCCAGGCTATTAGGCAATAGAAGCAATAGATGAAATTCCAATCCGGATTTTCTACTTTTAGACTACTATAAAAAATTAGGTAGAATATTTTCTTTGCCATAAGGATGATATATAGAAATTTTTCCACCTATCAACTCTGTTAGCTGCAATAAAAATATGAAACTGAATCTACTAAAATTTATCATTTTGATTTTCATTTTAAATTCTTCAAACTCATTTTGTTATGAAGGTCCTACTTCTTATGGATTCTTCCCAATTGGATGGTCAGAAAATGGGGAAACATTTGCTTATGGTTATTATATAGGTTCCGGAATTACACAAGACGCTGTTCAAATGACAATTGTTATTCAAAATATGGTGAATGATTCAGTTTTATTTCAAGACGGTAAAACATGGGAGCAAACATTTGTCGGAGATGATACAGATATCCATCTCCCAGAATCACCAAAAGATGCATGGAAACAGATATCAACAGGTATAAATAAAAAACTCAAATACTATAATATCAAAGAAGGAAATTTTATTGTTAATCCCTTTTTTGAGCATGATGCTTTTAGGGCTGAAATTAAACCCTTAAAAATGGAACCTGGATATGGGCTATATCTGATTAAGCAAGATGGTAAACAAAAAATGATAACGGACTTTAGTGAAGAACTATCTGGTAAAACTGCTAATATGATTCAGGGTTTTGTTTGGAATCTAAATAAAGGAAGAATTGCAGTTATTGTGCTAATCGATGAGGAGCATTTCGACATATTTCAGGCAATCGGGTGTAACATGAAAGTAGGTTTTAAATAATAACCGTTGCAGCTAACATTGGCTTTTAGCTGACCCTCCACGCGGACAGTGAATTCGTCCTTGTTCGGGTCAGGCAAGCGTGTCGGGCACCTAATACCAGAAGTGTTATGCATGATCAAACATCATGTGTGGATAATTAAATGGGAAATAAAAAGAGGCAGAGGCGAGGGGATGTCGATGATATCTCAACCTGGACAAAACATACCCAGCAGCTCTGTTCAAAATGCAGGGCAAATTGTTGTACGATGCCGGTGGAGGTGAAAATACCGGACTTGGTCCGAATGGGTGTAATCACCGAATTCGAAGCGGATGAGCCGATCAAGAAGCTTGCAAAAAAATTGAAAAAAGATGGGGTGATTGAGCATTTTTACTTCAAAGAACAGATTTTTACGCTCGTTCGATTTGCTAATAAAGATTGCCTCTATCTCGACCCAACGAGTCGAAAATGCAAGATTTATGAGAACCGTCCTGATACTTGCAGGGACCATCCCCGCATTGGTTCGCGGCCTGGTTTTTGCGCCTACGAGCCGAAATAGCCCAGGGCAACAAACGGTCATCTTTGGTTGTTTTATTAGCAAGTTAAAGATACCTAACCAATGCAAGGAGCAGACATCGTGCAGATAACGATTTTCGTAAAAGCCCGGTAAGACAAACAATCATTCGTACTGCTGCTTGCGATCATGTTCAAGCATGCAATATTGACCCAACCACTGGAGCTGACGGCGTGCCGCCGCCGCACACTTCAAAAGCAATCACTTAAATAAACAGGTTTATGGCATGGACAAATCCTTTGATATTCTACGTGCAAGAAAGGACACTTTTGCATGTGATGACATTATTCATTTCAACAATGCCGGTGCGTCGCTGATGCCCATACCGGTTAGCGACGCATTACATAGATACCTTAGATCAGAAGAAAAAATCGGTGGCTATGAAACGCAGGCCTTGTATTCAGATTCGCTGACTAATATTTACAGTTCGGCAGCAAAGCTCCTAAACTGTTCCGCCGATGAAATCGCTTTTGCTGAAAATGCTACAAGAGCCTGGGAGCTGGCATTCTATTCGTTCAAGTTTAATCCCGGCGACAAGATCCTTACGACATTTGCCGAGTATGGTAGCAACGTTGTTGCTTATCTTCAGCAAGCGAGGCGTTTTGGAGTTGAGGTCGTATTTGTTCCGAACGATGAGTACGGTCAAATCGACACCAAGGCACTGGCCAATTTAATCGACTACAGGGTAAAACTTATTACGATCACACACATTCCGACAGGTGGCGGCCTTGTCAATCCGGCTGCGGAGGTTGGGAGGATCGCAAAAGCTTCCAACATTCCATATATCCTTGATTCATGCCAGAGTGTCGGCCAGATTCCAATTGATGTAGAAGAGGTCGGATGCGATGTACTCTGCATTACCGGTAGAAAATATTTACGCGGTCCACGCGGTACAGGCTTGCTTTATGTAAGGAAGGGAATGATTGAGAACCTTGATCCTCCGTTGCTCGATCAACATGCTGCAGAATTAATCTCAACAACCGAGTATAGGATCCGTCCAGATGCTAAGCGGTTTGAGAATTGGGAACAGTATTGTGCCGGCAAATACGCGCTGTCAGTAGCAATAGATTACGCGCTTACATGGGGGCTAGACTCAATTCAAAATCGTATTTACAGCCTGGCCGATTTATTGCGCAGCAAGCTATCTCAAGTCGACAATTTACAGCTTACTGACGAAGGTCTGGAAAAATGTGGTATAGTAACTTTTATCCATAAAAATTATGAGCCGACCGAGATAAAAAACACATTATTTGATAACAAAATAAATGTTTCAACGTCGAAAGGTTCCGGGAGTCTAGTTTCATTCAAAGCCCGAGGTTTAACCGAAGTTGTACGAGCCTCCGTTCATTACTTCAACACGGAAAGTGAAATCGATAATTTTGTAGATATATTAAAAAGATTGTAAGAAAAAAATATAACATATTGTCCAGGCGGACTCGCTGAAGCTCGCCGCTTAACCCAACGTTAGATCATTATAAACCATGAAACCCTATCCGATCATTTTCGCCGCCATTTTTTTATTGGTATTTCAATTTGGTATTTCGAATGCCAACGAGAATCAATTCGACAAATTATTATCCAACCAGCGTTTAATGACCGTAGAAACGTGGAATCAGCTGCAGTCTCATGGGGTTACCAAAGATACAAAATTAGCTTTGGAATTTTTCTATTATGCCCCGGATAAGGATTCTGCTGAAAAATGTATGCATCATCTGCTTGCATATGAATATACAGTCCAAATAAAACCGGAAAAAAAGGATACGCCCGAAGGTATATGGTTAGTTACCGGAAATACACAAGCGACTGAAATGACAGAAGATATCTTATTACAATGGGTAGATTATATGGTTGCAGCCGGTTGGAAGTATGGCTGTGTTTTTGATGGCTGGGGCGCCGAAATACCATAAACATTCATCTACCCTGGCTCTGTATCAGATGCTTGCCACGTTGCGGCCCCTACTTGTAAGAGCCGTTTAAATACCCTTTAAGAAAGGAAAAATATGGAATGTTTTAAATGCAATGCAGCTATTCCTGATGGAGAGGAACGGGAACACAAAGAAGTTATATTATGTGAAGATTGCTATATTGATGTCTTATCGCCGGCAAAGTTTTGCGATCCATGGGCATCATTTAATGCGGAATCATTTGCGAAAAATAACCCGGAAACAACTTTAACTGATAGCCAAAAGAAAATAATCCGGGTACTGGAAGAAACCGGGGGTGCCGAACCCGACGTATTAATGGAGAATTTGCGGGGCCAGGTCTCACCCGAAGAAGGTGAAAGAAGTTGTGCCGCATTGCATAGAATGGGCAAAATTTCTATTAAAAATGAAAACGGAGCTGTTTTCATCAGTCTTAAATAACACATTTGCAAAAAACAGTTTCTCTGGTGGATCAAAAGCGCTAAGCGTGATGACACAAAAAATAAAAGAATCAAAGAAACCTTGAGGCTGCTTATTGAAAACAAAAGCCCGGGTGGATGAAACAGGATCGCTATACATGGCCAAAAAAGATAAAAACCGACTATTCCTAAATTGGAAAAGTGAAGATACCATAGAGAATTTTTTCAGCCTGGTGGAACATCACCACCATTTTTCACCCCCCGGCGAAATGAATATCGTCAACCTGTTCAGCAGCAATACATTTGAGAAACGTATTGTCGGTTTCGACGAAATGATAGCTTACCGAAAAAAGCATCCGGATGATGCGTTTATTCTGGTATCGAACCATTTGAGTGAGGCCGATTTTGTTGAGACCATGCTCCATTTCATGAATAATCATGAAAGGCTCCTCATCCAGGGCGGAGACAACCTCTTTATCAAAAATTTCGGGATCAAAACCGAGGCCATGAGTCTGAAACTCGATCTTGACACCTACCTCAGATCGAGAGGCGCGTTTCAGATTATTCGAAAACCCAAGACGGTTCAGTACCAGGGCGAAGAGGTTCAACTCAACCAGAAAGATGTATTGAGACTCAATAAATCATATCTCTTTCATCTGGTGGCGGCGGGTGAGTTTATTTTGCAGTATCCGGGGCAGTCAATGGCAAATGGAAAACCGAAGCAAGGGAGAACCTATACCGGCAATATCGAATCCTTTTCAAGGGCTATCTTCCAGTTACTGATTGAAGCCTCTGTGTCCACTAACAAAAAGATTCACATCGTACCGATGAATATATCCTACGAGCGGGTGATCGAGGATGAGCAATTCAATGTGCTTCTTAAATTGAAGGCCGACAAATCCAGTAATGCCCAGATATACATGGCGGATCTCGGTTATATCATCAATCACTATCTCAATCCGGATCGAAAATCGAGACTCTGCATTAAATTCGGGAAACCAGAGCCCATGAAACTTCAATATTTTTGGATACGATACGGTCTGGGAAGGAAGGGGGCGTCCGTGAAGCTGGCGGATCAGTATTATGATAAGGTAATGTCCCTGCAAACTCCATTTCCACCCAACATCATGTTTACGGCGATGAAGGGTTACAACCGGATGGATAAGACCTATCTCAAAGAGAAGATATCCCTTATCATGGAACTGCTGGACCTCCGCGGGGCAGATATGTTCTATCTCAAAAAGGAAGGAAACTTGTTAGCACCGGATGTCATTATCGATGAGACATTCGAGATCTTCGGCCATCGTAATATCATCGATAGAAAAGATGGGAGTATTGAAATCCTGCAACTGGATGTTGCCGAACAATACGTCAATCACATTGCCTATCTTTTAAGCAGAAAGTCCGAATTGTGGTCATCACCTGAGGAAGGAAAATATGAGGAAAAATTCGCAATTGCACGCAATCTATTGCGGCACAACGTAGCCATTGAGGTTATTGTTGCCAGCACCGGATTGTCTCAAGAAGAAGTGACGCGTCTACAGGAAGAGGAAGGCAAAGCATAACTGCGGATAATAGAGGAAAAATCACCGGGCGAATCGGTGCGTGTCTAGACTTCCGCAAAATAATGGGTCAGCTTTACTCTTGACGCTACCACTTATTAAACCAGACGCAATTGTTAACTTAACCCTTAAAGCTGCCGGCGTCGATATCGAGTAGCACCGATGCTCTGACGTGCTTGGGCAAGGCCGCGATACAATTACTGATGCTGGTTTGCGGATCACTGTAGTTGATCTGTTGATTAAGGAATCCATCCAGCTCCTTGGCGTTGGCTGCCAGCATTTCGCGCACGAGGGCGTGGGTTGCCAAGGCAGAGCCCTCGAACTTTGTGAGTAAAAACGCGAAAGACAAGGCGGTTGCGACCATGGGGATGATGGCCAAAGACGGCAGGCCACGCTGCCGGCATAACTCAGCCGCATAGATCGCATCCACAGCGGCATGATGGATCATGAAACCCTGGTCCCAGACATTGTCGCGGACGCCTTTGGCCAGCGCCACGTCCCACTGGCGGGTGCCTCCCGCGCCGCCGTTGAGAAAATCAAAAAATTCCGCCTGGCTTGATCCATGAAGTTCTTCATTGAAACAGGCTGATTTCAGCGCCGCCGCCGAACTGATCCCCGTGAGGCCATTGAAAACCATGAGCTGACCGATGAGTTTGACCTCAGCCCCGGCGGTAATGCTTTTACCAAAGTACTTGGGCTTGCCGATAATCTGAAGGGTCGGTTCCAAACGATGATACAGGGATTCAATGCCGGAAGCCAGAATCAGCATGTTGGCCGTCTCCGCACCCAGAGGGCCGCCGGTCAAAGGATAGTTGGCATAGTCGATTCCGTTATCACGTGTGAATTCAAAGGCAAGCTGGGCAAAGCCCGCACTGACTGTGGAAAGATGCAGGATGAACGGGCGCTCATCGGTATTATTCTGCATCAAAGGTATCAGTGTTTTAAAAATTTCACAGTCATCGCCGTTTTTTCCCGCACAGATGACCACGCCGTCATAGTCGCCATCCCCCACCAGGGTTTCAAAGTCATTTACGATTTGGGCGCCATGCGCTTGCCAGGCCTGGCGGCAATCATCCCGTCTGACATCCTGGGTTCCACGATCATGAACGCGTATAAAACGTGCCGGTCCTTCTTTTTCCAGATGTTTGGCCGAGGGGCTCAACATCAACCCCATGCCGCCGATGCCGATAAGTTTTAGTGTCATACCGTTAATCCTCCAATGATCCCTATTGAGGCGGTCAACGACCGCTGACCGGGTCGATGATTTATGATTAGAGCTATTTCATTCCAAAGTTAGTCTGTCGATGATGGCATCAATTGGATGCATATTCAAATAGATTTTTTTTGCAACATGTATGTTAATCCCAACGTCGAAAAAGTTTGAGGGCTTCAGAGTCAAGGCGCCTAAGGGATGCCTTCGACATAGCGACTCGACAAGCTTATATCGAAGGCCGTCGTAGTAGTTTACTTCGAGCCCTTGACAACGCTGAATCTGGAGTCCTCAGGCTTTCCCGTAGGGTAAACAACAAGGTAAAATAGATGTCATGCCTCTTATCGCAGGAGACTCGGAAAGCGAAATCAGAAAAATTGGAGTTTAGTAGTATCCTGCAAACAGTTCTATTTCGATAAAATTTTATATTTCTGCTGCATATTATTGATAATTTGCCTTGTTGTTTATTCAGCGTCGGGATTAGTGTAATTTGCCCCCTGTAGCCTGATGACCCTGCATGATGACGACAAATGCGGCCGGATCAACTTCATTAACAATGGTCCTTAATCTTTTAACATCCGGTCGCTTTATGGCACAAAATAGGGTGGCATGTTCGGTGTTCGAAAACATGCCTTTTCCACTCCAGGAAGTCACCCCCACCCGCATGCGATTCAATATGGCTTTTGAAATGATCTCGGGTTGATCGGTTATAATGAGGGCGGTGCGAATCACGCTGGGACCCTCCAGCACGAAATCGGCCACCAGACCCCACATAAAAAGGGTCACAAAAGCATACAAAGCCATCTCCCATCCGAATACCAGGCCGGCAAATATAATAATGCCACCATCGATCAACATGTAAACCTGGCTGTTGGGAATACCGGTTTTCAGATTCAGCACCCGGCTGATAACGGAAGTCCCTGCCGGGGATGTGCCGCCCCGGTAGATTAACCCGATACCAATCCCGCCCAGTACACCGCCGAACAAGGCATTTAGCAGAATATCATCAGAGACGCCGGGCGGCAGACACTTTGCCATTACATCCACACCCAAGCTGTAAACAAGGGTTACATAGCTGGCCCGCACTAGAAAACGAAAACGGCCTAGATAATAAAACCCCAAAATCAACATGGGCAGCGTTAATATCAGCATGGTAATTCCGGGCAGCCAGCCACTAAACGCGTTAATGATAATGGCCGCCCCGGATACCCCGCCGGGGGCGATCTTATGAGGGGCCAGAAATATGTCAAAATTTATTGCCAGCAATATTGAACCAACGGTCAACAGTAAATAATCGGGTAGAATTCTGCGAAAATTGAAGTTGGTTTTAATCCGCCGAAATTTAGACTTCATCATTACTCTACCTCATAAAAATTTATTTTTTATTTACATGAATTTTGGTGGAACCTGGCGAATTCCGCTAAGTGCGTTCCCGGCAATAGAAGCCAAAAGGATCGCACCCCCGAGTACGGTCCAGATACCTGCCAATTCACCCATAAAAACCCAGACCCAAATCGGCCCTAACAACACCTCAGTCATGCTTAGCAGTGTCAGCTCTGCCGCCGGGACCACCTTGCTGCCTAAGGTGTATATGACCAAACCCAAAGCCAATTGAAACGCCCCCATGAATAGGGACACACTGGTATCCCAAGGCGACAAAACCAGGGATTGGCCTAAATAATTGCACACCATAAAGGTTGCAAAAAGCGTAAAGACGCCACCTAAAAATACGGCCGGAAGCATGTCCTCCATTTTTCCCCAGCGTAGGCATATGGTGAAGACAGCAAATCCCATGGCCGCTAAGACCCCGGCTATGTTGCCGGTGAGCCTGCCGGATGACAGCCCTCCCCAGAGCATGACCCCCATACCCAAGGCGGCAAATGTCATAGCCACCCAGGTCGCTCGTCGCACCGACTCGTTTAATAAAATCCGACCCAATATGGCCGCAAAAAAGGGAGAAGCGGCAAATAGGAATACGGCATTCGCCACCGTCGTTGTCTGCAAGGCCAAAATCCCGCCTGCAAATGCAAATACGAGACCGATTGCACCAAGGGTCGCTGGAATTGCTGCTTTGCGCAGAATGTCGATGAAGTGATAATTGGAATGGAATAGAATAAAGAAAAACAGGACCGGGGTCATGGCCACGGATCGGTAAAAAAGAATTTGCCAGACCTGTGCCTCATGGATCAATCGAACCATAAGACCCGTGCTTGACCAAAGAGAACCGGCCAGCAGAACCAGGACCACACCTGACCTATAGGATAAGCCCGCCATTGCCGTTTGATTAAAGTCCCAGTTTTCCAGTTGAAGAAGTGAAAAATGGAAAGGTTGTACCGTATGCTGATTTGCCTCCGTATCTGCCCCGGAGCCGTATCAAACGGCAACCATACTACGGTAGTCCCCATTCGGCTCCTGATAACGGATACTGAAGGTAATGTCAAGAACCCATTGATCCAACGCGGTCAATGCAACCAAGGATCTCAGCCAACTTTTTGTAATTATCCAAGATGTCCTGGGCCAAATAATCGATGTTACCAATTTTTATATTGCGCTCTATGACAGTGAAGCCCGTACCCTCAGGTTCCCCTATTACAAGGATGAAAAAGAAGAATGTGTAGATAATTTGATTGTGGAATATGATGTTTCGGATTCCCTCACAGGGCAGGTTATTATCGATCGAAATCCCGTACTTTTAAATACGGAAGAAATTCTGGAAAGAAAAGCTCAGAATAGAATACATGGCACTGTTCCGCTTGTGTGGCTGGGAGTTCCCCTGATAACCGACGAAAAGGTTATTGGTGTTTTGGCGGTCCAGAGTTACACCAATGCCGATCTTTTTGATATAAATGACGTGAAAGTTCTGGCATCAGTATCCGACCAAGTTGCCTTGGCCATCGACCGCAAACGAACCCACCAGGCCCTAGTCCGAAATGAATCCCGATTCAGGGAAATTGCGGATTTGCTGCCCACGATTCTATGTGAGCTCGATACCGATTATACCATCACCTATTTTAACCGAGTCGGTGTAGAAATATTCGGTTTTGACCCGGTGCGACTCTCTTCGAAACAGCCTGCCGAAATAAAAACACTGAAGGGCATCCTGCCTATTTGCTCATCCTGTAAAAAAATCAGAGATGACCAAGGATACTGGAACCAGGTAGAATCTTACATTCGCGCACACTCCCAGGCTGAATTCAGCCATAGCATCTGCCAGGAATGCGCCCAAAAGCTGTACCCGGAATATGATTTGCACGGTGAATGAGACGACCATCAATATCCCGCCCTTTTATCTTTCAAATTTGCAGCATTCTTACTGCGTCGGGACAGAAGTACAAGTCCGCGCTTCAATTGCCAAGCAAATCAGTCATCAGGACATGAGAACCAGCCACAGGCACCTGAAACACATTTATCCTATAGGATTAGCCTCCCAGTGCCTTTTAGGTGATGGTTATTTCTAGATTTAACTCTTCTCCCACCTGAGAAATCCCATGTTCGAGTTCCTCCAAGGAGAGATCCACCGGGATTTGAACAGCCAATTCCATGGAATAGATAATGGTTCCGGATTCAGGTGAAATGGTCCTTTGTGAGCTTAGGTTCTCAATATTGATATTGTTGTTCGCCAGGAAATTACTGACTTTGTAAACGATCCCCGTCTGGTCAACACCGGTCACGCTAATAGTCCTGCTGGCGTGTCCATCCGGTCGTTGCTCGTCTTCGGTTTTCACCGGGCGGATAATTGCGGTGATACCCTTTTCGCTTTCAAGTTTTTTACAGGCCTGCTCCAGCTGAGCTTGCAAACCATCACCTCTGCTTGTGAATAGCAGGATGATTGCAAATTCATTCAGCATTCGCGTCATGGTTGAATCTTCCAGGTTACAGCCAAGTTCGTAAAGCACTTGGGTAATCGCGGCTACAATGCCCGGTCGATCCTTACAAAAAGCGCTCAAAATGTATTTATTCTCCATATTCTTCTCCTTTGATTGAGCCTTGCTAAACCCTAGGTTACCTGAAAGTTGAGTTGCCTTTATTAAGGAATACGGTGCAGCCGGTATGCCGGTGTTTTAATCCTCATCCAGAATGTGCCGGAGCTTTTGTGACAGCATCTCAATCAGAAACGGTTTTTGAATAAAGCCATTGCATCCCAACGACATAATTTCCTCGGCCCGTCCACTCATGCTGTAGCCGCTTGACAACAGCACTTTGACCTTTGGATTAATCTCCTTTAAGCGCAAATAAACCTCTTTAGCACCCATGCCGGGCATAATCATATCCAAAACAACAATTCCGATTTGGTCTTTTTTTTCATGGTACTTATCGATGGCCTCTTTTCCGTTCAGAGCGGAGACTACATTGTAGCCGAGGGCTTCCAGCATTTGCTGCCCGACATCGATAATCATTTTCTCGTCATCCACCAGCAAAACCGTTTCTTTTCCTTCTAATATAGCATGATTCAAAGTTTTTTCTTTGGCTACCGATTTTTCAGAAGCCGGCAAATATATAGAAAATGTTGTCCCCTTCCCGATCACGCTGCTAACATCTATGTATCCCCTATGACTTTTGATGATTCCGTATACCGATGCCAGGCCCAATCCGGTACCCAAACCGGCCTCCCGGGTTGTAAAAAACGGTTCGAAGATTTTTTCGACGATATCTTCGCCCATTCCGACACCGTTGTCTGTTATCGAGATTTTAATATAGCGCCCGGGTTCCATCTCAAATGGCGTTTCGTTTACCTCATCAATGCCGCAATTTTGGGTCCGAATGACCAGATCGCCACCGTCCGGCATTGCCTGCCATGCGTTGACGTACAGGTTCATCAACATCTGCCGCACCTGGCCCCGGTCCACCTCTACTGCCCACAGGTTTTCGTCATACGTTTCCTGAATGCAGAGTTCCTTTTTGGTTCGACCAAACATATTGGTCTCATGCCGTATAATCTGGTTGATATCGGTGGCCTGGACTTCGTATTTACCGCCTCTGGCAAAAGCCAATAGATCTTTTGTCAGTTCAGCTGCATTTTGACTGTATTCCTCCATATTTTTTAAATGTTTATAGTCGGGATCGGAATCTTTCTTATTTAGCAGCATCAGCGAGACCAGGCCTGAAATACCCATGAGTACATTATTGAAGTTGTGGGCAATTCCCCCGGCCAGTGTGCCGATTGCTTCCATTTTCTGCGAATGGTGCAGTTGGCTTTTTAACCGTTTAATTTCGGTAATATCACTGTAGTTAACGACCATTCCGATCGGTTCTTTATTCGGTCCCATGAAAGGTGCCGCACAGAGAAGCACATCGGAAAGCTGCCCCTGCCGGTTCAGCCTCTGTGATTCGAACCTGACAATATTGCCGGTACGATATACATTACTAAGTTTTTCAGAGCTTTCTTGCTTGAGATCGTGGGGAACAAATGGGATCGGCCGCCCTTTTAATTCTTCCAGGGACCAACCAAAATTTTCGCGGAATGCTTTGTTTAAATACTCAGGAAACCCCTCTTTACTATAAACTACAATCGGGTTTGGGTTCATTGCCAGAATGGCCTGCAGCCTTTCTTCACTCTCTCGCAAAGCGGTTTCGGCCTGTTTTCGATCTGTGACTTCCAATTTTAATTTCGTGTTAACCTGATGCAACTCCTCCTGGTGGGCCTCCAATTCCTCCTTGCGCACCGTTGTGGCGGCCAGGTGGGATACCATCCTGTTAAAGCCTTCGGTCAATTCCCCCACATCCCCGGTCATGTTTGATGATACCTGCACATCCAGATGCCCCTTAATAACGGAGCGGGTGGCCTTGCTGAGTTGAATGATTGTTTTTGAGAAGAAGGTACCGGCCCAAAAAGCCAAAATCAAATTGAAAAACAAACCGATTCCCAAAAAAAGAAATCCCACTTGTTTGGAAGATGCCATGAGCCGCTTAAATGTCATGGCCAGAAACTGGCTGGTGCCATATGAGACATCGCGCGATATTCGAATCGGCCGGGTAAATTCCTCCACGTAGGCGGTCGCCGCCACCATCATCGGGACATTGTCCGCCGGGAAGCTTGCTACGGGAGCAATGTACATGAATTTGGTGCGTACTTCACCATCGGGGTCCTTCCATTGATAATAACCATGCGAGTATTTACCGCCGAGGCTGCCTTCGATAATGGTCCAAAACTCCACCAGCGTGTCGGCCAACGTCGACAGCCTAACATTTTCTATGGCCGGGTTTTTATGAATAAGGGCAATGGCATTATCGCCGTTATAAACGGCGGTATAACCGCTTTGAAATACTGGTTGCACCGCTATATTTCTAAATTCGGAATCTTCTTGAAATTGTACACTGGACATGCCGGGATGAGCCGTCACATACAGTTCCACTTGAAAAGCCACATCCAGCGCCTTTTGTCGCACGGCGTTTTCGGCCATTTGGGTCAACATCCCTAAACTGCGTCGATCCTCTTCTTCTTGACCGAGTTGAATCGAGCGGTCCATTTCACTTCTGAAACGACGATCAAATGTATTCATGAGAAAACCAAAAATGATAAATGGCACCAGGCCCAAAAAGAACATCATCAGTATCAACCGAATACTATACCTTTTGGGCAATAATTTGCTCAGCAGCATATCGTCCCCTCATTACTTTATTCAATAATACGGTCGGCCCTCAAAATGCAGTTGCGCTTGATTTCAAGGCCAAGCATTTTTGCTTGTTTCAGGTTTAAGGTAAGCTTGGTTATGGTTGGCTTCTGGGAAGGAATTTTTCTTATGGGCACACCGGCGATTACGGCTTCTATGTGCCCTGCCGCCTGCCGGCCTATTTCGTAAAACCCGCAATTCAAAGCCATCAGGGACCCCTGCTCCACAAATCTTTCGGCCACAGAAACCAGAGGTATGGCATATGTGTTTAAAACGCCAAGTATTGTTTTCAGGTTGTCGGGAGCGCCTAAAATTGGATCTGTGGGTATGTAGACCGCATCTACCTTGTCGCTCACGGCTCTCAGGATTCGCTCCAACTGAGGCAGTTCCTCGATCTTCACGGGTATATCAAGCGACCGCCAGCCATATTGGCCGGCAACATCCAGTCCTTCATGCCCGGTAGCAACCGCCTGGGGCATTTTGGTACAATATAAGATGCCGATGTTTTCTATTTCCGGCAGGCACTCATCGACCATACGAAATTGATCAGCGACGGGGACTTTCATGCTTACGCCGGATATGTTTCGACCCGAATCCTCGTAACTGTCAATAATCCCGGTCGCCATGGGTGCCCCCACGATTGAAAAAACAATTGGGATCTGTTTTTTTTGAGTTGCCTCCAAAGCAGCCAGGGAACTGCCGGTCCCCAGGGCCACAATTAAATCAACATCCTGCTCAACAAATTCTTGTGCGTACTTTAAGGCTGCATTCGAATCCTGCTCCACATTTCGAAAAATTATTCGCAGATTGACATCTTGTCGATATCCCTTGTCGTTAAGGCCGTCCTTAACACCTCGGTAGGTCTTATTGAAAGGCTCGACTTTCTCGGTCCATTGGAGGACGCCGATTTGGAAATATTCAGCTTTTTTTTCACAGCCAGAAACAATGAAATTCATAGTTAGCAAAATTGCCGATATGAGAAAAAGCTTCTTCAATACCATTCCCCTTATTTTTTAGGTTGGTGGATACACTATAAAAAAATCCGGAATGATGTGGCATCTTGGTCTGTGATATAGAAAAACAGCTTATTTATTAATAGCTTAACATGGCAGAAGCAACCGAGTGTGTCAACCACCTTGTTGATATGGGATATTGATGCTTAATGGATTTAATATCGGCAGGAAAATTAATAACGGACATCAATACCACTACAAAGTGGGATAGGCCACACAATTAATTGCCAATTCTATCTGTGCGCAATGCTGGTATGAACTTTTTTACCAAGCATAATCTTTATGTCATAAGTTGTCAGCACTAAGCTTTCAACAACTAACAGCTTAAAGCTAATGTCTAATAGCTAAGCCTCGTATTGTCATGGCTGGGAATGCTTACCATAGCCTTTGGGATGCGTCTTATGCCATCGCCAGGCCGAAGCAACGATCGCCTCCAAATCCCCAAAACGCGGCTGCCAGCCAAGTTCCTCTTTTATCTTTTGGGACGATGCCGCTAAAATAGCCGGATCACCAGCTCGTCGATCTACAGCCTCATGCTGGATATTAAGCCCGCTAACCGCACGGCAAACCTTCAGGACTTCCCAGACCGAATAAGTTTGCTGGCAGCCTAAATTATACGTGGAACTGGCACCACCGTCTAACAAATGTTTTATTGACAGAACATGAGCCTCCGCCAAATCAGAGACATGAATGTAGTCGCGCAGACAGGTGCCGTCGGGCGTGGGCCAATCCGTGCCGAAAATTTTAATAATGCGACCGCTAAGGCCGGCTAGCAGTGTCAATGGGATTAGATGTGTTTCCGGACTATGGTCTTCTCCAATCTCTGCGCTTGCATCCGCACCGGCTGCATTAAAGTACCGCAAGGTTACATATTTAAGTCCATGGGCTCTCTGACAGTCTTGCAGTATCTGCTCCACAAAAAGCTTGCTGTGACCATAGGGACTGGTGGGTCGGGTCGGGTTCTCTTCCAGGATGGGGATATCTTCAGGCTCTCCGTAGACAGCCGCTGTGGATGAAAAAATAATCTTGTTGACCCCATGTTGCTTCATGGCTGCCAGCAAGTTCAAGGTGCTCCCTGTATTATTGTAGTAATATTTAATGGGCAACTGAACCGACTCGCCCACTTCTATATGGGCGGCAAATTGCATCACACAGTCGATTGGATGCTGCGAGAATACTTTATTTAATACGGCTCTATCGGTGGTATCGCCGACTACCAAGGCACCGTGCCGAACTGCTTGGGTATGCCCTGAAATAAGATTGTCCAGCGTAACTGCATCAAATCCATTGGCTTTCAGCGCCAGCAATACATGTGAGCCAATATAACCGGCACCACCGACGACCAGTATTTTACCCATGATGAAATCCTCAATATTTATAATTTCAAATGAAACCCGGAAACGATCATCAATATCGGAACAGTTAACTTTTTAAGCTCTTAGCTCTTGGCTGTTGGCCCTTAAGCCGCTAACAGCCAAGAGCTAACGGCTAATAGCTATTCATATATGCTCGAATCTTATCCACAAAATTCTGGCTCCCGGTGGCAGTGTAGTTGTGTTTGCCGGTTTCTACCAGATCGCCACAAGCCGTGAGCAATTCGGCATGGCTGATTACTTCATTGGCTGCCATCAGTTTCCCGGGACCTTTTAAAAGCGCTGCTTTAAAATGAAGTTTGGCGATATGGTCGGCCTGCATCTCCTGTGATCCCACAATATCCAATATGGCGGCACAGCGGTCAAGATGGTGCTGGAAGAGCTCTTCCAATCGCTGTTTGAGCTGCAAAGTTCGCCAGCGGCTTTTAAAATAGAGGCGATGAGCCGGCAATACCAGGATGTCTGGGTTTTTCAAGGCAACCCCGAGGAGTCTCTTCAGGGATTGCAAATAGCAACTTAATCCAAAAAGCTCCTCAGAGTTCGGAAACAGTGGTTGCAGGATGTCCGCCACCTCATCATATAATTCTATACGTGTGGGCCAGGGTGTAATGTCCGGAAGTACGACATCACCCACAACCAAGGCTTCGTTTTCCAGCATTACCGCCAGACAATCCGGGCTATGCCCAGGCAGATGCAGTGTTTGGATAGGATCCCCGCCATCGGAAGAACCATTCCCGACCGGTTCTACGGATAATGTCTGCAGCACGGCATGATAATCCAAACAGTTTTCCTTATAGAATGATTCGGGCATGAAGCAGTGCCAGCATTTGGCTGGAAAATGTGCTTTATATCCTTTGGGAGCTTGCTGGGGGTATTTCCGAATCAGAAGGTCATATACCTTATGGGCCTTTACTCTCAGGTCCGTTATTTTAACAAGTTCCGCCAGACCCCCATCATGGTCTTCATGCCCATGACTGATTAGTACATAATCTAATTCCTTGGGATCGAGACCCGCTTGGTGCATCATGGCCACCAGATTTCGGCCTTGACCATATCTGCCTGAATCGATCAAGAACGGCTGATCCGCCATGACCACATAGTTCCAGGTGGGGCCCAAATCCCAATGCCCACCATAAAAATTTTGGGTCGGCAAACCAAAGATTTCCAGGCCGCTCGGCAGCTTGAATTTGACAATCATGCCATTACCGCTGGCATCGCCTGTTTGGATAATGGTTCTGTTCCTCAAATTTTTCTCCCTAAAGATAATATCGGCTTTACGACTTTATCTTCTCCGCATGGATCGCAATTAGCTTAGCTACAACTTGTTCCGGTGTAAGGCCGCTTGTGTCCAATTGAATGAATTGGTCATAAACGCGTTTGCGCTCGTTCAATAGTTCCCGAATACGCTCCAGCGGGTCATCAACCTGAACCAGAGGACGGATTATGTCTTTATCGTTGCTGATTCGTTCCATAATTTGATCCAATGAAGCACTTAGACAGTAAATTTGCCCCCGCCGCTTGAACGCATTGACGTTAGCGGGATTCTGCATCATGCCGCCGCCGGTGGCAATGACGAGGCCACGCCGCTCGCCCAATTCTGCGGCGATACCTTCTTCTTTTTTCCTGAATGCCTGTTCACCTTCTTCCAAAAAAATATCGGCTATACACTTGCCCCAGCGCTTTTCTATCAATTCGTCCGTATCGAAAAATTTAAAATTTAACTTTTGCGCAACCAACCGCCCCACCGTTGATTTTCCGGTGGCCATGAAACCGGTTAATACAACATTACGCTGATTACCCTTCTTCATTTTATAATCTGGATTATACGATTGGATAATTCATAACCTTGTAGGCAGTTAGACTATAGACGATTGGCTGTAGGCCGCTTAGTGCTTTTATCTTAGTACTTATTCCTTATACTCAAGTGTTCGGGGATTCGTTTTCATCTGCCTGTGAACCGCCATGCAAAAGTGATTCCTTGATCACGGCCTTGTCGTAGGCTCCGATAATGTCTCTCCGCGTCAGGACTCCCTCGAGTCTTTTTGGGTTTACGGGCGATACCACGGGCATAATTGAGAAATCACGCAGGGTAATTGCCTCAAGCGCTTGATACAGATTATTCTCGCTGGTAACCGTTACCACTTCTTTGGTTGCGATATCTTTGGTTACGATAATCCCCTTTAGATCATCGTTGAAAATTGCCTCGCTGTAATCGTTGAACGACAGGATACCGGATATCTCGCCGTCGGTATTGATCATCGGAAAGCTATTGAATTTACTTTTTGACACCAGATGTGAAAAATCCTCCAACCCCATGTTCTCCGGTACGGTTTCCACCGATGGGTTCATCACGTCTTTGACTTTTATGGACTTGAGAATATTCACCTCACGACCCTGTCGGATGTCCACGCCACGACGTATCAGTTTCATGGTATAGATAGACTCTTTCATTAACCGCTGGATCACTAAAGAACTAATGATACAGGTTACCATGAGGGGTAAAATAATTTTGTAGTCGCCCGTCATTTCGAAAAGTGTCAGAATTGCCGTCAGGGGTCCGTGTGTCGTCGCACTGACGATGGCTGCCATGCCAACTATGCCATAGGCACCTGGCGAGGCTGTAATCGATGGGAATAGACTATGCACGATGACACCAAACAAACCGCCTGTCATGGCACCCAAAAAGAGTGACGGCGCAAAAATCCCGCCGGACCCCCCGGAGCCGATGGTTATGGAAGTGGCCAGAATTTTAAGAAAGATCAAGAGTAACATCAGCCACCAGGCCAACTCCTGCACCAGAGAAAGATCGATGGCACCGTACCCCACCCCCAGCAGATGCGGAAACACCAATCCTGCTGTTCCAAGGATCATTCCCCCGAACACAGCTTTGAGATATAGCGGAAACTTGATATCATCGAAAAGATCTTCAATGCGATATAAGGTTTTAACGAAAATGAGGGCTACAAAAGCGCAAATCACCCCTAGGGTGACATATAAAGGAAATTCCCAGGCACTGACCAGTTCGTAGTTCGGTACGATAAATGCGGGGAAATCACCCAGGTAGTGTCGTGAAATTGCCGTGGCAGTTACCGATGATATGACAATCGGACTGAAAGTGGCCAATCCGAAATCCCCCAAAATAACTTCCAGTGCAAACATACAGCCGGCAATGGGGGCGTTGAATGTGGCCGCAATACCAGCAGCCGCACCACATCCCACAAGGGTTCGCATGCGGGCTGCCGATACTTTCAATATCTGTCCCACACTGGAACCAATGGCTGAGCCGATCTGCACAATCGGACCTTCGCGGCCTACCGAACCACCAGTACCGATACAAATAGCCGATGCCAGTGATTTTACAATTACCAGGCGTTTGCGAATAACGCCTCCCCGCAGGGCAACCGCTTCCATCACTTCAGGTACACCATGCCCCTTGGCCTCACGCGCAAAATAGTAGACCAGCAAACCCACTACGAGGCCCCCGAAGGCAGGGACGGCAATGCGCCAATACCATGGAACCGTGGTGACCACTCCCAGTAGGGTATCGGCAGAACCATAGGCCAGAGTCTGGACATAATTGATTAAATATCGAAATCCAACAGCACCATATCCCCCAGCCAATCCCACGACGACCGCCAGTAAGGCCATGATGCTGTTTTCGCGTGTTGTTAAGAATTTGAGTTGTGTAAATTTTCTCGTAAATAATTGGAACATAAAATTATGCCTTTCCAGCATCCAACGCGGCCTAAACAACAAATCACTTTTTTACGAAACCTTTGTCCGCAAGAAATGGGTCCAGATCAAGAGAGAAACCCGCTCAATTCAGATTTGAGTCACCGTGAAAAAAGCCTAAGTTAAAGTATTAGCCCTATGCTATAGCAGGTAAATAAAACCAGCATCAAGACAAAAACCCAAAAGCAGCCCGTGAAACGATTGCCACTTGACAAATTTATGAAAGTTACCTTTAACCTGAAACAGTAAAAATGTTGACAAATTTTCTTGAAGGGATGCAAGCAAAGATGCAAGGGGAATACCACCGGGATTCACGTTTAAGGTTCCTTTACGCACAATATCGTCAAGGCCTACTCTCACGCCGGGAATTTCTTCAGATCGCGGCGCTTTTGGGCTTTACCACCTTTAGCGGATATGGACTTCAGTTGCTGGCGCCAGGGCCGGCGCTGGCTGCAACCTACGGCGACAAGCTGCGCATTGCAGGCTTGCTACCCCGGGTCCGATTTCCTTCTGAGCTCAGGCCCCAGGCCACCAACCAGGCCCTACGACAGGTGTTTGAATATCTGACTTATACGGATTCAAACAATCACACCCACCCATTTTTGCTGGAGCGATGGGAGGTTAGCGAGGACCTTAAGATCTGGTCGCTCCATTTAAGAAAAAATATTTTCTTTAATAACGGACAAGCGCTTACCGCCGATGATGTTGTTTTTTCCATTGGTCAATGGCTTAATGAAAATAACCACACCCCCATGAAATCCATTCTGGGCGACTATCTTGGCGTCACCGACATCGAGCGCGTTAATGCCTACCAAATAAAGCTGTATCTGCAGCGTCCCGAGATCGCCGTACCGGAGCATCTAAGCCATCCATCAGCCTTGATCGTCAATCACCGTACTTTTGAAGGCGATATTTTGGCGGCCCCACATGGAACGGGGCCTTTTAGAATCGATACCTTTGAAGAGAATATCCGTTGTCTGCTGAAAAGACGCTATGACTACTGGCAACCGGGCCTGCCATATTTAAACGAGATTGAGTTTCTGGACCTGGGAAGAAATCTGACTTCACGGGCCTCTGCGTTGAAGAACCGATCCGTCGATCTGATTGACCTCAGTGATCTCGATAGCACCCGGGCCTATGGGACCTTAAAAAGTCAGCGAACCATACAATTGACACCAGTTGTCACCGCCAAGGCCAATGTACTTCGCATGCGGGCCGATCGGTCCCCTTGGACTGACAATCGGGTTCGCAAAGCCCTGAAACTGTGTCAACACCGGGAGAAAATCCGGCATTTAGCCCATCTGGGGCAGGGTATTTTAGCAAATGATGTTCATGTGAGCCCGGCCCATCAAGAATATTGTCAGAAAGCACCCTACAAATTCGACCCCCGTCGAGCCAAACTCCTCCTGGAAGAAGCCGGGTATCCGGAAGGTTTGGATGTTCATTTGACGATCCCCGAAGGCCGGTCCGATATCCAAACACATGCTTTGGTTATCCAAGGTGATGCCGCCCGTGCCGGTTTCCGAATTCACCTTCAAGAGGTAACGGCCCACGAGTATCATCGCAATCGAACCGAGTTCGACCTGGCGATTACTCCCTGGCCTCACTTTACCATGGGCATTACCGCATTACAGCTGTCCATGCAAACGGAGGTCGAAGGGCTGCCTGGGCCCTGGAACGAAACGCGCTGGCAAGACGAAGAATTCGCCCGATTACTGTCACAGGCCGCCGCAACCATAGACCTTAGGGAGCGCAAGAAGGTATTCTGCAAGTTGGAAGAAATTCAAATGAGTCGGGGTGCTATCGGCATCGCTTATTGGCAGCATAGTTGGATTGCCGCAAACAAACGCGTCCAGAATATTCAGCCCCATCCAAATGACCACCTGCACCTCACCCGAGTATGGTTGAAACCCAAACGTAAATAAAATCGTGTTCCACGATTTTATGATAACGCGTACGTTCGCCTGAGGCGAAACGTACCTTTCGCCGCAGGGCGAAAGGTCATCGTCAGCTCCTTTGCAAAAGACCAGGCCTATGAAATAACATAATTAATTGAGCCCTCGGGGAGTTTTTTTATGTCTGGCTTGGAAATGCTATATCATCAAAACAACTCGGGTTCGGGATCGCTATCGCTATCGGTATCGTATCCTGCCCTCAGGCTTCTGGGCTCTTTTAGTTTTTCGATCCCGATACCGATACCGATTTCGAAACCTGATACCATCCGGCATGCAGATAAATCTGTCTATTCAATATTCATAAAACCATTGCATTAGCCGGTTGCCATGGCCATTGCCCGGTAAATGCATGTGTCCAAACAGGATAAACATACGATGCATTTATCTGGATCGAACGATACCATCCATGTTTCACGATCAACGGCCAGCGCATCCGTGGGGCAATGTGGCACACACGAAGTACAACTGGTGCAACGCTCTTCCGAATGTTGTATCTCCTTGGCCAGCGGATCCACCTGCACGCCCATCTCATCCAGATATGCCAGACCCTTTTTTATCTGATCATCCTTAGCGCTTAAAGCCACCACCATCGTGCCTTGTTTTCCCGGGTCGATACTCGCACGCAAAATATTGACCTGCACGCCATAATCGGCAATCAGGTGATATGTAATCGGTTGCTCAACAACATCTTCATTAAACCGCAGCACGACTCTCAACTCCTTCATGACAGTACCTCCGTTTCGGCTTGCGCACCCGGCAGCAAAGCCTGCGCCTGGGTCAATAGGAATTCACCTTTACGGATGAGATCCTTCAGGTGACCGGCGACCTTTCGAGCCAATTGATAGCTTGAAAATGAACCGGTCGGAACCTGTCTCCCCTGAATTTCAATATGACCGGTTTTCAAGTCCGCATAGCTCACTTCTCCCAGCAAAGCCGTACCCTCGCCGCGGGGATAGTAGGAACTATAGTCCACAATGGGTGCCGTCAAATCTGCATCGGTGACAGCAACCGCTTGAGCCATATCCGCATCCACCATCGGTATGGGAACCCCAACCGCAACACTCAAGGTTGCACCATAGCCTGTAAAGGAAACGGCCCGTACCCACTGCGGATTCATTTCTTTCAAATTGCCAATCAGGGCGACGTTTCCGGCAGGTGCCCTGGGTGCAGCGTTTTCATGTCGGGGACCGGTCGGATTATGTTGGGTTCCATGCCATACCACATACCCCTGGGCCCCGCAGAAAAAAATCCGGGTTCCCAGACCGATGGTGCGGTAGAGCGGATCGTTGAACAGCGGTGAAAGCTGACCGGCACTGCAGTAGTAAGCGTTGCCGATACGCGGCTTCAGTTTGCCCATATAAGTATATATCGGTTTTTCAGATAAATTCACGGCTACATTATAATTCTGATAGCAGTTACGCGGATTGAACATAAAGGCATCGGTCATATCGCTCAAGCCGATGGACTGTTCGCGTCGCGTCTCAGGATAACAATCGGTACCATGGGCACCTGCCCTTAACCGAACGGTTTTACCGGCGATCAAATCCTCGATTACATGGGCACCGCCATAGTCAAAGCGGCCCGGTTGCTTTTTGCTGTTGCGAGGATCATCCGCTTTGAGCGCCGTGGCGCCGATATACACATCCGCCGCCGCCAGCCCGGCATAGGCAGGGACATCGTTCAACGTCACCACCCCGCCGCCGAACTTCATTTTTTCGCGGGGTTGCTTTACATTCAAAAATGCACCCGACGAACACATGGGGCTGAAGGTGCCGGTGGTGACGACATCAACCTCCTGGGCAATTTTTTGGGGACCGTGT
>CAYVMI010000021.1:0-93880 GCA_964452555.1 uncultured Desulfobacterales bacterium
TTCGAGAGGGTGGCCGAACCGTTGGGGCCGGTGTGGTCAGCGAGATAATCGAGTAAAAAGAGAGACAAAAACATGATAATGAATTCAAAAATAAGAATTAGGCTCAAAGCATACGATCACAAGCTGCTGGATCAATCTGCCGCGGATATACTGGATACGGCCAGAAAAACCGGCGCCAAGGTTGTTGGGCCCATTCCGTTACCCACGGCAATCAACAAGTATTGTGTTTTACGCTCTCCGCATGTCGATAAAAAATCGCGTGAACAATTTGAAATGAGAACGCACAAGCGTCTGCTGGATATTCTGGAGCCGACCCAGCAAACCGTAGACGCTCTAATGAAACTGGATCTCTCCCCAGGTGTTGATGTTGAGATAAAACTATAGCGTAGCCAGATAAATAAAAACGTATCTATTTAAACGGTTATTTCTGTGTGGACGAAATAACCGTTTAAATGTCCTCGATCAGCGACTCGGTTGATTGGGATGTTTACAAAGGATCAACCGAACCGGGCGATAGGAATGGTAGTGAATCATGAGTAAAGGTTTAATCGGAAAAAAATTGGGTATGACCAGTCAGTTTTCTTCGGAAGGCAGATCGGTTCCCGTGACGGTTATTGAAGCCGGACCCTGTGTGGTGACCCAGATCAAAACAGCGGAGACAGACGGGTACAATGCCTTGCAACTCGGTTTTGGCCAAAGCAAGCAAGACCGCGTCAATAAACCCTTACAGGGACATTTAGCCAAAAGCGGGCAGGAAACCGTTGGGATTCTGAAGGAAATGGACGTTGAGAACCCGGAAGAATTCAGTCCGGGGCAAGAAATAACTGTGGATATTTTCAAAGTCGGTGAGCGGGTTGAGGTCATCGGCAAAACCAAGGGACGCGGATTTTCCGGTGTTATGAAACGGCACGGTTTTCGCGGCGGTAAAAAAACCCATGGTAGCCATAGTCACCGGATTCCCGGCTCCATTGGCTGTAGTGCCTGGCCGGCCAAAGTGATTCGTGGAAAGAAAATGCCCGGACATTATGGCAATGCCAATCAAACTGTCCGCAATCTCGAAATATTCGATATCCGTCCCAAGGAAAATTTGATTCTGTTAAAAGGGGCTGTGCCTGGGCATAAATCAGGATTTGTCACTATTAGAAAAGCTAAAATAGCAAAGTAGGAACCGAGGGAACATATGGCTGTCGTAGATGTTATCAATAGCTCAGGGAAAAAAGTGTCACAGGTCGATTTGAGCGACGATATTTATAAGGTGCCTGTGAAGCCGAGCGTCTTGCACGAAGTCGTCACCATGCAGCAGGCCAACAAGCGCGCCGGGACCGCTTCCACCAAACACCGTTCGGACGTGACCGGAAGCCAACGCAAATTATTCCGCCAAAAGGGAACCGGTAGGGCCAGGCGTGGCAACATCAAGGCCCCGCTTTTGCGTGGTGGCGGCGTTGCCTTTGGACCCAAACCTAAAAGTTGGGCCTATAAAGTACCCAAAAAAATTCGCAAGCTGGCTTTAAAAATGGCTTTGAGCAGCAAGTTGCAAAGTGAAGACATTCTCATTCTGGATCAATTTGATCTTGATCAGATCAAAACCAAGACCGTCCTGGAAGTTACCGGAAATTTGAAGATGAGTGATGCCTTGATCGTAACCGACCAGAAAAACGAAAATCTGGAGCTTTCTTCTCGAAACATACCGGCTATCAAGGTGCTACGGTGTGAGGGCCTCAACGTATACGATATTCTGAAGCATAAAAAATTGGTTCTGCTTGAAGCTTCAGTGAAGGCCATCGAAGGGAGGCTAGGCTCATGATCCAGTATGACATCATTATCCGCCCTCTGATCACAGAGAAGACCAGCATCCAGAAAGAGGACTTTAACCAGGTGTCCTTTGAAGTAGATCAACGGGCCAACCGGGTTGAGATCAGGCGGGCGATTGAGAAAATTTTCAATGTAAAGGTCGCCGATGTGCGCACGATGCATATCAAGGGCAAAGTCAAACGCCGTGGACGCATCGAAGGTAAACGCAAAGACTGGAAAAAAGCCATTGTCAAGCTTATGCCGGGCGAACGTATTGATTTTTTTGAGGGGGTATAGCAAACCCCGTGTTAGGTTTTAGGTGTTAGGTTTTAGGTTGCATTTAGCAATTGGCCCTTAGCTTGAACTTAAAACTTAAAACCTAAAACTTAAAACCGGAGGGTTCTTATGGAACCCGACTACGGAGAACATGATGGCTATCAAACGAGTAAAACCGACATCACCGGGACGACGATTTCAAACCTACGCCTCGAATGATGAGATTACCAAAAGCAAACCCGAAAAAAGCTTATTGAAAATTATCAAGAAAAGCGGCGGACGCAATGCCAATGGACGGGTAACGGCCCGGCATCGCGGCGGTGGGCACAAACGCTACTACCGCGTGGTTGATTTTAAGCGGGACAAGCTGGGTATCCCCGCCAAGGTTGCTTCCATCGAATATGATCCCAACCGCAGTGCACGGATTGCGTTATTGAACTATGCCGACGGGGAAAAACGATACATCCTGGCGCCCTTAAACCTGAAAGTCGGCGACCAGGTGATGTCGGGCCCGGATGCCGATATTAAACCGGGCAATACGCTGCCCCTCAAAAACATCCCTTTGGGTACGCATATTCATAATATTGAACTGCGCTTGGGAAAAGGCGGACAAATCGTACGCAGTGCGGGCACGTTTGCTCAACTCATGGCCAAAGAAGATCGCTACGCCTTGATTAAACTGCCTTCCAGCGAAGTGCGCATGGTTTTGCTCAACTGTATGGCAACAGTGGGTCAATTGGGAAATGTAATCCATGAAAATATCGATCTGGGTAAGGCCGGCCGCAAACGCTGGTTGGGGCGGCGTCCCAAGGTGAGAGGTGTGGCCATGAATCCCGTGGACCATCCCATGGGCGGCGGCGAAGGGCGTTCTTCAGGTGGTCGGCATCCGTGTACACCCTGGGGTGTCCCCACAAAGGGTTATCGGACGCGCAAAAACAAACGTACGGATAAGTTTATCGTCAAGAGACGTTCGAAAAGATAGCCTGGTCGCGTGATAGCGCGTCCGCATTACCAAATCGCAACAGTTGGAGCAACGTAAAAAAGAGCAGGAGAAGTTATGCCACGGTCTCTAAAAAAAGGTCCTTTCATCGACCAGAAGTTAATGAACAAAGTGTTGGCTGCCCAGGCGTCCCGGAGCAATCAGGTGATTAAGACCTGGTCCCGGCGATCGACAATTATTCCCGAAATGGTGGGTATCACGCTGGCAGTTCATAATGGCAAGAAGTTCATTCCGGTATTTGTCACCGAAAACATGGTGGGTCACAAACTGGGTGAATTTTCTCCGACGCGCACCTACTATGGTCACGCCGGCGACAAAAAATCGAAATTAAGAAGATAATATATTCAAAAGGGAGTTTCGGTAATGGAGGTCAAAGCGGTAACCAAATATGTTCGTATTTCTCCTCAGAAAGTGAGAAAACTTGCGGACGTCATCAAGGGAAAACCAGTAGAGGTCGGATTGAACCTGCTGCATTTTATGCCCCAAAAGGCTGCGGGTTTTGTGGAAAAAACGGTTCGTTCCGCTGCTTCAAATGCCGACAACAATCACGGTATCGATGTCGATTCTTTAGTGATTCAAAATTTAATTGTCGATCAGGGCCCGGTATTGAAACGATTTCGAGCCAGAGCAAGGGGCCGCGGTGCCAGAATATTAAAAAAGACCAGCCACATCACGGTTATATTAGCTGAAAAGGCCTAACTCTAAGAAGGCTTTTTGATACGGCTAAAAATTTAGGAACTTCTTAAGGGAAGTATTTAAAATAAGAAGGCGTCATAAAAGGAGGAACGAGCTTGGGCCAGAAAGTAAATCCGATTGGATTGAGATTAGGAATCGTAAAAACATGGGATTCCAGATGGTATGCCGGGAAGAATTATGCGGATTATATCCTCGAGGATGCCAATATCCGTAAGTTTATCAAGAAAAAACTGTATCATGCAGGGATTTCCCGGATCGAGATCGAACGGTCTGCCAAGCGTGTACGTCTGCGCATATACACAGCCCGTCCCGGGATTGTAATCGGTAAAAAAGGTGCCGAAATCGAACAACTGAAGCGTGAACTGGAAAAATTGATCTCTCAGGAAGTGATGATCGATATCCAGGAAGTACGCAAACCAGAAATTGACGCCCAGTTGGTAGCTGAAAATGTAGCCCTGCAAATCGAACGCCGGGTAGCGTTTCGGCGTGCCATGAAACGGGGGGTATCTTCAGCCATGCGCTTTGGCGCCCAGGGCATCAAGATAATTTGTTCCGGACGTCTGGGTGGTGCTGAGATGGCCCGCACCGAATGGTATAAAGAGGGCCGCGTTCCGTTACATACGCTGAGAGCGGACATCGATTATGGTTTTACCGAAGCCAAGACAACTTATGGCTTGATCGGTATCAAGGTATTTATTTTTAATGGAGAGATCCTGGTTAAAGAGGACACCCAAGCGGGTGCCTCTGCCTAGAAGTGGCTTCGGGAAGCCCATGTTTCACCAATAGTCCCGCCGTGGCGGGATTGTGGGCTTTTATGTCGCAGCACACGCAGAGGTCGGGCTATATACGAAACCATCAAATTTGATTCGGTTGTTATAACAGGAGATAGACCATGCTGAGCCCCAAAAAGGTTAAGTATAGAAAAAAACAAAAAGGGAAAATGAGAGGACTCGCCCGTCGTGGCGGTCAGCTCAATTTTGGCGAATTCGGCCTTCAGGCGGTGGAGTGCGGAACCATCAGCAATAAACAGATTGAAGCCGCACGTATTGCCATGACACGGCATGTAAAAAGGGGCGGGAAGCTCTGGATTCGAATTTTTCCGGATAAGCCATTTACAAAAAAACCGGCTGAAGTACGGATGGGCAAAGGCAAAGGCGCGCCCGAGGGCTGGGTTGCCGTTATCAAACCCGGCAGAGTCCTCTATGAGATGTCCGGTGTGTCCCGAGAACTGGCCAAAGAAGCTCTGCGGCTCGCTTCACACAAACTTTCCGTTAAAACCAAATTTGTGGAAAGGAGTTTCAGCTGATGAAGGCCAAAGAAATCCGGGATCTCAGCCCCCAGGAACGGCAACAGAAATTGATCGATTTGAAAGAGGAATTATTTAATCTGCGCTTTCAACATGGGATTGGTCAAATTGAAAATCCCACCAAACTCAAAAAGACCAAAGCAGATATCGCCCGCGTCAAAACGATCATCAAAGAAACTGAAAACCAAACCCAGGAATAGGCAAGCATAGGGCTTATGAAAACGAGAGGCATGAAAAGACAACAGGTTGGTACAGTCGTAAGTGATAAAATGGACAAGACGGTGACGGTCCAGGTCGAGCGGCTGGTTAAACACGCTCTTTATAAAAAATATGTTCGCCGACGGAACACCTTCGCCGCCCATGATGAGGCCAACGAATGTCGGATCGGAGATGAAGTCTTGATGACGGAATCGCGACCCCTGAGCAAAAATAAACGCTGGCGAATTGCGCGGATTATTAAAAAAGCTGTTTGATAGATAAAGGAATAGAAAGATGATTCAGGCGGAGACAAAACTGACCGCAGCGGACAATTCAGGCGCCAGGGTACTTTATTGCATCAAAGTCCTTGGTGGTTCCAGAAGGCGGTATGCAAGTATTGGAGATATCATTGTCGTTTCGGTCAAGGAAGCCATTCCCAATGCCAAAGTAAAAAAGGGAGATGTTCTCAAGGCGGTTGTTGTCCGTACAAAAAAAGAAATCAGACGGCCGGACGGTTCTTATATACGATTCGACGATAATTCGGCTGTTTTGATCAATGCCCAGAAAGAACCGATCGGAACGCGTATTTTTGGTCCGGTGGCGCGGGAACTGCGCGCCAAGCGATTTATGAAAATCGTTTCATTGGCACCCGAGGTACTCTAATCCGGTCGACTTGTGGAGACGAGGAAATGCTAAGAGACAAATGTCATATCAAGAAAGATGACAAGGTAAAAGTCATTACCGGAAAAGATAAAGGCAAAATTGGGAAGGTATTGAAAATCGAACGCAAGAAAAATCGTATTCTTGTGGAGAATATCAATGTGGTGAAACGCCACACGCGCCCAACCGCCCAAAACAGGCAGGGTGGGATTGTGGAAAGTGAAGCGCCGGTGCCGTGGTCCAATGTGATGTTATTATGTAGCAAATGTCTGAGCCCTACCAGGATCCAGATGCGACACCTGGATGATGGCAATAAAGTGCGTACTTGCAGAAAATGTAATGAAATCATCGATGCATAGTCTGGTGCCGGCCCCGGCTGAAATCGGGACTCCGTCGGCTTCAGATCGCGGCCCCAAAAGAGAGAGTTAGGTTCGAGGTATATAGCATGTCACATATGAAAGAGTTTTACGAGAAGACGGTCGTGCCCGCGTTGAAGGAAAAGTTTAAGTATAGCAACATGATGCAGGTCCCCAAAGTACAAAAGGTCGTTTTGAACATGGGTATGGGGGAAGCTATCCATAACATCAAGGTGCTGGACGCCGCAGTTGAAGAATTAACTGCCATCTCCGGACAGCGACCCGTGGTGACCCGCGCCAAGAAATCGATTGCCGCCTTTAAACTGCGAACCGGAATGCCGGTGGGTTGCATGGT
Organism: uncultured Desulfobacterales bacterium; assembly: GCA_964452555.1. GTDB lineage: Bacteria > Desulfobacterota > Desulfobacteria > Desulfobacterales > B30-G6 > B30-G6. Next base: position 6,639 of record CAYVMI010000021.1, read on the forward strand.
AACCCTTCGCAAGCAGCGTATGTATGACTTTCTGAATAAACTAGTCAACATCGCGTTGCCGCGTGTACGCGACTTTCGCGGCGTATCCGGCAAGGCCATGGACGGCCGGGGAAATTATTCCTTGGGAATCAAGGAGCAAATTATTTTTCCCGAGATCGATTATGACAAAATCGATAAAATCAAAGGTATGAATATCAGCATCGTTACAACTGCTCAAACCGATGAAGAAGGCAAAGAACTGCTGAAGCAGCTCGGAATGCCTTTTAAAAACTGAAGGTCTAATAAAATCGTGCCACGATTTTATTACTGAGGGAGGACAACTTGGCCAAAAAAGCGCTAATTAACAAAGCCGCCAGCAAACCCAAATTCAAAGTGCGGGCGTACAATCGCTGTCCCATTTGCGGTCGACCCAGAGGTTTTATTCGAAAATTTGGAATTTGTAGAATCTGTTTTCGTGAGTTCGCATCTGAAGGTAAGCTGCCAGGCGTGGTAAAATCCAGCTGGTAAGACCACCGGTTGTCGGGCCCCTGCACGCATGTGGCACGCAACCTGTTTTATTCGTGATTAGGAATAGGAGAGAACAATGGCGATGAGCGATCCAATTGCCGATATGCTGACCCGGGTGCGGAATGCCGGAAAGGCAAAATTCAACAGCGTCGATATACCCGGCTCCAAGTTGAAATTTGAATTGGCAAAAGTCTTAAAGGAAGAAGGATATATCCGTAATTATAAGTTTATCAAAGACAGCAAGCAGGGTATTTTGCGGGTATATCTTAAATATAATGACAACCAGGAGCATACGATTCTGCGGATTGACCGGGTCAGTAAGCCCAGCAAACGGGTTTATAAAAAAGGCAAAGACATCCAGCCGGTCTACAATGGCCTGGGCGTTGCGATTGTTTCGACCTCCCGGGGTATTATGACGGACAAGCGCGCCCGCAAAGAAAATGTTGGCGGTGAAGTTATCTGTAATGTTTGGTAAGCATACCGCATAATTGAGAGCAGCTGGCAAACCAGCGATAACCAGATTGAATGCAAGAGGACAGTGGAGGTCAACCCATGTCTCGTGTTGGCAAAATGCCGATTCAGGTTTCAGATAAAGTAAAAATAAACTATCAGGACAAAGTGCTGACGGTGAAGGGTGAAAAGGGCACCTTAACCCGTGAAATTCATCCATCCATCGATCTTACCATCAGCGACAGCGTGATTCAGGTCACCATGCTGAAAGAAAATCGGGAGAACCGGGCGCTTCAGGGTATGACCCGAAGCCTGGTTTTTAACATGGTTACCGGTGTCAGCAGTGGTTTTGAACGCGTACTGGAAATTAATGGAATCGGATATCGGGCTGAAATTAAAGGCAAAAGTATCATTTTTAATTTAGGGTATTCCAACCCGGTAACATTCGACCTGCCGGATGGTGTTTCAGCCAGTTCCGAAAAGAACAATATTGTCAAGCTTTCCGCCATTGACAAAGAACTGTTGGGACGCACAGCGGCCTCCATTCGACAATTGAGACCGCCGGAGCCTTATAAGGGCAAAGGTATCAAGTATGCCGAAGAGTATGTCCAACGGAAAGCAGGCAAGACAGGAACCAAATAACAGGATGATATTTTAGGACAATATTATGGGCGCAACAAATCCAAATAAACTGGCACGATTGAAAAGAAAAAAGCGGATCCGTAAAAACCTGTACGGCACAGACCAAAAGCCGCGCATGAGCGTTTTTCGTAGCTCCAAACACATCTATGCCCAGTTAATAGATGACAACAGCGGCAAAACCATTGCGTCGGCCAGCAGTGCCGAAAAAGCCATTAAGGAACTGCCTAAATTTGAAAGCAAGGTGGCCATGGCCGAACATGTGGGCAAAATCTTGGGAGAACGAGCCCTCGACTTGGGTCTCAAAACGGTTGTGTTTGACCGCAACGGTTTTCTTTATCACGGCCGCGTCAAAGCGGTTTCCAAAGGTGCCCGCGATGTGGGGCTGGTGTTTTAATTGCCGCAACAGTCAACGACCACTGACAAAGTCGGTGGCTTATGATTGAAGTATAGCTAAGGAGGCATACCCTTGTTCAAACCAGATACAGAAGAAAATGAATTTATTGATAAAGTAGTCCATATCAGTCGCGTAGCCAAAGTTGTTAAAGGTGGTCGCCGTTTCAGCTTTAGCGCTATCGTTGTAGTGGGAGACGGTGACGGCAATGTAGGCTACGGTCTCGGCAAGGCCGGGGAAGTCCCGGAAGCCATCCGCAAAGGTGTCGAAAAAGCCAAAAAGAATATGTCCCAGGTCGCGTTGATTGAAGGAACCATTCCCTTTCAAGTAACGGGTAGATATGGCGCCGGGAAGGTTTTATTGGTTCCGGCAGCCAAAGGAACCGGTTTGATCGCAGGTGGTGCCGTGCGCGCCGTACTGGAGGCCGCCGGGGTGCAGAATATTCTGACGAAATGCTTGGGTTCTCACAATCCGCACAACATTGTGAAGGCAACCATACAGGGACTTCAGCAACTTCAAACCCGTGAACAGGTTGCGGCCAGACGGGGCATTCCTGTTGAAGATCTATAATCGAGGAAGAACGCATGGCTGATAAATTGAAAATTACACTTGTTAAAAGCATGATAGGCAGACCGGAAAAACACCGCAAAGTGCTTCGCGGCATGGGATTGCGCAAAATGAACCGAACCGTGCAGCTGGAAGACACCCCGAGCATTCGAGGGATGATCCACGCGGTTTCGCATTTAGTCAAGGTTGAGGAGAATAGCGATGAGGTTAAATGAACTCGCCCCGGCAGCCGGGTCAAAGTCTAATCGCAAGCGTCTGGGCCGAGGAGTCGGGTCGGGTAGCGGCAAGACAGCCGGTCGAGGTACCAAGGGTTACAACAGTCGTTCGGGTGGCGGTGTTCGGCCCGGTTATGAAGGCGGCCAGATGCCGATCCACAGAAGACTTCCCAAACGGGGTTTCACCAATATTTTCGCCAAAAAAATTGCGACCGTAAATATACGCGATTTAAAGTGCTTCGAGAGCGGCAGTGTTGTGGATGAAGCCGCCCTGGTAGGCTGTGGCTTGGTCAAAGGTGCGCGGGATGGCATCAAGCTTCTGGGTTATGGCGAAATAGACTACCCGCTGACGGTTAAAGTCAATAACGCCAGCAGCAGTGCCAAACAAAAAATTGAAGCTGCCGGCGGCAGCGTCGAGGTCATATAATGATTGGTAGCGGATTCCAGAATATTTTCAAGATTCCTGAGCTAAAAAAACGGATTATCTATACCCTGGCTCTGTTGACTGTCTATCGTATTGGTGTGCATGTTCCAACACCCGGTATCGACACAGTGGCCTTGGCTTCGTTTTTTGCCAAGGCTCAGGGAACGCTTCTGGGTCTCTTTGATATGTTTTCCGGAGGCGCTCTAGAACGGCTTTCGGTGTTCGCCCTCGGCATTATGCCTTACATTAGCGCATCGATTATTCTGCAATTGCTCACAGTAGTGGTGCCACATCTGGAAAGGCTTTCCAAAGAAGGTGAGCAGGGTCGTAAGAAGATCACCCAGTATACACGCTATGGCACGGTTGTCTTGAGTATTATTCAAGGCTTCGGCATCAGTGTCGGCCTCGAGAGCATGGCTTCACCAGGCGGGGCACCGGTGGTAATCGATCCCGGCTGGGGTTTCCGCTTAATGACGGTTATCACATTGACTTCCGGAACGGCCTTTATCATGTGGCTGGGAGAGCAGATAACCGAGCGCGGTATCGGCAACGGCATTTCCCTGATCATTTTCGCCGGCATTGTGGCGCGGATGCCCAACGCCATCGGTAATACCTTTCGGTTGGTTTCAACCGGCGAGATGAGCATTTTTGCGGTCCTGATTCTCTTGGTCTTAATGGTTGCGGTTGTGGGTTTCATTATTTTTGTGGAACAGGGTCAGCGGCGAATTCCGGTCCAGTATGCCAAAAGAGTCGTGGGACGACGTATGTATGGTGGGCAGAGCACGCATCTGCCTTTGAAAGTCAATACCGCCGGGGTTATTCCGGCGATATTCGCCTCTTCAATTATCATGTTTCCGGCGACCATTGCGAGCTTCATTGCCATACCGTGGGTTCAGGGCATTGCTGATGCCATGCGACCCGGCAACTGGATCTACCAGGTTCTGTTCGTGGGATTCATCTTTTTCTTCTGTTATTTTTATACGGCCGTAACCTTTAACCCGGTGGATGTAGCCGATAATATGAAAAAGCACGGTGGCTATATCCCGGGGATTCGGCCGGGAAAACGAACCGCCGACTATATTGATCGGGTATTAACCCGAATCACATTGGGCGGTGCCATCTATGTGTCGGCTGTCTGTGTGCTGCCCTCGATTTTGATATCACGTTTTAATGTGCCTTTCTATTTTGGCGGTACCGCGCTCTTAATTGTGGTCGGTGTGTCCATCGATACGATTTCTCAAATCGAATCCCACATGCTGACACGCCATTATGAGGGCTTTTTGAAAAAGGGTGGTGTAAAAGGAAGACGCTAACGCGTGATCATCCATAGATGGCTAATTTATGGACGACAACCAAGGTTTACGACCAACCATAAAAAAGGGATGAGGTCAAATGCCGAAGGAAGAGGCGATTAAAGTAGAGGGCGTTGTACTGGAGACATTGCCAAATGCGATGTTCAAGGTTGAACTTGAAAATAAACATCAGGTTCTGGCCCATATATCGGGTAAAATGCGCATGCATTTTATAAAAATTTTACCGGGTGACACGGTTACGGTTGAGCTTTCACCCTATGATCTGACGCGGGGCCGGATAACCTACCGCTCAAAATGATATCGATCAGAGCGACCCGTTAATAACCCGAACAGATTGGAAAGCAAACTGGATCACATGGGTGGATCAGACTGATTGAGAATAAGGAGATGCACAAATGAAGGTCAGGGCATCAGTAAAAAAGATGTGCAACAAATGTAAAATCATTCGTCGGAAGGGCGTTGTGCGCGTTATCTGTACGAATAAACGTCATAAACAGAGGCAAGGATAGAGGAGGATAGGCTTTGGCACGAATTGCTGGCGTAGATTTACCGAGGGGTAAACGAATAGAGATCGGCCTAACATACATTTACGGCATTGGCAGAACCACATCAAACCGGATCTTATCTCAACTGAATATCAATCCGGATACCAAAACGGACAATCTGTCAGAGTCTGAAATAAATAGTATTCGCAAGGTCATTGACAGTGATTACCGGGTCGAAGGGACGCTTAGAACCGAAATTTCCATGAATATCAAACGGCTCATGGATTTGGGGTGTTATCGTGGACTTCGGCATCGCAGATCCTTGCCGGTTCGTGGGCAGCGGACCAGTACGAACGCGAGAACCCGTAAAGGACCCAAACGTTCCGCCATTAAGAAAAAGGGCGGTGTGAAGAAGAAATAAACGATCCGATCAGGATGAATAAACAGGAATATTCCTTATGCCGAGAAGAACACGAACAAAAAAGAAAGAGAAGAAAAACATTCCCAGCGGTGTTGTTCATATTCAGTCCACATTCAATAATACAATCGTTACGATCACAGATCCGGGCGGTAATGTTGTTGCTTGGTCCAGCGCCGGAGTCCAAGGTTTTAAGGGATCCCGCAAAAGCACACCTTTTGCAGCTCAATTGACAGCCGCCGATGCCGCCAAAAAAGCCATGGAGCATGGTATGCGCAATGTGGAAGTTTATGTAAAAGGACCCGGAGCAGGCAGAGAATCAGCCTTGCGTTCACTTCAAGCTGCTGGATTCAATGTGCTTCTCATTAAAGATGTCACACCGATACCCCATAATGGATGTCGACCGCCCAAGAGACGACGGGTGTAAACACTGGGACCAGGTGGACTAGTATTAGGCTACTGTACCGTAACCATAATATACAAGATTTAAAACAACAATTTGGATTCAGTCCAGGCTGTAGGGCTAGGAAGCGGGTTTAAGCCGAGGCTCATTTGTAGTCCTCAGTCGATTCCCAGAAGGAATTCAAGTTAAAGGAGGGCAAGTTGGCAAGATATCGCGGATCGGTCTGCAGAATATGCAGACGCGAAAATATGAAACTATTTCTTAAAGGTGACCGTTGTTACTCGGACAAATGCGCATTCGATCGACGCGGCTATGCACCCGGCGAACATGGTCAACGCCGGCGGGGCAAGACTTCGGATTATGGTCTGCAGCTGAGGGAAAAGCAAAAGGTAAAACGGATGTATGGCCTTTCCGAAAAGCAATTTCACATTTTTTTCAGCCGGGCAGACTACCAAAAAGGCATCACCGGTACCAATCTGCTTGTGGGCCTGGAACGCCGGTTCGACAATGTTGTCTATCGTCTGGGATTTGTGAATTCGAGAACTCAGGGACGGCATTTTGTGCTTCACAATCATTTTCTAGTAAACGGTAAAAAGGTTAATATTCCTTCGTATTTACTTAACGTTGGCGATGTTATCGAAGTCAGGGAAAAGAGCAGGAGCATTCAGGCGATAACAGATTCAATGGATGCAGTTGTTCGTAGAGGAATTCCCCAGTGGCTTGATCTGGAAAAAGAAAACCTGAAAGGAACGGTCAAGGGATTTCCAGTGCGTGAGGATATCACCATGCCCATACAGGAACAGCTTATCGTTGAGCTTTACTCCAAGTAAATTTTCATGCCCCAGCGGGTAAAAGTCGCAGAGGCGAGCATGAAAATTTAACCCATTCAAGATAACCTGGAGATAAACAATGACTTCAAATGACATTATGTTCATGAACTGGCAATCGCTGATAAAACCAAAGAAGGTGGAAGTCAGCAGCACCCCTTCGTACGGCAAATTTGTTTGCGAACCACTCGAACGGGGATTCGGCATAACCATCGGCAATTCCCTCCGGCGCATAATTCTATCTTCCCTGCACGGGGCTGCCATTGTAGCCGTAAAATTCGATTCGGTTATGCATGAATTCACCACGATTCCGGGTGTTGTGGAAGATATTTCTGAAATCATCCTCAATCTGAAAGAGGTGCGGCTGCGCATGGATGGTGCCAAACCCCGGTCCGTAGCCATCGAGGCCTCCGGTGAGGGAACTATTACGGCAGGCGACATCGTCAGCGAAGATGGCAAAATTGAGATCTTAAACCCGGATCATCATATCGCTACCTTGTCTGAAAAAGGCGAATTGAAGATGTACATGACCGTCAATATCGGCAAAGGATATTCACTCGCCGAAGCCAATAAAGATTCGGATGCCCCCGTGGGCACCATTCCCATCGATGCCGTTTTTTCACCCGTCAAGCGAGTTAACTACGTGGTGGGTAATGCACGCGTGGGTCAGCGTACGGATTATGACAAGTTAACCCTGGAAGTATGGACAGACGGCAGCGTAATTCCAGAAGATGCCGTGGCCTACGCGGCCAAGATTTTCAAGGAACAGATGACGATCTTCATCAATTTTGATGAGGAACTGGAACCGGAACCGGATAAGTCTTCAGACGACCAGGACAAACCCAAGTTCAATGAAAACTTATATCGCAGTGTTGAAGAACTTGAATTGTCGGTACGCAGCGCCAATTGCTTAAAGAATGCGGAGATACTCAAAATTTATCAGTTGGTCCAGAAATCAGAGGCTGAAATGCTTAAGACCAAGAATTTCGGTCGCAAGTCTTTGAATGAAATTAAGGAAGTTTTAGCGGAAATGGGACTTTCATTGGGGATGAAATTGGAAGGATTTGTTCCGCCTGCTGATGATGAAGAAGAAGGAGAATAGGCAAACCAATGAGACATCGTAAATCAGGCGTAAAGTTAAACCGAACCAGCAGCCATCGAAAAGCCATGTTTCGCAACATGGTAACGTCTTTATTTAAGCATGATCGCATTCAGACCACCGATGCCAAGGCCAAAGAGCTGAGGCGTTGGGCTGATCATGTTATCACCTTAGCCAAAAAGGGTGATTTGCATGCCCGCAGACAGGCCCTGGCGATTGTACGTGAAAAGGCCGTGGTTCACAAACTGTTTGAAGAGGCGCCCAAACGTTTTGGGGCGGTATCCGGTGGGTATACCCGCGTGATCAAAGTCGGCCGTCGTCCAGGTGATGCGGCACCGGTTTCACTGATTGAATTAATTACGCCGGAAACCAAAAAGAAAAAAACCACCAAAAAAGCCAAACCTGCTGCCCAGAAAGCTGCACCGAAAAAGAAAGCCGAAAAGAAAGTCGAACCTGCCAAAGAAGCTGAAACCGAATCTGAGGCCGTTGCGGACGGTGAAGTCCAAGCCGGTGAAGCCGAAGCTGCGGATCAAAAGGCAGAGGCTTCCGCTGAAGCAGTTCAAGACGCTGCACCTGACGAGGCTGAAGCTCAGGCATCAGAAGAAGCTTCCGTGGATGAATCTCCCGCACCTGAGGAGGATGCTGAAGCGGACGCTAAGGCAGAACAGAAAAAAGAATAAACAGTTTATATATATAGTGACTGCACTAAAAAGGCCCCGGCTTATGCCAGGGCCTTTTTTAATCTGAATTGCATGAAATTTGATGAGGAAAATCGATTCACATCGATTTTTATCATCAAATTTCACCCTTTGGGCGAACCGGAGGCTTCCTTATGCTGCGTTACTAAGGGTTCGAAGTAGCGAACTACGTCTTCGCCCTTAGATGTCTTGCCTAAGAAAGCCTCCGATTCGTGCAAGCTTCAGATTATATCACTTATAAAAAATTAAAGAACGAATAGCGTTAATCAAATTTTGGTTTGTATTAGGATTTTAGCTCAAAATAAAGGTGTGGGATGTTTCAATCAGACCAGGTTTTTAACAAAGGATATAACATCCAATACTCAACATTGGAATTCGAATAAACATCGCTTCTGAATTCTGACTCCTGACTTCTGAATACTCAGATTCTGGAGTCGCATGAATACATTCTAGGACATACTTGGCTATTGCATAATAAATTGATGAGCCTGTCAATTATACCCTATCTATATAAAGTATTCCATTGAGGTGGTCGATCTCATGCTCCAGAAGGCCTGCGGAGCTTCGGGCGGCTATGACAGTTTGCAGCCGATTCTGCAAGTCAATATATTGCAGCCGAATATACTCGGGTCGTTGGATCGTGAGGGTAGGCTGCTCGGGTAGTGAAAGACAGTATTCACGATTGTGATAGATGCCCCTTTTCTCAATAATGACGGGATTGATCAGTACCTTTAACTCTCCATGCAGGCCGCATACCGATAATCGCTTGGACACACCGATTTGAGGTGCCGATAAACCTCTGGGAAGGGATCCTTTCAGAAAGAAATCGGGCAGTGCCCGAGCTTTAAGAGTGTCCATCATGCGGTCGGCCAGCTTGATAATACTGTCATCAATAGTATCGATCGGCTGGGCGGGTTGGCGCAGAACCGGATCCGGAAAATGGACCACCGGAAGCCTGCGGATTTTGGATCGCAGGAATATGAAACCAGCCAGGATACTGGTCAGTCCAAGTCCCGCGAACAATCCCGCTTTTATGAATTGGCGTCTTGACAACACGCAGAACATTCCCTCTGAGAGTCGGTTTGCCTTTAACTGGCTTCATGAATAAATGCTGTGGCGGCTTTCTTCAGGCAGTCATCCAAGATTTTAACAGATGTTTTAAAATTGGGTTGGTCTTCCCAGTTATCGGGCAGCACACCATATTGATTGTATACCTTTTGGAAGACCGCTTCTCTTGCACTTGTATCGACCACGACCCCTTTGATGGATGCAAACGCTAAGGGGTTGTCAGACCTCCTGACTATGCCGATCCCGCTATGAGTTCTGGCAATACCGAAGGCGAGAACTTCCAGATAGTAAACGAAATGAAGTTTTTGGTCTGTGGTTATACTAGCGTAGTTCTGAACCGGGATCGATATAAGTTGATCACTTTACGCCTGTAACCAGGCCATGGCCTCGGCTTCATCTCGGAAAACATTAATTTGGGTCAGATTGCTGTGACGGAATGCTTCATATATTCGGGATACACCAAAGGAAAGATCCTCATTCACCAACATGGCGACCCTGGACGGGCGGTCATCAGCCGCAGAAGCATACGCGGCAATATCGACAATTTCATGCTGCGAAAAATCAAAGCTGGCATCACGAAAATCCCACAGGCGTGTATTGTGTGAGTAACCGGAGGAATCCCGGGTTTTATCCAGAATAAGTTTGATATCATCCACGCTGGGATTCCCTTTTATGGTCACCAGCAGGATGTCATCCTTTGCGGATATCTCAAAAGACATGTTCATTAGGACAGGTTCCTATGGATACTCAATCAACTTCCACACATTAGGCAGACCTTAGCATATTAACAGGGATTCAAGGATGAAGACTGCCGGCCATATTGTGCGGGCGATTCTTAAAGCGATAAAATTTTGGATTTGTAACCGCCTGAAGACCCGAAAAGTATCAACATTTTGCAATATTATGATTTCAATTAGCGGTTTTGTCAATAACATCATGTCTTGATTTTATTCTTGACTATTCGTGAATGTAGCTGTAATTTAGCTTTAAATCAGCTTTGGCGAATGAACAAGGTTTAGTAGTTAATTTCTGTTAATGACCCGTATCGAAAAGGAGGCACAGATGCAAAAAAGATGGTTTATTGTATTCACATGCTGTCTAGTTGGCTTTGGATTGTTTATAGGTTCTGTGGCAACCGCCGGTCCATTGGATGCCTGGAAACCAAAGTTTGATCCATCAGGAGCAAAATATAGATGCATTGTTTCCAACATTTCTCATCCGGTCATTAAGGGAGTTTTTACCGGATATGCCATTCGGGATGAACTGTGGAAACGCACCAATGGCCAAATCTACCTCGACTACAAACCGTTAGCCCAACTCGGCGGTGAGGTTGAAGTTCTAAACCAATTGCAGATGGGCGCTATCCAGGGCATGGGCTGCAGTTCCGTGGCGGCTACAAACCTGGGACCGCGTTTCGGGGTCGTGAACTTGCCGTTTTTGATCAACTCTTTTGACAAATTGGATAAATTTGTGGGCAATGAAAAATTGTTCAACCATTTCCTGATGGCCATGGACCATCAAGGCATCATCGCCCTTGATATCACCAATTACGGTAATTATGGCTGGGCGACCACCATACCGGTCAAGACCCTTGCCGATGCCAAAAAAGTAAAATTTCGGACAGCAGAAGCTGCCGTAAACCAACTGTTTTACAGAGAAGCCGGTTTCAATCCGGTAGCCATGCCCTGGCCGGATGTTCCTGTGGCCTTGAAGCAGGGCGTGATCAACGGTCTGGATCATACCTTGATTGTGTGCAGTATTACCAAGAAATTTGAGGTCGCCAAATATTTTACCCAGCTGGATTATGCCCAGGGTCTGTTCATTTGGCTATTTAACAAAGCCTGGTTCAACTCGCTACCAGCCGATCTGCAAACGACCTTCAGAGAGGTTGTCCGCGACGTCAGTGCCGATATTCGCAATCAAACCCGAATGCAGGAAGAGGAGCAAATTGTTAAGGCCAAAGCCGCCGGGATTCAGTTTTTCAAACTGACCGATTCGGGCCTGAGCGTTCTAAAAAGAAAAGGCGATGTGGCCCATCAAAAATATGCTTCTGAAATTAATAAACTGCATAAAGGCGATACGTATCGACCCGCAAACTTTTTAAAGGAAGTTCAGGATTATATGGGATATAAACCCTAAGCAGATAGCGTTTACTTGACAAAGGGGCCTAGTAGGATCAACGAAGGGCCCCTTTGTTTTAGGGAATTTGAAAGGTAGTCAGATGTTTGAAAAGATACTTGGCGTAGTGGATAAAATTTTAAGTTTTTTTGAAGAGTGGACTCTCTTTATCACGGTTTTTGTGGCTTTAATATCACTCTTTGTCAATGTGGTCCTGCGGTATGGATTCAATTACTCCCTGGCCTGGTCCGAAGAGCTGATCCGTCATGTAATCATTTACACCACTTTTATCGGCTGCGGCGTGGCCATAAAAGAACGTAAAATGATTCGAATTGATGCTTCCGTCCAACTATTACCCAAACTGAAGGTGCCCTTGACCTTTTTCAGTAACATCGTGACCATAATATTCGCAATAATGATGATCTACTATGGGTGGCTTATGGCCGCGCTCCAGTATCGAACCGCCCAGAAGACAATTATTATGCAAATCCCCTATGTTATTTTATATGCCATCTTACCCCTGATGGGGATCCTGTGGTCCTTGAGAACCATACAGGTACTCTATCAGGACATCATGGCTTTGAGAGCTGAGAAAACATCCCAGACCTAACATTTTAAGTAACCGCTTTTGAGATAGGAGAGTTCTTTTAGATGCATATCAATGATCTCATTATTCTACTAATCCTTTTAGGTTGTATGGCAACCTATATCCCCGTTTTCATGTGTCTCTTTTTTACCGCGGTACTGGGGTTTCTTTTCTTTACCGATTTTCCGGTGCTGCTACTGGCCCAGACCCTGTATCGATCGATGGATAACTTTGCCTTGGTGGTGGTACTGTTTTTTATCCTGTGCGGCAATATCATGACTGCGGGGAGTATCGTCGAAAAACTGATCAAATTTGCCAATCACATGGTGAGTTGGCTGCCCGGCGGACTCGGTATGGCCGGTGTACTTGCCTGCGGCTTGTTCGGAGCCATCTCCGGATCTACCGTGGCAACCGTGGTGGCCCTGGGCGGGTTCATGATCCCGCAATTGATTAAAAACGGTTACCCTCAAAAATATTCCATGGGCTTGATGACAACATCACCTAATTTAGGTGTGATTATTCCACCCAGCATCGGAATGATTTTATACAGCATGATCAGCAATGTGTCTCTGGAAGGATTGTTTTCAACCGGTTTTTTGCCCGGCGTTCTTATTATGCTGGGGACGTGTATTTACACCTATATGATTTTTCGGAATAAGCCGGAGATAATCCGTAAACCGATGCCGAATATCAGGGAAACCCTGGCGGTCCTCAAGGAATGCTTCTGGGCCCTGATGCTGCCGATAATTATTTTTGGCGGAATTTTCTCAGGTGCCTTTACCGCCAATGAAGCCGCGGTTGTGGCCTGTGTGTATGCTCTGGTCGTGGAACTGTTCATTCATCGGACTTTAAAGTTTAATGAGGTCAAACCGATCATCGTAAGTTCGGCGGTCACCTCCGCAAGCTTGCTGATTCTGGTTGCCGGCGGGACCTGTTTTGGACGTTTTATGACTTTGGTTAATATTCCCCCCAGATTGACCGAAATGGTGCTCTCCGCCATCCAATCGCCATTGGTCTTCCTGTTCGCTATGAACTGTTTGCTGCTCGTGGTGGGCATGTTCATGGATATTATATCCGCCACTATGATCCTGGGGCCGGTTTTTATCCCCATGCTGGGCGCATTTGATATCAACTTGATGCACTTCGGACTAATCATGACCGTGAACCTGGCAATCGGGTATTGTACGCCGCCCATGGGTGTCAGCCTTTATATAACGGGTGCAATCGCCAACAAGGATTTAATTTATGTTTCCAAGGCGGTGATCCCGTTTCTTATCATCCAGTTTCTGGTATTGATGTTCATCACCTATTTTCCGAATTGGGTGCTATGGCTGCCGAGGCTGGGGGGCTATCTCTAGCTAGGCTACTCGCACATAGGTGCAGCGTAATTCTACACCCTGAATAATAAAAAACCTGATCGGGCGGACAAGGGCCCGATCAGGTTTTTAACTATAATGTGATTACAAAATAGCTTGACATGTTTCCGGGGATATTGGTATATTCCCGCATCGCTATCCTAGCGATCGTCAAATAAGTTACCGTAATATTTCAAATTGTTATCAATCTGCTGCAGGTGGATGGTTTTCCTGCGAAGAAATTCACCAGGAGGCGAATAAATGGACTTTGGACTATCCAAAGAAATGGAAATGTTAAGAAAAGCAGTGCGTGAATTTGCAACCAAAAAAATCGCACCCAATGCCGACCAATGGGATGCCGAGCATTATTTTCCGTACAAAGAGGTTATCAAACCCATGGGCGAGCTGGGCTTTTTCGGAACGGTGATACCCGAAGAGTACGATGGTGATGACATGGGCTGGCTGGCGGCTGTGATTGTCACCGAAGAAATTGCGCGGGCATCAAGTTCACTAAGGGTCCAGATCAACATGCAAACCCTGGGTTGCGCATATACCATTTTAACTTATGGCCGTGATGAGGTTAAAAATAAATATATCCAGAAGCTTGTAAATGCTGATTACATTGGCGGATTCGGCATCACCGAACCGGATGCCGGCTCCGATGTCATGGCCATGGCATCCACAGCCGAAGACAAGGGTGATCACTGGCTGCTGAATGGATCTAAGACGTGGATATCAAACGCCAATATTGCCGATGTAATCATTTACTACGCATATACGGATGCATCCAAAGGCTCGAAAGGATTATCAGCCTTTGTGGTGGAGATGAAAAATTTCAACGGCATCAAAACCTCTAGTTTGGATAAAATGGGGTCGCATTCATCCCCAACCGGAGAAGTATTTCTGGACAACACCAAAGTGCCCAAGGAAAATATTCTGGGTAAACCCGGAGACGGCGCTAAAATTGTTTTCGGATCACTGAATCAAACCCGACTGTCAGCGGCTGCGGGGGCTGTGGGGGTTTCTCAGGCTTTTCTGGATGCGGCCACCAAATATTGCAACGAAAGAAAACAGTTTGGTAAACCCATTGGCCAATTCCAAATGAACCAGGATATGATTGCGCAAATGGCCACGGAGATTGATGCGGCCCGCTTACTGGTTTACAAGGCCGCCTGGCGCAAGGACCAGGGTCAATTAAACAACGGACTTGATGTGGCCAAAGCCAAATATTTTGCCGGTGAAGTCGTCACCAAGTGTGCGAATTATGCCATGAAAATTTTGGGAGCCTACGGCTATTCCACGGAATATCCGGTGGCACGATTTTATAAAGATACGCCGACCTATTTTATCGTGGAGGGGTCGGCCAATATCTGCAAATGGATTGTGGCCCTGGATCAGCTGGGATATCGCAAGGCCAACCGATAATTACAATTTTTGCCGCGGCAGCGCCGCAGCAAAAATTGTTGTAGGAAGCGGCTTCCGTCTTCGCCCTTCGGGCTAGGCCGTGACAAGCCGCTAAATATATCTTTCATTGCGACTGATGATTGTATAAATCCGTATATTGGAATAAAGGATATAAGCATTTGGATAAAGAGCTGATCGAAAAAACCAAACGGACTGCCGAGCTGTATTTCAAGGATGTTAAAGGTGAGCGGCCTTTTGAGCTGTGGCGGGCGTTTGACAAGGATCTGGCCAAAGATTTAAGCTTGTTTATCACCGGGAGCATGTATGCCCGGGAGAAACTTCCCCATCCGACGCGTCAGTTGGTCACCGTTGCCGCTCTCACGGTCCTGTCACGCCCTGAAGAGCTCAAGCTGCACATCGAGGCTGCCTTGAATGTGGGTTGTACTCATGGTGAAATAGCCGAGACTATCTTTCAAACATTGGTATATGGCGGCGTACCATCGGCTAATACCGCCCTAAAGGTTTTAAGAGAGGTACTGCAGGAAAAGGGTAGGTGGCCATTGGATCAAGAATAGTTGTTTTAGGTTTTAGGTTTTAAGTTTTAAGTAGGCAAAAAAGCGTACGGCTATCAGCTATGTATAACCTAAAACCTAACACTTAAAACTTAAAACACTACGCAATTAAATGGAGTAAAAAATGAAACCTTATTTCGAAAAAATGCCTGAATTTGGGAAAGCCATTAGTCAGGGCCAAATTCTCAGTACCGAGGAAAATGTTCAAAAAATAAAGGAAGTGGAAGCAGGAATCGATCAAGCGGTCGAAGATGCGAAAAACGTCGGTTTTCCAGAAGAGAAAATTAACGCCAGAGGCCAATTGACGGTCTGGCAGCGGTTGGAATACCTGGTTGATCCTGGTACTTGGTGTCCATTGCACACGCTCTATAATCCTGATGACAACGCCGAAGGCACCACTAATGTGTTTGATGGCCTGGGGAAGATATCCGGAAAATGGGCAGTTATCATTGGTTTTGACAACAAGCTTCTGGCGGGCGCCTGGGTTCCCGGACAGTACGAAAATATTCTGCGTGTAACCAATCTGTCTAAACGCCTCAATATCCCTTTGGTATGGTTGGTGAACTGCAGTGGTGTTAAATTGACCGAGCAGGAGAAGTTCTACGCCAATCGTCGCGGCGGCGGCACCACGTTTTTCCGGCATGCAGAACTTGAGCAGATGGGTATTCCGGTGCTGGCAGCTATCTACGGAACCAATCCGGCTGGCGGCGGCTATCAAGGCATCAGCCCAACAATTCTTTTTGCCCATAAGAACTGCAATATTGCCGTTGGGGGCGGTGGTATTTTGAGCGGCATGTCTCCCAAAGGCTATTTTGACGAAGAGGGTGCGGAACAGTTGATTGATGCCGCTAAGCAATTCAAGGTTACACCTCCGGGCTCAACCAAAATCCATTATGACGAAACCGGATTTTTCCGCTATGTTTATGAGGAAGAAAAACAGGTTTTAGACGGCTTGAAAGATTATATGAAGGACATGCCGGCCTATAATCCCAAATTTTTTCGTGTTGCCGAGCCCGCTGAGCCTCGCTTTCCGGCTGAGGATCTCTACCGCCTGATTCCGTTCAATCAAAAACAAATGTACAGTTTTGATGAAGTCCTGTCACGCCTGGTGGACAATAGCGAACATATGGAATTTAAGCCCGATTATGGTCCGGAAATATATACCGGTATTGTTAAGATCGATGGTTTTCCAGTGGGCATTATCGGTAACCGTCAAGGCTTTCTGGGAATGGACTATCCTGAATATGCCGATTACCCCGGCATCGGGGGCAAGCTCTACCGTCAGGGGCTGATAAAGATGAATGAATTCGTAACCTTGTGCGGCCGGGATCGTCTACCCATCGTTTGGTTCCAGGATACATCCGGAATTGATGTAGGGGATATCGCTGAGAAGGCTGAGTTGTTGGGCTTAGGACAAAGCCTGATTTACTCGATTCAGCATACCGACGTTCCCCAGATACTGGTATTGTTGCGCAAGGGTACTGCCGCGGCCCATTATGTCATGGGCGGCCCGACCGCCAATCGTCATAATGCCTTTACGCTGGGTATTGCAACGTCTGAAATATATGTGATGCACGGTGAAACAGCCGCCGCAGCAACTTTCTCACGCCGTCTGGTTAAAGAAAAGGATGCCGGCCGGGATTTAAAGCCAGTCATCGATAAGATGAATCAGATGGCACAAGAATATTATGACTACTCCCGGCCGCTTTATTGTGCTCAGAAAGGGTTTGTGGATGAGGTCGCCAACATGACCGATGTACGCAATTACCTGGTGGCTTTTGCCGGCGCGGTTTATCAAAATCCGACTTCCATCTGCCCGCAGCATCAAATGTTGCTGCCCAGGAGTATCAAGGGCTAATTATTTTTTAGTTTTTGCATACCGGTCGGTTTGAGGCCGGGATCTAGGTTAGCTGAAAACCTCTCATCAGTTATATATTGGTGGGAGGTTTTTTTATGAACCTCCAGTAGAATACCCCGCCTTTTAAGGTGTAGAGTTTTACTATATCGCATTGTTCAATATATGATCCAATCGGGATCGAAGGGACATAATTACGGCAGGATCAATCGATAGCGATCCCGATCCCGATTTCGATTTCGATATCAGATCAGCAGTATGTTTTTCAATAAACAGAGGGCGGGTCCGTCCACAATAATATAAGACTTACTAGGGATACTAAAAAACGTTGAATAGATTGTTGGAAAAAGGTAATTAAGCCATATGTCCGACGATATCCACATCACCCTGGAACCGGCCCCCGGCAGTAAGTTGCTGCACCACCGGGGCGATACGCTTGTATTTACTCTCAGAATCAACCAATGCATACAGGGGCAGGCGTTTTTACGAACCAACCTGGGTAAAGGCCGCCTAGTCAGAAAGCAGATAATAGATGCGGTCGAAAAGAAAGTGCCAACTAAGGGCCGTGACTGGTTCGACATCCCCATGTCGGAAGTTGATCCGCAGCTTTTCCGTTTGCGCCTGCCTTTGATTGAAGTGGGGCATTTTGAAGCCAAGGCCCTGTTTATTCCCCGGGGTCAAACAGACCCTCTATGGGTTCCCGGAGCCAATATTTGCATCAACATCGAACCGGCCGAAAGTTGCTGTGCCAATATAATCTACAATGCATTTGTGCGTCAATTTGGTGCCCATAAAAGCGATATGGATGACAAAGAAGGCCATCGCCATGCCATGGTGATGCTGGACGATGCCGGGTATCATGTGATTCCACCTTCCGGTACCTTTCGCGATTTGATTCAGGAGCTCGATTTTATTATCGGAGAGCTCGGCTGCCGTTATATCCAACTCCTGCCAATTCATCCGACGCCAACGACATTTGGTCGCATGGGACGGTTTGGGAGCCCCTATGCCGCCCTCAGTTTTACGGCCGTGGATCCAGCCCTGGCAGAGTTTGACTCCGGCGCGACGCCGTTGGAGCAGTTTCTAGAGTTGGTGCAAGCCATTCACACCCGCAACGCAAAAATCTTGCTGGACATTGCCATCAATCATACCGGTTGGGCTGCAGCCTTGCATGAAACCCATCCCCAGTGGCTGGCACGCAGCGACGAGGGAAACATCGAAGTACCCGGCGCTTGGGGTGTACGCTGGGAAGATCTGACCAAACTGAATTATCAGCATAAGGATCTGTGGCACTATATGGCCAAAGTTTTTCTGACCTGGTGTCGGCGGGGAGTGGATGGATTCCGATGCGATGCCGGATATATGATTCCGGAGGCGGCATGGCAATACATCATTGCTGTGGTACGCGACCAGTTTCCGGATACGATTTTTTTTCTGGAAGGTCTTGGCGGGAAACTGTCCGTCACCAAGGAGCTGTTGGATACAGCCAACTTCAACTGGGCTTATTCAGAACTCTTTCAAAACTACAGCCGCCAGGACATCCTGGCGCAATTGGATCTGGCCCAACAAATTTCGCAGGGTCAAGGCTTGTTGATCCATTTTGCCGAAACACATGACAACCTGCGTCTGGCTTCGCGGTCACAGATTTGGGCTCGGATGCGTACAGCCCTGTGTGCCCTGGCCTCATTTCAAGGAGGATTTGGATTTGCCAACGGAGTCGAATGGTTTGCCGACCAAAAAATTAATGTGCATGAATCGCCATCCCTAAAATGGGGCTCAGATCAAAATCAAGTTGACCATATTCGTCGTCTGAACCAGCTGCTGAAAAAACATCCCGCATTTTGGGATCAAAGCCGTATAAACTTCATCGATCAGAAATCGGAACAGACGCTAGTTTTTCTGAGACAACATACCCCAACTGAGAAGAAAATTCTCATTGTAATCAATTTGGATGATAGCAGGCCCCAACGGACTTTTTTACCCCGGATGGATCATTTGCAGCCAGGTCATGCCTGGGTTGATCTATTATCGGGCCAACAGATAGCGCTTAGCCCACAGGCTGAAACCAGCCAGGTAGATCTACTTCCAGGTCAGGTTTTGTGTATCAGTGATGAACCGGAAGCATATGCGGATTACTCTATTCAGTCGAAAGAACCGTTTGGGATTCCGGATCGTATCATCCGGCAAAATCTGCGATTAAAGGCATTGGAGGTCCACCAAGTATATAATCATTTTGGTGATATGGGTGATTGGGATTTAGACGCAGCCAGCCGGAATCTGGCAGCAGATCCCGTGGAATTTTGCCGTCAGATGAATCCGCACAGTGGTGAATCCAGAGTGATTCAATGGTTCTGGCCTCAGGATGGCCGCCGCGAGGTCATGCTGCCGCCACACCATTTCTTGCTATTAAAATCGCCGCACGCATTTAAGGTAAAGATAAGCCAGGGGCAACAGATATGGCGGTCCGAATCTTCGCTACCAACCCAACCCAAATTACACTGGGTCCTGATCAAACCTTTACCGGTGCCCGAAAACATGTGTCATCTGAGCTTGAACCTGTCGATTTATACCGATGAGAAATCTCATCAGGTAAATTCACGCTTGTTGTTACTGTCTTCATGTTTGCCGGATTTCAATCTAACATACTCGCGCCATGCTATTAATGCTTCTCAACTTCGCATGTTGATAACCAACCAGCAGGGAGCGGCCTGCTTATTACCGCTTGCCTGGGGAAGACAATATAGCCGTTACGATGCACTTATGGCCGCCAACCTGCATCCGCGTTTGCCCATTGACCGCTGGATCATGTTTACACGTTTACGGGCGTGGGTTGTGTACCAGGACTATTCGCAATCCCTGGAAATGGACAATCTGACGTCTTTTAACCTAAACCAAGCACTACAAGGCCAATGGTCTTTCCATGTACCCACCGGCTGTGGAACTCATGTAAGTCTGCAACTTCGGGTCCTCCTGCAAAAGGACGCCAATCAGATTCAAATTGAAATCCATAGATGTCCCCAAAACAGCAAGCAGGGGCGACTTTCAGATGCAGAACCGATCGAGGTCATTTTACGCCCGGATATCGAAAATCGATCTTATCATGCCAACACGAAGGCCTACCAGGATGTTGAGAGTGCATGGCCGCAGGCGGTCTCATCAGAGCAAGATGGATTTACTTTTAAGCCGGATGAATCTCACTGTTTACATATGACGCAGACCGGGGGGGCGTTTGTTCCTGAGCCGGAGTGGCACTACATGATCCACCGATCTGAAGATGCTGAACGGGGATTCGATCCCCATGGCGATCTATTTAGTCCTGGATATTTCACGACTCAGATCCAGGGTGGAGAACATACCTGTTTGCGGGCTTGGGTCGGGGAACACAATGTGGAAACACCACCTGATTTATATGCAAAGGCGCCGGTAAATCGAAGGAAGTCCGAAATACCAGCGGGATCAGCGTTCAAATCCATAAAGGAAACGCTGATTAGCGCGCTTTACCAATATGTTGTTCGCCGGAATGAGAATCAAACCATCATTGCCGGATTCCCCTGGTTTCTGGATTGGGGTCGCGATGCCATCATCGTCACACGGGCCCTGATCGCCTTGGGTGATACCACCGCGGCGCGTCGGGTCCTCGGGTTATTTGGCGCTTTTGAAGAAAACGGCAGTCTGCCCAATATGCTTCACGGAAGGCAAACCTCAAATCGAGATACGTCGGATGCACCCTTGTGGTTTACGGTTGCCAGCCGGGATTTGCTGGCTAAAGAAGGCGATCATTCCTGGTTGGCGGAGTGTGTTGCCCAACGTAGCATAAAAAATATAATCACATCTATTGCCAAGGCGTATATACGGGGGACCCAAAATGGTATACATATGGATTCGGCATCGGGATTGATTTTCAGCCCCTCTCACTATACCTGGATGGACACGAATCACCCTGCCGGAACACCCCGGGAAGGCTATGCCATTGAGATCCAGGCATTGTGGTATGCGACATTACAATTGCTAGCGCGTATCGATGCCAAAGAAGGAAGATGGGCTCAACTGGCTGAACAGGTACAAGCTTCGATCCACGATCTTTTTTGGTTGCCGTCAGATGGGTATTTATCAGACTGCCTGCACGCGACCCCGGGCATGCCCGCCCGCGAAGCAGAACCCGATGATGCTTTGCGTCCGAATCAGTTGCTGGCCGTGACCCTGGTCGCTTTTACCCCACCATCACACTGCCAGGAATTGCTGGCATCATGCCAGTCGCTACTCATACCCGGGGCCATTCGAAGCCTGGCTGACCGTCCCTTAAGACGGCCTCTGGAAATTGTTCATAACGGGCACTCATTAGCTGATCCGCAGGCACCCTATCAAGGTCGTTACCAAGGCGATGAAGACACTCAGCGCAAGCCGGCTTATCATAACGGCACGGCCTGGACCTGGCCTTTTCCGTCTTTTTGTGAGGCATGGGCCAAGGTGCACGGTCCCCCGGCAGCCCAAACGGCCATGTCCTGGTTGAGCAGTATAGCCGTGCTCCTGCAAGATGGTTGCATCGGTCACATTCCCGAGATTTT
Organism: uncultured Desulfobacterales bacterium; assembly: GCA_964452555.1. Taxonomy (GTDB): domain Bacteria; phylum Desulfobacterota; class Desulfobacteria; order Desulfobacterales; family B30-G6; genus B30-G6. The sequence continues at coordinate 28,601 of CAYVMI010000021.1, forward strand.
AGATGGTGATATGCCCCACCAACAGCGCGGATGCCCGGCTCAGGCCTGGGGCGTCAGTGAAGCCTTACGGGTATGGTTGAAACTCGAACAAGATCTACAGGACCATGACCGGTAAAATTCAGATCTTCGAGAGATTATAAATTTTGAATCTATGAGAGTGTAATTCTGATAGCTTGCCTAACTGAATGAAAGCGTTTGAAGGCAATAAATAATCAACATCGAACATCCAACTTCCAACATCCAACGTCGAATTTGTAATACCTTTGATCTAAGCATTATACTAAAAAGGGAAGAATACCTTATTCGATGTTCAGTGTTCGATGTTCAATGTTGGACGTTCTTTATTTATAAGCAAACCGGTAATGGTCTTTAGTTAAATCCGAATTATCCATAATATTATACAAGAAAGTGTATGGCTTGTGGCCTTGGATATTATGTATTATACTGTCGCATCAACAAAAATAAAGGAGCTGTCATGAAGCATCTCCAAATGTATCAAGTTTTTCCATCGGTTCCCGAGCCGCTAAAATTCCTGGAAGTACTATCCAGGAACATGTGGTGGTGTTGGCACTTGGATGCGATTGAATTATTTCGGCGTATCAATCCGCATCTCTGGCGCCAATCAGGCCGTAATCCAATTTTATTTTCAACCATGATTCCACCCGAGCGCCTGTTGGAACTGGCGGAAGATGAAGGATATCTTGCCCATATGGCACGGGTTCAAAAGAAATTCGAAGGCGAAACCGGAATTCTCGATGACCAAGCTGCTTCAACTGCCAGCCAGGCGGGGACCATTGCCTATTTTTCGATGGAATTCGGCATTCACGAAAGTTTGCCCCTGTTTGCCGGGGGGCTGGGCGTATTGGCGGGCGATCACTTAAAAGCGGCATCGGACTTGTCGGTACCGCTGGTGGCCGTCGGCCTCCTCTATCACCAGGGTTATTTCCATCAATTCTTAAATGATGATGGCTGGCAACAGGAGGAATACCCGGACACCGATTTTTTTCATTTGCCGCTCAGGCGCGCGAAAGACCAATTTGGGAATCAGGCCGCCATTACGGTTAAGGGACCCAAGGGCATTATTCACGCTGTTGTTTGGAAACTGCAAGTCGGGCGAATCCCACTATTTCTATTGGATACCAACATTCCGGAAAATTCAGATGACGATCGGGCTATTACACGACGGCTTTATGCCGGCGATCCCAGGCAACGACTGGAGCAGGAAATATTACTGGGTATCGGCGGTATGCGGGCACTCAATGTCATGGGCATCCAGCCTAAGATCTGCCACATGAACGAAGGCCACTCAGCCTTTTGCAGCTTGGAACGTTTGTGCCAGATTAAGGGCGAATATAATATTGATCTGGAAACCGCGCTGGAGATCGTCCCGCGTGGAACGATATTTACGACCCATACACCGGTGGCGGCCGGGCATGATGAATTCCCCAAAGATATGGTTCGGCCCTATGTTGAGGATCTGCAGGAATGTCTGGGTATCGATACCGACCAGATTATCTCGTGGGGGCAACCGGGAGGCGGAAAATCGGATCAGCCTCTATCCATGTTTGTACTTGGGCTGCGAATGTCTCAGTACCATAATGGCGTCAGCCAACTGCATGGTCATGTGGCCCGGCGGATGTGGTCGCATGTGTGGCCAGGATGGCCCCAGGATGAAGTCCCCATTTCACATGTGACCAATGGTATCCACATACCCTCCTGGATTTCGGTTGAAAATGCCACCTTGTTTGAACGCTATCTGACACCTGATTGGTATCTGCATACGGGCACTAACGGCCTGTCCCAGAATATCGACCAGATATACGATGAAGAATTATGGCAGGCCCGTCGTATGAGTCGTGCCAGGCTGATACGATTTTGCCGCGAACGCATGATCAGACAGTTCGGCCGCCGGAATGCGCCCCAATCAGCCATGCGGGCGGCTGAAAGTGTTCTGGATCCAGAAGTGTTGACCATTGGATTTGCACGGCGCTTTGCTACCTATAAACGTGCAACCCTGCTACTGAAGGATCCGGATCGTCTTAAAAAAATAATCAATCACCCGGATCGGCCGGTGCAAATCATTTTTGCCGGCAAAGCCCATCCCAAGGACGGCGAGGGCAAGGAAATAATCCGACAATTGACCGCATTCGCACGGCAGCAGGATGTACAGCATCGCATCATATTTCTGGAGAATTATGATATCAACGTAAGCCGCACCCTCGTTCAGGGTGTCGATATCTGGCTCAACACACCCCGGCGTCCTTTGGAAGCATGTGGTACCTCCGGAATGAAAGCCGCCATCAACGGTGTTTTGAATCTCAGCGTCCTGGATGGGTGGTGGTGTGAAGGCTATCAAGAGGACCGCGGCTGGGCTATCGGACACGGCGAAGAATACGACGATCCCGAATACCAGGATATGGTCGACAGCTATGCACTCTACAATATCCTGGAAAACGATGTTATTCCGCTTTTTTACGATCGCAAAAATGGTGAAACCCCTGAAAAATGGACGCATATGATGAAGGCCTCCATTCAAATGGCCCTGGATCATTTCTGTACCCACCGAATGGTCAGAGAATACGATAGTCAATTCTATCAGCCGGCTTTGGCGGGCTATGACCACATGACGGCCAAGGGGGCCGAAGCTGCCAGACAGCTTCTATCACAGCGGAAACGGCTCATGGACAATTGGCGTCATATTCATCTGAATGCACCCGTCCGTGAGAGCGGCGGTACCTTTCGAATTGGGGACTCATTTCGTGTGACCGCCGACGTGACATTGGGTGAGATTCGTCCAGAAGAAGTATTGGTAGAGTTGTATTACGGCAAAATGCGAACCCTCGACACGCTCATGTCCGGCAATACGCAGAGAATGGAGGTGGTGGAAGATTTGGGGCAGGGGTCCTACAGATATGTCTGTCTGCTGCCCTGTGAAGCCTCGGGGCGTTTTGGCTTTACCGTGCGGGTCAGCCCCAAGGGAGATTCATTCCTGCGATTTACGCCCGGTCTAATTACGTGGGCCTAGTGAAGGTTTCAGAGGTTGCCATTGATAGCTTTCAGCAGTGAGCTTTAAGCTCAAAACTGCTTATTGCCGGTCGCTTAAAGTTTAAATGCGGAATATATATATCTACGCATTTTTGCAATCAGAGGTCATTTCTAATGCCCACAAATGGCGAGACATCATCCCCCCGGGTGCTCATCGTGACGCCCGAGGTTACTTACCTGCCGGATCGCATGGGGAGTCTGTCTAATTATTTAACCGCCAAAGCAGGCGGTTTGGCAGATGTTTCCGCGGCCCTCATCAGCGCTCTGTTCGAACAGGGCGTTGACGTGCATGTGGCCCTGCCGGATTACCGTGCGATCTTTGCCGATCGACTGGCTCCATTTCTCAAGAAGGAGCAACGTGCAATCCGACGCGTTATGCCGGATGACCGTTTACATCTGGCCCAGGACCGGGCTTTCTACTATTTGAATCGCGTATATTCCAATTACGGAGGTGAGAATACCAAACTTTCGCTCGCCTTCCAGCGTGAAGTCATCAATCATGTAATTCCCCAAGTTGAACCCGACCTCATACATTGCAATGATTGGATGACCGGATTGATCCCTGCCATGGCGCGCCAAATGGAAATCCCGTGCCTTTTTACAATTCATAACATCCACACAGTCAAAAGCACCCTGGCCCATATTGAGGATCGGGGGATTGATGCAGCCTATTTTTGGCATCACCTGTATTATGAAAAAGCGCCTTATGACTATGAGGAATCGTGGGGACACAATCCGATCGATTTTCTCGTCAGTGGCGTGTTTGCTGCGCATTTCGTCAATACCGTCAGTCCCACTTTTTTAAGAGAAATTATTGACGGTCAGCATGATTTCGTGGCTGAGAATTTAAAACATGAACTGGCCAACAAGGTTGCCGCCGATTGCGCCGTGGGAATATTAAATGCTCCCGATCCGATATTCAGCCCGGAATCCGATGAAAACCTCTTTCGCCGCTATACCTATTCGGATCCCGTTGTCGCCAAACAGGAGAATAAGCTGGAATTGCAGATTATGCTGGGATTGATGGAAGATCCCGGAGCGCCCCTTTTTTTCTGGCCTTCGCGTTTGGATCCAATCCAAAAGGGCTGTCAACTCCTGGCGGAGATTCTATACCCGGTTATCGCCTCCTACTGGGATCAAAATCTGCAGATAGTATTTGTTGCCAACGGAGACTATCAAAAAGTATTTCGCGATATTGTCTCATTTCATAACCTGCATCGGCGTGTAGCTGTCTGTGATTTTAGCGAACGCTTGGAACGCCAAGCTTATGCGGCCTCGGACTTTATGCTGATGCCCTCACGCTTCGAGCCGTGCGGCTTACCTCAAATGATTGCACCGATTTACGGCTCTCTGCCAGTGGTTCACGATACCGGTGGCATCCATGACACGATCGAACAACTGGATCCTGAAGCCAATACCGGCAATGGATTTATTTTTGAGACCTACGATGCCAATGGGCTTCGGTGGGCGATCGACCAAGCCATGCAGTATTACCGGCGCCCCATGGATCAAAAGGCAGCCCAGATGAAACGTATTATGCAGACCAGCGCCCAAACCTTCAACCATGCTGTAACCGCTCAACATTATATCAAACTGTATGAGCGTATGTTGGATCGGCCCTTGATTGCCGCATCCCCTTACTAGAGATGATAAAAGCTCACCGGAAACAATCCATACAACGAAAAGTAGATATTCTGGTGAAGGCAGATCCCTACCTGAATCCCTATGCCGCGGTCATTTACAGGCGCTTGCATAAAATTGAGGAAACACGCACCCGCCTAACCGAAGACAAAATAAGGTTAACGGATTTTGCATTGGGCCATTTGCATTATGGTCTGCACCGGATTGAAGATGGTTGGGTGCTGCGCGAATGGGCCCCCAATGCGACAGCGGTATTTCTAACCGGTGATATGACCGGCTGGGAGGAAAAGTCTGCCTATGCATTTCAACCTGCAAACTCTCTCGGAGATTGGGAGCTGCATCTGCCCCAGCAGGCATTAGCGCACGGGCAGCACTACTGTTTGAGACTTCACTGGCCGGGCGGTAGGGGCAATCGGATACCGGCTTATTGCCAGCGGGTGGTACAGGATCCGGAGACGATGATCTTCAGTGCCCAGGTATGGTTTCCCCAACCCCCTTTTGAATGGCAGCATTCCAGACCACCATTGAATAAAGACGGGCTCTTGATTTACGAAGCCCACATCGGTATGGCCCAAGAGGACCCGGCGATTGGAACCTATGCGGCCTTTGCTGAAAATACCATTCCCCGGATCATACGGGCCGGCTATAACACCATTCAACTCATGGGGCTGCAGGAACATCCTTACTATGGTTCTTTTGGATATCAGGTGTCCAATTTTTTTGCGGCCTCATCCCGATTTGGTTCACCCGAAGATTTAAAGCAGCTCATCGACACGGCCCATGCCGCCGGCTTGAAGGTGATCATGGATTTGATTCACTCTCACAGTGTGTCCAACGAAGTCGAGGGCCTGAGTCGATTTGACGGTACCACCTATCAGTATTTCCATGCCGGTGAGCGCGGCCGCCATCCGGCCTGGGATTCGCGCTGTTTTGACTATGCCAAACCCCAGGTTCTTCATTTTCTGCTTTCCAACTGCCGTTTCTGGCTGGAGACATTTCAATTGGATGGTTTCCGGTTTGATGGGATTACGAGCATGCTCTATAAGCACCACGGTTTGGGCCACGCCTTTACAAGCTATGACGATTACTTCGATGATTCCCTGGATGAAGATGCCTTGGTTTATTTAGCCCTTGCCAATCATCTCATACATGAAACCGAACCGGCCGCCATTACGATCGCCGAAGATGTGAGCGGCTTGCCAGGCCTGGCGGTACCGGCCGCCGCTGGCGGGATTGGGTGTGACTATCGATTTGCCATGGGCGTACCTGATTACTGGATCAAGCTGACCAAGGACAAACGGGATGAAGACTGGCCCATGGGACATCTCTGGCATGAGCTAACCAACCGGCGCCCGGATGAAAAGACCATCAGCTATGCCGAATCCCATGATCAAGCTCTGGTTGGTGATCAGACCCTGATATTTCGCCTGATGGGCGACAGTATGTATGCCCACATGGCCAGATCAGATACGCACATTAAGATCGATCGGGGTATGGCGCTACATAAGATGATCCGACTCATGACACTAGCCACAGCGGATCAGGGATATTTAAACTTTATGGGCAACGAATTTGGGCATCCGGAATGGATCGATTTTCCGAGGCCGGGAAACAAGTGGTCCTATCATTATGCCCGGCGGCAATGGCATTTGGTGGACGACCCTGAACTGAAATATTCTCAATTGGCATGCTTTGATCGCGACATGCTTGAACTGGCTAAAAAGTACGCCATTTTTAGATCACCTGCCAGCATGGTCCATGAACGCGATGATGATAGGATTCTCGCCTTTTCCCGCGGGCAGCTTATATATATTTTCAATTTTCACGCCCACCAATCCTACCCGGATTATTACCTTCAGCTAGCCAAAGGACGTTATAAATGGGTGTTCGACACCGATAAAAAACGTTACGGAGGGCATGGCAGGTTGACAGCTGCAAAAGATTGTGGTTTTGAAAGCTGTATTCATAAAAAAAGTGCCGGCGAGGGCCTGCGTATCTATCTTCCTTGCCGCACGGCTGTTGTAATAACCTCCTATAATAGCTATATATAATCAATTGGTTGTCACATGGGCATGACAACCAATTCCCCCGCCGAATAAATCCACAAAATTTGGAGAATTTTTACGGTTATACGATATCTGTTGTCAAATATTTTCGGAACAATTCCATCTGTCAGAAGTATGTTCCGAAATTAAAATCCTGTCTGAACCGCTTTGTGCACGAACCCGGAACATTATTTTTACAACGCCTATGTAACCCAAAATAAGGAAATTAATAATGCCGATGGTTGATCCGCCATCACTCATGAAATTTAAGTACAGGCCATCCCGCGGCCCTGGCCATTTTACGTAATCGTTTGGTGGGTTCAACCGCGGCTGGTTTGCCAACGGTTTCCAGCATGGGGATATCGGATTGATGATTGCCGTACGCATACGAATGATTGAGCTGGATATGGTGTTGATGGGCCAGTTCACGGATGGCTTTGCGTTTATGTTGGTCGATGCAGATGGGACCGTCCGTAGCACCGGTTAATTGTCCGTTGGCGGCAATTTCAAGATCGGTGCACAAAAGATAGTCAAATCCGAGATCTTTAATAACCGGTTCTAGCATATAGCGTACGGATGCTGAGACCAAAACCAGTGTGTGGCCGGCAGACTGGTGCCGGCGAACCCGTGCAAGAATATTGGGTGCCAGGTGCGGTTTGAGGTGGCTACGGTAAAATTCATGCGCACCTGCCTTTAGGGGATCGATGTTGCGACCTTTGTAAAATGTCAGCATGACGCGCGCCATTTGCATGTCCGAAACCCAGTCACGTTGATAGAAATAATTGACCAGGGCAACTTTTAACAAAAAAGGGAATCGAATTTCCTTGATCTGGTATAGGTATTTGAAACCAACACGACCGCTTTCGACCTGGATAAGTGTTTTATCAAAATCAAAAAAAGCACCGATGTGGGGACCGGGGTCCATGCTGTTTATGGGGTTTATCGGGTTTGTTGATTTCATTGAGTTTGTTGGGCACGCTGGGTTATCCATTCAGGCGTTTAGGCTGTAGACTGTAGGCTGCTCTCAGCGAAACGCTCGATGCTCAACTCAAAGCTCGCAACTGGCAATTCGCTCCAACCCACCAACCCTTCAATTCTCCAACCCTTTTGTTCATCCTTCGATGCTTGATGTTGGAACTTCGGTACCCGGCGTTCATAAACCGACCCACTTGGATCATTTCACTGGTATTCTCCAAATTCCTTAACGGCTTCAAACATGGCAATACAATTGTCCGGATCAACACCCGGGTGAAGGGTATTGGATGAACAAATAATCAATCCGCCACCCGTACCGGCATCTTGTATGGCCTGCTGAACCGCCATGCGGACTTGTTCCGGGGTTCCTTTGGGTAGGAGTTCTTGGCAATCGATATTACCGAGAAGACAAAGCCGATCACCGCAATATGCCTTGACTTTCTTTAAATGCATATCGGCCTGTGGTTCCAATGGGTTGAGTCCGTCATAGCCTGCAGCCAAAAGCTGCTTGATGATGGGCCACAGATTTCCATCGCTGTGCCGTACGACTTTCAGGCCGCGTTCATGGGCTCGATCCACCAATTTGCGGTTGTAGGGCAAGATAAATTCGCTAAAATGTTCGGGTGATATTAAAGTTGTATTTTTATCGGCGATGTCATCCTCAACAATCAGGACGTCCAACCCAGCATCAACCAACAGGTCGAGTTGAATGAGGCTGTACTCGGTAACTAATTCAGCGACCTGATGTAAAAAACTAGGCATGTCAAACAATTTCATCATGTAGTTTTCCATCCCAAGCAGCCGCCAGCTGCGCACAAAAACACCCCGCATCATCCAGAATATGGCTTTTTGATCTCCAAATCGGTCTTTCATTAAATCAACGGCAAATAATTGCTCTCGTTTCGGCATGGGGGCCGTGTAGCTAAGCAGATCTTTCTCGGATTGGACCGGATGCATGCAAGGAACTGGGATACCGTGGGGACTGCGTGCAAATCCGACGCCCCAATCATCCACCAGCTCGGTCTGATCGGAGAATTCGGTACCGGGACCAAGTGGCAGACAGGTATACCCATCTACACCGTAGGTTTCCAATATGAGAAAAAGTGTGTCGATGAGTTTAATTTTTTCAGCCGCATTCATCTGGTGCAACATTTTGCCAAAAGGTAAACCGTCCGTCAGGTATTTGCCGATACCCATAATAGGGCCTTCGTTAATACCGTGAATAAACAATGGCACGCGATCCGGCTCGGTAATGCTTAAAGCTGCCAGAATGCGTTCTTTTCCAGTCATGGTTCCTCCGGTTTTGGGATTAGCGCCTAAGGTCATGGTTCTATACGCCGGTTTTTAGATGTCAGGCAAGAACAGGCGCAGGAAGGCAAAGGCGGCCTTCATGGATGTTTTCATGGCTTTGCCAGCATATCTATGATATTTTATTTGAAATGGCAAGCCCGCAGCAAGGTACGATAAACTCAATTAGGAACATCGTACCATAGGCTCAGCTAGAAACAACGTGCGATGAACCCAGTAGTGGACATCACCTGAAGTTAAACTGCATACGTTCAGAGCCAGGATACGAAACCTGTAATTTTTTAGCTATTTAGTGCCAGATTTGGGTAGGCATGTCGGGAAAATCGGATACGTACTCGGAGATTATGTTATGGCCGCTTAATGCTGGACGGCAGGCCAGGCTAGGTTTATTTGTGCTGGCTTTTTTCATGCTAATTTTGGGGTCAGGCGAGTCAGGCGCTGCCAGGGCGGTTTTGAACAACGGACAAGAGATTGATATTCCGGCGGAACATTTACAAGTTATTAAGAACAGTCCCGGCATTTTTTTCTTTACTTATCCACCTGAAAAAATATTTAAACACAAAATTAAAGACTGGATCGTCATTAAACTTTCGGATGATCTGGGCGGCGGTTTTTTGGCTGGCACATCTGAGAATCTTAACCAGGCTTTCGCAATAGTGAATGCCGATCAAAGTAAAATCCAATCGGCGCCCGGTCAATCAACAGCCTTTCAGCTTGATCAGATAAAAGATAAGTCTCTTCCCAAAATCGAGATCGAAACCAGCTACGGATATCGTCAGGACCAGCTCGATTGGAATATTGCCGGCAACCTCCAGGGTGAAAATCCCAACATTCTCTCAGAGTTGACTTGGGAGGATTTATTAATTCATGAAATTCGATTGGGCATCCGTACGACCTTAAATCTACCCCTATTTTTGAGGGGATCGATCCACTACGGTGTGATTGTGGATGGTGAAAACCAGGATTCGGATTATGCCGCCGATGATCGAGAAATGGAGTTTTCACGTTCAAATAACAGCTCTGATGAGGGCAGCACTTTCGATGGATTGTTTGGCATTGGATATAATTTTCGGTTCCTGTCAAAATCTGTGAATTTTATACCCCAGGCTGGCTACTCGATTCATAAACAGAATCTGACCATGACAGATGGCTACCAAACAGTTACGTGGACCGGTGGTCCGCCTTTGGGATCATTTGATGGTCTCGATAGTACGTATGAAACCCAGTGGTGGGGTCCCTGGATCGGATTGGATCTGGTGGTGAATATAAAAAAATTTACCACATATCTGCCGCCGCTTTCGATTCGTGCCGGATATGAATATCACTGGGCTGAGTATTATGCACAGGCGGATTGGAATCTGCGTGAGGATTTCAGGCATCCCAAAAGCTTTGAACATGAAGCCGACGGGACCGGTTCGCTGATGGGGGTGGAATTGCGAGCCCACATTTCAGACCGATGGTCTTTTACATCCGGCTACGAGACCGAAGTGTGGTCGGCCGAGGATGGCATCGATCGTGTATTTTTAGCCAATGGAACCACGATTTCAACGCGTTTGAACGAAGTTAATTGGGAATCAACAACGGTCCAATTTGGATTCATATTCAGTTTTTAATTTGGGATTTTTATGCATCTGAAAAATAAACACCCACACACATATAAGCATTTAATTATATTTCATTTTTTTGGAAGACACCTTTTCTTGGGCACCGGGTTTTTGGGAATATGTCTCTTTTTCATTTTAGGATGTGCCCACGGGCCTGCAAAAGATCAGCATACCAATCTATTCGAGGACACGCTCCAGATATATCGAGGACCGCTAGATCACCTGTCTGCGGTCCGGCGTGGTGTCTGCCCCATGCATCCATCTTGTTCGGAGTATGGACGCCGGTCGATTCGAAAGCATGGTTTTTTTATTGGATGGACGATGACCATGGATCGGCTTTTGCGGTGTGGACGCAGTGAAATAAAACAATTCCGAAGAGTTTGGGTTGCCGGGGATTGGAAGTTTTATGACCCTGTTTCGGCCAATGATAGTTGGTGGTCCACCCAACACCCCCAGGAAGCTGCTCCAGATTAATTAGTTGACATCTTAGCACACTTTTTCTTAATATGGACGATTGTCCACCAGGAATCGGAAGCTACCGCACCGAGCCCACCCCAATAGGCTAAATGACCACCCGATCCGAATAAATCGTTTGATGCGTATACAGAATATTCGGTTCGCACAGGGTCAGAGGAGCTGTGACATGCTACACAAATTTGTTATTAAACGAAACGAACGTAAGCAGGAGCTTCAAATTAAAGAATATGCAAACCTGGAACGGGAGCCCAAACATGAGTGGCAGCAACCTGACATCGCATCATTTGCCCTCATCGGCCAGGAGACTTATGTAAAAACAGATGTTACCCGTGCCATTAAAAAGGGCCGCAGGCAGCTTATTTCTGTATTACGAACCCATAATATGTATCCCATCGGCATTTATGCCGATGAAATCGCATCGTCAGTAATAGAATTATATGCCTCTAAAACAGAGCGCACGGCTGAATTGTCCTTTGACGATAAATCGATATTTGAAAATGATGTCTAATGACTGGTCGGCTGAATTCCAGAATCGATAAGAAGGGGTGCTGGTTTGACTGGGCTGGATTGACATATTGATTTAATTGCTTTTAATTCAGCTATGAGAAATCGGTTCAAGGAAGCATCGGGCCTATATGGGGCGTCTAGCTGAAGATGCAATCGATAACCGGAGGTGCCATTCCCTGCAAGCTGTCGAATTTCGGCGAGTTCCTCAATTAGATCACCCATCGAAACAGCGACAGGCTTCTGGGTGGGGCTAATCGGCTCCGCAGCTACCGGTTCCATTCGCAGGCATTCTTGATATTCCCGGCATTCATTGTTGCTGGTACAGCGCTTGCAAACATCAATATGTTTGCGTTGAAAACCCCGATTTCTGGTACATACAAGGTATCGGATGTTGGTCTGGTTTGGCATTAAACTCGGGTACCTTTGTCGCGTTTATTTTAATTTTAGCAATTATACCAAATAGGTGAGTTTTTTTCAAGATTAAAATTGGAGACTTGGAATGGGATGGTTAGGCAAAATTGTAGGCGGGACAATTGGATTTGCACTGGGCGGCCCGTTGGGCGCTGTTGCCGGAGCAGCATTTGGGCATGCGTTTGACCGCAGCGAGAATCGTCGCTTTGGAGAAACGCAGCAGCGATTATCACCCAATGAGGAATCTCAATTTGCTTTTTTTATTGGTGCTTTTTCCATGCTGGCAAAGTTGTCTAAGGCCGATGGCCGGGTGTCCCAGGAAGAGGTGACATCCATCGAGCAGTTCATGCTGTACGATCTCAAATTAAACCCCCAAAGCCAAGCTGTGGCCATGAATATCTTCCAAGCCGCGTTAAACACACCTGGAACTTTTGAAGAATTCGCTACTCAGTTCCATGAACGGTTTCGGTTTCAGCCCCAATTATTAGACGTGATGATCGATATTTTGCTGCGGGTGTCCATGGCGGATGGGACTCTGGCCCAGAGTGAAGAGCGGATGATTTTGTCAGCCAAATCCATATTTAACCTGAGTGACAGCCAGTATGCAGCCATTAAATCCCGCTATATTAAAGATGATGGAAAGTACTACGCTATTTTAGGCGCTACATCAGCAGACAGCAACGAAACCATAAAAACCAAATATCGTCGTCTGGTAAAGGAGTACCATCCGGATATGATTGCCTCAAAGGGGCTGCCCGAAGAATTTACCGAATTGGCGGAGGAAAAATTTCGGGAGATACAGGCGGCCTATGATGTGGTGCGGAAGGATAGAGGTTTTTAAAATAAAATCGCGAAGCGATTTTATTTTTCGATAATTCGACCCATCATAGTCTGAGCATCGTGAATACCCTCCAGATGAACCCGCTGAAATGTATTTTTGATCCCCGGTCTATATTCCAACAATACTTTTATATAGTTAGATGTTACCCCTTTAAGGTGTCCGCTGTGTGCGTCGGGTGTGGTTTCCACCAAGAGTTCTACTTCGGTGTCCACGTGCCTGGCAAAAAAGGCCCGTCTTTTTACATGGCCCAAGGCCCGAATCTCTTGACAACGTTGTTTGATGATATCCCCAGGCACCTTATCAGGATATTGGCTGGCAGGTGTGCCGGTACGTGGTGAAAAGGGGAACACATGCAGGTATGCCAGCGGTAGTTCATCAAGCAACTCGCGGGTATTTTGATAAGCTCTTTCCGTTTCACCCGGGAATCCAAGCATTACGTCCACGCCGATGGCAGCATGGGGTAAGGACTGCTGAATGGCTTTGATACACTCAATGAACTCCTGACGATCATAGGGTCGCCCCATACGTTTTAAAACCGTATCATCACCACTTTGCAAGGGAACGTGAATATGGCGACATATGTGGCCCGGTCGAACAGATGCTTTTGCTAAGATTGCGATTAATTCTTCAGTAATTTCAAGCGGCTCAATTGAACTGAGACGGATTTGATCGATTGTCTGACGTTCGTGGAGTTGAGCCAGGAGTTGGCTTAGGCTGGTCTTGGGGGTGAGATCGCGGCCATAACTACCCAAATGGATGCCGGTCAGAACGGCCTCATGGTATCCTGCGGCTTTGATCTGGTCTAAAGAGGCGATCACATTTTCTCTGGGCATGCTGCGCTGCCGGCCCCGGGCATAAGGGACAATGCAGTAGGTGCAAAAAGCATTGCAGCCATCCTGAATCTTAAGAAATGGTCTGGTACGGGCACCAAATGAAAAGGGCAGGGGTATTGAATCCGATGTCAATTGATTTTCCGAAGGAATGGCCGCATGTTTCAACCTCAATTGAAGGGGCTTTTGCAAAATCTGGGGTATGCGAATCTTGTCGGAATGACCCACCACATAATCAACACCTTCGATTTTGTGGATATTGTCAGAATCGATTTGGGCCAAACATCCGGTCACGACCACAGTTGCCCTTGGATTGGCACGGATTGCTTGGCGGATGGCCTGGCGAGATTGCATTGCCGCCTTGTGGGTAACCGTGCATGTATTGATTATACAGATGTCGAGACCGTCCGATCCGGTCTCATCAGATTGACCGGCTATCTCAAGGCCGGCTTGATCCAGTTGACAGGCGAGTGTTTCCGATTCAAATTGGTTGACTTTGCAGCCAAGGGTTTTTATTGAAACAAATCTTTTTTTTATCATTATAAATAAGTTAGTTAAAAATATATATTAAAGTAATGCATTAATAACAATTCTTGGGGGTCCGATATCTTTTTTTATACGCTAATCCAGGTTGATAACTCGCAATTCGCAACACGTAATACCTAGCCCGATGCCGGCGTCTGTTCAATCCAGCCGCTTCCCCATACCTCATCCCCGATATAAAACACGGCTGCCTGACCGGGTGTAATTGCAGATTGGGGATTTTCAAAATGGACCTGGGCCTGATCGTTATCCAGAAGTGTCAGCCGTGAGGGCGCAGCCCGATGGCGATATCGGATGCGGGTGTCAACCCGGATATTTTGAGGCGGCCTAGTATGGATCCACTGGATATCCACCACGCGACAGGTATCTGCATAAACCGCCTGTTTGGGGCCCACCACCAGTCGGTTTTCGGCGGCATCAATACGGATGACGTAATAGGGCTCGGCAGCCGGGATATTGATACCCCGACGCTGGCCGATGGTATAGCGATGAAGTCCCTGGTGGCGGCCAATTGTATCACCATCCATCGATACGATAGGGCCTTCTGCAGAGCTGAAGCTAGGCTGCCTGACTAGAAAATCACCATAATTATTATCTGAAATAAAACAAACATCCTGGCTCTCCGATGGGGTAATCGGTGTCAATCCAAAATGACGGGCCAGCGATAGGGTCTCGGTTTTGGTTTGAGTCCCCAGAGGAAAAAGCGCCTTCGCAAGCATATTCTGATCCAAACGGGCTAAAAAATAAGATTGGTCCTTGTTGATATCTGTACCACGATGAAGATGGTATTTAGCCTGACGATCCTGCCTGATTTGGGCATAATGACCGGTGGCAACATGGGATGCACCCATCTCTCGGGCCAGCGCCAGGCAGACACCAAATTTTATCGAAGGGTTGCAAATCATGCAGGGGTTGGGGGTTCTACCCATCTGATAAGATTGGATAAAATATTCAACGACCTTTGAATGGAACGCCCCACGCGCATCCAGAACCTTAATGGATATATCCAGTTGATTTTCGAGTAACTGCGCTTTTTCCAGGGCTATATCCCGGGATGAATCGTATGGTTCATCCGGATGCAGATCAGGTTTCGAGCATTTCTCGCGTTCACTTTCATACCCGGTATAGAAGTGAATGCCGAATATAGACATGCCCTGGTTTTTGAGAATGCCGGCGGTGACAAGTGAATCAACACCGCCACTTAGCAGAACAGCGGTATTTATCATTCGAAAAAGATGGTATTGGTTGGACGAATTTCCATGGCATGCGTCGGACAGGCAGGCACGCACAGCTCACAGATACTGCATTTGGATTGATTGAATTCGACTTTCATTTCGGGACGAATAACCGATAAGGCACCTGTGGGACACACAGCGGTACAGGCACCGCAATGGGTGCACTGCCGGGTGGCACGTTTAATTTCCTGGGACGCATTCTGTACCTGAACGCCCATGTCTTTAAGATATTGAATTCCCTCGGTAAAATTTTTTTTAGGTCCGGTGAGTTCCAATACCATAACGCCTTCCCGCCGGGGCAGAATGGCGGCATTGAGAATATTGAAAGTTAGATCATAGTTTTTAACCAAATAGCAGACTATGGGCTTTTCAGCTACGGTTTTAGAAAACTTTAGTTTTAAAATCTTGGAATACATGCTCGCCTCCAAGTTTGGCTTAAATGAGACCGCATAAATTGGTCTTTATTTTTTCAAAAAGTCAGCGTAAAGTATGCAGTCAGACATAAGCCTGATTTATCCAACCCGATATATCTCCATCAACAAGTCGATGTCAAGGATACAATGAACCGCATCGCCTATCGTACAACCGGACTTTTGGTAAAGGTTCTCGAAAACCTATCACGGGCCCGTGTAAACCTGCATGCCACTGAAAATGTCCCTTCTGGTAATAATATCTTTGTGGTAAATCATTTCACCCGCATTGAAACATTTGTTTTGCCAACCCATCTTTTCAATTTTACCCAAACGCCCATCTGGTCTTTGGCCGCCGCTGAATTTTTTCAAGGGACCTTTGGTTCCTATATGGACAACATCGGTGCCGTTTCCACCCAGAACCCGGATCGGGATCGTTTGATCGTAAAAACGTTGCTCACGGGTGAAGCCATGTGGGTCATTTTTCCGGAAGGCCGCATGGTTAAGAACAAAAAAATCATTGAAAAAGGCCGCTTTATGATTTCCTATGCCGGTGGCAAGCACCCACCGCATACAGGCGCGGCAACCTTGGCCATGCGCACGGAATTTTACCGCCAGCGCCTTTTTGCGTTGAGTGAAACCAACCCCGAAGAAGCCGCCCGTTTGTTAGTACGTTTTGAAATTGATGCCATTTCCGATATTTCACCCAGGGGTACCCATTTAGTTCCCGTCAACATTACCTATTATCCGGTGCGGGCCAGAGAAAATGCCATCAGCAATTTGGCCCGAAACCTGGTAGAAAATCTGTCTGATCGCCTAATTGAGGAGCTCATGACAGAGGGAAATATGATATTATCCGGGGTGGATATGGATATCCGTTTCGGGGATGCCATAGACGTCACGCCATATTTAAATGATCCGGCCATCCAGAGGGATATTCATACAACCAAGGTATTTCAGTTCGACGATATATTGCCGTCCAAGAAGAAAATGCATAAATCTGCGCTAAAAGCAATGCAGGCATATATGTCAGCCATTTACCATTTAACCACCGTGAATCATGACCATTTGTTTGCTTCGATTCTAAAATTGTATCCCTTCAGTCAAATCGACGTAATGGATTTGAAACGACGGGCGTATCTGGCCGCCACATCAACCCTAAAAGACCTGAGAATTTACTATCACGAAAGTCTAAACGGCGATCAAACCCATCTGCTGGTGGATGACTGTTATGGAAAATACCAAGATTTTATCTCGTTGGCCATCGAGCAGAAATATGTCAAACAAAAGCGGACCAAGCTGTTAAAAATCAGCCCGATTGGCGACGTCATCAATTTTCACCTGGCTCGTATTCAGAATCTGATATCGGTCATCGCCAATGAGGTCGAGCCTTTGCTCAAGTTTCAACGTTTGGTGCGGCGAGTTGCATGGCAACCGGCTTTTTTAATTCGTAAAAAGGTTGTTCAAGAACTTATTAAAAAGGCAAAGGACGAATTCTCGCGCGATTATCAAAAATACTATATTGAAAACGAATCCAAGGAAATGTTTGTGGGCACGCCCATGTTATACAAGGCCAGATCACGTCGGGTCGGTATTGTTTTATCCCATGGCTATATGGCGGCACCCATGGAAGTTCAGGACCTGGCGCGCTACCTGCAAAAACAAGGATATTGGGTGTACACTCCGCGCTTGAAAGGCCATGGTACATCGCCGGAAGATCTGGCCCAACGGAAATATCAGGACTGGCTAGCAGCGGTCGAGGAAGGGTATGTCCTCATGCGAAGCATCTGCGAGCGGGTGGTCCTAGGTGGTTTTTCCACCGGTGCGGGTTTGGCGTTGCACCTGGCTGCCCGTGTAAAAGACATATCCGGTGTTTTTGCCATTGCAGCGCCGCTGCGTCTTCAAGATTTGGGGGCACGATTTGCATCGACGCTGGATGCATGGAACCGCTTGATGGACAAAATTGGGCAAGGCAAAGCTAAAAAGGAATTCGTCAACAATTCTCCTGAAAATCCACATATTAATTATTTACGCAATCCCATCTCTGGCGTCAGCGAAATTGAAAAACTGATGGAGTCGCTGTATCCCATGCTAAAAGAGATCGAGATTCCGGCATTGGTTGTCCAGTCGCATAAGGACCCTGTTGTTAACCCAAAAGGTTCAGAAACAATATTCAAACAGCTGGGATCAAAAGATAAAAAGTACACACTCTTTAATTTTGAAAGACACGGTATTCTATTGGGAGATGGTGCGGAGCGCGTTTACCAGACAATTGCAGAGTTTATTCAGCATTTAGATAGTTGAGTCCTCGGGGAGATTTTTAATATCGGGCCTGGAAATGCTATCAGCGACTTCAGCGCCCAGACTCATGCATAAGGCATCCTAGGATGCCGAATTCATTCAGACAGCGTCCGCTTCCGCTGCTGATAGCAATTCCAGGCCCGAAACGGATTGGATTGAAAAAAACCCGACACTTGAGATAGTTGAAAGATAATTCTTGTGTCGCGGTATAAGCCATCATGCTGAAGACCTCACCCATCACCGATAATCGTTTGCTGGAAATCAACTCTAAGTTATTATTCACATATTCTCGGATTTCAGATTAAGTTTTTATAGGTTAATGCCGATACTGAAGTTTGAACTCCACAAGGCAGGCCGAAAAATTATTCAATTCGCGATATGCGATACGCTCACCACAGGATTGCATAGCGCCGGTACCCCATGAGGTTGGTAAGATGACATCCAGAATTGCAATCGCAATAATAGGTTTCTTTATCATTCTATTCACTTGGAATCATACGGTTTTAGCAACTGATCGGACTCCGATTCGAATTGGTGCAACCGTCTCGTTGGAAGGCCCTTACAAGGAGCCGAGCCTGATGATTCAAAAAGCTTATAGGCTTTGGGAACACGAAATCAATCAAAAGGGTGGGTTGTTGGGCCACAACATTGAGTTGCTGCTATATAATGACAAGAGTCAGAAAGATTTAGCGCGAGAGCTATATCGAAAGCTGATAGTAGAAGATGGGGTTGATTTTGTGTTTTCTCCGTATGGAACCCCGCTTACGTTGGTTGCATCTGAAATTAGCGAAAAACATAACATGATCATGCTGGCCTGTGCTGCTTCTGGAGAAGTTATCTGGGAAAGGGGCTACCGCTATGTATTTGGCGTCTATGCGCTGGCGAATCGTTACTTCATCGGCTTGTTGGATATCATGGCTCGTAAGGGTCATCAAACCGTGTCATTAATCTATAGCAGCGCTTCCCCATTCAATGTCAGTGTTGCCCAGGGTGTAAAAAAATGGGCCAATAGATTCAAGATCACTGTGGCCCACGAGAAAAGCTATAAAGATGGTGCCACGGATCTGCCGGCGATAATTACCGATCTGAAGGCAGCCCAAGCCACACGGCTGATCGTTTCGGCCTATCCACCGGATTGCTATCGCATCCTAAATCTGATGCAGGATGCCAATTATCACGTCCAAATATTAGGCATGACCATCGCACCGATCCACCCGGAATTTTGGAAACATGCCGGTAAGGCAGCCCAAGGGGTGTTTGGGCCGTCTCAATGGGAGCCGAACGAGCGTATTCCATTTCCCGGAACCAAACAATTCGTTCAGTCCTTCAGATTGTTTACGGGGAAAAGCCCATCATACCATGCCGGGTCCGCCTACGCTGCTTGCCAACTCTTTGAAAAATCGGTCATTGAGACCCACTCGTTGAAAAACGATGTTATCAGGGATTATATAGCCGCATCGGATACCGTAACCGTTATTGGTCGCTTCAAGGTGGACGCCTCCGGCAAGCAGGTTGGACACAACCCGATTCTGATCCAATGGCAGCAGGGCAAAAAAGAGATCGTTTGGCCGACTAAAATGCAAACCGCACCGCCGCTTCTATAGGATAATATGGTACCTAAAAGCGCACACAAACATCTTCGATTGCATCAGCGTATTGTCTTTTTACTGCTGGTGCCCGTCATCGTGGTCGGGATTACCATAGCTGCGTTTTTAACGACGTATCTGAGTGAACCCACCGAAAATTATTTGATAAAAAATTTCGAAGCCAATCTCCGCATAGCTGCAAAACTGGGATTGGGGGTTTGTGAAACCCATTTTAGCCAGCTCCTTGATTTACGGCTCGAAGATAACATCGAAATGAATACAGCTTTAAAAACCGAGGCCCTGGAGCAGATCAAAGCCATCAGCAGGCAGTTCCCTAATATCCACATGATGGTCTTGAAGGAAAAACAGAAGGTCTTGGCGGTTTCCATGGCGTATGACAATCGTACCTGGCGATTGCCGGACCACTATGGCGACATGGATGCCGTTATCAATACCCATTTAGGTACAAACAGTATCAAAGCCCATATCCAATATTTTCCTTTTTGGGATTGGCATATTATCAGCTTTATGGATGTGGCTGATTTTCGGGCGCCCATCAACATGGCCCGACTGGTGATTTACCTGAGTACCATGGGTGTGCTCGTGGCGGTATTTGTAACTTTGGTGATAGTTTTTCATTTTTCCGTCAGAAAGCCATTAAACCGACTAATCGATGCCACCGAGGCTATCTCCAAAGGCGACTTAAAGCCAATCGAATCATCGCCGGGGAATGAAATTGGTCAGTTGACGGGCTTTTTCAACAATATGGTCGGCAGTTTAAAAAAGAAAACTGAAGAGGCCGGCAATCTGATTAATCAACTCAAGGAGTCTGAAGCCCGTTACCGAGGTCTGGTGGAGCTTTCCCCCGAGGCTATCATCGTTCAGCAGGATGGCGTGGTGAAGTATGTCAATCGCAGAGGAGCCCGAAGTTTTGGAGCGGCAGCCCCCCAGGATATGATCGGTATGACGGTCATGGACCTGATCCACCCGGATTTTCGGGAAATTGTGCAAAAGCGTATCGCCAAGGCCTACGATGAGCAAACCACGGTGCCGATTCAAGAATTTAAGTGTCTTAAATTAGACAAGACCGCGATCGATGTGATTGCATCCGGTACCTACCTGAAATATTCAGGCCGGGCAGCTATGCTCAGTGTCGTTCGAGACATTACCCAGCAGAAAAGGGCCGAGCAAATACTACGTGAAAGCGAGGAAAAACAAGCCCGATCTAAGAAAATGGAATCATTGGGACTTCTGGCAGGTGGCGTTGCCCACGATCTGAACAATGTCCTTTCCGGAATTGTCAGCTACCCTGAACTTATTCTGATGGATCTGCCCGAAGACAGTAAATTTAGGCAATCAATCGAGACCATCCAAGAATCCGGCAAGCGTGCAGCCGCTATTGTCCGTGATTTACTGACGGTGGCACGCGGCGTGGCCACATCAAAAGAACCGCTGAATCTAAATGATCTTGTGAACGCTTACCTGGATTCGCCCGAATTTCTGAAACTCAAACAGCTATTTCCCGACGTTTCCGTTCGAACCGATCTGGAGACCGGCTTGTTTAACGTAAACGGGTCACTCGTTCATTATCGCAAAGTGCTCATGAACCTGGTATCAAATGCCGTAGAAGCTATTCAGGGCGGCGGCGAAATAAGGATTCGAACACTGAATCGCTATATTGACAGACCGTTAAGGGGATATGACGATGTAACCATCGGGGAATATGCGGTTCTGTCGGTTACAGATAATGGTACCGGGATATCCCGGGAAGACCTCAAACATATTTTTGAGCCTTTTTACACCAAAAAAGTAATGGGACGCAGCGGCACGGGTTTGGGATTGGCGATGGTGTGGAATATTGTTCAGGATCACAACGGTTATATCGACGTGCGTACCAGTCACAACGGGACCACCTTTGAGCTTTACTTCCCCATAACTAGAGCCGGTCTGGTTGAAAAAGAGCTGCCGGTATCAATTGAGGAATACAAAGGAAACGGGGAGACGATTCTGGTGGTGGATGATGTTAAAAGCCAACAAGAAATCGCGTCCCAAATGCTGGAGAAACTGGGCTATGTCACCCAATCCGTATCTAGCGGAGAGGAAGCCGTCGACTATTTGCAAACGAGTTCGGTCGATCTGATTTTACTCGATATGATAATGGATCCAGGATTGAATGGTCGACAAACTTTTGAATTAATTAAAAAAATACATCCCAACCAAAAGGCCATCATTGTCAGTGGGTTTGCCCACACTGAGGATGTCAAAAAAGCCCAGGACGCCGGAGCGGGACAGTATTTACGCAAGCCGGTTTCTTTTGGAGAGCTGGGCTTGGCTGTCAAAACCGAGTTAGCCCGATAAGCGAGCTTGTGATTTATTCAGGTCTCGAAACCATTAACATGGTAGCCGGATCAAGAACCAGTTCAGGCATTTTGCTGTCGGCAGCCTGTCCTTTGATAACCCGCACATGAATGTTTTTGCCTTCCGGCTGCAGTTGAATCACGACGTCAAATAAGTCATCGATAGTATCCAACTGGGGCGGTATGCCGTCGGGTTGGGGCTCCTCGTGGCGATGTGTCCGTACGGAAAACCAGACACACAGATTATGGGCCTTGGCAAAAGATTTTAACTGCTTGAGCGAGGGAACTTCGTCCGCTTCAAACGGAAAGCCGTCAATTACAATCATATCCGGTGAAAAGATATTCTGGGCACCCAGATCGGTCATGCGCTCCGCCAACTTGGGAACGCTGAAACCTTCTACCTTAAAAGTCATAATAAAGCGGTGCCTGAGGATGGATTCCCAAAGCTGACTGACCTGTTGCGGATTATATTGTTGCGACAAGTTCTGAAAAACTTCCTGATACCAAAGGCCAACCTTGTTAACGGGATCACTCAGACTGACATGCAGGACATTCTTTTCGCGCAGCAAGGTTTCAAGTGAGAGCTGAACCATCAAAGCGGTCTTGCCGACACCCGCTCTGGCCAAAACAGCACCAAAACCGCCGTTGGGTAAAATTTCCTGGTTTTGATCACCTAATAGTCTCAAGGGGTTACGTAATGCTAGATCTTTTTTTAACATCAGAAAACTCCTCTCCTTAAGATTGATAATCTTGTTTCTGGCAGCCGGTTCAACCTTATTGAGCTGTGGGTCGGCGTCCAAAGGGAAGGCGGGAATATTATCAATTTTCCACATACTCATGAGGTTTATGCAACGTTTTTCTTTTCTTCCTGAGATTTTTTGACAAGTTCTTCGGCGATGGATTGAGGCACCTGTTTATATTCGCAAAATTCCATGGTGAATTGAGCCTTTCCCTGGGTGGCGCTGCGCAATACCGTGGAGTATCCAAACATATCCGCTAGCGGGACACGCGCTTCGATAACACAGATGGCGCCCTCATCCTGGGATCCGAGAATCATGCCGCGTCTCTGGTTGAGGGAGCCCATAACCGCGCCCTGAAATTCTGTCGGTGTTTCGACGACAACTGTCATAATTGGCTCTTGAATAACGGATGCAGCTTTGGCGTAGCCTTCCAGGAAACCACCGCGGGCAGCAGCCTGGAATGCCATTTCGGATGAGTCCACAGCATGGGCGGCACCATCGTCAATAACCACCCGGATACCGGTTACGGGAAGTTCCATTTTGGGTCCCTTTGGCAGACAAGCACGGAATCCTTTTTCACAAGCAGGAATAAACTGGGTCGGTATGGCACCGCCGGTAATCCGGCTTTCAAATAGAAAATCGTCCTCGGCAGTCGGTTCTATATATCCAGCCACCCTTCCGAATTGGCCCGCACCGCCGGTTTGTTTCTTATGGGTGTAATTAAATAGGCACCTGTTTATATTCGCAAAATTCCATGGTGAATTGAGCCTTTCCCTGGGTGGCGCTGCGCAATACCGTGGAGTATCCAAACATATCCGCTAGCGGGACACGCGCTTCGATAACACAGATGGCGCCCTCATCCTGGGATCCGAGAATCATGCCGCGTCTCTGGTTGAGGGAGCCCATAACCGCGCCCTGAAATTCTGTCGGTGTTTCGACGACAACTGTCATAATTGGCTCTTGAATAACGGATGCAGCTTTGGCGTAGCCTTCCAGGAAACCACCGCGGGCAGCAGCCTGGAATGCCATTTCGGATGAGTCCACAGCATGGGCGGCACCATCGTCAATAACCACCCGGATACCGGTTACGGGAAGTTCCATTTTGGGTCCCTTTGGCAGACAAGCACGGAATCCTTTTTCACAAGCAGGAATAAACTGGGTCGGTATGGCACCGCCGGTAATCCGGCTTTCAAATAGAAAATCGTCCTCGGCAGTCGGTTCTATATATCCAGCCACCCTTCCGAATTGGCCCGCACCGCCGGTTTGTTTCTTATGGGTGTAATTAAATAGGCCCCGTTTGGTGATGGTTTCGCGGTAAGCGACCCGGGGCATGCCGGTTTCCACTTCAGCGCGGTATTCTCTACGCATGCGTTCGATATAGACATCCAAATGCAGCTCACCCATGCCGGAAATTATGGTTTCACCGGTCTCCTGATTCAGATGGGTTCTGAAAGTAGGATCTTCTTTGGTAAATCGGTTCAGTGCTTTGGACATATTGTTTTGAGCGGTTTTATCCATGGGTACAATGGCAAGTGAGATAACCGGCTCGGGCACAAACATGGAGGTCATACTTACCTGCAGGTCTTTTTCGGTGAATGTATCGCCGGACGCGCATTCCACGCCAAATAGTGCGCCGATATGCCCGGCCGGGATGGCATCTATATCTTCCATTTGGTCGGCATGCATGCGGACCAGGCGACCGACTTTGACTTTCTTTCCGCTGCGGGAATTTATGAGGGTACTGCCTTTGGCAATCGTGCCTTGGTATACGCGGATGTAGGTCAACTGGCCGTATTGACCGTCTTCCAATTTAAAGGCCAGCGCCACCAGGGGCTTTTCCGGATCAGATGGCAAGGTCAGGGGCGCTTCATTGTTGTTCATATCCAGGGCCTGATTCTCAATATCAGCAGGGCAGGGTAATAATTCGGTTACCGCATCCAACAATGGCTGCACACCTTTGTTTTTATACGCTGATCCCATTAAAACCGGTGTCAGTTCGCGCGACAGGGTGCCTGTCCGTATAGCCTGGACGAGCATTTCAGTGGTGACTTCGCCTTCCAGGGCAGCTTCCATCAGGTCATCCGAAAACATGGAGGCCGCATCAATCAGATCTTCACGTTTTTCTTCAGCCAAGGACACAAGCTCTTCGGGGATGGATGCCGTTCGTATCACTTCTCCATTTTCGCCATCGAAATATACAGCCTGCATGGAGATCAGGTCCACCAAACCTTCCATTTCAGCCTCCAGGCCGATCGGAATCTGCAAGGCGACTGCATTGTGTCCCAGTTTGTGGCTGAGTTGATCTATGACCCGGAATGGATTGGCACCGCTTCGATCGCATTTGTTGACAAAGGCGATACAGGGAACTTTGTAGCGTTTCATCTGTCGGTCAACCGTAATGGATTGAGACTGGACCCCGCCCACGGCACACAAAACCAATACGGCACCGTCTAAAACGCGTAAGGACCGTTCCACCTCAATGGTGAAGTCCACATGTCCGGGTGTATCAATGATATTGATGTGGTGATCTTGCCATTGGCAGTAGGTGGCAGCCGAGGCGATGGTGATACCCCGCTCTCGTTCCAGATCCATGGAATCCATGGTTGCGCCAATCCCATCTTTGCCTTTGACATCATGAATGGCATGAATTCGGTTCGTGTAGAATAATATACGTTCCGTAAGGGTGGTCTTACCCGAGTCAATGTGGGCACTGATGCCGATATTTCGAACTTTTGTCAGATCCTGTTTCATTTTTACGGTCCTTAGCAAATATTGAAGATCACCGGAAATAAACAAACAAAGCCATCCAAACTCAGGGATGGCTTAGGGGTGATCGAAAAAAGTCAATTAAGATAGGGATGTCAGCCCAGCTTGTCAACAGGAACGGGAAAAAATAATTATGTATTTATCCGGAAAATAATATTGATACGGCCAGGCACATGGATTATTACCTGAATCCGGCATAAAGTTTGATAGGAGTCTTATAAACATGCGTCAAAATAGGAATTGTTTCACCACGAAACTGAGACAAGGACTCAAAGCGTCATGGCCGATCTGCCTGGGTTATGTACCCATTGGGCTGGCATTTGGCGTGTTAGCCCAGAAGGCCGGGATGTCCTGGATACATATCGCTCTAATGTCGGCCATTGTTTTTGCAGGGAGTTCGCAGTTTATCGCCGTTTCTATGTTATCCGGTGGTGCCGCTTCCATGGCGATCATTGTCACCACTTTTTTTGTGAATTTGCGCCACGTGCTCATGAGTTCCTCTTTGTCCGTTTGGCTGCAAAACGAAAATCGTGCAAAGCTATCTGTTTTTGCTTTTGGTGTGACAGATGAAAGCTTCGCCGTTAATTATACACGATTTCTGCATGGAAATTGGGATTTGCAGCGCTCACAGGTGGTAAATCTTACAGCCTATATAGCCTGGATTTTGAGTACGGTCACTGGCGGGTTTTGCGGTCATTTAATACCGGCGCATAGTTTTGGCATCGACTATGCGCTGATTGCCATGTTTATCTGCCTGTTAAGTTTTCAGCTTAGGAATCGCCTGGTGATCCTGACTGCGGTAGTGGCCGGTCTCTTCTCGGTGGGCCTCTCCTTATTTATTCCGGGCAACGCCCATGTGATCCTGGCCGCTGTTTTTGCGGCTACGGTGGGAGTCGGTTTCGGTAAGCTGCGGTACTTCAAAAAAAATCGAGCAACGAATAGGAAGGATTGTTAGGATGCCTGAAGCGTATCTGAGTATGATTGTGGCCATGGGCCTGGTAACTTACATACCCCGATGGCTACCCCTTTTTTTCCTGACAAAATATTCGCTGGCCGGGTGGTTCAAAGAGTGGTTGGCACTGATACCCGGCGCAATTTTGAGCGCGTTGTTGCTGCCGGCATTGGTGACGGTCGGTGAACCCAGACATTTGGCGTTCATGCGGCCCGAACTCTGGGCGGCGATTCCCACATTTGTTTTCGCCCTGGCCACCAAATCCTTAGGCGGGACGGTAGTGATCGGGATGGGGCTTTTTTGGATAGCGGATAAATTCTATTAGTCGATTTTTACCGATAGTTAGGCAGTTGCAAAAGAAAAACTGAATGATCAAGTGAGGTTAATAACACTGAGCAGCGAACTTCGACCGTCCAACATCGAAATAAACCACTTATCAGGTAAGAGCCATAAGTCTAAGAAACGCCACTTTTATGTTTCGATTTACCCCTTGGATAATCCCTTAAAAGTATATAGGTTGCTCCGGCACCACCGTCGCACAACCTAGCACTGGCAAAGGCCACAATCCATTTACGCCAGGGGCCGCTGCTAATCCGTTTAATTACGGCGGATTTGAGTACCGGCTCGGCCGGTGATGATAAACCCCTCCCATGTACGATCAGGATAGCCTTGCGACTGCGGGTTAGGGCATATTTTATAAATGCATCCATCTGCTCCATTGCTTCTTCCAGGCTGAGGCCATGCAGATCGATGAAGTCCTGGATGGCATACTCCCCCTGATGAAGGCGTTCAAGTATGGCCGGATTGATCGGCTCACCTGAACCTTCCACATATTCGGCTGTCTGGGAAACACGAAATCCATGGCCGGTTTCCACCAAATGTTTTAGCTGATGATAGGCCTCTTGATCCGGATTGGCTGGGGGGCTGATATGGCGTAGTTCATTGGTACGCTTTTCAACCAGGCGAGATTTTGGCAGTTTTTTGACGCCGATCATAGCCTGCTGAAAGAGCTTTGCATCATCCGTGGGTCTCCGGGTGGTTGTGTTTTTTGTATCGGCGGAATTCATTTTGGGGACTTGATTGGAGTGCCGGGCCTCTTTTAGAAGGTTGTCGAGATTTTCAAAGGGCCTGAATTTGCCATCCGAGGGTGGTCGCGCCATGCTGAATCCTTTAAATAAATTTAAATTGCCCGCTATGGCCAAAAAGCAAATTTATATATAGCCTATGCGCCTTGGTTTAATCAAGTGCGTTGCCGGACGGGGATGATTTGGCCTTGTCTCAAGTTTTTTGATGGTCTATGTTAGGGCCACTATCGCATGCCGGTTGCCATATTATTCGGCTTTGCAGATGACCACAGGTACCGTGGGGCTTTATAAAATAAAGAATAAACCGGCAATTACGACCATACCGAAAGCTGTGATGCTATTTATGGCACCAATCATAAGCCACCGACAAGGTCGGTGGTCGTTGACTGTCTCACAACGTTCCAGCAATATCCACCCAGCAACTTATATTTGAAGGAGTCTAGTCCATGGATTTGAAATCCCATTGTCCTGATAAAATCTTATCGGCTGAAGATGCCATCGGGTTGATAAAACGCGGCAGCCGTGTATTTGTTGGAACCGGTTGTGGTGAACCGCAGCACCTGATTCATGCAATGGTTCAGGAAGATCAACTCCAAGACATCATGATATATCAGATGCTGTCATATACACTGTCCAAATATGTGGACGATCCAGCCTTCCTGCGACGCTTTTCCTTAAAGCTTTTCTTCATCAGCCAGCACATGCGCAAAGCGGCTTTTGAGGGTAAGATTGATTATTTGCCCATGTATCTCTCCCAGATACCCCGTTTGTTTGCGAGTCAACGCATTGGCCTGGATGTGGCCCTTATCCAAGTAGGTCCGCCCGATAATTTTGGTTTCTGCAGCTTGGGTGTATCGGTGGATATCACCCGATCGGGAATGGAGAATGCCAAGATGGTGATCGCCCAAGTCAATCCACACATGCCCAGGACCTGGGGTGACAGTTTTGTACATGTGGATGAATTGGATTTTTTGGTGTGGCATGAAGAACCGCTGGTGGATTCGGTGCCCAACGTTAAGGACAACGACGTGGCCCAGCGAATCGGATTCTACGTCAATCAACTGGTCGATGATGGCGCGACCCTTCAAATCGGTTTCGGTCAGCTACCATACGCCATACTCAGCCACCTGATGGATAAAAAGGATTTAGGGATTCATACTCAATTGATAACGGATGCCTTCATCCCGCTATTTGAGCAAAAAGTGATTACCAATAAGAAAAAGACGCTGCTAACGGGCCGGGTGGTCGCTTCGCTATGCATGGGATCTGAAAAGATTTATCGTTATGTGGACAACAATCCCATGTTTTACTTCAGATCATCGGAATTTGTGAACGATCCAACTGTCATCGCCAGAAATGATAATTTTGTCTCGCTCAGCTCAGCCTTGGAAGTCGATTTAACCGGGCAGGTATGTTCGGACTCTACCGGTTACTTGTTTTATAGCGGGATTGGCGATCAAGTGGACTTCTTAAGGGGCAGTGCCATGTCCAAAGGAGGCTTTTCCATCATCGCTCTGCCGTCCACCGCCCAGGATGGAAAAGTCAGCCGGATTGTTCCCCATTTGAGTGAAGGCGCCGGCGTGGCCACCACGCGGGGAGATGTCAATTTTATTATCACCGAGTATGGTATCGCCGAATTGCAAGGCAAAGGGATATACCAACGTGTCATGGAACTCACTCAGATAGCCCATCCCAAGTTTAGAGATGATCTGATTGCCGTGGCCAAAAAGAGGCATTATATTTTTGCCGATCAACTGCCGCCGGCCAGAGAAGATCTGCATTTTCTGGAAGACTACAAAAGTACATTTACGCTGCGTAATGGGAAGACCATTGAAGTCCGTCCTTTGCTGCCTTCGGATGAATTTGCTTATCGAAACTTTTTCTATTCTCTGCAGGAAGAGACCATCTACTTCCGGTTTTTCTATAAAATGAAGCTATTTTCACACGAAGTTGTTCAAAAGCAATGGGCCAGTGTGGACTATCGCAAAAACATGTCATTGGTGGGGCTGGTTCAAATGGGCGGACACAAAGAGGTCATGGCCATCGGGTCCTATGCAGATGATGGCGACCGCGCCGAAGTGGCTTTTGTTGTTCGTGAGGATTTTCAAAAAATGGGTGTAGCTTCTCATTTTCTGGTAAAATTGGAAGCCATCGCCAAGCAAAATGAATACAAAGGATTTTCCGCAACGGTCCTGAGGGAGAACGCTGCCATGCTGCGCGTATTTAAACGACAATACCCCAACGCCAAGGTCAACATGAGCGGTGGCAGCGATATTACGGTGATCATGGACTTTGAATAAATTCGTTTTCCACGATATTATGAATATACTTCCACCCTAGACTGTCTCCACTTTTATAATAATTGTCATAATAAATTCCGATATTATTTGCAGGAGCACCCCTGTTTTTATTTAAATGGAATATCAATCCAATTCTGGATTTTTGCCCCCGGATTGATATGTCGTTAAGAAAACATATCTGAATCGCCTTTTTCAGGTAACGGAACATATTTTTGAAAGCTGGTTTAAACGCTGCAAACCACCCGCCGCTTTCCTTTTATTCCTTGACATAATAAGGCCTTATCCACTATATCTTGTATGTTTATAGTTATGACCTACACAATATGCGGTATGGTGTTACCTTTTGGTATTACCAATTATTGTATGCCGAATTTTCGGACACTTTAAACCGCTGCCCCAAAAAACGGTTTTTTAAAATTAAATTAGATAGTTGATTGCTTCATTCAGTCGCATAAATTCAGTGCTGTGTTTTAAGCTGAATTTAAGGATTTGGTGAATGCGATCGCATAAAGATGACGGGATGAGGCCTTGATCTTTTTGCGTAGCCACGTGATTTATAAATCAGTATACTCAAAATATGCCGGTTTCCGCCCCCACTGGGTGATCCCCACGCTTATCTTCATGCTCCTGGTTCTATCGACGTCAGTCAATGCGGAAGTGCGCCGGCCTTTTAGCACGCGCTTTGAGGCCAACGAACCTGGAGATATCTTTCTGATTGGTAATGCCTCCCTTAGAGCCGATCCGAATGATCCGGATGCTGCCAACAGCCAGAATGGTATTGGATCGCGTATTAACAATAACAATTTTAATATGGTCAATGTGGATGTGGATACAGATGGAACCACATTCAATTCCAGTAGCGCTGATTTCACCATTTCATCCGGCGGTGAGGTTCTGTGGGCAGGTCTCTACTGGGGAGCTGACGTCGAAAATGCCACTGCTTTGAATCCGCCCGCTATCAACCTGAGAAATCAGGTGTTGTTTTCCATCGGCGGCGGCTACCAGAATATTCTTTCTGACATTCCCGTGGATGAGAATGCCTCCGGAATCCGATACCAGGGATTTGCCGATGTCACCAACCTGGTCCAACTCCAGCCCGCCGGTAGTACCCGTACTTATACTGTCGCCAATATTCAGGCGGTGACAGGGACAGGACCCAGCCATTATGCCGGGTGGGCTCTCGTGATCGTTTTGAGGGATCCTGCTGAGAGCCTGCGGCATATGCATGTTTTTGACGGTTTTGCCGTTGTGGCTGGTTCGGACACTGTGAATACAACTGTGAACGGTTTTCGCACATCGCCCAGCGGATCATTCGCCACCCACATCGGTATGGTGGCTTATGAAGGTGACCTTGGAACCAGCGGTGATATATTTCAAGTTAACGGTACTTCCATCTCGGACAGCATCAATCCGGCCAACAATATATTTAATAGTTCCATCACACGCCTGGGCTCTAGAATAACAAATAAAACACCAGATTATATTAACCAACTCGGATTTGACACCGACACGGTGGACATTCCCTATTCCTCCGGAATTATTCCGAATGGTGCTACAAGTGCTAATTTGACCTTTTCTACCAATGGTGACTGGTACTACCCGGGTGTTTTGACTTTTGCAATCGATATCTATGAGCCCAACATTGAAGGCAACATAGTCAAAACCATGACAGATCTCAACGGCGGCGTCTTGAACCCGGGCGATGTAATCATTTACAACATCACGGTTACGAATACGGGTAACGACGATGCCATCAATATGGTGTTGCAGGATTCAATTCCGGCATACACCAACTATGTCCCCGGCAGCTTGCAGGTGGTTTCGGGTGCCAACACAGGGTTTAAAACCGATGCCAACGGCGATGATCAAGCTGACTACGAGGTCGGTAACAACCGCGTGGTTTTCAGGCTGGGAACCGGCGCCGATGGGGTCAACGGCGGGATTTTGGCCTACAATGAATCCACGGTGGTGAGCTTTCAGGTACAGGTCGACACGGCAGTCCCAAGCGGGGTTTCCATCGATAATACCGCGATTGTTGACTATGTGGCCTTTACATCCAATGAAGCCAAATCGGCCAGCAGCAATACCATGTCGGCTGTTTACGTGGAAAATACGGATCTCGTATTGGCAAAGACCGTGGATGTCGCCACGCCGGATGAGGGCGCAACCATAACCTACACCATCAATGTGATTAACAATGGTCCCGAGAACGGCACCAGCATCACCATTGAAGACCCACTGCCGACGGGTGTCACCTATGTCTCGGATACCTCTAGCCAGGGAAGTTATGACAGCGGGACGGGTATCTGGACAGTTGGCGACTTGGCCATTGGTGCCGGTGCCGCCCTATCCATTACCGCAACCGTGGATGTCGGCACGGCCGGCGCCACCATCACAAACACGGCCACGGTAACGGCTGTTGATCCGAATGACTTGATTCCATCCAATAACAGCGACAGCATAGACATTGTAGTCGGCGGGGCCGCCGATCTGGCGATTGGC
The DNA here is from genome assembly GCA_964452555.1 of uncultured Desulfobacterales bacterium. Taxonomy (GTDB): domain Bacteria; phylum Desulfobacterota; class Desulfobacteria; order Desulfobacterales; family B30-G6; genus B30-G6. The sequence goes on from CAYVMI010000021.1 coordinate 61,062, forward strand.
AAAACCGTTAACAACCCGACGCCGAACGAATTGGCCACCATTACATATACCTTAACGGCCAGCAACAACGGCCCTGCGAATGCCGGCAATGCGACCGTGGTCGATTTATTGCCGGTGGGGGTCACTTATATTTCAAGCACCCGCAGCCAGGGTATTTACAATCAGACCAGCGGGGTGTGGACTATCGGTGATTTAGCCAATGGCGCCAGCGCCACGCTCACCATTACGGCCAGTGTAGATACGGGCACCGGTGGCACCACCATTACGAACACCGCTCAAAACCTGAGTGCTGATCAGGCCGATCCCAATCCAGCCAACAACCAGGACAGTGTTGACGTTACAATACAGTCCTCACTTCCGCCCGGTACGCCGCGACTGGATATCAACAAGGCTTCGGATGCAGGTGGTTTTGTCTCGCCGGGTGATACCGTCACCTATACTATCAACGTGACCAACACCGGCAATATTGCCCTCACCGGTGTGGGCGTCACTGATTCTTTGCCTGCGGGAACCGCATATGTTGCCAATAGCACCCAGGTGACCGCGCCCACTTACACCAATGAAACCGTTCGCGACGAGTTCAGTACGGTATCTTACGCAGGCAACAACGGAACCCAGAGCTGGACTAATGCATGGCAGGAGCTGGGCGAGTCAAACGGGCCGGGTACCGGCATTGTGGAGGCCGATACATCGCCGGCAGCACTGGAAATTGGGGGTAGAAACATCGACATTACCGGTTACGGCGTTGTCAGGGCGGTCGACCTCAGTGGGGCTGCCTCCGCTATCCTCAGCTTTGATTATTGGCGCCGTCGAACATCAAGCCGCAGTGTGACGCTGGCTGTCTGGGACGATGATATCGGCAGTTGGGTCAATCTCAGATCATATCCAAATAGTGACCCGACCCCGACTTCTCCGACCACTGAGACCTTCGATATTACCCCCTATATTTCGGCCAATACGCAGATCCGCTTTTTAGGATCGGGTTGGGCCTTCACTCGGAGTTTCCTTTTCTTTGACAATGTCCAAATCGCCTATACGTTGAGGGGCCCGCCCGCGACCACTCCCGGCGGACCACCGCCCAACCTGACCAGCGGCCAGTTTCTGGGTGCAGGCGATCGGATGTCGGTCACCTTCCAGGTGGCAGTGAACTCGCCTTTTGATGATCCCGACGGTACCGTGGACAACCTAGCTGTAGCCGACAGCGATCAGACCGGCAGCCAAAACAGTAACGCGGTGGTGGATCTGGTGGATATACCGAGGCCGGATATTCTATTAGTCAAATCGGTTCAAACCTTTTCAGATCCATTTAATGGTGAGATCAATTCCAAAGCAATTCCCGGAGCGGTGGTGATATACACCATCGCTGTTTCCAATCAGGGGGTCGGCAGCACCGACGCAGACAGCATCATCATAACCGACCCGATCCCCACAAATACCTCCCTGTTCGTAGGCGATATCGACGGCCCCGGACCGGCTTCCGGTCCGGTTCTTTTTACGGATGGCACCACCCCGAATCAAAGCGGCCTCACTTACACTTTTATAAACCTCAATAATACCAGCGATGACGTGGCCTTTTCAAACAATGGCGGCGGCACCTTCGTCTATGTGCCCCAACCAGATGCCCATGGGTTTGATTCGAATGTGACCCACATTCAAGTCACCCCCAAAGGTACTTTCAACGGAAGAAGCGGGGCTAATACGCCCAGCTTCGAGATCAGGCTTAAGATGGGGTTACAGTGATGTTGGGGAAAAGAAGTAGATATCAAAGCACAGATGCCATGAAACTTGAGATCCCCACGCCGAGAGCACAAAATACCTTTCCGGGGTGTCAATATCTGTGTTTTTTGCTTGCACTCATAACCTTCTGCCTGCCTGCGCCCTCAGCCTTGGCACTGGGAACACCTCCCGGGACCACTATCGAAAACCAGGTAGCCTTAGCTATACGCAAGATGGTTCCAACCATGTCTCCACCAGTAATACCACCTCCATTACGGTGGCCGAGCTTTTGAATGTGGATGTGGTTTGGCAGGATGCCGCCAGTGTCACGGTCAATTCGGGGGACACAAATCGGGTCATTACCCTGCAGATCACCAACACGGGTAATGGTAGCGATGAGTATACGCTGGCCGCTTTAAGCACCTTGGGTAGTGATCAGTTCGACCCCGCCCTGGTGGGCGTTTTTTTGGACAGCAATGGCAATGGTAGCTATGACCCCACCACCGACGAGGCCTATATTCCCGGCAGCAATGAACCGTTTTTGCCGGCGGATGCGGCCCTGACAGTTTTTATCCTCAACGACATACCAGCTGACCTGGCCGGTGGCGACCAAGGTAGCTGCCAGTTAACGGTAAGCTCCAACACCGGTACAGGCACACCAGGAACCAGCATTGCAAATGCAGGTGATAACGGGGTCGACGCCGTCATCGGGAGTTCCGGTGGCAGCGATGCCGCTATGGGCACCTACGTTATTTCCGATTTGGAGGTGATATTGTCCAAATCGGTTGTGATAACAGACCCATTCGGTGGTTCGCAGCCGGTTTCCAATGCCATCCTTACCTATACCATTGTCGTGGAGGTGATTGGGTCGGGCACGGCCCAAGGGATTGTTATCACGGATCCCATCCCCGGCGACACCACCTACAACGTGGGTTCTCTGACCCTGAACAACATTGCGCTTACCGATGCTGTCGATGCCGACAACGGTGACGTGGGGGGTACCGCAGCAGAGGTTGTTACAGTTATTCTGGGTGACCTGACGAGTGCCACCGAAAATCAAACTATTACCTTTGAGGTGACCATCAACCCATAAAGCAAAAAAGGAAATCTAACCATGAAAACTTATTTTTTCGCTGTTATTTGTTTTAGCCTGGCAACCTTGATGAACATCGATATCGCCGAAGCACAAGAGAAGGCCGATATTGAACTCAAGGCCGTGGTGGAAAGCGAGGTGACCGCCTTCGACGAAGAAGGTAAGAAGATTGTTAAACGGGTTCCGGCCACAAAGGTGATCCCGGGTGGAGAGGTCATCTACACCATTACTTACACCCATGTGGGTAAGGAGCCGGCCGAGAATGTGGTTATCACCAACCCTGTTCCGGAGCACATGCGTTACAAGGAGAACAGCGCCAGGGGTCAAGGCACCCTGATACTATTTTCCACAGACCAGGGCAAGACCTTTGCCACATCTGAAAACCTCAAGATTCGTGATGCCTCCGGCACGGAATACCCGGCCCAGGCCTCAGATTACACGCATATCCGCTGGATTCTCCAGCGCTCACTGTCAGTCAACGAAAATGGCCAGGTAAGCTTTCGAGCGATACTTGAATAAACGATTACAACCCCATTAAGCAGAGAGGAGAAGAAAAATGAGACAGACACACCAAACCAAAACTAGAATCCAAGCTAGAAGCCAGACACACCGAACCAAAATTAAAACCCAAACAAGGAGGTCTAAAATGAAAGACAGTCAAACAATGATGAGGCTAGGCCTGACGGTGATTGCAATAATGGTACTGCTCATACCATCCCATGTCATGGCATTGGGAACGCCGTCGGGAACCCCTATTACCAACAGCGCCACCTTGGACTACGACGTGTCTGGTAGTCCCCAGGCACAATTGACCAGCAACGTGACCACCTTTGTGGTGGACAACCGGGTCGACCTGACGGTGGCGGAAGTTAGCGGCACCACGGTCACTCCAGGCGCTGCAGATCAGGTCCTGGTATTCACAGTCACCAATACCGGTAACACCACCCAGGGTTATTCACTGGCAACAACCGCCGGTGCGGATGGTACGGAGGACGATTTCAATATGACCGGGGTAGAGATCTATCTGGATGTGGACAATGATGGTGTCCTGGACACCCCAGGAGACACCCTGTATGCCCTGGGCACCCGGGTAGCTGATATCGCCCCGGATGCCAGTATCCAAATTTTGGTGGTGGCCGAAACGCCCTTGGGCATACCGGACGGCGATACGGCATTGTATAACCTGATCGCTACAACCCTGGATGCGGGCACCACCACCATTACCGCAAATGATGCCGCTATTGCAGATGATCCCACCACCGTCGAGGTGGTGTGGGGGGACGCAGCCGGTACAGCCGACGTCGCCAATGATGGCCAGCATTCGGCAGATGCCGTCTATACGGTTTCAACGGCAACACTTGATGTTACCAAGTCCCAGGCCGTTATCAGCGATCCGGTCAACCTCGGTGTCAATCCCAAAGCCATCCCCGGCGCCACCATTCGCTACACCATTACCGTGGAAAATACGGGTAGTGTGGATGCGGATAATATCGTTGTGGTTGACGCAACACCCGCCAACACAACTTATGTGGCCGGCACCATCACCGTTGACGGCGCAGGTAAAACCGACATCAACGATGGAGACGGAAGCGATTATGGTGCCACCAATGCCGGGTCGGTCACTGCGACCATAGGCACCGTTACAACGGGAGGTACGGCAGCTGTCACGTTTGATGTGACCATCGACTAGTATGTTGAGGTGCATATTTGAGGAACCGGCCAATCATTGTTACCGGTCAGGGCACATCCTGTTGATGGTAGACAGGCACGCTCTGACCGGTGTCGGCCCGGTGGATTAATAGCGACAAATATGGGTTTATCTAACCGATATAACGGGGATAAGAATGTCTTGGGGCATGCTGTTCGCCAGAGTTTAACCCTGGCATTTCCCGGTGTGATACGACGGGTGTACCACTGGGTTTTGGTGGCGCTTGTATGTGTCCTTGTCCTGCCCCAACCCTCAGCGGCTGTTCCTCCCGGCACCCTTATCGATAATACGGCATTGGCAACCTACCAGGTTGGCAGTACCAGCGATTTTACATCCACATCCAATACCGTAGAGACGGTGACAGTGGTGATACGTACACCGTCTGAATTGACCTTTTTGAGTTATGCACCGGCATCTACTGACGCCCAAGTTATCCCTGTTCCCGAGACGGCCTACAGCCCATCCGGTACAGCCACCGGCACTTTCAATCTATTGCCCCCACCCACTCCCAGTGGCAGCAGCACCCCGCTGGATATCAGCAGCCCGCTGCCCCTGGTTCCTACAAACGTCTATCACCAGGGTGAGCCCATTTTCATCCGCCTCACCGATTTCGATCAGAACTTAGACGCATTAACGGCCGAGACCGTGTTGTTGAACATTACCACTGCACCTTTAGGAGATGTTGAATTTTTACAATTAACCGAAACAGGCCCCGATACAGGCGTGTTTGTAGGCTACATCCAATCTGATTACGGTGATACAGCCTTAACAAATAACGGCCGTTTCACGGTTGAAGCCGGTAGCCAGATCGCTGCGACCTATATTGACAGCAGTGATGGCAGCGACACCACCAATGCCGCCGTTCTGGTGGACCCCTACGGCCTGGTTTTCGACAGCTCCACGGGGCTTCCGGTTGACGGCGCACAGGTGACGCTATTTGACACCGTAAGTGGAGCTCCGGCATTGGTTTTTGGTGATGACGGTCTGAGCCCTTTTCCGGCGACGGTTACATCGGGTGGCAGCGTTATGGACAGTGACGGCAACAGCTATGATTTTCCCCCAGGCGGTTTCCGCTTTCCGTTTGTGGCTCCCGGAACCTATCGTCTGGATGTGACCCCGCCGGATGGGTGGCTAGCACCATCCGAAGAACCGACGAGCAATTTGCAGGCTTTACCCGGGGGGCCCTTTGCTATTGTCGATCCGGGTTCACGGGGTGAAGCCTTCACGCTCAACCCCGGACCGGCCCTGCATATTGATATACCCATCGATCCGGAGGTCAACCCCATCGGACCCGGGGCCACGCCGCCCTGGATCACGAAGTCCGTCAACCAGGATGTTGTATCCCACGGTGACTTTATCCGCTATCGGTTAACGGTGGAAAATTCGGCTGTCAACGTTATGAGCGATGTTACCCTCACTGATGAACTCCCGCCCGGATTTCGCTATCAAAGCGGCTCTTTAAAAATCGATGGACAAAAAAACAGCGATCCAACCATATCATCGGATGGTCGCACCCTCACCATCCCGCTTGGCAATCTTGCAAGTGAGACAACCATATCCATCCAATACGTCGTGGAAGTGACAGCCGGTGCCAAGCCCGGCAATGCCACCAACAGCGCCGTGGCTGTAATCGCCGGTGGTCCGAGTTCCAACGTTGCGCGTGCAAGCGTGAATGTCATCGAGGAACTGTTTCGAAGTCACAGCATTATCATGGGCCGCGTCATCCCCAGTGGCTGTCAAGATCCAGCGGATGAGGTCGTAGAAGGCCTAAAAGGCGTTCGTATCTTTCTGGAAGACGGTACCTATGTCATCACCGACAAGCGCGGTCTGTATCATTTCGAAGGCGTCCGACCGGGGGTTCATGTAGTCCAGCTCGACCTCGACAGCCTGCCGGCGCATTACGAGATTCTGACCTGCGAAGAAAACACGCGCTTTGCCGGGCGCAGTTTTTCGCAGTTTGTGGACCTGCAGGGGGGGACGCTGTGGCGCGCAGATTTTTATGTGGGTCTCAAACCCAAACTCAAGGATGATGTCGGCCTGGAAATCACGAGCTCACATCAGGATGACTTCATAACTTATGGGGTCAATATGCAAGGCGGCCAAGTGCCACTGCGAAATTTGCGTCTGACCGTTATGCTGCCGGAGGACGGTCTTTATGTGAGTGGGAGCAGTACCCTGGGCGGTGAAATGCTGCCAGACCCGACGATAACCCAGAATATTTTGACCTATCGCCTGGGCGATGTGCCGGGCAAATGGACGAAGGCCTTGCGGTTCCAAGCCCAAATTCCTATGAATGGCGAAGCCCGGAAGTTGCTGACCAAGGGTATGCTCATGTTCGATTCACCTTCAGAAATGAATCAGCAAACACCCCTGGTAAAAAATGTATTAGAAAGAAAGCTTCACGAAAAGCACGAACTCCGACCGGATAAGGTCTTACTGCTGGTACCCGAAGAAAAGCGCATGCGCGAGACAGATTTTGTGACTTACCCGGAATTTGCTTCCTTAAGTTCGAAACTCAGCCAACGATACCGGTCCAAACTGGATACGCTGCTGGAAAAAGTGGAAAACCTGGATATCAATTCTGTGGAAGTGATCGGGCACAGCGATAACAAGCCTATCCGAGCACGCAGCAGACATATTTATGGGGATAATTATGCCCTGTCATTGTCGCGTGCAAAGAGCGTGGCTCAATATCTATCGATCCGTTTAGGCATTGATATTTCCCAAATGACAATTAAAGGTATGGGACCGGATGAGCCGATTGCCAGCAATGAATCTGCTGAGGGGCGAGCGCTCAATCGACGGGTTACCGTGAAAATTTTGTCCGAAAAAGTGGTCTTGGATATTTGTTCAGCCAAGGAAGTAGATACATCGGAAGATCCCGGCAATTCCTTGCTGGATGTCATTGTGAGCCCAAATGAAAAGAAGGGTTTGGAACGATTGGTTCAAGAATTGTCGCATTTGCAGGTGACCGATCTGTTTATTACCTATGAGGTGGGTCCCCCGGGTACCCACCCGCCTGCGGAGGTTAATGGTGTTGGATTGGATGGATCTAAGATCATTCCAACCGTCCGGGCGCGCAGTGTGGGGAAATATTTGGCTGAAGCCCTGAATCTCGATCCCTCACAGATTATCATGGTACCCAAAGGTCCCCAGGAACTAACCTATCAGGGTGAAGACCCCGCCGGTGTGGTCTGGAATTGTCCGGTCCAGGTACGTGTGCTGAGCCGTCAAATCAATCGCAGCACCTCGTTGAAACTTCTGAAAACAACTGACAGGACGGTTGTGGCGACTGAAGGTCTTCGCCCTGGTGAAATCTGGGAGCCTACCCAGGTTGAAGTCCTGACATCTGAAGCCAAACCAGGTGACGAAGAAACATGGATTGAATCCGCAGATTCGACTCTGGAATGGCTGTCCCCGGGACCAGCCTATTCGCCGCCAATACCTTCGCTCAGGTTTGCCATCAAGCATGATCCCAAACATACGCTGACAATTTTTTTGAACGGTAATGAGGTGACACCACTTAATTATGAAGGGATGAGAAAAAATACGGCCGGTACGGTGGCGGTCAGCCGCTGGGCAGGTGTGGATCTCCAAGAAGGTGACAATCATTTCGATTGTGTCGTCCATGATGCTTCCGGCAATAAAATTGGTCAATTGAAGCGTGTGGTTCATTATTCGGGGCCACCTGTTTCCGTTGAAGTCATCCCGGAACAATCATATCTCACTGCCGGCGGTAAAAATCTGCCAGTGATCGCCATCCGTTTAACCGACCAGGGCGGTCATCCCGTGCGGGAAGGAATGATCGGTACATTCACGGTGAAGCCGCCCCATGCTGCTGAGGAAACCTTGGATGCGCTTCAGAAAAACCCGCTTTCGGGTCTGGACAAGCGCAAGCCGCACTACATCGTTGGCAAAGATGGTGTGGCCCTTTTAAAACTTCAGTCCAACTCTCCATCGGGTGAGGCCCAGTTGACGGTGTATCTGGCAGACGGCCAAGAAGAGGCGTTGCGGGTGTGGCTGAATCCCGCAGCCAGAGACTGGATTCTCGTGGGACTCGCCGAAGGGACCATGGGGTACAACACGGTGACAGGGCATATGGAAACCGCTGATACGGCGGGAATCGATGAAGATATATATGACGATGGACGCATCGCGTTTTATGCCAAAGGGAGGATCAAAGGCGAGTGGCTCCTGACCATGGCGTATGACAACAAAAAAACGAATGATGAATCCGGGCGCAGTCTATTTCAGACCATTGACCCCGATACCTATTATACCTTGTATGGGGATGAGACCCAACAGAATTATGATGCGCCAAGTTCAGAAAAGCTATACCTGAAAATAGAACGCGATCAATTCTATGCCCTTTTTGGTGATTATGACACGGGCCTTACGGTAACTGAGCTGTCGCGCTACAGCAGAAGCTTAACTGGTTTTAAATCCGAAATGCAGGATCGCCATTTCAGCTATAATATTTTTGCCAGCGAAACAAACCATGCCTTTGTGAAAGATGAGATTCAAGGCGACGGTACCTCAGGGCTTTATCGCCTGTCACGCAAAAATATTGTTATGAATTCGGAAAAAATTGTTATCGAAACGCGCGATCGTTTTCGAAGTGAGATGGTGATATCTACCCGCCCGCTTGCGCGTCACATGGACTATAACATCGACTATGATGACGGGACTCTCTTTTTCAAGGAGCCCATATTCAGCCGTGATGAAAACCTGAATCCGATATTCATTGTCATTGATTATGAGTCCTACGACGACAGCGATAAAGAACTTACCTATGGCGGGCGGGGTGCGGTAAAGCTGAAGGACGGCACCATCGAAGTCGGTGCCAGCTATATTCATGAGGGCACAGAAGGCGCCGAAGCCGATTTGAAAGGCGTGGACGCCACGCTCAACCTCGGAAACAGTACAGAACTCAGAGTCGAATATGCCAGCAGTGAAAGGACTGAGGACGAAACCGAATTGAATGGAGATGCCTATCTGGCAGAATTGAGCCATCGGTCCGACAAATTTGACGGACAACTCTATGTAAAGGAACAGGAACCGGGATTTGGATTGGGGCAGCAGAAGGCAAGTGAAGCCGGTACCCGGAAAATGGGGGCTGATGGCACCTACCGCGTGACCGATGATCTCAATATCCAGGGTGAGGTCTACCGTAACTACAATCTTGATACCGATGCCGAGCGTGATCTCGGTGAGCTGAATTTGAACTATACATTGAATACCACCACGCTCCATACAGGGCTGCGGCATGCAGAAGATCGGTTTGCCGATGGAACCAGCAACAGTTCCGATCAACTATTTGCCGGTCTCAGTCAACGTTTGTTCGATGATCGTCTCCAACTGAGATTTGACCGGGAACAGTCTTTGGGATCCAACGATGACAATCCGGATTTCCCAACCCGTACAGTTTTAGGCGCTGACTTCAAGCTGACTGATTCGATTACATTGTTCGGGGAGCAGGAGTACACCGAAGGCGAATACGCGGATACACAGGGGACGCGTCTCGGTATGCATGTGACACCATGGTCAGGTGCTGATGTAAACACTTCGGTGGAGCAGCAATCGAATGAAGACGGTCCGCGTACATTTGCAAATCTCGGTCTGAGACAGACGTTGAATTTCAATAAAAAATGGGCTATCGACGCCGGACTGGATCATTCAAGAACAGTGCAGGAACATGGAGACCCACCGGACAGCGTTGATGACGTGTCTGCTGAAACCGACCATGATTTCACCGCAGTATCATTGGGTGCAACCTATAAAGAAGAAAGCTGGTCATGGACTTCTCGAACCGAGTACCGCACGACTGAAACCGAAGATAAGTGGGGCATCACCACCGGGTTATACAGTGCGCCGGCAACCGATATCGGTTTGTCTTCCGCCATACAGCTTTTCAGAGTAGAACCGGAAAATGGCGCCGAAACAACGGATGCGGATATCCGCTTGGGCTTGGCCTATCGCCCCACAAAAACCAGATGGGTGGTCCTCGATCGCCTGGACTTTAAAGTTGATGATCAGGAAGACGGTGACAGTCGCATTGAAAACTGGCGTGTGGTCAACAACATGAATGTTAACTTCAAACCCAATCGTGAGACCCAGATTTCATTCCAGTATGGTCTTAAATATGTTGGGAGCACGATCGATGATGATGAATACAGCGGATATACGGACCTCATGGGAGTGGAAGGGCGTTACGATCTTAGCCCCAAATGGGACGTGGGTCTGGCTGCCAGCGTGCTCCATTCCTGGGAATCTGACGCATTTGATTACGCGTCCGGCGTTTCCATTGGCCATCATGTTGTCAAAAATGCCTGGCTAAGTGTCGGTTATAATTTCATGGGATTCAAGGATGAAGATTTTTCCGAATCAAATTTTACGGCCCAAGGCCCCTATATACAGTTCCGATTCAAGTTTGATCAAAATTCAGTACAGGAAGCACTAAAACGGTTTGTCGGTTATCATGAGTATGGTGGCGGTGAAGCCGATGACGATTGATTCGCCCTGCGTATAATTGTTGGCACCAGGATATCAATTGCCAGCTATCTGTTCCCCCGCAAAATTTTACTGATTTATCAATTTATTCCCGCCGAAGAACATATCCAACCGAGCTTTATAACTATAACCTATTAATATATATTTGAAAAACCTTTGGTGGAACCGCCTTTTCACTCTAGATCACCTTCGTGCCCCTTCATCCCTTTCCACACCACTCAAAAAACCTAAAGTAATGCGCCTTTACAGCCGATGAATGCTTTAGGAGATCGAGCAGCCGGACAACGGTTGTTTGCATGATCACCATTGCCCACGTTGGGCCGGATAAAATCATGTAATGATTTTAATATGATAGGACTATGGTGGTTGTATTAACCCGGGATGAAATGGATTGTTATGCGTCTGGGACCGAAAATTTCGAGCGGTCTTATTATTGTTGTTTGGTTATTTGCTTTTTTATTTGCTGCGAATCTATCTGCCGCCGAGTACAATTACGCCTTTAACTTCGAAAAACCAACGATAACAGAGCTTTATGATGGCCGACAACTGGTAGAGTTGGCCGGTGCGCGCCAAAAGGACGATGTTGTCGGGGCTCCGATTCTGCCGGTGAAAAAAGTGAAACTTTTCATTCCGGCAAACGAGAATGTCGTATCGATTGATATCGATTTTGGAACATTAAAATCAATTGAAGGGTCGTATCAGATTCAGCATGTTACCACGCCGTACCCTCTCTCTTTTCAAGGACAAGTTTCGGTGGATAAGCCTGCTGCATCAATTTATGAAACCAATGGGTTCTATCCTTCCACGGTCTACAAAAGCATGGGGCTACAGTTCTTGTATGGCGTAAAAATTCTATTGGTGGACCTAATGCCCGTTCTTTATAATCCTGCGGATGGTCACCTGAAATATTACCGAAGCTTACACGTTAAAGTCATAACAGTTGAGCGTCAGCGTATGGACCAGGAGATGCCTTTTACATATTCCATTGAGAACAGAAAAAAAATTCTAAGAATTATTGAAAATCATGATGATTTTTTAAGCCATCACCCGGAAACCGAGCGCGATGGGTCAAAGCGTGCATTATTGATGGCCGAGGGACTCTCATCGGAAGATACCCGTCAGTATGTGATAATAACCACCCGGGACCTGGCACCCGCATTCCAGATTCTGGCAAACCACAGAGCTGCTCCTGAAGGTGGAGGATATACAACCCATATAGAATATATTGACGATATCGATGTTCGTTATGCGGGTATTGATCTGGCTGAAAAAATGCGGAATTTTATTCGGGAAATGTATACAAATCACGAAACCCAGTACGTATTGCTGGGAGGCGATAGCGACGGTTCCCCCGAACATCAGGTAATACCAACAAGGCTTGTGTATGCGCAGGCGGGTGGCTTCACCGACTACCAAATTCCGAGTGACCTGTATTTCGCCTGTCTGGATGGATCCTGGAATGGGGATGGTGATGAGATTTGGGGCGAGTTGAATGATGGCGTTGACGGGGGCGATATTGACTGGTTTTCAGAGGTGTATGTGGGACGCATCGCGGCAGATGATTTAGCGGAAGCTAACAATCAAATCAATAAAATAATCGCTTTCGAGACCAGCAACCACGCCAGTAAGACTCTGCTTGTGGGTGAAGCGTTGGCAGATGCAACCTGGGGCGGAGATCGATTGGATTGGGTTTACGCTTACATGGGTTCAACACCTAAAACTGAATTATATGATCGAGATTGGGGCAATAACAAATGGCCTATTTCACAACTTTTGGCCTACCTAAATTCCAATAAATACTTTTGGATCAACAATTTAGGGCATTCAACTGTTGTTTATAACATGGGGATGAATTATAATGATATTGCATCTCTGAATAACAATAACTTCATGTTCGTATATGCTCAGGGTTGTTACTCGGGATCCATCGACAGTTTCAATTCAGAAGGTAGTTTTGAGTCGGTGGATTGCTTTGGGGAGGCCATTACCAATCGCTATGCCGATAGGGGCGCATTTGCTTATATTGGCAATTCTCGATATAGCTGGTATACGCCGGGCAGTTATGTGGAAGGGGCATCCAATCGTGCCCATAAAGAATTTGTAGAAGCTGTTTTTAATGAAAATATTACCAAACTGGGAGAGGCGAACCAAATATCCAAGACCGACCTCCCGCTTGGCTCAGGATTATATCGGTGGATCGCATTTGAAACTAATTTACTTGGTTGCCCGGCTTCTGACCTAAGCATCCAGTATGCGTTGGATACCGATTGCATCGATTGTGACAGCAACGAGGAGATACCAGATGGTGATGGAGGCGATGGTGATGGAGACACCGGCTGTTTTGTTGAATCCTTGAGGTAATACCAAATCCGTATTATGTGGGCAGATCGCTATAACCCCTAAAGGACAATCATCTTATCCCCCTATTGTAGCTGCTATGAAGATTGGTTCTTCAGCTTGGAAAGAAATGATCATTGGAGGTGCGCGCGAACTTGACCTTCAGGTCCACGCGAGTCAAGCGGACCAGTTTGCAAAACATGCAAGCATTCTTACCGAGTGGAATCAGAAAATCAATCTAACCGCCATTGTGGATCCCGTGGAAATGGCCATTAAGCATTTTTTGGATGCGATTCTACCCTATGCATACATCCAACCCGACAGCCGACTTATGGATGTTGGCTCCGGTGCCGGATTCCCCGGTATCGCACTAAAGGTCATGATACCGTCACTAATGGTTACCCTTGTGGAAGCCAAGCGTAAAAAAGTTAATTTTCTAAGGCATGTAATTCGGGAACTCGGTTTAACCAATATAGAAGCGGTTCATGCCAGAATCGAAGATCTGGGAGATCAAAAGGCGGGCAATTTTGAGGTGGTTGTATCCCGGGCATTTTCTAATCTCCCCAGATTCGTAGAACTCAGCCTTCCTTACCTTGTGCCCAATGGTCAGTTGATCGCCTACAAGGCCAAAGATTATACCTGGGAATCAACGCAACTATTTCAAAGCCGGAAAAAACCGGGGGAGCTTGCCGATTCTGATCATCCGCACGTGAATTTCCAACTGAAAACCATACCGTTCCGGCTTCCTTTTTTGAATCTTTCCAGAGTGTTGATGGTGTTGGTAGCCAAGAACCGCTCTGGTTGAAAAATGACCGCTGACACCTTCGTTTTGCAATTTGGATCAAATATTCGACAGCTGCTATAATTCCCTTGCGGCCGGCAAAATTTGCCCGGTCAGTTAGAATATTTTGTCAAGGTTTTGACATATGTCATCATAATAGTGTATTCTACCACTCAATACACATCAAATCCTAAAATTTTTACTTGGTATCAAAAGGCCAGTATTTATACGGCATTAAGTCTTGAAGTCCAGGCACCAGGGCATTTCAGAGCAAACGAATCAGTTATACAATCGCAACGGTATTCATGGTTATGTTTTCTGGTATACTCTTTGCAAAAATAAGTTGGGATGCAGAATTTTGGGGTCATCACAGGTTGAGTGTCCTGGCGGCAATAAATAATTTCAACTTACATAGTTTTAAGAAGGTAAATTAAGATGATTAAAAACCAGCAAATAGGAGATTGCCATGATGAAAAAAACTTTTAATTGGTCACAAATCAAGCGATCACGGCCGGCGCATGGGCTTACCGTGCTGGTCTGTTTGTGCTTGGCGGGCTTTCTGATCAGTTGTGATGGCAACATGTTCGAAGGCATCTCGGATGATGATTCATATGAGGCCAGGTTGGAAGAAGGATTAATGGCCTTGGATGATGAGGATTACGATAAGGCCGTTGATCTGTTCCTTGATTTGCGCGAGGACTATTCGAGCAAGGAAGAGGTATGCGTCTATTTAAGCAATGCGTATGCCGGGCTTACCGGGATTGATACCTTCAGTCTGTTGGAAACCATCGATGAAATCGACGACGTCGGCGATGAAGGCAATATCGACATGATCGGTCTCCTTTTAGGGGATGCCCAGGGTGAGATCAATGAGGATCAGGTGACCGACAAATCAGCGCTCCTGGCGCTGGCAAAGTCGGCCATCGAAGATTGTGTTGACGATCCGGATACGGATGAGATTGTACAGGAAGGTTTGCTGGCCCTGGGCGATGCAGCTCTGTTTATTGCTGATTTAGTAATGGATGATCTAAATATAGATACGGTGGAACTGACTGAGGATGGCCTGGACGAGCTGTATGAGAGCGTCGGTACAATCGAATTTGACGACAACCTGACGTCCGCTGACATGGACGAGTTCAACGAAATCCTGGATAATATCGAGGATGCGGTAGATGCCATAGAGGAACTCGTGGGTGCGGACGATGAGAACGATCTATCGGAATCCTTTGATGAGTTCCTTGAAGATCTGGATGGAAATGGAGATGGTGATGTTGATATTTCCGAATTAGAGCAATACATAACAAACCTGTAGAACTATCAAGGAGGCTCATTGTGAAAAAGTTGAATTATAAAAGCAGCTTAATTGTACTTGCAGCCGGCCTGTTTCTACTGGTAACGGTGGTGGGTGTCTGCGCGGAAGAATATCCGACCCTCCATCGCGGCGTCAGGCCCTTGGGTATGGGGGGCGCTTTCACGGCCGTGGCCGATGATGAAAACGCCCTTTTTTATAATCCCGCCGGCCTATCCAATATCGATACGCTGCAGCTGGGTATCTTCAACCCGCTGATTGAGGTATCCGAAAACACGATTGACATGTATTACGATTCCCAGGATACGGATTTTGAAGACACCGGTGAGGTCACCGATTTTTTACGGGATTATGTGGGGGAGCATCAGCATGGCCGCGTCGCACTCCTTCCACATGTGGGATTTAATATCAGGGATTACGGCATCATGGTGGCCGGCCTGGCCCAGGCGACCCTGGATATGGATGTGCGTAATCCGGTTTGGCCGGAAGCCCATGTCGACGCGGTATATGAATATGGCCTACTGGCCGGTGTGGGACTCAAGGTGCCGATAACCGGTCTCAGGGCCGGTGCCACCGTTAAGTTTATCAGCCGGCATAGTTTAGACGAGGTCTACACGGCCACCGATATTGCTGATGACGATTTCGACCAGGAATTAGAGGATGATATGGAATCCGGATCCGGAATCGGGTTCGACCTGGGTGCCATCTATCGGATGCCTTTTCTGGAAATTATCGATTTAGACCTGGGCCTGACGGTCCAAAATTTGCCTGAGATGGATATGGGGGATGCCAAGCCCCTGGAGACTCAAACAAATGTCGGTTTGGCGGCCACAAAGAGTTTCGCCGGATTTGATCTGGTGGCGGCTCTGGACTATATGGATCTGACAAATTCCTATGACGAAGACGAAGATCCGGCCAAGCGGCTTCATATGGGGGCCGAAGTTCGCCTGCCGAAAATTTTGTCGGTCCGGGCCGGCCTGAACCAGGGCTACTATACAGCCGGTGCGACCGTCGATTTTAGAATTGTTCGATTTGACGTGGCCACCTACGGTGAAGAAGTCGGGGCCCATGCCGGTCAGCGGGAGGATCGGCGTTATATCGCCCAGATGACCATCGGCTGGTAAAAAAAGCCATCTAACTTGTCTTTTGGGTCAGTCTCTGTGTTGGACAGGTATTTCAACTCCTCAATTGAATTTTTTCGAACGTATGATCGGTAAGGTCGATGACGAGAAGCTGATTTCTTAAATTACTCTTTTTTTCGAGCAATATTTTTACGACTTCGGCACATTCCAGCGATGCCACCAGGGAAACGGTGCAACCCAGGTTACCCAGAGTTGTTTCAGCGCCTTTGTCGGCCGAATGGGAATGAGGCGGGCCGTAAACCTGTTCAAGACCGGGGTCTTGCGGGAATATGCTTAAAACCTGGCCTGAAAAGCCGGCTACTGCCGCTGATACCAGAGGGATGCCGGCTTTTTTAGCACCTTTTTCCAGGATAAAACGGGCGTGAATATTGTCCAGGCAATCCACCGCAATATCCGTCTGCTCCAGCAGCATGGAAACATTGTCGGGATTCATGAGTTCGTTATATTCCTGAACATATAAAGCGGAATTGATTGTCAGGATCCTTTCAACTGCGGCAGCGGTCTTGGTCTGTGATAGGTTGTGTTCTGTGCTGAGAACCTGTCGGTTGAGGTTGCTTTCATCAAAACAGTCGCCGTCCACAACCGTCAGACCGCCGACCCCCAATCTGGCAAGTGTTTCCGTAACGTAGCCGCCCAAACCGCCAAGCCCTACGATACAGACCCGCGATTGCAGCAAACGGATCTGATCCCCGGGCGAAAGGATATTGAGATTGCGAAGGTAACGCTCTGGTATAATATCATGTTCCAACGCCAGTAAATCGATCTCTTTACGGGTACGGCCACCGCGTTGGGCGATGTCGGTGCTGTCCTGAAGCGCTAGGACCGACCGGTCGTTGCCGTCCGGTTGTCGCTGGTTGCGGGCTGCAGCCGTCAGCATATCAATGATTGAATCCGGACTCATCCTACCCGCCTCCCACGGGCGGGAAGATTCCCACCCGATCGCCGTCTTTCAGGACGGTATCCAGATCACACTTAATTCCGTTTATAAAAATAAGCTTGGCTTTTATTTCCGGAATGCCAAGCTGCTCTACCAGCTCGCGGACCGGCATTCCGACTTTAAGCTGGAAGGCATGCGATGATGAAGGCTCATATGGTTGCAGTGTCGCAAAAAGTCTTAAATCGATGGTCATTGTCATGGGTGTCACCAAAAGGATTTATCACGTCTGGACATTATGCTATGTATGCCATGACGCAAAGGTGTTATCAAGTAAAGAAATCGCATGAATCAGACGATAAGTACTAAAGGTTCCAGGTCGTACCAGAATCGAATCGGATTCATCGCAATTTATTCATCTTGAATATAGTGTATGCCTTTAACCTAATTCCTGAATCGGTACATATTTCAGACAAATAATATAATACCGGATGGCGAATTGACCACAAGCTGTTATCCATATGGCGATGCAATCTAATTGAGCTGATTCTGAAAGGGGCGCGACATGACCACACCATTTCCGTTTGAAGGCTTACTACTTTTTGGAAGTTTGTCCATCATGTTGATCATCGGTGTTTTGCTACGGGCCTATGTACCCATCCTACAAAGATTCCTTTTTCCCAGCTGCCTCATCGGCGGTGTGGTTGGTCTCATCATCCTGCATGTTGGCTTGCTCGACTTTGCCCCCACCGATTTGGAAACATTTGCTTACCATTTTTTCAATATATCCTTTATTTCGGTTGGGCTGACCAGCGGCAGTTCAAAATCACCATCAGAAAAAAAAGTCAATCCCATCAAAGGGCCCCTCTGGATGGCGCTGGTGGAGGGTGTGACCCTGCCCATGCAGGCGATCGTTGGTGGCGTCCTGGTGATTTTATTTGGCTGGCTGGGTATGGAGCTGTTTCCAACGTTTGGATTTCTGGTTCCGTTGGGATTCACAGAGGGACCCGGTCAGGCACTTTCCATCGGCAAGGTCTGGGAAGGGGCCGGTTTTACCCATGCGGCCACAATTGGATTAACTTTTGCGGCGGTTGGATTCTTTTTTGCGTTTTTTGTGGGTGTTCCTCTGGTGAACTGGGGCATACGCAAAGGATATGGCAGTTTAGCCCCTAAGAAAATTCCTCGCGATTTGCTGGTTGGTATAGTTTCCAAAAACCAGAAAACAGTTTCTGCCGGTAATTTGCGTACCCACTCAGGCAATATTGATGCCCTGGCATTTCAGGTGGCGTTGGTGGGTGTTATCTATGTACTAACATATGGTTTCGTAATCCTATTCAGCAAAATATTGCCCGGGGATGCGGCCAAGATTTTATGGGGCTTTTTCTTCTTTTTTGGTATGGGTATCGCGCTGATTGTCCGCTGGGGAATGGGCCGTGTGGGGATTGCGTATCTGATCGATGCCGGGGTTCAACACCGTATCACGGGTTGGGCTGTGGACTATCTGATAGTCTCTACGGTTATGGCGATCCAGGTGGTGGTTATTTGGGCCTATATTCTGCCGATTACGATTATGTCGCTGGTAAGCGGCGTTTTAACAACATTGGCGGTGGTCTATCTGGGGGGACGCGTGGATGCGTATAACTTGGAACGGACCGTAGCCATATATGGCGCTTGCACCGGTACCGTAAGCAGCGGTCTGCTGCTATTACGCATCGTTGACCCGGAATTCGAAACGCCGGTGGCCGTAGAGATCGGCTTGATGAATGTCATAGTGGTACCGATTATCGTCGGTTGCATGTTGCTGGTGAATGCACCCATATGGTGGCAGTGGAGCATCGGATTGACCACCTTCGTTTTTGCGGTAATTCTGGTGGTGTGTCTGGCTCTGATCAAGCTTTTAGGGTTCTGGGGCAAGTCCCGATATTTGAATTCAACAAGCCATTCGGCGTTGGAAGGAGAGTGATGTGAAAAACGCAGTCAAACGTGCGCTGGTGACAGGTGGCGCCGGCTTCATTGGATCACATCTGGTGGATGCGTTGCTGGCAGACGGATGCGAAGTGGTGGTGGTGGACAACCTCTCCACCGGACATCTAAGAAATCTCGAACATGTTCACAAGGATATTGATTTTCGGGAGGTTGATATTCGGGATTTGGATACCTTGAAGCGATCGGCCACAGGATGCGATGTCATTTTTCACCTGGCTGCGGTGGTTTCAGTACCCCAGACGGTTTCGGACCCGATTCTTTCCGCCCATGTGAACGACATGGGAAGCCTAAACGTGCTGGAGAGTGCTCGGCTTCAAAAAGTCAAACGGGTGGTTTTGTCAAGTTCCTGTGCGGTTTATGGGGATGATCCCGAAATTCCCAAACATGAAGACATGCTGCTGCGCCCCCAAAGCCCTTATGCTGTCCAAAAACTGACCAATGAGCTCAATGCAAGTCTGTATGCTGAGATGTATGGCCTGGAGACCGTTTGTCTGCGTTACTTTAACGTCTTTGGTCCCCGTCAAGATCCGTCCTCGCCCTATTCAGGGGTTATTTCCATATTCATGACCCGAGCGGTTGCAAAGGAAGCACCGACCATATACGGAGATGGCCGCCAATTTCGCGATTTTATCTATGTCAAAGATGTGGTGCAGGCTAATTTGCTGGCTGCTGCGACCCCCGGAACCAGAAATGCTGTTTTTAATATCGGTACCGGAAACTATGTTCGTATTCACAAATTATGGGAGGAGATTGCAGCCATGGCCGGGACGACTTTGTCACCCGTTTTTGAGGATTCAAGACCCGGGGATATCATCGAATCGGTTGCCGCTATTCATAAAGCCGAATCTCGGCTTGGATTCAAGCCCCAATCTAGTTTCCAGGAGGGATTGCAAAAAACATTCGATTGGTATTGTGGAGGTGAAACCAATGACATTTGAGTATAATCGCGTGCTGGTTACCGGAGCGGCAGGATTTATAGGATTTCATTTGGCCAAACGGCTACTGCAGCAGGGGTGCCGCGTTACCGGAATTGATAATCTAAATTCCTACTATGACGTTAATCTTAAAAAGGACCGCCTCAAACAATTGGAGGAAAAAACAAAATTCAAGTTTGTGAAGGTAGACTTGGCTGACCAGGACGGTATGGCGTCGGTTTTTAGGTCCGATTCCTTTGATGTGGTGGTAAATTTAGCTGCGCAGGCCGGAGTCAGATATTCGCTCGAAAATCCGCAGGCCTACATTGACGCTAACATTGTCGGTTTTACCAATATACTGGAAAATTGCCGCCATTCTAAAGTCAAACATCTGGTATACGCCTCGTCCAGTTCGGTATATGGCGCCAACACCCGCATGCCGTTTTCAATTCATGACAATATTGACCATCCGGTATCTTTATATGCGGCCTCGAAAAAGGCCAATGAACTGATGGCCCATACCTACAGTCACTTGTATGAACTACCGAGTACAGGTCTGCGCTTTTTTACGGTTTACGGTCCTTGGGGCCGCCCCGATATGGCTTTGTTTTTGTTTACGCGGGCTATACTTGCCGATAAACCCATCCAGGTATTCAATCATGGCAAAATGCAACGCGATTTTACCTTTATCGACGATATCATTGAAGGAGTTGTTCGGGTCATGGGACATCTACCCAAACCGAATCCTGAATGGCATGGTGACCAGCCAGATCCGGGTACTTCCTATGCGCCTTATAAGATTTACAATATTGGAAATAACCAACCGATTGAGCTGACCCAATTTATATCCGAAATAGAAAACGCCCTCGGAAAAAAAGCCCAGAAGGTATACCTGGACTTACAGCCCGGTGATGTGCCTGCCACGTATGCGGATGTGGATGATCTGATGAAAGATGTGGGATTTAAGCCGGCCACTCCCATCCGTGATGGTATTCAACGGTTTGTGGACTGGTATCGGGAATACTATTATCCATAAATTTGCAGGCCAATTTATGGCAGGCTTCGGTTTGCATTAAAGGCTTCCATAACTTCCGCCTCAATCAGGGCCGCTCTGTCCATATAGCGGGGCGAATAATGAAATGGGAAGACTTTTTTGGCTGAGAGCATAGCAGCGATGCGACCTGCCTGCCGGGCGGTAAGATGGTGCTTTGCCCGAGCTATGGATAAATCCTGATCCAGAAATGCGGCTTCTATATATAGTTGATCGCAGCCGGAAGCCAAAGTTTTAATCCTATTAATATTTTCGGGTGAATATGCAATATCCGTGATGTAGGCAATTTTCTGACCAGGGGATATCGTGGCGATTTTTTGAGACAGGGGCCCCACAGAATAATGTTTGCGGTCGCCATTATCGGGAATTTCTATGGGCGTATCCGAGGGCAAATGGCGATATAGTGCCTGCTTAAGCATCTGGATCCAGGGACCCGGCACCAGATCCAATTCCGCCATGGCATCCTTTTTAATATTGATATGGAAGGTTTCCTCAATACAAAATGCCAGGCAAGGTATCCGATGATCTAAAACAGCGGCCTGAACCGAAAAGGCGGGCTCCCGCAAGACATAATGTGAAAAAGCACTGTTGGGGCGATCTTGATTCGGTTCAAAGCGATCCTGGCAACGGAACGTACATGATTTCAGAGCAGTGTTACTGATTTCGGTAACTTCGATGCTGAATGAATGTGTAAATTGCTCTACGAGGTTCCATTGATAGCCGCTCAATTTTCCCGCAACATTCTGGATAATACCCAAAGGCCCGAATATGTGCAGTTTCTTGTCCCTTCCTAAAAATATGCGCAGCAGTCGGTCGAACCCTACGAAATGATCCATATGGGCATGGGAGATAAAAACATGGCTGATTTTTAGAATGTCGCGGGTGGACAGATTGTTAATATCACCAAGATCGAATAAAAGTGCACGGTTGTCGAAAAGGAAACGAATAAAAAGAGCCGGATCCTCAAACGGACCGTTTACAAGACGGGGAAGCAGGGAAGGGCGCATGAAACATTAGGGTAAATATCGTTTTACCTGTTGGTGAATGCAGAGATAAATCTCTTCATCAGAACCGTAAATATCGACCACATCTTTGTGATTTATCAGTTTTTCGATTACAAATGCGGTTACATAAATGCTTACCACATGGGGTTGATGAACAAGATTCCGGAGAGGTGCCACCTGATAATCAATATCAAAATCATCGGCATGCTGCAATTTGTCGAGGCAGTTATTAATCTGTTCTTCGAGTGAATTTTTATTGGTTGTTTCAACCAGGTTGGATTCGACGAGTTTGGTGGCAATCGCGTTGCTGAGTTGGTCGATGCATTCGGCGATGCCTTTTAGAGCCATGCGACGGGCATATTCTTTGGATGATTCGATTTTGGAAAGGATGCTCGCCTCACGGCTGCTGGTTCGAAAAACTTTGGCCATCTTTTATCACCTTTGAATTTGAATTCCCCGCTGCGATTGGATCTGACATCGCCGATAAGTCTAACAGCGCAGGATGAATTCAAATTATGGATTATGATCCTAATTTTTGCAAAAGCACGGTGCCGAGATTCGGAGAATCTCGTAGAATATCCAAGGCAACCTGTAGGAGCTCGAATTGAGCTCACCGATCGTTTTGCCGCAGCAGTTAGGATTTCAGCTTCAATCATAAGACACAGGCAAGTTCTGTGTCATTGATCGCATTAGAGCGACAAAGGCTTTCGCCCTGAGGCGAAAGGGTCGCGTTTCATAAAATCGTACTAACGATTTTATTTTCGGATATTAATGACTGAGTCCACAGATTGCAAGGAAAATATTTGCGCGTTTGTTATTTACAATCATGGGGCCATCGACTATATTTAACAGTTCGGAAAACGAGTCTGTTTTGGGTTGAAACATGTGGCAAATTGTAGGCATTTTGGGGGCGACCGGGCCTTGTAGCGGTTTGGGTAGAAGCAAAATACCGGGCCGTGGGGAGTGCCCAAAATAATAGGTTTAGCAGCATGCCAGTATTCGAGTATACAGCACTGGACCACAAGGGGAAAACCACATCGGGTATCGTTGATGCGGAAAGTGCGGTGATGGCCCGCCAGAAGTTGCGGGCCACACGAATATTCCCCGTTTCCATAGATGAAGTCAGCGATTTAGGTCGTCGAAAAAGTAAGGACTCCGGGTCCGTCGTGTCTGTGTTTCAACGGGTTAAACAGACCGAAATTGCCGCCATGACCCGGCAACTTTCGACCTTGATTGGGGCTGGATTCCCTCTGGTTACCGCCATAGACGCCTTAATTCCGCAAACAGCTTCCAAAGCTTTTAAACCGATCCTCGTGCAGATCAAAGATGCCATCGTCGAGGGCAACAGTTTTGCGGCAGCCCTGTCGAATTATCCGTCCGTATTTTCATCCCTGTATACGAACATGGTGCGAGCGGGCGAAACCTCAGGCACCCTCGAGATCGTCCTGGAACAACTGGCCGACCTTACAGAAAAGCAGCAGGCCTTGAAAAGTCGTATTCAATCGGCCCTGACCTATCCCATCGTGATGGCGTGTGTGGGAATTTTAGTTCTTTTTGGATTGATAACCTTTATAATACCGAATATTACCTCAATCTTCGAGGACATGCAGCAAACCCTGCCTTTGCCAACGACAATTCTTATTTATATCAGTGAATTTTTGAAAGACTATTGGTGGGGGATATGCATACTGCTAGCGGTCGGCTGGCTGGGTTTTAGAAGTTTTAAGAATACCGGAGCGGGCCGTCAACTGGTCGACAAACTGAAACTTAAACTACCCCTTTTTGGTATTATTTTCCAGAAACTGGCCGTGGCCCGCTTTGCCAGAACCCTGGGGTCACTATTGGAGAATAGTGTTACCATGTTAACAGCGCTCGATGTCGTTCGCAATATCGCCGGCAATTCACAGGTCGCATTGGCAATAGACCATGCCGCCAGTGAAGTCAGCAAAGGCCAGGGCTTGGGCTCTTCGCTGTCCGTGTCTAAAGCTTTTCCGGCCTTATCCCTGCAGATGATCCAGGTTGGTGAACAGAGCGGGGAACTCGAGAAAATGCTGTTCAAGATCGCCAGCATGTATGAAAACGAAGTCGAAGCACGGGTGTTGAGCATGACCTCGCTGCTGGAGCCGCTTATGATTCTGGTCTTGGGCGTTATACTTGGATTTGTTGTGCTTTCTATCTGCCTGCCGATTTTACAAATGAACCAATTGGTCATGTAACCTGTATTCGTTATTGGAGGAATCATGTTTTCGAATCTAAAAAAATATATTGGCCGGCCATGTGGTTTTACGCTAATTGAACTGATGGTGGTAATCGTCATCCTCGGCATCCTTGCCACGCTAATTGTTCCAAGAATAATGGAGCGGCCCGAAGAAGCTAAACAAGTCAAAGCCAAGCTGACCATCGGCGTCCTTGAATCCAGCCTTCGACTTTATAAACTTGACACTGGTTCGTATCCGACTACTGAACAGGGACTGGCGGCTCTTGTAACCGCACCAAATACAGGGAATGAGGCAAATTCATGGCGCGAGGGCGGTTATATCGAAAAGGGAAAAATTCCCAAGGATCCATGGGGGCATGAGTTTGTCTATTTAAGCCCTGGGGTGCATGGGGATTATGACATCATGTCATACGGGAGCGACGGCGTACCGGGAGGTGAGGGCAAGGATCAGGATATCAACAGTTGGGAAATCGAATAGAAATCCAAACTTCAACAAAATGAGTATTAGATATCTCTTGTGAATTTTAGATCGCCAATCACTCATGCAGCCATAATTCATTGATGATCGGAAATACTTCATTCATTGGTTTGACACTTATAAGGCCAGTAATGTTGACCAGGTTATTGACGAAACAGGTGACTATAAAAGATCTGGCTATAAGCAAAACCGGGTTTACATTGGTGGAGCTGACCGTGGTGCTGGTTTTAATAAGCATCATTTTTTTTGTGGCGCTGCCCAGGATTCCAAATGACATATTCGTGAATCCAGCCCAAAAAACATCCCGGTGGCTGCTGGCTAATGTCCAGCATTTAAAAATCGCGTCTGCCCAGGATCAAACTGATTATGCGCTATCTGTGGATATCGATAATGGTCGGTTCTGGACATCAGCGGCCAAGACCTCACCCGGTGAAACAGAGCCATCCAAAGATCGCAGCCTGACGCTTTCTGGCGACAACCGGATTATAGACGTGGAACTGGCCGGCAACCGTAAGCTGCAATCGGGAACCGTTATGATTCAATTCCATGCCAAGGGTTATTCCGATCACGCCATTATTCACATACGGGATGCGGACGAAAATGACTGGTCGTATCTCATCCCGCCATTTCTGCCGCATTTGAAAATATTGACCGGGTATCAAGATCTGGAGGGGTCATAAATATTACCATGACCAGCATCGGGCCAAAATCCATACAATATCGACAATCAGGAACCCAAAGACGCTCCGGCTTCACGCTGCTTGAGGTACTTGTGGCCATGTCCATCATCAGCGTTGTCCTGATTGCCGTGTTCCGATTATACGCACAAACCATTTCCATGAACCATCAACTGGCTTTCAATACACAGGCGCCGTATTTAGCCCAGCAGAAAATAAGTCAGTTGATGGCCATGCCCGCTGAAGAAATGGGAGATGACTCCGGTAACTTTGGAGATGATTTTCCCGGCTATTCATGGGTTGTCTCGGTTGAAGATATGACTTTGGAATCACTTGAGTCTCAAACCTTGAAACAGATTAATATCCAAGTATTCATACCGGATAGCGGTCAAACCTATAATCTCAGAAGTTATCGCTTCCCAAGAGATTGATATGGGCATCACCAGGCAACAAGAGAGCGATACGCAGGGATACACGCTCCTGGAGATCATGATCTCTATTTTTATTTTCTCCATCATCATCACTACGATTCTGGTATCCTATCAAGCTGTCTTTTTTAAATCTGATAAAATCGATGCGGGCATGGATATATACACCATGGCCAGCAGCTGCTTAAACCGTTTGGCCATCGATATCAGTGGTATTGCCATCAGCCTGCCACCCAAATACCGCAAACCCGAGTCAGATTCAGAACCGGATCCTTTCCGTATCCTGGGAGATACGTCCGATATCGCCGCCGGCAGTTTTTCAAGGCTGAGATTTGCTTCACGATCCCACGCAGACCTGAGTGGAACCGGAAAAACCGGTATCACTGAAATTGTATACTACGTAGACGAGGATAGGGACGGCAAAATGGTGCTTCGTCGAAGAGATCGCCTATATCCTTATGATAATCCCCAAGAAGATATCCGGGAGCCTGTGGTCTGTGAGCATATAAAATCCCTGGTATTCACTTACCATGATGCTGAAGGCGAAATTCATGAATTCTGGGAATCCGAATCAGTAGACCAGGGGTATGCCACACCGAGGGCAATACAGGTTAAGCTGGAAATTGGAAGGGTTGAATCTGAGTCCTTTAAATTTGATACCCTGCTCATGCTGCCGACCATGCGGGCAGCTATCGAATAGGGCGTAAAGCTCGGATATCAAAACACTGAGGTAATTTGAACTTGCGAATTAAAAGCAATCATTTTCTTGAACAATTCAAAATGATTGACCTGTTTAGCACCCTGCGTTCCGTTGGAATTCGATTTGAGCGGTCATTTCGGCATCATTCTAGATGCAGGTCAATGTTAAAATTAGGCAACAACAGCGGCGTCGCCTTAATCATTACCCTTTCAATTATCGCCGTTCTCGTGATGACAACCTTGGAACTGAACCGCAAGGCGCGTTCTTCCATTTATATAGCCCGTGTGTTCAGAGAGCGGATTCAACTACATCAAATGGCCATGTCCGGTGTACATGCGGCCATGGCCCTGATGATTGCCGATAAGGAAAATTCAGACATCGATTCCATACAGGAAGATTGGGCCGATGCCGAGACCATGGGAACATTTTTGTTGGAATTACCCTTCGATCAAGGCAACCTGCGTGTTTCCATAGAAGATGAATTGGGTAAAATTCAGATTAATGCGCTGGTGACTTACCCGGAAGGAAAGGTCTTTAATGTCGCTCAGCGACGGATGTGGGAGAATTTCTTGGATTTGGCGATTCCAAGTTTGGATCGCACGGATGATACAGCGCCGGGACCCATCATTAATTCGCTCAAAGACTGGCTCGATTTCGGGGACGACGATTTGATAACCGGTCTCAGTGGCGCAGAATCGGACTATTATCTTGATATGGATCCAGCGTATGTCTGCCAAAATGGCCCGCTTAATCACCTGGGCGAGCTGACCCTGGTAAAGGGCATTAGCCCGGAGCTGTTCGAAGGCGTGGGGGGAATTCCGGGAATTGGGAGTTACATGACGGTTTGGGGTTTATCAGAATCGGGTGATAATCAATATACATTCAATGGTGCCGTCAATATCAATACAGCCGATTTACCAGTAATTGCGGCCATTCTTCCGGAGGAGAACGAACACTTGGCCCCCGCAATATTCGCCTATAGAGAGGAAATGGCCAATGGCAGTTATGTCAATGACCTCAACGGTGCCACCTGGTATCGAGACGCACCCGGCTGTGATGACCTTGAAATTGATTCAAAGCTAATCCAAACAAAAAGCGACCTTTTTCGTATTTATACGGAAGCGGTGCTCCGGGATATAACCCTAAGTGCTGAGGCCGTAATCAGCCGGGTTCAAGATAAAAAAACCGGTAAGTGGCATGCTAAGATCTTGAGTTGGCAGGAAAAATAAGCTATAATTAACTCTTTGTGCAGGGTATAAGTTTAGGATGCAACCTATCGTAATCGAGAGTGGTCGACCATATGAGTCGAAAATTACTGGGTCTGAATATACGTCGTGATAGCGTTTCCGCCATTGTCATTAAGAGCGGCATTAAGGGCAGTTGGATAGAGCAACACGTGCGCGTACCCATTGTTGCGGATTCCCATTCTTTTGAAGAGGAATTAGGATATGCGCTGGATACCATTTCATCTCAAATTCAAACTGAAGATGCAGTCTGCCTTGTGGCGATACCCGCCGGTCATGTAACCTATCGAAATCTGTCAGCTCCTTTTAATGAAATCAAGAAACTGCGCCAGATTCTGCCATTTGAGTTAGAAACCGATCTGCCGTTTCAAGCCGATGAAATCGCCTTTGATTTCAACCTGATCGAGAACGCACCCAAGACGGAAACACCACAACTATTTACAGCGGCAATCGAAAAAAGAAGGATCGCCGTAATCACCAAACAGTTGAGTCGAATCAATTTAAAGCCGGATATTGTAACGATCGGGGGTTATGCTTTGGGACAATATGTTTCCCAAATGTCACCGGATAACCCCTGTCAGCTATTTATCGAAATCGGCAGGACTGACGCAATAATGGTACTTTCCCTGGATGGGAATGTATGCCTGGTGCGGACCTTCCCCTATATTCAGAATCAATCCAATGCCGTCCAGCAGCTGGCCGCTCAGGTGAAAAGAACGTTGCTGTCATTTGAGCGTAAATCCGGTTTAAATTGCAGTCTTGACGATGTTCGCATCAGCACCGAGCCAGGGGACGATACCAGTCTTGAAAAATCACTGGAAGATGCGCTGGGTGCACCCGTGAGTCGCATGGATCTGCTGAAAACAACTACCCGTGTTACGCTATCTGCTAAAACCGATTCTTGGCAGCCGCATCTGATGGACGGAGCCTTGGTTTTGGTTTTGAATGAGCTATCCGGTTTTGAGAGTTTTAACTTCATACGCGGACGCATGGGAATGGGAAAGGTATGGAACGAAAACAAACGAGATATACTGAAAACATGCTGTTTAGGCGGCGTTGTGGTTTTGTTGTTCATTGGATATGGGATTGTCAGTTCCTATACCCTTAAACAGCGCGTGGATGCGAAAAAGGCAGAGGTTGTGGGTGTGTTTCAATCGACCTTTCCGGAGATAACCCAGATTGTCGATCCGGTACATCAAATGCGCACGAAATTGGCTGAAAACCAAAAGGGTATTTCCTTTCCGGGTGATACCGGATCGTCGGTACAAACCATTGATATATTAAACGATATAAGCAGATTGATTCCAGAAAACTTGGATGTAGAGCTGATGAGCATTGTATCCGGTGGGGATAATGTAATTGTCTCAGGCAACACAGATACATTTAATGCTGTGGACGATATAAAAACGGGTTTAGAACAATCGGAAATCTTTAAAACTGTTTCGATCAGTTCAGCCAATATGGATAAAAGCGGCAAACGTGTACGCTTCAAAATTAAGGTGGCGTTATGATAAAGGCCATTAGACCCATATTGGCGAGACTCAATCAGCGCGAAAAGATGGCCATCGGCGCTGGTATCGGTTTTATCGGAATTTTTGTCTTAGTCCAATTTCTCATATTTCCATTCATCGATACAAGGGAACGGCTTGAAAGAAGTCTAGCGGTTCATACTCGAAATTACGAAGATATACAGCAGTTGCGGGTTCAATATTTGGAGATTAAGGATCGTGCCGCTCAGTCCAAAATCAGATTTGAGCGGCGTCGCAGGGGCTTTACCTTATTTTCATTTTTAGAGGAACTGGCTGCTCAGGTTGGTATCAAGGATCGAATAACATCCATGAAACCCACGAGTAATAAGCTTAAAGATTCGTCCTACACCCAGTCGCTGGTGGATATGAAATTGAATGGTATTTCCATGGAACAGATGACTCAATTTATATATCGAATAGAAACATCCCAAAATATGATTCATATCAAACGGCTGTCCCTAAATAAAAAGGAGGATGATAGGGGCTTGCTGAATGTGATCCTGCAGGTTGAAACATATGAGGTTTAAATGAAGCGTTTTAGAACATGGTTTTTTTATATAGCCTACACACTTTTCGCTGTAGGCTTATTTCTCTTTCTAATGTTTCCAGCGGAAACGTTTAAGGGGGCTGTGTCAACCTATTTGGTGAAAACGTTTCCGGCATATCAGATTCAAATCGGTCACGTGATGCCGATTCTACCGCTGGGTCTCGGCCTGGATTCAATTCGCGTTTCCCAACCGGACGGGTTGAATGCGCAGATCGATGCAATTAAAATAACCCCAAAACTGGCAACACTGTTTTCAGACTCAAAGGTAATTAATTTTCGCGGCGAGGCTTATTCAGGGGCTTTGGATGGGGGCATCGATTTTAACCGGCGTGATAACGGATTGCACGCGGAAGTTTTGCTTAAACTTAGCGGTATCCGAGTTGATGAAATCGAATACCTGCAGACAGTTATCGCAAGAAAACTGTCTGGTAGTTTGAACGGCATCCTAACGATTGTCGACGAACCTGGCTCGGGAGACAGCCTGAGAGGAAACCTGGAATTAACCGGTGCGCGATTGGCATTTTCAAACCCGCTCATCAAAGTTGATGAAATTGATTTCAATGATGTGGCGGCAGATTTCAACTTGAACAAAAAGGTGTTTTCCTTGAAACGATTGGAAGCGACGGGCGGACAGGTGACCGGCAATCTGGCCGGTACCATCATGATCCGCAAGCCTTTCGAGAACAGCCGACTCAACCTAAGAGGATCGTTTATGCCGGAAGAGACGCTGATGGCCGGAATGCAGGGCATCATTACCAATAAAATCTTCAAGCAGCTAAAACCTGGTGCCAAGGGGATGCCGGTTCGTATCTATGGCACCTTTGCTAAACCAAGGTTTTCATTTAGGTAGCACATTTATGGTATATTGACTGATCATGAAGACCTATTTGTTTATTATAAATCTAGTGTTTTTGACGGTAGCCGCTTACATGGGGGTCGATACCTTCTATCAACTGGCGGGTACGAGGCTTGAGGTGGTGAATCCCTCGGTCGAGGCAGCCAAAAAAGCGATTAAGCCAACAAAGGAGCCTGTACAGCCTCTGGATAACTACCAGGCTATCCATCAGCGAAACCTCTTTAAATTGAACCAAGGTCCTAAATCCGAGCCAGTGCAGGCCAAGGTTGAAATAGAGGCTTTGAAGGAAACAGACTTGAAACTGAAGCTGTGGGGCACGGTAACCGGTAACAGTGCCAATGCCTATGCCGTCATTGAAGATACCAAGGAGCGGATACAGCAATTGTATCATGTGGAGGACGCCATCCAAAACGCGATAGTACGCGAGATTCATCGAGAAAAGGTGGTATTGGAAGTTGACGGCAGCTTAGAAGTCCTGCAAATGGAAAAAATTGAGAATCGTCATGCGGCCGGAAAAAAATCGGCCCGACATTCAACAAGGCGGCAACGCCAGGAAACCCAGACATCCGATCCCAAGAAAATCACGCTTAAACGCGAACGAATCGATTCAGCGGTCAACGATCTGGGCGGTTTAATGAAGCAGGTGCGCATCCGACCGCATTACAAAGACGGCAAGTCAGATGGTTTGACATTATCTGGAATCCGCTCCAATTCCATTTTCAGAGAGATGGGATTCAGGAATGGAGATGTTATCGTGGGCGTGGATGGCAATCAGATCGAATCCGTGGATGACGCCCTTAGTTTGTATGAAAATTTACAATCTGCAGAGAATGTCCAGGTCCAGATCCGCAGACGTGGACGATTGCAGACGATTGATTATCAAGTGGAATAGAGTTTTAGAAACCGTTTATGGATTTTAAAAACACACTAACCGGAAATGAGTGGTAGCCATATGAAATCATTTGGTAAAATAGCGATATGCACCCTAATTGTCGGCGTGCTGGTGTCTTATATCTCAGTTTCTGCTTTTGCGGCTGAAAAAAAGACCGGTCAGTCAGGTAAGCTGGTATCCATCGATTTTAACAATGTCGATATTAATGTTTTGATCAAGTTTATCAGCGAACTGACTGGGAAGAATTTTGTTATTGACCAGCGGGTCAAAGGCAAGGCAACCATCATTTCACCTTCCAAGATATCGGTTGAAGAAGCGTACAGGGTGTTCGAATCAGTTTTGGAAGTCCACGGATTTACGACGGTAACGGCAGGCAAGGTTATCAAGATCGTTCCATCGCCGGATGCACGTTCAAAAAATATTGAAACACGCATTCGGGAAGAGGCCGGAGATACCGAAGATAAGGTTGTCACCCAGCTCATTCCCCTCAAATATGCCAACCCGGCTGAAATCAAAAAGCTTTTTGCTCCGCTGGTATCCAAGAGCAGCATCATACTTGACTATGCGCCCACCAATACCCTGATTGTAACGGACGTTTATTCCAACATCCAACGATTGATCAAGATTTTAGCGGCCATTGATGTTGTCAAAAGCGGTCAGGAGTTAAGTATTATTCAATTGGACCATTCAAATGCCAAAGATATGGCCAAAACGCTGGAAGCAGTATTTGGGTTGGCTCGGTCGAAATCAAAGAAAGCCAAAGATCCCAGCCGGATCGTCAAGTTTGTGGCCGATGACCGCACCAATACGCTGATCGTATTGGCC
>CAYVMI010000022.1:0-89693 GCA_964452555.1 uncultured Desulfobacterales bacterium
CTTCTGTATATCCCTTATCAACAGATGAACGTAGTCGGTAATCACAATGATCGACTGAAAAAGAACAAGAAGCAAGGCAATGCCGATTATTCCGACGATCGTTGGATTCATTTGGTTTGCCCTCCAGTAAGGGCTTTAATAAAGGACTGAATCAATATCAGGCAAACCGGGATGCAAGCAAAGGCCAGGGCATAGGCAAAAGGATACAACGGGATGTAGATCGTTGGACTGTATTCTCCGGATTCCTGAAATGAATAGCCCAGCACGCACACCTGCCAGATAATCAGGACGAATAGCCCCAGGGAAAGCAGCAGAACAAAACAGTGGATGACCTTCTGCAGCGGCCGCGGCATGAGTTTGAAAAAAAATTCAACGCTAATATGCTGGCCGACAATCAGCGTCATGCTGGCTGCGAACCCGATGGCCACGATTTGGGCAAGCGTGACGATATCGAGGGCACCCAGAAGTCGCCACTTGAATATCTTGGCACCCACGACATCCACGCAGGTGATCACCATCATTAATAAAAGGGCTGCAAACCCGATCCACTCGAACCATCCACTTATCAGACGGTTAAACCTTTCAAATTTGTCCGCCATGAAGCTCTTTCCTAATTTCATTTAGCAAGTGGTGCTTAGAAGGAGGCATCTCCCCCTAAGCACCGTGGAACTGAAATCCTCATTGCATGAATTTTGATATATTTATTTAAGCGCTTCCGGTCTTACTTCGGGTGGCCCGGCAGCTGACGGTATTCGCAGTGCAATCTGCTTTTGGGTATAGAATTCCGAACGTTCACGCAGATATTTGATCCAGCCCCTGACTTCCTCTTCGGCAAACCCTTTGCCCACCATACGTTTCACATAATTTTCGAAAACCGGCTTGACTGCGGCCTGCCACTTGGCCGTCTCTGCCGCAGGCAGTTCGATAATTTCCACGCCCTTTTTCTGTCCGAAAGCCTTGCCCACGAAATCAATGGAGTTCCAGGTCATGATGTAGCGTTCCTTGTACTCACCCACTAACTTGTCAAAGATGGGCTTGATGTCCGCCGGCAGTTTCTTGTAGCTGTTTTTGTTCATCACCAGATAAAAGGGATAGGGGTTGTTGATCTGCCAGACGGAAGTGGAATACTTCACGACTTCACCGAATTTGAAGGCGAAGAGTGTTTCAAAGTTTGAAGCTTCTCCGTCTAGAACCCCTTTAGCGATCGAATCATAAACTTCCATCATCGGTGTGGGCGCCGGGGTTCCGCCCAATGCCTTTATGACCTCTCCGGCCTGTCCCGGTGCTCTGATGGTGAGCCCTTTGAGATCGGCCAACTTGCGAATGGGCTTTTTGGAAGTGGCAATGGCGCTGTTGGAGGAGGTATTCATCCAAAGCACTTTTACCTTGTCAAATTCCTTGGGTTTAAATTCCGCGTAAAAATCATTTATTACCTGACCCGCCACCCAGGCACTCGGATAACCGATGGGCAGGCCTACCGCTTCGGTGACTGGCATACGCCCGGCGGTATAGTAGACATGTGAGTAGCCGATATCGGCAATCCCGTTGACAACGCCGTCAAACATGGCCGGAGCTTTAAGCAATGATCCGCCTGCATAGTAATCGACCTTTACCTGGCCATTGGTGCGGGCCTCCAGATCTCTGCAAAATTCTTCAAGGACTTTGGTTTGAAAAGCCGGCGGTGGGAAGTACATGGCCACCTTTAAGCGGGTGGTCTTGGCCTGGGCTGTACTCGTTAAGCAGGGGAGCAGGATGAACGCACTAAACGCCACAATCAGGGATACGGTAATTACGAATGTTTTCTTTTTCATTGGTTGGTTACCTCCTTTCTATTAGTGATTAAGGAACAGGTTTTGGATACAAGCTATCTCAAAATAATTGTAATTCTGCTACGGCATGGCAAAGTGGCTCAAAATTCTCAATTATTGCTCGGAAGATCCGCTTTCTACCTGTCCGGTCCCATGTGAGAGGACCAAATTATTATATTGAGATAGGCTGTAATCATCAGGTTGTTGTACCAAGCGTACTACAGCCGATTAAGCTATTCCCTGTTGGATCCAGGACTGATTAATTTGTGTGAGCAGAAATTATTGAGTAAAAAGCACTAAATTATAAAAAAGGACAAGACAGCCAAGATTACAGATAAACAAGAGCGATCCACTACGCTTACCAGGATTCACATATTCAAGATGCTTTTACAACCAGAGTCGATCTCTATAGAGAACGACTATCTTCTATAGTAGGTTATTTGGTTGATGTTGTCAACCTAAAATTATGTTGACAATGGGGCCTAACTAAATCTATATAGAGATCTTATGTTCTCTATAGAAACCAAGAAAAGGATAGATTTACATGAAATCTGGGTTTAAGAGGGTTCCGGCAGTTGATAAATGCATCGACATCCTCGAGCTGCTGGCGCGCAAAAAAAAACCGCTGGGTGTCAGTGAAATATCCAAAACCCTCAATCTGAACAAAAGCACCGTATTCAACATTGTCTACACCTTGGATGATCTGGAAATTCTTGAGCGGGCGTCAGATGGAAAATTTCAGTTCGGTACTCGGCTCTACATCCTGGGCCGGGCAGCCGGACGCACGTCCGGACTGATTTCTACGGTACATCCATATCTGGAAGAGATCAATCAAAAAACAAAATTGTCAGCCTTTCTGGGGGTACGCTCCGGTCTTAACACAGTTATCATCGATAAGGTTGACTCGGCCTTTGATATTAAAATTCACTCCGAAGTCGGTATGCGCATACCATTGTTGTCCGGGGCTGCAGGCCCCGTGTTGTTGGCACAAATGAGCGATTCCGAGGTGAACGAAATTATATCCGCGAATGAGCTGAGGCAATTTACTGCCAATTCGTGTGTAAATAAGAGGACCTATAAAGCACGGATAAAAAAGGCTCGCAAAGAAGGCATCGCCCTGGATATGGAGGAGTATATCGATGGTACCCGTGGTTTTGGCCTACCCATCTACACGAGTAGAACCGATAGCCAGATAGCGCTCTGGGTGGTGGGGTTTAAACAGCAAGTCACCAATGATAAAATCCCGAAACTGTCCGAGTACTTAAAAAGTCTCATCAAAGAGATCGAAATGAAACTATCATCATAAGCGGGAGAACGTTTTGATATGTCGGTCACACAAGCTAGCTACTGGAATCCTATACTGGAAACCCTGCCGGCAGACAGAATCAGGGAGTTGCAGTTTAAGAAATTCAAACGCATTCTAAAGTGGGTATTCGAAAATTCCAAATTCCACCGAAACTTGTATAAACAGGCCGGTATCCAACCCGAGGATATCCAAGGCTTTGACGATATCCACCGGGTACCCAAAGTGGAAAAGTCAATGATGCAGGCGATCCAGCGCAAGGAACCCTTCCCCTATGGCGATGCATTGTGTGTGCCGTTGGAGGAGGTTACGGAGTTTCGCCAGACAAGTGGCACCACCGGGCAGCCGGTTTACCAACCTGACACCTGGCAGGATTGGGAGTGGTGGTCCGAATGCTGGGCCTATATCCTGTGGGCCCAGGGCTACCGTCCCCGGGACCGGGTTTTCATTCCTTTTGGGTACAATATTTTTGTGGCCTTCTGGGCCGGGCATTACGCGGCCGAAAAAGTCGGCTGTGAAGTGGTGCCGGGGGGTGTGTTGGACACCCAGGCCCGGCTGTTGAAAATCGAGGAACTGCGGGCCACGGCCATGATGGCCACACCCACTTACGTTCTCGGGATGGCGGAAATCGCCAGAAACAAGCTGAACATGGATCCGACCCAGATGAGTATCCGTAGAATCACCTGTGCCGGAGAACCCGGTGCCAGTATTCCGGCAACCAAAAAAAGGATGCAGGACGCCTGGAACGCCCGGGTATTTGATCATGCCGGCGCCACGGAAATCGGTGCCTGGTCATTTGAATGCGAACATAATCCCGGCGGCATGCATGTCAATGAGGCCTTTTTCCTGGTTGAAATCGAAGATGTGGAGACGGGTGAAATCATTCAGGAACCTGGGAGCCAGGGCAAGATGGTTATCACGGCGCTCGACCGGCAGGCTCAGCCCTGCGTCCGTTTCGACTCCAAAGACATTATCGCCTGGGATCCGGAGCCCTGCTCCTGCGGGCGAACATTCAGAAGAATCAAAGGCGGCGTACTGGGACGGTCCGACGACATCACCAAGGTAAAAGGAGTCCTGCTTTCCCCCACGGCCATAGAGGCGGTGGTGAGAGACATGCAGGAGTTGGGGGATGAATACGAGGTCATTGTGGAGAAAAAAGGGGATATGGACAAAATTACCCTTAAAGTTGAAACCCAACCGGGAACGGCAGGCCAATTGAAAGCGATCGAGGGCCGCCTTAGAGACGAATTGAGGCTCAAAACCAACCTGGGCTATAACCTGGAATTTCACGACTACGGTACCCTACCGCGTTTTGAGGTCAAGGCCAGACGATTCAAGGATATGCGAAAATAATTCGGTGTGGAAATAAATATAGCACTACAGGAAATTTACTAATTCATACACGGCGAATATCCACCTTGCTTTGAAGAGGTGAATGATTAATGTTTCAGGAGTAGGCCATGAAAACTGATTTAAAAATCGACCAAATCAACGTTGAAATCCAGGCCATCAAGAAATCGGCTCAGGCGCTGGAGCAGCTAAGCGATCAGATTCCGGCCGTCAATCGCAATGCCCGGCGAATTCAGGCCAGTACCAAGATGCTGGAAATCAATATTTCGGACGTGATGGCATTAACCGAGGTGACAAAATGAATACGGAAAATCTTCTTGACGGCAAGACCGTTCTCATCGTGGATGACGAGAAAGATATCCTGGATTCGCTGGAAGATCTGCTGCCCATGTGCGATACCGTGCGGGCCCATGATTTCGAGAGTGCCAAGACACTGCTGGAAAGCCGCTCGTTTGATCTGGCGATCCTCGACATCATGGGTGTGTCCGGGTATGAACTGTTGGATATCTGTGTTGCCAAAAATATTGTAGCCGTGATGCTCACCGCCTATGCGGTTACTCCGGCAGATGTGCGCAAATCCTTCGACAAAGGGGCTGCATTTTACATACCCAAAGAGGAAATGGCCCGCATCGATGTTTTTTTGATTGATGTGTTGGAGGCTAAACAGAAAGGCCGTAATACATGGAGCCGGTGGTACAGCAGGCTATCCCAATTCAGCGAGCGGGCTTTCGGTTCTGACTGGGCCAAGGATGATGAGGATTTGCTCAAAAAATTCACTTTCCACATCTGACGGTTTCGTAAAAAGCCCAACTTTCCGACTTCGCTCTTTGAGCTACGACGGGACAAGCGGCGTTGTACTTCGTTCCGCAAACATTCAGCGTACCCTTAGTACGCCTCATGATGCAGAACTTGTACGCCTTGAATTTGAACTTTTTACAAAAACCGTCTGTCTGTAAATAATTACCAATTTCCCATGAAACGGTGCCCAATTGTTTTGCCTACGTCATGGGATCTTAATCTGTGGTTCATGTTATAATCCATTGGATCACCCGCTGTAGGGGCGAACCTTTGTGTTCGTCCGATGTGTGGCCATGTTAATGATTCTCCGGACAGACACGCAGGTCTGCCCCTACAGAGATCCCGCTCGGTTGGGCTGTGATTTAGTCGATCCAGATAGCGAAACCCGATAGATCGTAAAATCGGGGCTTAACAACGACACCACCCTTTTAAACGCCTATCAGCCTAACAGTCTACAGCCTTTGATTGGTGTTAAGTTTTAGGTGTTAGGTTTTAGGAGACTATCAGCTCTGAACAATTGGCACCTATCAGCCTAACAGTCCTCAGCCTATTATCCTGATCTTTATTCGCCGTCATAGCGCGCCCAGTCGGGCGCCTGCTTGGGTTTAGGTTTGCGGCCATAGAATATGTCGTCCATCAGGTTGAAAAGGACCCGGGATAGTCGATTGCGGGTTATCAATTCTCTAATAAGTCTGTGCGGCAAGGTATTGGCGTGACTCCAGGGGCAGACGCGCATACAGATGTTGCAATCCGTGCCCACTTTGCCCCAATAATCAAAGCAGGTTTCGGCATTCAACTTCCAGCGCATGGTGCCGTTAACCTCATCCCAATCTTCCAGAGGAATGGATTTAGACGGACAACAATGAGCGCATTTCTTGCATATGCGACAGAAATGTAGGGCACCGATGTCGATGGGCTTGTCCGGTATCAGGGCCAGGTCGGTTGTAACGGCCCCCAGGCGAACCCGCGGTCCAAAATTTTTGGTCATGAGGTATCCCATGCGACCCGTCTCCCCCAGACCGGCGTCCACAGCCAGGGGCACCAGAAGGGCGTCATAATGCCTCAGATGGTTGGCCGTGGCTGCATACCCCATATTGGCAATAAAGGCCGCTAATTGGGTGGCGATATAGGCGCCCTGGGCATAGTTGTTCATGCTGGCTATGGCTGTGGGTGAGTGGGGCGCCGTCCCCACGAGATCAAAATTCATCTCCGTGGCAAAGACAATTGCATACGTGTGACCTGTCTCAATCGGACGCCCCCAATCATTCCAATTCTCATTGAAGATTTCTCCCCGGTGTGAATAAATCCACAATGGATTGATCTTACATATTCCCACCAGGTCTGCGCCGATTCCGCGGGTATATCCCTTAATTCTTTGACTGGCTTCTTGCGGAGAAATTTCAACCTGCTGCCCCTTTAATATCGGGTTGGCAGGCGGATTGAATTTGTCGGATTGTGAAAGGTGCAAGGGAATGGACAATGACGCCAACAGGGCATCCACGTTGGGGCGGCTGTAGGGTTGATCGATGCGGCCAGGATGCCCCAAGGGTCCGCCCTTTTGTCTGCGTTCGGCGTCGTATTCCTCATATTCAGGCCTGCGTTTATAATAGGATTGGTATTCTTTGGAGCCGGGCCGGAGCGCACGGTTGCGGGCAAAAACGATATCGCGCTCATCTATCGGTTTTACGGCACCGGTAATCAATGCCCGGGTGCCGTCCAGCGCACTAGTATTCTGCCCTGATTTCCGAGTCAGTGAAAAACCCGAAGCACCGGCCAGTAAGAGCCCCGCAACCAAAACAAGCAATCCAAAACCGGTTTCAAAAAAGCCGATTGCTTGGAGATAAATTAGGCACACAACCAAGGCCGACATCAAGGCGAACTGAATTCCGCCAAAAATGGTGGCGCGCTGTTCTCTTTCCCAAATACAGGATATCAAAAACATCAAGCCGATAATCGCCTGTATGCCGGCAAAAATAAGGGCAAGGATAAAAAAGAAAGTCCCCATAATTTAACTCCTGATTTTAAACGATTTTTTAAAACCCAACATCGTAACTTGCAATCCTCCGCAGCAGGCTGCAGCGAAGGACGGGTGCTTTTTGAGCGAGAGGGGCGGGCAGCGTCGTACTTCAGTGTTATGCCTTGGAAGGCCTCACGGTCAAGTTGCCCTGCCTAAATGATTGCGCTTTACGCGGTGCCGCGACCCAGATAGAAACGATCGAGGCCAAAGTAAATGTGATCGCCAGTACAAAAGCCCACTGGTAGCTGCCGGTTTTATCGAAAATATATCCGGCAACCCAGGCCCCGAAAGCGCCTGCCAACCCGATACCGCCTTCGACGAATCCGTAGATCAGTCCGAAAATCCGGCCTTGAAAGAGATCCGCCGATACCGCCATAAAGATAGGTGCCAAGGCACCCCACCCGATGCCAAAAAACAGACAAAAGGTGTATGCGAAAATGGTATGTCCGACCAAGGCCATTGTCAGCAAGGAAGCATATCCCAAACAGCAGCAAAATGCGCCCATGGTAAATGTGGCCTCTCTTCCGATGCGATCAGAGAGCCATCCCCAGAAGATTCTAAATACTGAAGATATAATCCCCGCAAAGGATAATATCATGGCAGCTGTCATTTTTGACATTCCCTGGTCTGCCATAAAACGGACACTGTGCACTAAAAAAATGTAGACGCCGCCAACAGCCAGGGCGGCAAGTGAAATCAGCGCCCAGAATTGAAACGTGCCCAGAGCTTGCTGCAGCGTCCATTCTCCAGACTGGGCATCTTCAATTTTACCGCTGTAATTTTGATTGCATTGCAATGGCGTCGGTTGCTCGCATCCGTCGGGAAATTGATTTATTTCTTCTGGTTTGTGTCTTAGGAGAATACTGTTGACCGGCAGCAGAATCGCCATTGAGAGCAGGCCGAAAATTAAAAAACTTGTGCGCCAACCCCAATATGAGATCGACTGCTGGGCCAGGGGTACAAATAAAAATGTGCCCAACCCCATACCTGAAACGGCGATTCCGCTGGCTAATCCGCGTTTTTTTTCAAACCAGTGGGCGATAATGGCCGAATAGGAAATGATCCCAATGGTTGTAATGCCTATCCCCACAATAACGCCGTAAAACAGAAAAAATTGGGCCAGGCTTTGAATCAACGCGCACAACATCAATCCAAGGGAGAGAACCAGCACACCTATAGCGATTACCTTCCGGGGTCCATAACGATCGATCAGGCTGCCAACGACCGGCGCGCAGACTGTATAAACAATTAAAGCCAGCGACTGCACGCCGGCGGAAGTGCCCCGGCTCCATTGAAACTGATCCAGCAAAGCCACATAAAAAATGGAAAAGTTGGCCCGGATACCCATCCAAAAGGTCATGGATATCAGACCAACGCCGACAATGACCCAGCCGTAATAGAATTTGCCGAATGGATTTTTATTTTTGCCAGTGATTATA
The DNA here is from genome assembly GCA_964452555.1 of uncultured Desulfobacterales bacterium. Classification (GTDB taxonomy): domain Bacteria; phylum Desulfobacterota; class Desulfobacteria; order Desulfobacterales; family B30-G6; genus B30-G6. Next base: position 8,716 of record CAYVMI010000022.1, read on the forward strand.
GATATATCCCAGTTGTCCTACCCTATCCAGTGATTATATAGATAGATAGCCTTTTCAAGGTTAATCGACTCTAATGATTTTTACCTGGTGATTTACCCAATCTTGCGGAAGGTAAATCCTGCCGTTCCGACCGGACAATTTGACAATCTTTTCGATTTGCTCCTCACCAAAGACTTCAATTTTGACACGCCTTTCATATTTAGTGCTGTCTGATATTTTTTCTTTTCCCGAGCCTTCCATAGCTAATTATCTATTTTCCTAATAATATCTTCCATTAAGGCTTTTTTGTCCAGTTTCTGTGCCGCGGTAAGCGGCATTTGATCAATAAATTCGATTCTTTCTGGCAGTTGGAGTACGGATGCCTTTTGAGATTTTAGAAATGATATAATTTCATCAAAGGTAAGCTTCGCTCCCTTTTCGGGTTGGATATAAGCACAAGCTCGTTCTCCCAAATCACGATCCGGCATCGGTACTGTGGCCACGGCTGCGACCTGCGGGTGTTTAAAGATGAGCTCTTCGATTTCAATACAACTGATACATTCGCCACCGCGGTTGATCATCTCTTTGATACGACCGGTGATACGAATGTATCCCTTTTCATCAATAGCGGCTACATCCCCGGTTTTGAAAAAGCCATCCCTGGTAAAAGCAGCTTGGTTTTCTTCGGAATTATTGTAGTACCCGGTAAAAACGCCGGGACCTTTTATGACCAATTCTCCTTGGCAGTTGGCCGGCATTAGATTCTCATCAAAGTCAATTACTTGGTAGGTGTCATAAGGACACGTGGGTCTACCCACGGTTGAGCAAATAGTGTCCAGGTCATCATTGGCCCGGGTTATGGTTGTCATGCCTTCGGTGGCGCCGTAACCATTGTAAAATGTCATTCCCAATTTTTGAATTACTTTTTTTACAAGGTCAGGATGGCTTGCCGCCCCGGCACTATGCATTTTCTTCAGGCTGCTCAGATCATATCGGTCTAACTCTTTATAATCGACCAGCCTCTGGGCCAGCGCCGGTACCCAAACAATATTGCTCACTTTTTCTGTTTCAATGGTTGTGCATATACCCTCATTAGCAGTAGAGCCTAAAAAAATGATTTTCCCAAGCGTCAGGACACTTCCTAAAAAAGCTTTTGAAAAAGAGAGGTCGTGTCCCACCGGACCGGCAATCAGGTTGATATCTTCAATATTCTGATTCCATGACTTCGAGCAGAATCCAGTTCCTGTAACCAGACTATTATGTGTCCGGGGCACTATTTTGGGTTTGCCGGTAGTCCCGCCGGTGGGACCCATGTGGGCCACCTGCATGGGATCCGGTCGCAATTCAGCCAGACGCTTGCGTTCATCCGGTGTTTGCCTTGCCTGAGCGATCAAATCCTCAAGCCTGGAAAAAGATGAGTCGTTTTTGCCACCGCGGACAGTGATTATTTTTTTAAAGTGGGGATGATCTTTTTGAATATCTCTGATAATGGGCAGATAATCGGTTTTTTTATATTTTGAGGCAACAATCCAGGCCGTGGCGCCGGTCAGTTCGATCAGGCGGCTGATTTCAAATTGGCGGTAGCGATCGATGAGCAAAACCGGTATCGCACCGATTTTTTGGAGGGCGAAGTAGCTGTAGACAAATTCATTCCAATTGGGAAGCTGCAGCAGGACACGGTCCAGCGGGTTGATTCCTGACTTGATTAATCCTATGGCCAGTCTATCGGCAAGGTCCCGGGCCTCTTGATAGGTGATGCGGCTCCTGCTGTCAACAAAGGCCTCTTTCTCCGGGTGGATATCTGCCGCACGGTCCAGGAGGTCTCCCAAAGTCAACCCCGCCCACCAACGCAGTTTATTGTATTTTTGGGCGTCTTTTTCCGTAAAAGGCGTGACGCCATCCAATAATGCGATCATGATACCCCTTTCCAGGCATTACCTGAAGCGGCTGGATATTTCATCAGCGGTTTTTTTAATAAACTGAATAATCTCTTTCTGTTTATTTTCGGGCACCTGTTCTTTGAGGCCTACAGCCCAGACAGCCGCCTGCAGATTGTCACGATGGGATTTGATGGGAACGGCAAAGGCAATGATGCCTTTGATGTATTCTTGATTTTCAAAGGCGATGCCTTCATCACGCAATTTCATAATTTCATTTTTATAGTTATCGCTGTCGGTGATACTGTACGGCGTATACGGTTCCAGAATATTATCCGACAATATTTGGTCGATGGCTTCATCCGGTAATTGAGACATTAGGGCCTTGCCCCCGGCACCGGCCAGAATCGGCAAACGCATACCCACTTCGGATGAGATTTTTAAATCGTTGGCCGTATCTACCTTGTCGATGATGACTGCGTTTAACCCGGCACGAATTCCTAAAAATGCGGACAGTTTTGTACGCCGGTTGATTCTGTCCAGGTAAGGATGAATCGTCTGAATCAGTTCGGACTGGCGGCCGGCGGTGTTTCCCAGCACATACAAGGTCGTTCCAAACCGGAATTTACCGTCATCGTCCTGCTCAAGAACTTCCAAAGAGGAGAGCGTGTGGACCGCATTGAAGACCGTGCTTTTATATAACCCAAGCTCTCTGGCTATCTCGCTGATGCCCAAAGGGCGTTTGAACTTTGCAAACAGTTGCAGGATCGTAAAACATCTATCGATGGCGGGAACACGTTTGAATTCAGTTGTCATGAAGTATACTTTATTGTTCTATATATAAAACGATTGTATTCTATATAAAACTAGATTATGATTTGTGTCAACAAAAATGATTTCCCAACTAAAATCGTAGTTTCGATTTTAGTTATCCGATATTAAAAATTTGCTGGAGACGGGCCATGTTTGAGTTGAGCAAAGAACAGTTGGATATCCAAAAGGCAGCCAGGGAATTCGCCGAGGGCGAATTCACCGATGTCGCCAGAGAATTGGATGAAAGTGGATCTTTTGATGATCGCTTGTGGAAAAAGGCGGCCGACCTTGGCTTTCTGGCGGTTTTTATACCGGAAAAGTACGAGGGCCTGGGTATGGGATATCTGGAGCAGTGTCTGATTGTCGAGGAGTTTGCACGCGTTGATCTGGGTATCACCCATGCGATAGAATCCTGCTTTTTTGGCAGCCAACTCATCGATATGGTGGGAACAGAGGACCAGAAAAAAAAGTATCTCCCGCCAATTTGCCTGGGCGAGATAAAAATGGGGATGGCCATCACCGAGCCGGATGCCGGAAGTGACGTGTCTGCGGTCAGCACGGAGGCACTACGAGATGGTGATGAGTATATTATCAACGGCGGCAAGGTATTTATCACCAATTGCAAATCCGCCGATTTCTTGGTGGTGCTCTGCGTTACAGACCCGGATAATCCCAAGATTCACAAGCGCTTTTCAACCATCATTGTCGAGACCGATCGATCCGGTTACGAGGGGGTTCCGTATCATGGCAAGCTCTCGCTGCGCACCTCCGAGACCGGCGATGCCACCTTTAAAAATGTGCATGTCCCCGTGTCGAATCTTCTGGGTGAGGAAGGCCAGGGTTTTTATAACATCATGAATTTTTTCAACCGTTCCAGGGTTCAGGTGGCGGCTCTGGGTGTCGGCACCGCGCAGGGCGCTCTGGATAAAACCATTGCCCATGTTCGCCGGCGCAAACAATTTGGAGCCCCTCTGGCCAGCCTGCAACTTGTGCAGGGCAAGATCGCCGAAATGGTGACGAAGACCGAAGCCGCCCGGTCCATATATTATCGGGCGGCTGCGAAGCTTGACACGAATCAGGCTGATCCGGCACTTAGCTCCATGGCCAAATGGTACTGTGCCGAGGTGGCCGTGCAGGTGGCGGATGAGGCCATTCAGCTTCATGGCGGCTATGGTATTCTCGAAGAGTACAATGTGGCGCATTATTGGCGCAACGCCAAAGTCCTTGAAATCTTCGAAGGCAGTAAAGAGGTGGAAAAGGTGATAATCGCCAAGAAGATAATCGGCAAATATTGAAACATGGATCGGATAAAGTCCACAATTGGGAAATTTTTGGAATTGGTATCCAAACCTGTACAAATTGTGAGACGGTTTTAATCCGCATCATCATCTTTAATGAATGTTTTACGCAATTCCCGTTTCAACAGCTTGCCGGCCGGGCTCCTGGGAAAGTCGTCGACCATGAAGAAGCGTTTGGGAACCTTGTAGGCCGCCAAACGAGCTTTTAAGAAATTTCTTAAATCTTTTACATCAACGGTTCGGTCGGGCTTCGGGAGAAGACATGCGGTGACGCTTTCGCCCCACTCCTTGTCGGGCATACCGATAACGGCACATTCCTGGATGTCATCGTAAGCATAGAGCACGTCCTCAACTTCAGTGGAATAGACGTTTTCACCGCCTGTAATGATCATATCCTTCAGTCGGTCGACGATGAAAAGGTAGTCGTCATCGTCCAATACGCCCACGTCGCCGGACCGAAACCAGCCGTCCGGCCAAAAGGCTTCGCGCGTGCCTTCGATATTGTCGTAATAGCCCTTCATAATATTGGGACCGCGAACACAGACTTCCCCAGCCTGGTTCCGATCCAACACATTTCCGCTTACATCCCGAATTTGAATCTCGACCCCTGGGACTTCGGTTCCCACCGACCCGATAACGTGCCGGTAATAATGGTTGTAGGCTACGGTGGGCGCCGCTTCGGTCATGCCATAGCCCTCGTAAATGGAGAGGCCGGTCCGCTCCTTCCACTGGTGGACGGTTTCGGCCGCCATGCTGGCGGCAGCCGAAAAACAGTAACGTACATCGCCTAAAGTTTCCTTGAGCCGATCCAGGGTCAGCAGGCGCACATAGATGGTCGGGACCGAGAAAAACTTGGTGATTTTACCGGCCTGCATGGCTGCCAGTACGCGATCCAGGTCAAAGCCGGGCATGAGCTCCAGGCAACCGCCGCTGAGGATGGTGGCATTCATGATGTGCATCTGGCCAAAAACGTGGTTGAAAGGCAGAAAGCAAAGCGCCTTGTCGTGTTCTGTTGACCTTTCATGGTGTACAACCGTATGGATGGCGGCGTTGATGTTTTCGTGACTCAGCATGACCCCTTTGGGGGTCCCCGTTGTTCCGCCGGTATATAGGATGGCAGCGGTATCCGTTCTCTCTGTGTCCAGAGCCTTGTAGGTGCTTCGGCCGGAATCGACCAGATTTTTAAAACTCAAATCGCCGTCCGGGCAGATGATTTTGGTCAGACATTCCTGATCCCGCAATTTTTCAAGGTCGCCCAGCTTGTGATCATGCGTGAATATGGCCTTGGGGCGTGAATGATTAACCAGCAACGTCAGCTCATCCGCTTTCAATTGGCTCGAAAGCGTAACCGCCACGGCCCCGATCTTGATCACACCGAAATAAAAGGCCAACCAGTCCCCGGAATTGGGTGCACACAAAGCTATATGGTCGCCGGATGCGAAACCCATCTTCAGCAGGGCTGTGGCAACCCGGTTGGCGCGTTCATTCAGGTGGGCATAGCTGGTCTCCGTGCCATCCTCGCTGACGGCGGTACGTTCAGGGAAATAGAATGCCGACCATTCCAGATTTTTAGCCAGGTTCATTTTAGGTTCTCCTCCTACATCCTCGAAGGAATGAAAAGGGCGATTTGGGGAAACAGGGTCAACAAAATGATGGCCAGAATAGCTGACACCAAGAAGGGCAGGATTCCCCTGAATATGACGGTCATGGGTACGTTGGGGGCCGCGGCCTTCAAGACAAAGACATTGAGGCCCACAGGCGGCGTAATCAGCCCCACTTCCAGTACAATGACCATCAGAACGCCAAACCAGATGGGATCGAACTGCATGGCCTGAATGACCGGGAAAATAATGGGAACCGTCAGAATCATGATGGCGTAGCAATCCATGATGCAGCCCAAGACAATATAAACCAGAATGATTCCGGCCAGAACAACCATTTTGGGTAGATCCAGGCCGGTGATGAAATCGGCCAAACCCATGGGAATCTGTGCCAAACCTAAAAATGTGGAAAAGATATTGGCGCCGATGATGATGAAAAAGATCATGGCTGTGGTCTTGCCGGTGTCCAGGAGACAGCGAATTAGGGTTTGCACGCTTAGTTTTCTCTTGAAGAATGCAAAGAGGAAGGCGCCAAAGGCCCCAAAACCAGCTGCCTCGGTGGGAGTGAAAATCCCAAAGTATATGCCTCCCATTACAATACAGAATAACAGGAGCATCCCCCAGGTGCCCCCAAGAGACTTGATTTTTGTTCTCCAGGTGGTGCTTTCCCCGGGGGGACCCATTTGCGGGCGCAGATGACACTGGATGTAAATGGCGAGGATGAACAAACTGGCCAGAAGGATGCCGGGCAAAAATCCGGCCATGAAAAGTTTGCCGATGGACTCCTCGGTCAGGATGCCGTAAATAATAAAGCCGATACTGGGCGGAATCAGAATGCCCAGGGTTCCACCGGCGGCCACGCAGCCGGTGGAAAGCCTCGGGTCGTATTTATATTTGTCCATTTCAGGAATTGCCACCATACCCATGGTGGCACCGGTTGCCAGGGAGGATCCGCAAACCGCTGCGAAACCGGCACAGGCCATGACGGTCGCCATGGCCAGTCCGCCCCGGAAATGTCCCATCCAGGCATAAACCGTTCGGTAGATGTCGGTGCTGATCCCGGAGATGAAGGCGAATTGACCCATGAGCACAAACAAGGGTATGACACTCAGGGTGTAAGAGGAACCTTCGGCCAGGGGCGTGATGCCCAGTATGTGGATGCCTGCTTCCACCCCGACCAAAAGGCACAAACCCAGAAACCCGATCAAGGCCATGGCCATGCCGATATACATTCCCAGGGCAAGCAGAACGACCAGGCAGGCAATTCCGACCAATCCGACGATTTCAGGGCTCAAGGCCGTTCCTCCATTTCATTAAAAAACAGCAATTGAATAATGGATCTAAACAGTTCAACGCACATGACGAGACAACCCAGCACCAGATAGATGGCGAAAGGGTATGCCGGAATATGAAGGTTGGGTGATGCTTCTCCTACCTCCTTCAACTCCAGCGCCTTTACGACTCCCATCCATGTAATCAGGCCCATCAGTACCAGGCAGACCAGATGGTTGCCCACATCAGCCAGCTTTTTCAGTTTCTGCGGCAGCAGGGGCAACAGTATGTCCACGGCCACATGGTTTTTTTGGGACTGGGTATATCCGATGAAGGAAAAAATAAGGATCAGGACCAGGTATTCGGTCAGTTCAAATGCTCCCGTGATGGGGCGGTTGAAAAGATAACGCCCCACCACGTCAATGGTTGTCAGGCACATCATCGTAAACAGGGCTAAGGCGCCCACATACGATAAGGCAGTGCTGAACCGAGCCAGTTTTTTATCGATGTGCTTTAATTCCATCCGGCCCCCGGGGTATCAGTTATTCATTCGTTAGTGCAACGGCCGCATCCAGGATCGTCTGGCCTGGAAACCCCTTCGAGGTCATGTCCTTGACCCACTCATCCCTAATGGGCATGGTGATGCTTTTCAACTTTTCCTTTTCACTCGCCGGCAGTTGGAGGACCTGCATGCCCTTTTTAGTGCAGAGATTCCGCATGGGAACGTTGGTGTCATCGTAGACTTTTCCGGCATCCCGGGACATCACCAGGCCCGTGGTATCATCGATGGCTTTTTTCACATCAGCCGGCAGGGAGTCATATTTTCTCTTGTTCATCACCACCATCATGGTCATGGTGTAAAATTCGGTTTCAGTTCCGTATTTAAGCAATTCAGCCAGTTTGAACACGAAGTTGCCCTCCCAGGGCAGCACGGTCCCTTCGACGACCCCCCTCTCCAGGGCCGTATATACCTCGGTGATGGGCATGTTGACGGGAACGGCCCCAAACATTTTCAGCGCTTCGGTCACGTGCGGGCTGGCGGTTCTGAATTTCAATCCCTTCAAATCTCCGATGGCCTTGACCGGCTTTTTTACGGTGTTGAATCCCCCGGCCGGGTGACAGAAAAGCGCCAGAACCTTTACTTTTCCGTATTCTTTTTGGAACTCGGGAAATTGTTCATAGGTTTTCCACATGGCAACCGACGTCTGGGTTGCCGATGTGATCATAAATGGTAGTTCGAAAACCGATGTCAAAGGAAAGCGGTTGGGCGTATAATCCTGCAGGGTGTAGGTAATATCCGCGATTCCTTTTTCCGCCAGATCATAGTGGTCCGGGGTCTTTCCCAGGGCTCCTCCGGGAAAGAAACGCACTTTGACTTTTCCGTTGGTCATTGCGGTGATTTTCTTTGCCCAGGGTTCAAATACCTTGGTCTGCATGGTATGTTTGGGTGAGAATGGCTGGGCAAACTTGAGCTCGATGGTTTTGGCAGTAGCCTCGGCGGCACCGATTAACATGGTGCAACCAATTAAAGCGATAAATGCAGCGACAACAGCTAATGCGTTTTTCATGATGCTTCCCTCCGTGTTTGCTAAGGTTAGTGATACTAAACTCGACAACGAACCTCAATAGTTCGATAACTATGATGTATCTTTCCAATTTGGCTGCCGCGTTGTTTAACTGACTGCGGCGATGCCTCCGGTCGGGCGGACATCTGAACAGGCTGGCTACTGGCCGGACTGCATAAATAATTAGTGGCCATGTCAGCTTGTGGCCCGACATAAAACCTCCCAAAATTGCTGGCTAAATTAATCTTGGTAATTACTATACATGTTGATATTAAATGTATTGACATTTAATACGTTTAATTTTATATGTGTGTCAATACTTTTTTAAGGAAAGGTGGGTTGGTATGAGCAAAACCAATTATAAGAGCGACCTCAGTATAAATGAAAAAGTTTTGATGGGCACTGTGCGGTTGGCGGAAAAATTTAAACGTGTTCATTCGTCTGTTTTTCGAAAATACGGGCTGTCATTCCCGCAATATAATGTGTTGCGAGTCTTGGAAGCTTCGAAAGGCGGTAAGAACAAAATAGGTGATGTCAGTAAGATCATGCTGGTACCGGTGGCCAATATTACCGGTATTGCCAAACGTCTGGAGAGGGAAGGCTTCATTAATAAGAAATCGGATCCAGCTGACGACCGGGTGACCATTCTCGAAATCACTACCAAGGGTAAGAAAAACCTGAAGCGTATTGAAAAGGAGAAAGATGAATGGCTGGGGTTGATGTTAGGGGAAATATCCGATAAGGACAAACACGAATTGCTTAACCACGTCAAACGAATTTTAAAAACCAGTTTTGAAAATCATCCGAAGTAATAAGCTTCCATTCATTCAATGGTCGCAAAAGTTTTAAGGGACACCTTTAATGTTCATACTGAGTATAACCTCCATTTGAAAGGTAGAATGTAATATGAAGAAAATCGGAATTATCGGCGCGGGAAACATGGGTAGCGGCATTGTACAAAAAACAGCCCAGGAAGGGCTTTCCGTGGTAATGATGGATATTAAAGATGCATTTGTTGAAAGAGGGATGGACAGTATCCGAACCTCTTTAAAAGAGGCCGTTGAACGGCGGATACTTAGACCGGCTCAGGTTGACGAGGTTTTAGGACGGATTCAGGGCACATCGGACCTGTCCGACGTCAAGGACTGCGATCTGGTCATTGAGGTCATTTTCGAGGAGTTAGACGTCAAAAAACAATTGTTTGCGGATCTGGATAAAATCTGCGACCCAAAGACAATTTTGGCCACCAATACCTCATCCTTTTCAGTAGAGGAATTGGCTAATGTTACCAATCGAGCAGATCGGTTCGTGGGACTTCATTTTTTCTATCACCCAGCCAAAAACAGGCTGCTGGAAATTATTCCCGGACCCCAAACATCGCCGAATGTACTGGCTGCAGCCCAGAAATATGCCAAATTGACCGGCAAAACGGATATACTTGTCCAAGATGCACCGGGTTTTGCGGTAAACCGTTTTTTCCAACCCTTCCTCAACGAGGCTATCCGGGTTCTGGATGAAAGAATTGCCAACATTCCCACCATTGAAAAGGCGGCCAAGGAATGTCTGGGAATCGGCATGGGGCCGTTTCAACTCATGAATGTCACCGGCATCCCCATCGGCTATCACACCCAAAATACCTTATTCGAGAAACTGGGAGATTTTTATGGCGTATCCAATGGCCTGGCCGCCCAATATGAGTCCGGGGTGGAATGGGACTTGGAGGGCAAAGTGGAGGCGGATAAATTTGATGCGGTTAAAGAACGCCTGCTGGGGTCCGTCTTTTATACCACGACTTCTTTGCTGGATGAGGGCGTTACCGACATCATGGATGCGGATGTGGGCGCCAAGGTCGGATTGCGATGGCGTAAGGGCGCATTCGAGGTCATGAACGACATGGGAGTTGACAAAGCGTATGACATTGTAACAAACCTGTTAAAACCGTATCCGGATGTCAAGGTGCCCGAGGCCCTGAGTGTACAAAAGGAAATGGGTCTGCCCTGGGATATACGCTATGTGAAATATATCCAGGATGGCGCGGTGGGTAGAGTCAGGATATCCCGACCGGATGCACTGAATGCACTCAACCAGATTGTGGTTAAACAACTGGACGAAGCCTTTACAGAAGCTGAAGCCGACTCACAAACCAAGGCCATTATCATCGAGGCGGCCGGCAAAGCGTTTGTGGCCGGTGCCGATATAAAATTCTTTATCGATTGTATCCGGGAAGACCGGCTTTCGGATAATTATGATTTTACTTATTATGGCCAGGAAGTCCTCAACCGCATCGATGATTGCCGGAAAACCGTGGTCGCGAAAATGGAGGGGCTCGCTTTGGGCGGGGGGCTGGAGCTGGCCATGGCCGCCGATGTCATTGTAGCCACCCCCAAGGCGGTCATGGGCTTTCCGGAGACCGGCATCGGCATATATCCTGGTCTGGGGGGAACGCAGCGTACCAGCCGATATGTGGGCAAGGAGTTGGCAAAATACCTCGTTTTTACAGGAAAGATTGTGTCAGCCACAGATGCGGAGGCCATTGGTTTGGTGGACTATGTCTTTGAACCCCATGAGATCGATGAAAAAATAATGGAGCTGATTAATGTCGAAAAAATAATACCCCGAAAGGGGCGCCCAACCGAGAGCCTGCCTGAAACCTGGCAGGAAATCCAGGCGCTTTTTTCGGATGCGAACATTCCGGCTTGGTTGGGCGGTAAACATCTTGACAGCGATGACCAGCTCAAGGCCAAAACTGCTAAAATCATAGCAACCAAAGCACCGCTGGCCCTGGAATTTGTAAACCGAATCATGGACGCCGGTTACGAAAAATCATTGAAAGAGGGGCTCAAAGAAGAGCTGGCTCATTTGAATGAAATCTTTGCTACCAATGACGCGCTTACAGGTTTGACCAATGTCGGCCGGAAAGGTGTCAAGTTCGAAGGGAGGTAGTTAATGAAGTCAAAGGTCACATTAAGAAATCAAATGCATTTTATGGGTGAGTTGGACGGACATGAGGTTCCCATCGATGCCGCCGAACAGTTTGGCGGACAGGACAAAGGACCCAAACCCAAAGGGTTGACACTCACCGCCCTGGCCGGCTGCACGGCCATGGACGTCATCAGTATTCTTAGAAAGATGAAGGTTGAACCGGATGATTTTTCGGTTGAGGCCGAAGCGGACGTATCCGACGAGCATCCCATGGTGTTTAAAACCATCAAGCTCGTCTATCGATTAAAAGGCAAAGACCTGCCCCGTGAAAAAGTGGAAAAAGCAGTCAATTTGAGTCAGGAACGCTACTGCGGCGTCAGCGCCATGCTGCAAAAGGCCGCGCCGGTGACATATGAAATCATTATCGAAGAATAGCCAAGATGGTTAAGGCTAAGAGGTGGGGTATTTAACTAATCCTTTAATCAATATTTTTTTGCGGGGTTTTTAACATTTTTCGATTGGAAAGGGCTGCCGCAATCAAACTGCATACTCCCACGATAACAAGTGCGAGTTGGTAAGAACCAAATTTTATCAGGAAATACCCGCTCAACCAGCCGGATATTAATCCGGCCCAGGCTTTGGCGGTATAGGTAATTCCGTAATTTGTCGTGGCGTACTTGGCACCATAGTAATCTCCGACAGTCGCAGGATACAGTGCAAAGGGGGCCCCGCCGAGCAATGATGCCGTAAAGACAATTAATACAAACAGCACCGGTATGTGTGCCAGCAAGACGAAGGCAAAAATGGCGAGACCTAGCATAGAGTAAAACAACATCATTGTATTTTCCCTTCCGATTTTGTCGGAAACCGCACCGGCAAAGACTCTGCTCAACCCGTTGGCCAGAGGAAACAATACCAGTACCCAATTAAAATAGATCTCAGGAAGATTGTACTCACGGGCCAACATTTTCATCTGAGCGCCGAACATGAGCACAATCGAGACCGTTCCGGCAAACGAAAAATAGATCAGAAACCATTGATAGGTTTTTAACATTTCAATGGGTTTATAATTAAGGACCTTCTTTGATTTTTCATTCTCTGTTTTAGAGGGGGGTGACCATTCTTGAGTCGGATAACTCAATAGCAATGATAGAAGCGTTAAAATAATCATCATGAAAGATCCGATCCATAAAAATGTTGAACTGAGTCCTTTGGATTCAAGTAAGCCTTGAATAAAGAAGTTAAAAATTGCCGTTCCCGCACCAAACCCAAAAACAACCAGTCCCGCAGCAAAACCACGCTTTTCAGGAAACCATTTTACCGCACAAGCTGTAGAGATACCATAGAGCACCCCGACGCCTAACCCGCCGAGGCCATAGAATAGATAGAGCACCTGGGGCACGGATGCAAACGAACACAATATAAATCCTATTCCGGCAAGAAAAGAAGCAGCCAGCGCCATTATTCGAGGACCGTATGAATCGGCCATATAGCCTGAAAACGGCTGCACAAAGGTAGCGGCGTATGCGAACACCGTAAACGTCATTCCAATCGTTGCGGGATTCCAGGCAAAATTCTTTTCAATTGTGTAGGCAAATAGAAACCAGGAATACTGATAAATGCTAATGACCATCATGATGATGAATGAGGAGATAATTATCACCCACCGAAATTTAGATGCCGAAGCTTGACTTTTATTCATGTCATATTCTCCAAAAATATTAAAAAATCAAAGCGGCTATCCGTATAACCTTATTTAAATTTAAAAAGTACTGTCTAATTCCGTTTCTTCAATTTTGAAAATATTGGCATTGGGACTCAATTCTTCCTTGTAGAAAAATTCAGGCAGGCGATCGTCCTGGTTGCTGAGACCTGCTTTACGATTGAACTCCAATTCAGCCGTAATCACTTTTTCCCCCAGGTTGTTATAAGTTTGGGCATCAAAATCACTCCCCAACCTTATTTGGATCATCCTGAAAAATGCGTCCAGCGCTTCGCCCGCGAGCGCACCCCCTGCAAGTAAGCACAAACCGGTGCAGTCTAGGGCCGCCACGCTCACCTGAGATTTTCTGCTTGCTGCGACTTGCCTCTGATTGTCATCGATGTCAAGCACGCCGGCCAAATATGACCCAACAAGATTTCCGGCGGTGTGGTCGGCACCCATGGGAGAAGTTGCATAGGTCACACCGTTGGCGGGCATAGCCCGCGGGTCATAGGCTGCGATGCTCTGATTTTTTACAACCGGAATGCGTTTATGGTTCAAATGCTTCCCTACTGCAGCCGGTCCATTGCCAAGTACTTTGCCGAATATTGTGCCTGCCGCTATCTCCTCCATCATTTCAAGCACAGCCTTATGGTCGCCAAATTGCTTGTATCCGGCATCCATGGCAACACCCATTGCAACGCCGGTATTCATGGTGTCCAGACCGATGTCATCGGCGAGATAGTCAAGCCGGGCGATGGTGTCCAAGTCCGTGATTCCGGTCATTCCGCCCATGGACCAGATGGTTTCATATTCCAAAGAGGAAGTCATATACTCCCCGGCTTCATTGACATATTCGTTTGAACAATGGATGATACATTGGCTACAGCCCATGTGCGCTGTTTTACCCCCACGCGCCTTGATCGTTTCGGCCATAGTTTCCCCTGAGATTTTTTCCCAACCTTTCATGGTACCTTTGGTCGCATTGAAGCATGGAAACCCGCCAATACCGTTGACTGCACCGACTAATACGGCCGTTCCGATGTCCCTTAAAGCATGTCCGGAGAAAGGATTTTTTTTCACAGCGTCTGCAAACTGTCTGGCCGACGTTTTGAACGCCTCCGGATCGGCGAGGTCTCCATTACGCCCGATGCTTGTATCAACGACAATCGCTTTCAGCCCTTTGGAACCCATGACAGCGCCCAGTCCTCCGCGACCGGCAGCACGGCAAGGCCGGCCGTCCACATCCGTTGTTTGAATGGAGGCCGATTTCAGCCCCATTTCACCAGCCGGCCCAATACACATGATGCCGATTTTTTCACCATATGACGCCAGCAACTTTTTGGCAGTTGAGTAGGTACGAATGCCTTTTAATTCGTTTGCCGATTCGAGTGATGGTTCACCGCTCTGGTCGATTTTTAATATGAATAATTCTTCCGTGCGTGCGCATCCGGATATGACGATAGCGGTGACATCCATTCTTCCTAAGGCGGCCCCGACGGTTCCACCGGCGTTACTTTCTTTAACACCACCGGTTAACGGGCTTTTGGCGCCGATGGAAATACGGCTCGTGTTTACCAAAGGTGTCCCACTTAGTATACCGGGCGCGAATATCAGTTTATTTTCGGGTCCCAGTGGATCGCAGGTTGGCGGCACCTCCCTGTTGATCATGACGGAGGTCAATCCTCTACCGCCCAAGCCGGCATATTCAGAAGGCACCTCTTCGATGGACAATGATTTGTCGGACATTTTTACATTCAAGATTTTCATAGTATCCTCCTTTTCGAGTAGAGCATGTTCAGGAAAGGGCCGATCTGAAGCCACAAAATTTCTGCAATGAACACAATGGTGGGCATGGCTGCCGTCTTACAAAGGCTCATGTTGAATAAACGGTTTTTCGAGAGAAGCGATTGCGGATTGTCGGAATCGAGCTACGAGATGAAAAGATCTTTTGTTGAAAAATTAGGATCACTGGTAAGGTTCACGCCGAGCCGTCTCAATCCAGCCTCATCACCCGGTGTCGGGATATGGGTCATATGAACCTCACGCCCTTGAAGTTCTTCCAATTTTTCCATGGCCAACTGAGCGGCAGGGTTGGTGGTTGCACTGATGCTGAGTGCAATCAGGGTTTCCATCAGATCAAGACTAAGTGTCTTTTCATTTAGCACGTTGGTTTTGAGCTTTAGAACCGAGTCAACAATATTGTTCGGCAGCAGTTTAATTTTTTCCGGAATTCCAGCCAAATGTTTAATGGCGTGCAGAATAAGGCTTGAGGCCGCATGAAACTGGGGTGAATTGTCGCCGGTCACTATGGTACCGTTTCCCAGGTCGATGGCGGCTCCACAAAAAATCCCTTCGTTGCCCCGACCGTTCTCCTTTCCCTTTATGGCGGCAGTCCGGGCCGGTTCAACCACCCGTCGGTATTCCAGTTCCAGGTTCTGATCCTTGATTAAAAGTTCAGTTCGTTGAACCGTTTCTTGGTCTGTCAGTCCCATAACGTACTCGCACCGATATCGGAAATACCGTCGAATAAGTTCCTGTTTGGACGCTTCCTGGGTGGCGTCGTCGTCCGTGATGGCAAAACCGACGCGATTGACGCCCATATCCGTAGGAGATTGGTAAAACGAATCCCCTCCTCTGATTTTTTCCAGAATTCGCTTTAGAACCGGGAACACGTCCACATCACGATTGTAGTTGACCGTCCTATGATTATAAGCCTCCAGATGAAAAGGGTCTATCAGGTTAAAATCCCTGATGTCCGCTGTGGCGGCTTCATAGGCGATATTTACCGGGTGCTTCAGCGGTAAATTCCAGATGGGAAATGTTTCGAACTTGGCATAGCCCGCAAAAACACCACGTTTGTATTCGTGATAGACCTGGGAAAGAGACGTGGCCAGTTTCCCGCTGCAGGGGCCGGGGCCGGTCACAATGACAATCGGCTTGGTGGTCTCGATAAATTCATTGGCACCGTATCCTTCATCACTGACAATTAAATCCACATCCGTCGGATACCCCTTGGTGTATTTATGGGTATATACCCTCAGCCCCCTTCTCTCCATTTTATATTTAAACTGGAGGGCCGACGGCTGGTTTTCAAATCGGGTAATGACAACACCCAGAACGTCGACGCCCCAGCCCCGGAGGTCGTCGATTAGTTTCATGGCATCTGAATCGTAAGTTATCCCAAAATCAGCCCGCATTTTTTTGCGTTCGATATCGCCTGCATAAATGCAAAGCAGAATATCCGCTTTGTCTTTCAACGCCTGGAGAAGCCTCATTTTGACATTGGGGTCATAGCCGGGAAGCACGCGAGCGGCATGGTAGTCAAACAAGAGTTTGCCGCCGAATTCAAGGTAGAGTTTATTGCTGAACTTTTTTGCCCGTTCAAGGATTTCGGATTTTTGCTCCTGGATATATTTTTCATTATCAAAGGCGGCAGTCACGGTCATGTTTATCACCTCTTTCAAGAATAGAGCCGGTTGATTACATTAGCTTAAAGGCAAATTCCCATTCATTCGACAAACCCCGAGAAGTGTATTAAGTGAAACCAATTGATAAATCAATGTTTAAGTACCGGTGCCAGGGTGGTTTTTATATAAAAGTAGGAGGAAAACGTGTCGAATATCGTTTTTATGGCAACCAGTTTAGATGGGTATATAGCAGATAAAGATGGCGGGCTGGATTGGCTGCAGTCCATACCCAACCCTGAAAACTTGGATTTTGGGTGGACGGATTTAATTGACCGTATTGACGGCATCGTTATGGGTCGAAAAACGTTTGAAACGGTTTGCAGTTTTGATGGTGACTGGCCATACCGTAAGCCGGTGTTCGTTCTGAGCAATTCTATAAAGTCAATCCCTGAGGGGTATGAAGGCAAGGTTGAACCGATCAAGGGTTCTCCTGCAGACGTTATGGGGTCCATTCATCAGAAAGGATACAGACACCTTTACATCGACGGCGGCGTTACCGTACAAAACTTTCTAAGGGAAGATTTGATTGATGAGATGATTATTACTATCATCCCAATAATGCTCGGCGGTGGCATACAACTGTTTGGAGAGTTGCCTGAGCCGATTGCATTTGAGCATGTGAATACGGAAGTTTTTTTGAATGCAATGGTCCAGAATCATTACCGCAGGATAAAATAAGACTACGGCCATGGTGCAATGGTATTTTTATTTTTTACAACCCAGGAAAACCATTGGCATATTGCTAAGTTTCATTTCAAACGGAATACATAGAGGGTATTTATGGATATTGAAGTCAGATTGAATTGTTCAAATGTGGATTGGAAAGTTGTATCAAGCACATTGAAAGATGTTGAAATGGGCCATTATGAGCCCGACCTGCATGAAAAAGCTTTCAAAAACAGCTATGTCACGGTTTTTGTATTTCACAACAATCGTATGATTGGTTTTGGAAGAGCAATATCCGATGGCGCCTATCAAGCCGCTATCTATGATTGTGCCGTTGTCCCTGATTTCCAGGGAAAGGGAATCGGGAAAATTATCGTGAAAAACATTCTATCCAAGGTTTCGCACTGCAACGTTATACTGTATGCATCGCCCGGGAAAGAAGGATTCTATCAAAAATATAAATTCCGAAAAATGAAGACAGGCATGGCCCGGTTCATTAATAGTGGACCAATGCGAGAATACGGATTCACCGTATAGCTGACGGTCATGGCAACGGTAGGGACCATTCCTAGAATTTGATTGCGTTCATGTGCTGCGCTTTCGTATTTCCGTTACGCACGTTCCGCCTATACCCCAGTTGTCGGTATTGACTTCATCAATTACAACCACAGTCGTGGCCGGATTTTTACCGAGTACATCCACCAGAAGCTGAGTGACACCTTCAATCAGTTTGACTTTTTTCTCTGGGGTAACATTTTCGTTTGTGATTTTGATGTTTACGTACGGCATACTAACCCTCCTGATTTTCAGAAATAATTTCATTACTGAGGAAAATACTGTACCTGTGTTCCACCAATCGCTCTACGGGGCCGATCGATCCGGACAGCGGCGGTATGTATATGCCGCCCAATTATACGGTCGGCTGCGATTGGCTGTTGTTTGTCCCCCCCTGGCGTGTTAACAAGACGATTCTTGAACATTTTTATAAATATAAGAATAATCCGCAAGTAGAATTGGACCCACAGAATGGATATGCATCAAAAGGCGATCTTAATTACAGGTGCTTCATCCGGTATCGGTAAAGCAGTCGCATTGGCCTTGAGTAGTCGTCAAAATCGAATTGTTATCACAGCCCGGCGTGAAGAACTATTAACAGAAGTGGCGAGAGGTATACAAGCGAACGGTAGTGACGTCTTGGCCATCCCGGGAAACGCATTAGATGAAGAACAAGCAGAAAAAATTGTAAACGAGACAGTTCACCAATTTGGTCGTGTTGATGCCGCGCTGTTGAATGTTGGTGCAGGGCCGCCTCTTAATACAGCTACAGCTTCTACAGGCGAGATTAAACAAAATATGCGCGTGAATTATGATACGATGATAAACTATTTTACCCCGCTTGTCCGTCAGATGAAAAAACAGCAAACGGGGGGGATTATTGCCAATACAAATTCGTTGGCGGGTTTTCTCGGGCTGCCCATGCAAGGGCAATACTCAGCTGCAAAAGCAGCTTGTCGAATTTTTTTAGATACAGCCAGAATTGAATTAAAACCCTACAACATTAAAATGCTTACGCTTTGTCCCGGGTTCGTGAATACCGATAATAATAAGGGCGATGGAATTCCAAAGCCTTTTGCCATGAGTGAAGCCCAAGCAGCGCAGCACATCTTAAAGGCTTTCGACCGGGAAATTCAAGAGTATCTATTCCCAACTTCTTTGAAAATAGGCATTATGCTGAATCGGATATTACCCCGGTTTATTGTGAATAAGATCCTGTTAAAGGTAATTCCGGCCGAGTACTGAACCGGACACCGTCTGGACAATAGTTGACGCGGTCCAGGTAGGAGGAGCCAGAAAGGCAGCAATGACCATAGTCAAACCAATTACAGTTGCGGGTTGCCAGATAACACCGAACATCGGTAATCGAGAAGCCAATATTCAGACGGCAATAGATGCGATTCGCTCAGCACCGGGCCATGATATATATGTGCTGCCCGAGCTTTCCAGTTCCGGATACGGCGAAAATGCTTTCAACCGGCTTGTGGACCTCGCTGAAAATTGGGACGGGCCGAGTTTTGAAGCCTTTTCCGGTCTTGCCAAGAACCTCGGCTGCTATATATGCTACAGCTTTCCACGCAGGCGAAGCCCAGACGAGTTCACCATTGCGGCGGCCGTCGTCGGGCCGACCGGCACTATTGTAGTAAAATATGATAAGTGGCATGTATGCAGCACCGGCGACTGCTACGAGAAGCGCTTTTTCAAGGCCGGCAAAGGACCGATTGGGGTCTTCGACGTTTTCGGCGTGCGGGTGGGTCTGTGTATTTGCTATGATATTCGATTTCCGGAGCTGACCCGCCACCTTGCGGTGGAAAAAGGAATTTCGCTGCTGCTCCATCCGGGTGGATGGCCGCGGGATAAAGGCTATTTTACCTGGCACACCTTCGTAACAACCAGAGCGGTGGAAAATACAATCTACATCATGAGCACGAACTGGGCCGGCCCAAACAACGGCGGAACCGCATTCTGCCCTCCGTTTGTGGACGGCGATAAGGCTTGCCTGCATAAACTCAAAACAAAGCCGGACGTTCTGACCGGTACGGTGGATATGATGCATATGGAGAACATAAGAGCGCAGTACCCGTATTTAATGGACCGCAATCAAGAAAGATATACCGAGTTGGCCGGAGGGCAATGAATTTTACTGAGAAGGAAAGCCAATGAACAAAGAACGGAAAATCATCGATGCATGGATGCAGCATCCAAACCTGGATTTTATCAATCATGACATGTTTGCGTCGCTTAGACGCTGGATGGGAATTGACAAGGTAACTGAAGAAATACCCGTGGATGCTACGGTGAGTGCCATGGATGAAGGCCAGGTGCAAAAGGGTTTGATTTGCGCCTGGTGCGGACCCCGCGGAGAACTGATTTCCAACGACGAGGTGGCTGCTACGGTAAAGCGCTTTCCGGATCGCTTTGCAGGTGTCGGCTCGGTTAACCTGTACAAACCCATGGATGCCGTGCGGGAAGTTAAACGGTGTGTTGGAGAACTCGGCTTTAAGGGCATTCGCATGGTTCAGTGGTTCTGGAACCTGGTGCCGACCGATCGAAGATACTATCCTGTATTTGCCGAATGTGTCGAACAAAATATTCCCGTATGTCTGCAGGTCGGTCATACGGGGCCACTCTGCCCTTCGGAACCGGGGCGTCCTATTCCCTATATCGATCAGGTGGCATTGGATTTCCCCGAACTTAAAATTGTATGTGGTCACATCGGATATCCCTGGACCATGGAAATGATTGCCGTGGCCACTAAACATCCGAACGTGTTTATCGATACCTCTGCCTACACAGCCAAACGGTTTCCAGTGGAACTGGTACAATACATGCAGACGAATGGTAAGAAAAAAGTCCTTTTCGGAACCAATTATCCCATGATTACCCCGGCAAAATGTCTTGAAGATCTTGGCACGCTTGAACTAAGCCAAGAAGTGCGGGACTTGTTTTTACACGAAAATGCAAAACGCATTTTTGATATTTAAGACGGCGGCCATTTTCTGAAGAAGGCACTTTTTGCATGCATCTCTTTGACCAGGCAATCCAATTGACACGCATCGATGAAAATCGTTACGCCGGGGCCACGAATCCGGCGTATGGCAATATGGTCGGTCCTTATGGCGGGATTACCTGCGCAACCCTGCTGAATGTGGTGATCCGGCATCCCGCCAGGATCGGTGAACCCATCGCATTGACCGTCAATTTCGTCAGCGCCATTGCAGAAGGCGACTTTGAAATCAAAACCGAGGCCGTCCGCACGAACCGCTCTACCCAGCACTGGACCATGCAGATGAAAAGCGGCGGTGACGTGACCACCACGGCCACGGCAGTCTTTGCATACCGCCGAAACACCTGGTCCTCACCCGAGGCGACCCCACCTGGGGACCTGCCTTTGCCCGAAACCCTGCCTTGTCAGGATCTGACCATCCTGCCTGCCTGGGTTCATCGCTATGATATGCGGTTTGTATACGGAGATCTGTCTATTGAATTCGATGGCCGTGAACAGGCGGATTCTAAAACCTGCCTGTGGATCAGGGACGAGCCGTCGCGGGTCCTGGATTTCCCTGCCCTGGCTTCGATTTGCGACTGTTTCTACCCCCGCATCCTGATTCGCAGGCGCCGGCTGGTACCCTGCAGTACCATATCACTATCAACCTACTTTCATGCCGATGCGGCCCTGATAGCTGAACAAGCAGACCGATATCTACTCGGAACCGCCCGCTCCTTGAATTTCAGAAACGGCTACTGCGACCAGAATGCCGGTATCTGGAGCGATGACGGTCAACTCCTGGCAAGCTCTAACCAGATGATTTATTACCGAGAGTAGATAAATCATGCAATATTCACCAGAGTATTTCAGCGTGAAGGGATCAACCGAAATAAAATCCTATGGGCAACAGTCCACGGTTCAGATATCTTAAGTATTTATCGAGCCTCATAAGTTTCACTGGCGTCTTCATCATGGATGAGACCGTGGCAGTACATGCTAAAATATAAATGGAGCGATTTTTTGCGAAGCACAGGCGTAACCCCTTGGACTGTTGTTGTCGTGTTGATTGGAACCGGTGTGGTATCCTCCTTTCAGGTGGGGAAAGTCCCCGGGGTTTTACCCGTACTTAGGACCGACATGCAGTTCACCTTGTTTGCGGCCAGCTGGGTGATCTCCATGCTCAATGTTATCGGCGCTCTGGTAGGGGTCTTGATGGGAGCATTCGCCGACCGGATAGGATACCGGCGCCTGATCATTACGGGTCTGTCCCTGATGCTGCTGGGATGTGTCGCCGGCGGATATACCTCCAATCCCGGTGTGTTTATCACCTCGCGATTCCTGGAAGGCATTGGGTTCTTTTGCACCATCCTGTCCGCCCCCTCACTGATCACGCACATCGCTCAGCCCCGTCACCTGCGCCTGATTCTCGGTTTCTGGGGTACCTATATGCCAACCGGAATCGCTGTGATGCTATTTCTATCGCCTTACGTGGTTGCCAGGGTGGGATGGCGCGGCCTGTGGTTTCTCAACGGGTTGATCTGCCTGGCAGTTCTGTCTCTGTTTGTCATCTCCACGGCACCTCTTCCACAGATTCGTAAAACCGGCTCACAGCATGCCGGCAACCTTGCAGGGACCGTGAAAATCGTTTTCACCACTCCCGGTCTATTGCTGCTTTCCCTCTGTTTCTTTTGCTACGCCGGGCAGTGGATGGCTTTGATGAGTTTTCTGCCCACCTTTTTTATTGAGCAGGTGGGTATGGGAACTGAGGGTGCCTCCCTGTGGACGGCGCTGGCCGTGCTGGTTAATATCCCGGGCAACATTGTTGGCGGTTTGCTTTCACAAAAAAACGTACCCCGGTGGGCGGTCCTGTTCTTGGTGTTTATCGTGGCTACAGCATTCACCGTGGGTGTTTATTTCAGTGCCACGCCTCTGTTCGTGCGAATTCTGTTCTGTCTCGGCTACAGCTTTTTTGGTGGACTGATACCCGGTACCCTTTTGGCGGCAGTGCCGTTTCACTCTCCGGGCAAGGCCTACATCGGTGCGGCAAACGGGTTCCTCATGCAGGGATCCAACATGGGGACCCTCCTCATGGCCCCTGCCCTGGCGGTGGCGGTGGGCATCTTCGGTGGGTGGCACGGAGCGCCCTGGGTACTTGTCGCTGCCGGGCTCATCGGCCTTTGCACCTCCGTGGCTATAGGCCGACTTGAAAAAAACCGAGGAAAACTTAAAGCGTAACCATCAGCTATGATTGTAAAACCTCAAATTACAGATTAATCGGGACTATAAAGTGCGGGTATCGCTCTCCTAAGCCTTTCGATTGGAATTTGGCCTGGAGATGAGGCGTCCACTCCCTTTGCAAATGTAATGTCCGAACCGAAAAGCCCGCCCACAATGCGCGTCATAATGCCGAGTTCGCCCATGGACATGGTTATCATGGGTATCTGCATATTTTCTGTCCTGGCCTTCAGGGTTGCATTTAACAGCACCAGCGTATCGTTGTGACTCTTTGGCATAACGGCAGCTTTGGCGATATGGCCACCCATTTCCTGAGCGCGAACCAGTCTATTAATAATAATTTCCTCCTCGGGCGTTTTCTCAAAATCATGAAAAGATAATATTATCTTGGTGTCATGTTGATCGGCTTTTTTGAATGCGTCTCGGATAAAGGACGAATCATTGCGCAATTCAATATCAACAAGATCAACCATGCCAGTTTGCATGCATGATCTGAACAGGTTTAATCTGTTTTCCGGGGACACCTTTTGAACGCCGCCTTCAGATTCAATTCGGCAGGTGAGGATCAGAGGTATCGATCCGATGGTTGAGCGTAGATCGGCTAGTGCCTGAATACACTGGGCAACATCGTCTGGATGATGAAAGGCATCCAACCGCCATTCCAGCAAATCCGGAGACAGGTTCCGCAGCACTTCGGCCTGGGACAGCAGGCCGGCTTTATCTCCGGCCACAATGGGCAGGCATATGAGCGGGATTTTGCCCCCGATTATTTTTTTGCCCCTAAGCTCTATTTTCTGCTGACTTTGTAGTCTCATTTTCTTCCCTTTTTCCGCCTACCCACAACCAGCATATACCAGAGGCTTATTTAATTGGCTATACAAATCAGTTCATACATGAAACGGGATGATAGGTTGACAACTAATATATATGGATGCCTAAGTGGGATTAATCGATCACATCAAGCGATTTCGCAAACACGCCAGCTCCAAGGAAAGGTTAAATACAGACCATCCTACATCCCCGAACTAGATTTGACGCAGCTGTTTTTCGACGATCCCACCAATATCATGATTGAGTTGAATTTCGAAGGGGAGCAGCTTCTGGATAAATAGGCCAACTTTTTAACTTTAGATGATTCGGGAAAAATTTTGCTTAGGCATCACCGGCAGGTTAAATGGGAAATTCGCTTAAAGCCGATCTTATGATGGGGCCGATGGGCATTTGCTGAGGGCAATTTTTTTCTGCTGCCGAATAATCCAAATTAGCTATTTCTGCGCGGCGCTTGACAGATATTTGATTGAAATATTGCGCTGCACGGCTGCGATCGCCATAGCTCGTCCAGTACATCAAAAAACGCATGATATCGCTTATGGGCACCTCACCATCTACAGCCGCTTCACAGATGTGGGCACACCCTTTACAGTAATCCCGCCGGGTTTCATGCGCATATCGCTGCAGTTGTTTCTGGTCGCCGCTTGAAAGTCGGGTGCGGTTCAACGCGGCCGACACATTTTCCATAAGGATGCGCATATTCGGCATTTCCGAGCAAATGCTAGCGATATTCGGGTTTTCCCAAACCGCTTTTAATTTGGCCTGAGCACCCGTGAATCCTTTTTTCAGCAATTTGTCAACAAGATCGGGTTCGGTGTCAGTACTGGTATTTAATGAGCCGCCCCCCTGAGTTTTCATTGCTACCAGCCCAATCCCGGCCCTGGCACAGGCGTCTACGGCCCTTTTCATATCATCCATTTGCATAAGCCTAAAATTATAGGACATCATGATAGCATCGATCCAGCCGAGTTTCGCAGCGCCCAGCATGCAGGCTTCCATATTCGAATGGGTGCTGAATCCGAATAGTCGAAATTTACCCTCGGCTTTTTTCTTTTCGGCCCAGGTTTTCTTTGCGTCGTTCAGTTCGTCAATACCAGTGACACTGTGCACAAAGAAAAGATCGACATGGTCGGTTTTCATTCTATCGAGAGATTGATTTAAATCCGCCTCCATTCCATCGGCGTCCCAGGCATAGGATTTGGTAACTAAAAAGATCTGATTACGATCCTGGGGATACTTCATCAAATATTTGCCGATAAGTTTTTCGCTGTTTCCTCCCATGTAGGAATGGGCGGTATCCCAGTAAGTAACGCCCCATTTAAACGCCTGTCTTAACATTAACTGCGGCAGGTTGACGCTCCCCCCAAAAGATAGGATCGGTACATCTATCCCGGTGTTACCAAGGGGACGGGTGGGCATCTGGTGCGGTTCACTAGGCACGGCGGCCCAATTATCGAGAGGTTCTATTAGGCTTCCTACAGTTGCAGCACTAGCTGCTATGAGGAAATCCCGACGTGAAAAAGTATTTTGTTGGGTCATTCTGTCCTTATTGGCCACAACCTATTCCGTGGTCGGTGACATTCGGGAAAGGGTCTCAATGACTTTTTGTAATCCATACCTGTCTGCCAATGCTTCCAGCCCGATTTCATCTTCTTCGCGCTGATCCGTCTCCTCCACGCCCGGTTCCTCTCGGGCCTCATAAATCAATGCGCCGAATTTGCAGGCTTGAACACACATGGGCTCCGGCAGCGGCGGGTCATCTTCACACATATCGCAATGGAGGGGGAGATTTGAATCGGGCTGCTTGAACCGGTCCCGCGAGGGGCAGACGGCCGAACAAAAGGCACACTCGGCGTAGCCCTTGGCGTCAATTTGATAAAGGTTCCTGCCGTTGCATTCCGCCCGGGTGTAATGGCCGCCGCGGACCGGGATATACAAATCGTTTATCTCGTCCATATAGACCCGAATCCGGGATCTGGCCGGATTAAGACTGCTGTAGCGCGGCTCGGCGTGAAATGCGGAGCAGGCCATCTCGCAAGACCGGCAACCTGTGCATTTATCGACATCTACTTTTATGTTCTTAACAACTTTCATTCCAAATCCCGTTTTCCTGAAAATAAGTGCTTACATAATCCAGGCCCAGTTTTTCCAGCATCTCTTTGGTGGGAACCCCGTCTTCATTCCACCCTTTGAACTCATAATAATCGGATAGCAGCTGCTGTTCCATTTCCTCGTCTCGAACAACCCAGTGATCTTCGGGGGGGCGTTCATCCTTGCGGCGCAGGCCCCTGCTGACGTTGACGGCTCTGACCAGCGTGCGGATTCTTTGAAAGCTTTCCCAAAGTTTGGCTTTATCCATCTGAATGCCGGTGGCAAGTTCGATAAACTCGGGTATATTATTGATGTGGTAGGCTATATCACCCCCGAATTGACCCCGGAAAGACGACACGAAGCCGCATAACCCCAGGGAGTCATCGATGTAGTGCATGGCCTCATTCCAGTCGACGATGTCGCAGAAAGCCTGGGTGGACATGACATTCCGTTTTTCCCAATTCAGGAAATAGTCTTTAAACTTCTGGTCCGGAACAGCCTCCCATTTGTCGACGAAGGCCTGTCTTTCGACCATGGTCCTCAGGGGATCCTGGGGAAAGGAGCCTTCGATCTGGGTGATGCTCATTTTTTCACCCGTGGCGATCATGAGGAAATAGGCGGGATTCACCTTGCCGAGCTTGATGGGCAGCTGCTCGAATTTTTTGGTGGTGTTGTGGTCGTATTTTTCAGCCCCTTTTCCGATTCGGCGAGCGGCCCAATAGACGCCGTCTGCCAGTATGTCCCCGATTCCTTCACGACGCACGATTTTCTCCATCAGGTAGAAGAATCGATCGCCGCTGTCTTCGGGCAGACCGGGCATATCTTCATCGGTCAAAATGCCGTCTTCGTACAGCTCGAGGGCAAAAGCCAATACCTGCGGCGTGGAATAGGAGTCCAGGCCATATTCCTGAGCGACTCCGAGGATTTCATAGCTGAAATCCAGTTCCTTGTAGGCGGCCATATGATAGGTATCTTTCCCGTAGCATTTGTACCCGAACCTTTTGCGACCCGGGTATTTGATGACATTGCGGCACTGCTTAGGGCAGTTGTAACAGGCGGTCTGCCGGTCCATATGATCGTATTTCAGCCTGGTCCACCGCTCCTGAAGTTCGTCGCTCCAGAAATCGAGCCGCCGGGTGCGGGCGTTGCCCCAGGCAAAATGGTTGTGATGGAAGCTGTCGTCTTCATCCACCGCCATCCAGTCGCCGCAGCCGTCGCTTTCCGCAATTTTCTTATGTATGGACATGCATTTTTCAAACAGCTCGGTCGGATGGGCGACGTGGATATCCCTGGTTCCCCGCACGGCGATGGCTTTCAGCCTTTTATCGCCCATGATAACGCCGACACCCCGGGATGCACTGGAATGCCCGTGATCAATGGATGCGGTATAAACCCGGTTTTCACCGGCCAGACCGATGGCTGCCACCTGGACCTTGTCGTCTTTTAATTCCTTTTTCAGGTAATTACCGGTTTCGGTGGTCCCCATTCCTCTCAGGTGGGCAGCATCCCGGATTTCCACGTTGTCGTTATGGATCCACAAATACACGAGGTCGTCGGCTTTACCGCGAATAATGATTTTGTCGTAACCGGCATGTTTCATTTCCGGTCCAAAAAATCCCCCCATCAATGAGTGCGACATGAGATTTGTCTGGGGCGAGAAGGTATTTACGGCAACACGGTTGGCTGCCGGAACGGGCGTGGCGTGCAGAAGGCCGCTGCTGAAAATGAGCAGGTTGTCGGGAGAAAAGGGTTCCACATTCGGAGGGACCCGATCGAACAATATTTTGGCAGCCGTGCCTTGGCCACCCAGTAAAAGCTCGGTATCTTTGGGGTCGGTTTCAACCTTTTCTATATTGCCCCGGGTAAGGTCAACTTCTAAATTGACCCCTGTTTCTGCGTACCTCATTTCCAGTACCTTTTGTTATTAACTGCTTGCGGACGTTTTTGCAAAAACAATTAGAAAGCGGGCTGCCGTAATTTGGATGGCGGCCGCCGCAATTAGTTTGTATTGACAGAGGTTCTAATTTGCAACCCATAGAACCTTAATAGATTAATAGTTAATATACTAAGTAAAATGTTCTGTCAAGGGGCATTTTATGGGTCCGATGCTCGTATACTGGATCCCTGATTCCTCGGGGATGACAAGCATCTGCTGGGACGCCGGGATGCCAGGATAATCAGCCTGCAGCCTTAAGCAGCTGTGGCCTATGCCTGGTCGCTTATTGCTTCACCTGATCCTTCCCGTCATTCCCATGGAGGCCTGTCCCCTTGGAAAAGGGGATGGGATTCCAGGAATAGCTTTTGGCTGTTAGCTGATGGCATTGACTGGGTTCCCGCTTTCGCGGGAACGACGGGAAGAGGCGATGGCTTAATGCTTTAGCAATTTACCTGTTTAACAGTTTGTCATTCCCACGGAATCGGGGATCCAAATAGAAGCCTACAGCAGCAGATCCATGCTATTTGCCGAATTGGCCAAGATTGAAATCATTTCTCCAACAAAACTGTAGCAGAACCCCTTGCATCGATTATTGCCAAGGGTGTTTTTGTCTTGACAATGTTTTTATTAATATATAAAAAGTTAATGTATTAAATAATATTGGAGGCTCTTATTATGCCGGAGATAAAAGAAGATTGGGGCGGGTATAAAAGCGACTTGGAAATCGAGGAAAAACTAATGGTCGCTATCCTTAAGGCCTCGGAATCTTATAAGAAAAATGCCGGTAACATCTTCAGAAATTACGGCCTGACCTTCCCGCAATACAACGTTTTGAGGGTCTTGGACAATTCGCCAAACGGTCGCAACACAATCAGCATCACCAGCCGGATCATGGTCGTATCCGGTGCCAACATGACGGGTATTGCCAAGAGGCTGGAAAAAGACGGATTTATTATCCGAAGAAGCGATACCAGTGATGAGCGTATCACGCTGCTGGAAATCACCCCGAAAGGACGGCAGACCATAAAAAACATTGCCGCCGAGAAAGATAGACTTATAAATACTTATCTGCAGGGCTTTTCCAAAGCAGAAATCCAGCATATGTTGGAAGATACCAAGCGTTTGCTCAAAGAAGGAGCCTGGATATCCATGCAACCAAAGTAAACGCGTTGCCATGTTTATCAGGCCACTTCAGGCAAAACCGCATAAAGGAGGAATCCCATGGTCGAAAGCAAGGAAATCTTAACCGATTGCACCCTCTGTTACCATAGCTGTGGTACCAAAATCACGGTGGAAGACGATAAAGCCGTAAAGGTTGAGGGTCTAGAATCCCACCCCTTAAACAAAGGGCGTTTATGCCCCAAAGGCGCGTATGCCCTGGAGAATGTCTATAGCACGGACCGGGTGAAACAGCCCATGAAAAGGGTCAACGGCAAGTTTGAGCCCATCAGCTGGGATCAGGCGCTGGATGAGATAGCTGAAAAATTAAATCAGCTTAAAGCCGACCACGGGCCGCAGGTGTTGGGGGTGTTCAGCGGATCGATTGGGGTCGAGAACCTGGAAATGGCGGGATTAACCCAGCGTTTCAAGGCCGCCTACGGGTCTCCCAATTTTTTCTCCGTAGAGAGTGTCTGCTACCGGATGCGGATCCGTACCCGCCAGATCACGTTCGGCAAGTATCCTACAGAAGAGCTCGATACCAACCTCTATATTTTATGGGGCCATAATCCGGATGCCTCGGATTTTCCGCTGAAGCTGAAGCTGGAGGAAAATCTGGCAAAAGGTGCCAAGCTGGTGGTCATTGATCCCAAACGCATTCCCCTGGCTGACAAGGCGGAGATGTATTTACGCATCAGGCCGGGCACAGACGGTGCGCTTGCGCTGGCCATGATGAATGTCATCATCGGCGAAGGGCTCCATGATCAGGCTTTTCTCGACGCCCATACCATCGGATTCGATCAACTGGTGGACCACGTGAAGCAATACACACCCGAATGGGCAGAAAAGATTACCTGGGTTCCGGCAGACAAAATAAGGGAGCTTGCGCGGATGTTTGCCGGTATCAAAGGGGCCAGTATTTACCAGGGAACCTGTACCCAGGACCAGACTGCCAACGGAACCCAGAACAGCCGGGCTTTTTCCATCCTGCAAGTGATCACCGGAAATATCAACAATCCAGGCGGCTGGGTCATCAGTCCCAGACTGGCCTTCGGAAATGTGGGATTGAAAGTGGAAGGCGAACCGCTGGGGGCCGATCAATATCCTTTATTTTTCGAGGTCTGGGGCCGCAAAAGCCCCTACGGCGTTGTGACAGTCGTTCCGGAAAGTATCCCGGAAAAGATAAAGGCCTTTTTTGTGGTCGGCGGCAATCCGCTCATCTCCATGCCCGACAGCAATGCCTTTACGGAGGCCTTCCGGAGGTTGGAACTGCTTGTGGTGCATGACATGTTCATGAGTGAGACGGCCAAAGAAGCCCATTATGTTTTGCCGGCCTGCTCCCACCTGGAGAAATGGGGAGTGGCCTACACCTATAATGTCTGTCATTGTCTCCCCTATCTGATGCTGCGTAAAAAATGCATCGAGCCCCTTCACGAAAGCTGGTCGGAATGGAAACTGTACACGGAACTGGCCAAAAGGATGGGGCTGGGCGAGGTTTTTCCGTGGCAGTCGGAAGAAGAGCTGGTGCGCTTCGAATTGGAGCCATCGGGCCTGAGTTTCGATTATCTGCTCAATGACAAACCGGAAGGGGACTATTACCAGGAGAAAACCTACGGCATCAGCGAGGGACTATTCCGCACACCAACTTATAAAATCGAGATATACAGCGATGCATTGGAGCAGGCCGGATTCAATCCCTTGCCCGATTATAAAGAGCCGGAAAGAAGCCCAATGCTGGAAGAACAGGCTTTCCTGGATAAATATCCGCTGATACTTACCACCGGTAACCGCAATTACTACTACACCCACAGCCAGCAACGCAATGTGCCTGGACTCAAAGAAATGGTCCCGGAGCCTTTGACTGAAATCGGTCCGGAAACGGCGGAGGCGTACGGCATTCAGGACGGAGACCATATCGTTGTGGAGACCAACACGGGCTCGGTACGAATGAAGGCGCGCATAGAAGACCGTGCCGCCGAGAACGTGGTGTTCGTGCCCCACGGTTGGTCAGGGGAAGCCAACGCCAATCTCCTGACGGATGTTCAGTGTAGAGAGTGCATCCTGGGATACCCGGATATGAAATCACTCATGTGCTCGATTCGAAAAGTGTAAACCCTGCTTTAGCGACCGATGCACCTGTTGGTCGGTAATTAAGGATATAAGCATGCAACAACCTCGAATTGCCTTGATTGGGGTAGGTGCTACCGGGATGGTGCTGGCGGCAGCGATTCTCAGCCGCCAGCCTGAAGCCATCCTCGTTGTTCGCAACACCGGCGCGGCTGATACGTTGCTGGCCAAGGGAATCAATGTATCCGGTGGCGTCGATTATCAATGCCGGCCCACCCATGTTGTTTCGGAGATCAAGGCGCTCAAAGACGTAAATCCTGATATTATCTTCCTGGCCACCAAGACATTTCATCTCGAACAAGTTCTGGAGGAACTGGCGTATATATATCGTCCCGGAACCAGGATCATCTGCACCCAAAACGGCCTGGGCCCGGAAGACCTGTTCGTCGATAAGTTTGGCCCCGGGGCCGTGTTCCGCATGTCATTGAATTACGGTGCATCCATAGATTCCACGGGGGAAGCAGCGGTGGCCTTTTTCAACCGTCCCAATCATCTGGGCGGTTTTGCCGGGGAAAGCGCGGCGGTGGGAGTCCGGCTGGCCGAACTGCTTACGGATAGCGGCCTGGATACGGCGTTCGTGGACGATATTAAGCTGCAGGTCTGGAAAAAAATGATTATGAAATGCACCATGGCATCCATTTGTGCGCTAACCAACAAGACCATCAAAGCAGCACTCGAATTCGGCCCCACCAGGGAAATTGCCGACGCGTGCTTTAAAGAGGCCCTGGCAGTTGCCAAAGCCGTGGGCTACGATATCGACGCAAGCTACATCGATCAGGCCGTAGCCTATCTGATGAAGGCCGGCGTTCATCGCGACTCCATCTGCAATGACATCGAAAACCAGCGTCAAACCGAGATAGATTTTCTGGGCGGGAAAATCGTGGAATATGCGCATCAGAACAATGTACCTGTCCCATTTTACACGGTCATGACCAATCTGGTCAAAACCATTGAAGATGGCTATTTAACTTAACTTTAGGGATTCAGGCGACGTGAAATGAGCAATCCATCAGCACTGTTCGAAATCGCCGCAAGGGTTCTTAACGTCAGCACCCGTCAACCGGTTAATTTGTTTGGGACAGTACGATCATACTCACTCATTAAAATGTCATTATCAGGCGCTCATGTAAAGATCCCTAAGCGGCTCAAACAGCGAAAATCGCTAATGGATTGCTCATTTCACGTAACCTAGGAGTAAATGCCGGGTGTTGAGCAATAAACCTAAAAGTTGGAATTACGCTTATGTCCTTGGATAATCTATTCAACCTAGACGGCAAAACAGCCCTGGTCACCGGGTCGGCGCACGGCCTGGGGAAAAAGATCGCCCGGAGTTTGGCAGACAGCGGCGTATCGCTGATACTGGCGGACATCGATTACCCTCAGGAAGCAGCCCGGGAGATTGAAGCGACAGGTGCACGTTGCGTTGCCATGGAAACCGATATTTCGGACGAAAACCAGGTGCGGGCTTTGGTGCAAAAAGCGGTCTCCGAATACGGCAAAGTGGACATACTGGTCAACAATGCGGGTATATCCCAGTTAAGCTATACACCCACAGAGGATTTGCCGGTGACAGAGTGGGATCGGGTCATGGCGATAAATCTGCGCGGTACTTTTCTCTGCTGCAAACACATCGGCAAGTCGATGATCAAAAACGGGGGCGGAAAAATCATCAATATCGCTTCGACTGCAGGTATTACCGGCGTACCCCGCGCACCGGCCTACTGCGCTTCAAAGGCAGGGGTGCTCCTGCTGACCAAAAGTTTGGCCCTGGAGTGGGCCCGCCACAACATCCACATCAATGCCGTTGCACCCCACTACCTGGAAACCGGCCTAACCAAAGGCCTTAGAGAATCCGATAGCGTGTACAACGGTTTGGTTAAATCCATTCCCTTAAAAAAATTCGGCAAAACATCCGACCTGACGGGGGCCATTATGCTTTTGTCTTCGCATGCGTCAGACTATATGACGGGGAGTGTGATTACGGTGGATGGGGGCTATCTATCCCAATAAAAGCGATCTCAAAAAAAATCTAAACGCACCTGGCGGCGGTCCAAAAAGGCTCAAAATGATCACAAACTAGGTGTATGCTCCGCCCCAATGCCGAGTTTGGGCCTTAGAGGATGTTTTCAAACCACATTTTTTTAAATAGTCCCTATATTCCGGACGATATCTTATCCGCAATATCCTTTTTCAGCGCTTGTTTATCCAGTTTGCCGGCCTTGGTCGTCGGGATCTCCTTTACAATTTCGATGCGTTCCGGCAGCTGCAGTACGGATACCTTGCGCGATTTTAAAAAGGTAATGACGGCCTGAAAATCAAGTTCCGCACCGGGAAGCGGTTGGACATAGGCACAGATGCGCTCACCCAGATCCCTGTCCGGCATGGGTACCACGGCCACAAACTCGATTTGCGGATGGACAATGATCAAATTTTCAATCTCGGTGGCGCTGATACTTTCGCCGCCTCGATTGATCATATCCTTGATACGACCCGTGAGCCGCACATAGCCCTCGGCATCTATTTTGGCCATATCCCCGGTTTTGAAAAAGCCGTCCGGGGTAAAAACTTTGCGGTTTTCTGCGGGGTTGTTGAAATAACCCGTAAACACGCCCGGTCCCTTAATCTGAAGTTCGCCGGGTGTATCGACCGGGACCGGTTGTCCTGTGAAATCCACCACGCGATAAGTGTCATGGGGACAGGTGGGCTTACCTACGCTGTTTAAAATGGTTGCCAGTGAATCGTTCGAGCGGGTCAGGGTTGTCATCCCCTCCGTGGCCCCGTAGCCGTTGTGATAGCGGCATCCCAGCTTTTGGATGACATCATGGATCATGTCCGGCTGGCTGACGCCTCCCCCGCAGTGCATCCTCTCCAA
This sequence comes from uncultured Desulfobacterales bacterium, assembly GCA_964452555.1. Lineage (GTDB taxonomy): Bacteria > Desulfobacterota > Desulfobacteria > Desulfobacterales > B30-G6 > B30-G6. The sequence goes on from CAYVMI010000022.1 coordinate 42,675, forward strand.
AGAGCTCAGGTCATAGCGGTCCAATCTTTCAAAATTGACCAACCGCCGGGCCAGGGTCGGCACCCATACAATCGTGGTGATTTTTTCCTGCTGGATGGTAGCGCATATATGGTCAAAATTAATGGTATCCACGAAAACAGTGGTGCCGCCTGTGAGCATACTTGCCAGAAAACCCTTGCTGAAGCACAGATCGTGGCCCACGGGACCGGCTATCAGGCAGCGATCATCAACATCCATGTCCCAGGCTTTGGCCGCGTGTATGGAACCGCAGATCAGATCGTTATGGGTGCGGGGGACAATTTTAGGCAGACCGGTGGTGCCGCCGGTGGGCCCCATGTGGGATACTTGCATGGGATTTGGACTCCGGTGGTGAAGGCGCTGCAGATTTTCATCGGTCAGTTGGGCCGCATTCAACAGCTTTTCAAAATTCAAGTAGGGTGAATCCGATTGGCCCCGCACCAGAATCACGTTTTTAAGGCCGGGGTTTTCGGCCAGCACTTCACGGATAATGGGAAGATAGTCGGTCTTATGGTACTTCTCCGGAACGATCCAGGAGGTGGCTCCGCTGAGCCGGGCAATATGCCCGATCTCATAAGGACGGTAGCGGTCGATCAGCAAAGTGTCAATGGCCCCGGCTTTTTGAACGCCGAAATAGGCGACGGCAAATTCGTGCCAGTTGGGCAATTGCAGCAATACACGCTCGGTGGGCGCTAAAGACAGATCCATCAGGGCGAGGGCAAATTTGTCGGCCAGATTTTTGAGTTGGCCGTAGGTGAGACGGTCGTCCTGATGGATGACGGCCAGCTGATGCGGATACTTCTCTGCGGCCTGGTCGAGCGCATCACCGAATGACAGCTCAGACCAGGATCCTTGGTGCCTGTAGGTATCGACATCCGCTTGTTTATAGGGGATAAATCCTTCCAGAGGTCTTGTCATGGTGGTCAGTTCCTATCCCTTACCAGGCCGTCAGGCCGCCATCCACGGCCACAATTTGACCGGTCATATAGTCTGAGGCTGAGGATGCCATAAAAACAACGACGCCCATCAACTCTTCCAGTTTGCCATAACGTTTCAAGGGTATTCTGGCGCGGATGGCCTCGCCATTGTTCTCGAAGGTCCACTTGGTCATCTTTGTCGGAAACCAGCCCGGCGCAATGGCATTGACGGTGATATTGAATTTGGCCCATTTGATGGCCAGGTCCATGGTCAGGGTATTCAGCGCACCCTTGCTGGCATTGTAAGGGATGGCGTTCAGGTAGACCGGATCTGTTCCGCGGGAGCCCGAATACGAGGAAATGTTGATAATCTTGCCTTTGCGTTGTTTGATCATTTCGCGCCCAACCAACTGGGTGCAGCGAAAGGTGGCGTTGAGGTTCAAATCGATGACCTTAAGCCAGTCTTCAAATTCAAAATCCTCGGGATCAGCACCCCAGGAGCGACCTGAATTGTTGATGAGTACATCTATTTTTCCAAAGACGCCCAGGGTTTCGGTGATCACATTTTCCAAATCCGCATCGTTGAGAATGTCACAGGCCATTGCCAGTGCCCGGCCCCCGTTTTGTTCGATTTTATGGGCGACTTCCTCACATTTTTCGATCCGTCGCGAAAAAATGACGACGGAACTGCCGGCCTCGGCCAACGCGATGGCCATGGCCCGTCCGATGCCGTCCCCGCCGCCGGATACCAATGCTACTTTGCCGGTCAGATCGAATAGGTCGTGTACGGTCATATAATCTCCTTTAAATTTCACGGTTCCGTAAAAAGCCCAACTTTCAGCCTTCGCTCTTCGAGCTATGGCTTGATAAACTGCGTTGCGCAGCGCGCACTTGAATTTGAACTTTTTGCATAACCGTGCATTTGCGATATATTACTTCTTCATCAAATTTTATTTGTCCTCATTTTTATATTTGGGTTTGATGATATCCTGGAGCCCCTCATGGGTGTTTATTGTAAGCATCTTAGAGGGGAATATTGCCATGCTTGCGGTACGGCCGTGGCGGCTGAGCTTTGTCCATGAGAATCTCCAGCGCGGCAATGACGCGCTTGCGGGTGTCCTTGGGGTGGATAACGGCATCGACCACCGAACGCGAAGCGGAATGATAAGGCGTTAGGTAGGTGGCCTGATACTCGCTGACCTTTTCGTCAAAAAAAGCCTGGGGATCGCCGGCCGCCGCCAATTCGCGCCGATAGAGCAATTTGACGGCCGGAACAGCACCCACCATCTGCATTTCTGCCGAGGGCCAGGCAAATACCTGGTCGAAACCGATCTGGTGCACCCCCATGGCCGGTATGGATCCGCCATACATTTTGCGGATGACGACCGATATTTTAGGTACGGTCGCTTCGGTCCAGGCATAGAGCATTTTGGCCCCGTGACGGATAATGCCGTTATATTCCTGGTCCACGCCCGGCATGAATCCGGGAACATCCACCAGGGACAGCAGGGGGATATTGAAAGCATCGCAGGTGCGGATAAAGCGGGCGGCCTTGTCGGATGCATTGATATCCAGGCACCCGCCGATTACGTAGGGATTGTTGGCCACGATCCCGGTCACCATACCGGCCATGCGGGCAAATCCCACGATGATGTTTTTGGCATATTTGGGTTGAATTTCAAAAAAAGTGCCGTCATCCACGATGGTGGTTATGACCTTTCTCATGTCATAGGTAAGGTGCATTTCAATGGGAACGATGTCGACCAACTCAGGCGTTTCACGATCAGCGGAATCTTTTGTGGCTCCGCGCCCGGGTTTCTCCCGGTTGTTCTGAGGCAGATAGGCGAAGAGTTCCTTGATTTGATCCAAACAATCCCGGTCATTGCTGGCAGTACGGTGAACAACACCGGATTTGCCGGCATGAACCGAAGCCCCGCCCAGTTCCTCGAAGCTGACCTCTTCGCCGGTAACCTCTTTAAGCACTGCCGGCCCGGTGATGAACATATGCGATGTCTTCTCCACCTGGAACATAAAATCGCACAGGGCCGCCGAATAGGCTGCCCCGCCTGTGCAGGCCCCCATAATGGCCGCAATTTGAGGAATGATGCCGGAGTTCAAGGTGTTCTGGTAGAACATGCCGGTGACGCCGAAGACGTTATCCATCCCCTCCTGTATGCGGGCTCCGGCCGAAGCATACAGGCAGATAGCCGGCACCATGTGTTCCATGGCAAGCCGTAAAACATAATGGATCTTGGCCCCATGGGTTTTACCGGTGGATCCCCCCAATACGGTGCTGTCTTCCGAAAATATATAAACCTTGCGGCCGTTGATGCGGCCATGGCCGGTAACCACGCCGTCGCCCAGAAATTTTTTTTTATCCATGCCGAAATCCTTGCACTGATGTTCGGCAAACATGTTGAGCTCCATAAAACTCGAAGGGTCCAACAGATAGTCGACCTTTTCCCGGGCTGTGAGCATGCCTTTTTGACGTAATTTCTTCAGACGGTCCGGACCGCCGCCCAGCAAAGCCTCCTGTTGTTTGGCCTGCAGTTTTTCGATTTCATTTTCCCAGGTTTTTTGTGAAGCCAATGGTTTTTCCTCCATGGGACGAAATATTGTGGCAATTATTTCTATTGATTTAAATGACTCGCAATTAACGGGTTCATTCGTCGTTTGTCTGGAGCAGCTCGATTAAAATGCCATAGGTGCTTTTGGGGTGGATAAATGCCACCAGGTCGTCGTGCGCATTGCGATAGGGCGTTTCATTGATCAGGACAACGCCTTTTTGTTTCAGGCGGTCCAATTCTGCCTGGATATTATCCACCTCGAAAGTAATATGATGGATGCCGGTGCCTTTTTTTTGGATGAATTTGGCAATTACGCCCGATTCCGTGGTGGACTGCAGCAGCTCCAGAGCCGTACCATCCATGGGGATAAAAGCAAAATCCAGCTCGCCAAATGATTCGCGCGTGTTTGACGGGAGTCGGAAATTTTCTTCAAAAAATCGGCGGGCATCGGCAAGATCCTCGACCGCGACACCGATGTGATGAATGCGCCTAATCATACGCCCTCCATTTTAAATTAAAAATTTAATTAAATATTGGATAAATTTTTTATATTAAGCCATGGTGTGGTTGTCAACAGGTTTTTTAATTGCAAAAGGCGTATTCTATAATCATATGAAATAATATAATAAATTATAATTTTATTTTATGCGGCATTGATGACTCTAAGCAGCACATCGCGTGTTCTAATTTTTCCTTGACATCACAAGGGCCATAATTTAATTAAATAAAAAATTAAATAAACGAGTTTGCCACAATTCACCAGGTCGTACCTAGTTATATTGTTTCAGGAGCGTTTTAGATGGAAAAAATAAAAAGCAGCCTATCAACCTGGGAGTCTGAAACTGTCGCACCGGTCCTGGATCGATCGCCTGAAAGACAACCGGAATTCAAAACCGAAAGCGGCATTCCGGTAAAAAGACTCTATACACCACTGGACCATGCGGGAGACGACTACCTGGCTGAATTGAGCTTTCCGGGTGAATATCCCTATACGCGGGGCGTTTATCCAACCATGTATCGGGGGCGCCATTGGACCATGCGGAACTATGCCGGGTTTGGCACGGCCGAGGATACCAACCAACGTTATCGCTACCTGCTGGATCAGGGTATGGTCGGACTGTCCATGGCTTTCGACCTGCCGACACAGCTTGGCTATGACTCCGATGACGGCCACAGTGAAGGGTCGGTCGGCAGGGTTGGTGTAGCTGTGGATTCGCTCGAGGATATGGAGGTCATATTTAAAGGTATCCCTTTGGACAAGGTCTCAACCTCCATGACCATCAACGCCACGGCGCCGATCCTATTGGCAATGTATATCGTGGTTGCTGAAAAACAGGGGGTGGAAGCCTCCCGGCTGATGGGCACGACCCAAAACGATATTTTAAAGGAGTTCATCGCTCGGGGTACCTACATATACCCGCCTAAGGAAAGCATGAGGCTGGTACTCGACATCGTTGAATACTGTATGGCGCATGTGCCGCGTTGGAACACCCTGAACATCGCCGGGTATCATTTTCGGGAGGCTGGGGCCAATGCTATCCAGGAATTGGCTTTTACCCTGGCAGATGCCATTGCATACATCGAACAGGCGCAACAAAGGGGCATGGCGGTGGATGATTTTGCGCCACGGCTGTCGTACAGCCTCGGCTGCTACATGGATCTTTTTGAGGAAGTCTCCAAATTCCGCGCCGGCCGCCGGCTATTTGCCAAAATCATGCAGGCCCGATTTCAGGCAAAAAATCCCAAGAGTTATCTATTTCGCATCTTCAGTGGCTCCTGCGGTTCCACCCTGGTGGCCCAGCAGCCCATCAATAATGTCGTCCGGGTTACCATGCATGCTCTCATGGGAATTCTGGGCGGTCACCAGGCAATCCATACGGCCTGCTGGGACGAAGGCTTCGCCCTCCCATCCGAAGACTCGGCCCGCTTGGCTTTGCGGACCCAGCAGATTTTGGCCCACGAATGCGGGCTCTGTAACACCATCGACCCCCTGGCGGGATCCTACTTCGTGGAATCATTGACCAATGAAATCGAGTCGCGTGCCACGGCATATATCGACAGGATCGATGCCATCGGCGGCATGTTGGCTGCCATCGAAAGCGGGTTTGTCCATCGTGAGATCCAGGAGGCCAGTGTGGCCTTTCAGAAACGCGTGGAAGCCGGTGATCGCCTGATCGTCGGTCTGAACGCCTTTGAGCATGAAGAAGAAAGTCAAGCAGCTACCCGGGATCTTTTTGAGGTGGACGAGCGGGTCGAGGCGGTTCAAACTGAGAAATTGACGGCTTTGAAAAAGCGGCGCGATGCGGATGCGGTCATGTCTGCATTGGAAGCATTGTCACAGGCTGTCGAAAGCAACGAGAATCTCATGCCGAGCATAATCGAGGCGGTCAGGGCGTACGCTACGGTGGGGGAAATTTGTAATATAATGCGGGAGCATTGGGGGGAATATAAAGCCCCTATTTATATTTAACGGTTCTGATCATTTGCATGTTCATCATACATGAAATTTGATGAGAATTTTAGAAACTTAAGATCTTATCTATAATTAATTGGATGATACCAGTTTATCCCCCTCCCTCAATCCCTCCCACCAGGGGAGGGAAGCTAACCCCTCCCCCTCGACGGGGGAGGCCGGGTGGGGGTGAGTTAAAACCAACGAATATCTTCATCCTTAGGTAATTGGAAATGGACAATATTATGGTGCAACACAAGGAACGAATTTTAATCGGCAAGATCGGCCTGGACGGTCACGACAGGGGGGCCAAGGTCGTGGCCCGGGCCCTGCGGGATGCAGGTTTCGAGGTGATTTATACCGGTATCCGCCAGCGAATTGATGATATCGTCTTGGCCGTGGTTCAGGAGGATGTCCAGGTAGTCGGCCTGAGTTTTATGTCGGGAGACCACATGACCCTGGTTCCCCGTGTCATCACCGGGCTGCAAGCCGCCGGACGGCCGGATGTGCCCGTGATCATCGGCGGGATTATTTTGCCGCATCAGACCGAGACCCTGATGGCGGCGGGCGTGCGGAAGATTTTTTTGCCCGGCACGCCCCTGGCCCGGATCGTTGATAGTTTTAATGAAATCCTTACGGGCAAAACAGGTTAACGGGCAAAACAGGTTAACGGGCAAAGCCTGCTTACGGGCCTGTAACTTCGTCTGTAAAATTTCAAACCTATATATGCGTACTCATTATTTCAACCGGCAAAAGGAGACAAGGAATGATCATTGATGTGCACCGACATTTGATTATCAAAGGAACCGTTCAGGGCACCTACATCCGCGGGGCCCAGAAGAGCTTTGTGATGATGTATAACAAAACTCACGGCAAGAATGTGAGTCCCAGGGATTTTACCGACAATGTCGTTCGCCCCTGGATCGATCCGCATGCGGACAACATCATTGCGGAAATGGATGCGGCGGGCGTGGACAAAACTGTCATTTTTCCGGTGGACTATGGTTTGCTTTTTGGAGAAGCGCCAATCCATATATTCGATCAAAACAAGCTGTATGCCGACATCGCCAAACGGCATGAAGGACGTTTGATCCCGTTTATGGCCATCGATCCACGCCGGCCCGGCGCCCTGAATCATTGTGAACAGGCATACAACGAATGGGGCGTGAAAGGTTTCAAACTGCATCCCGGTGTGGGCTATATGCCCGATGATCCCTGCTGTTATTGGGTATATGAAAAAGCATCCGAATGGAACATCCCCATCCTGATACACACCGGCGGGGCGCCCTGTTCGACACCATCTCTGCGCTGGGAGTGTTCCCGGCCGGCCTATGCTGCCACAGCTGCGGCCAGATACCCTGAGGCCGATTTTATATTTGCACATTGCGGCGATATCATGTGGTGGCAGGAAGCGGTCGGTGCGGCGGTTTGGCTGCCGAATGTTTATGTGGATCTGTCCTTGTGGCAAAAGCCCTATAAGAAATGGCCCAAGCCGCGTTTTTACCAGTGGCTGCGGGATATCGTCGATCTGGCCGGTGCCGACAAAATCATGTTTGCCACCGATGCGCTCTATCCCAACCTCATGTGTCCGCTGGCGGAATGGAAGGCGGCGTTTACCGAACGTGATACGGACATTCCCTTCAGCGATGACGAGATTGCATTGATACTGGGCGGCGCAGCCCAGAAGGTTCTCCATCTCGAGGATTAACCAGGGGGGCAGCAGGCACCACACTCTGCACGCATACAGGAGGTAAATCGCATGCGAGACATTCTAGATGTACTGATCAGCCGAAAGAGCATCCGGCGGTACAAGTCCGACCCGGTACCCGACAAGATGATCGACAAGATTCTTGAAGCTGCCCGATGGGCGCCGACGGGAGAGAATTATCAACCCTGGCGGTTTGTCGTGATTCGGGACCAGGAGACGCGCAACCAGATCGGTGATCTGTCGAAAATGGGCAGCGGCAAGCGTATGACGGCCTGGTATTGTCTGGGGACCATGCAAAAGCGCTTTGAAAAGATCAAGGACCCGGCAAAACGTGCCGAAGTGCTGCGCTTCATGTATTCCGGTGAAGTCTCCGAGTTTTGCAAGCAGGCACCGGTTATTATTGCCGTCATCGGTGATCTGCAGATCGGATCGGTGGACGTCCCCTACGATCTGTGCGCCGCCACTGAAAACATTCTACTGGAAGCCCATTCGCTTGGGTTGGGGGCCTGCTGGGTCCACGGCCCGGTGGCGGCCACGCGCGATGCCATCAAATTCAAGGAGATTTTGGGTATTCCCACCGGTATGAACGAATACAAGGTGATCTGTTACGTGGCCATCGGCTTCCCCAAGGAGCAGCGTAAACACCCCCGGCCCAAATACCCGCTCGAAGATCTGGTTTACTGGGAGAAATTCGGTAACAAGGAGAGACCCTAATGGATAAAACTGTCTATTTTAACGACCTGCTGGCACGCACCGAGGAGCTTTTTTACCACGAACTATCGGATTGTGCCGCCTGGAAGACGGAATTTATCGGCATCGATTTTATTCAATCCAAAGACATTACCGGTGACACACCCACAGAGATCATTGAAAGCTGTATAAGCGCAATAAGCGCGGCCGGGCTGATTGAAAATGCATCCTACTCCATTGGTGGAGAAGCGATTCTGCTCTATCTCAAAGTCCGCGGCTGCATTCACATCCCAAAGGAAGTCAGGCTCCGAAAGGGCGGTATCAAGCCCTACAATTGTCCCATTGTTAACATGATCCTGGATCAATTGATAGAAAAGCTCGGTTTTGCCACCACCTACGTGGCTGACCTGGAAGTTGACGAGGCGTCCGGTGAATGCGTAATCAAAAGCGCAATATTTGAAACGGCGGATAAGATCGGCAATGTGTGCGACTGGTCGGATGTGTGCCGCTTGATCGATGAAAACGACCAGTGGAAAACTGTCACTTAAGGAGCCTTTGATCATGGATTGGCAGTCACTGATCGATCAGATGAAATCCGGTTCAGAGCTTGCGTTGTCTCGGTTAATTTCCATGGTGGAAAACCGGGAACCCGGTTGGCATGCGGTGATGAAACAGGTGTATCCGAGCGCCAACCGGGCGGCGACCATCGGTGTCACGGGTTATCCGGGCTCGGGCAAGAGTACGCTGACCAGCAGGCTCGTGCGCGAACTGGTGAATAGGGGCAATCGGGTAGGCGTTATAGCGGTGGATCCTTCCAGCCCTGCGACCGGCGGTGCATTTTTAGGCGACAGGATCAGGATGAATGACCTTACGACCCTGGACAATGTGTTCATCCGTTCCATGAGCTCCCGCGGATCCGTGGGTGGGATTCACCAGGCAGCGAGGGACGTCATCCGGATACTGGATGCCTTTGGCAAGGATTATATCCTGATAGAAACAGTGGGCGTGGGCCAGGCCGAGATCGATATAACCCGGGCGGCACAGGTCGTCCTGCTGGTTTGTGCGCCGGGGCAGGGAGATGGTATCCAGTATCTTAAAGCCGGGGTCATGGAGATAGCGGATATTTATGTGGCCAATAAATCGGATCTGTCCGGTGCCGAACTGGTGGTGAACAACCTGCGGGGTATTTTAATGCATGACCCGGCGGGAAACAAAAGCGGCAAATCATTGGTTCAGACCAATGCGCTCAAGGGTGATGGTGTGGCCGCCTTAACCGATGAGATCGAAACTAGAATTGCGTGCCCGCATCAAAGGGATGCCTGGCAAAGGCAAAAAGCACTCGGGGAGGTTGAATCTCTCCTGAAGGAAAGATTTGCAGAACTGGCAGACCAAACGTGGGCCAATGAAGATGACCGCAACGCCGTGGTTGAGGATTTAATCACGGGTCGATCAGATCCCTATACCATGGCCGATGCTTTGATTGCCGGAATACTGGCACAATTAGGTAATGATAACGAATCGAAAGAGTGACTTCAAATGGTTCAGAAAAAGAAAATCAAAACTGTAGACCAGGGCCCAACACGCAGGGACAGTATTTCATTGATCGAGGATGCGTATCGAAAAATTAAGCAATTAATATACAACCAGCAGTTGATTCCCGGACAGCGGCTGGTTTATGATGATCTGGCTAAAAAGCTCAACATGTCGCGCACGCCCATCATCAATGCGCTCAACCGTCTGGCGCAGCAAGGTCTGGTCAACTCCGAATCGTTTCGCGGATTCTATGTAAGGCCCATGGACCTCCAGGAGGTGTGGGATGCCTTTGGCGTTCGGGAGGCCATTGAAACATTCGCAGTGGCCGAGGCGATTTCTAAAGCCGGCCAGGACGATTTCAAGGTGTTGGAGGCAAAGCTGCTCGAACACGAGAGCTACCAGCCAAGATACTATGATCGTAAGAAGCTGTTTTTGGATGCCGGATTTCATTTGCAAATCACCGAGATGACTGGAAACCGCGTCCTTAAATGGCACCTGCGCATGAACTTTGAGCACGTTTATCTACGTGCCAAGCTTGACAACTATGATACCGAACGCATGACCCAGGCACCGACAGAACATCGTACGCTCCTCAAGCAAATGAAGGATAAAAATGTTCTGGGGAGTGTTGAAACCATCCGTAAGCATATTCAAACCGCCAGAAGTTATGTGATCGCGTGTCTTTCCAACAACGAAAACGGCACAGAGCAATTCGCGCTGTAGGCAATAAAGATAATCTCCTGATTTGTTGTAGTCATACTGTTGGTGGAAGCTCTATCGAAATCGAGATCCCGATCCCGATTTCGATAAGAGATAGTCCGAATTGTATTTCCATTGACCCGAATTTTTTAGCCTTCTTCTCCAACTAAATTGGAGAAGAACCATATTCATAAAATCATTTCTATAGGCCAATAACATGCAGGATAAAACGTGCCCCCAGCCCCAGCCTTTTAGCCGTGCTATCGGGAGCATTCTGTTCTTAACACTGCTGTTCTATACAACCTTTCTCAGCCGGTTCATCTTCGCACCCCTGATGCCGGCCCTGAGTGCAGAATTAATGCTGTCCCCCAGCCAGGCCGGATCCATTTTTTTGGCTGGATCCCTAGGTGTATTTGCAGGCTCATTGTCGGCCGGCTTTATCTCAGCGCGCATTCAACACAAAGGGACCATTGCCTTGTCCCTTTGCGGATCCGGACTGGCGTTGCTCCTTTGTACAATATTTACTTCTTTATGGGCCTTTCGCGGGCTGGTACTCATGCTGGGTTTTATGGCCGGGATGAATTTGCCATCAAACGTTGCCAGCATTACCGCGCTTGTAGACCGCCAAGACTGGGGCAAAGCATTGGCCATCCAGCAGTCAGCCCCACCCTTGAGCCTGATTACGGGGCCTTTGCTGACGATATTGCTGTTGGCCTGGTTTGGCTGGCGTGCACCCATGGTGTTGATTGCCATCGCCGGTATGACAATGGCCCTGGTATTGGTCCGGTTCGGCAAAGTCGGCGATTTTCCGGGCCATGCCCCCGACCTGTCTCTGTTACGCATCATCGTAGGTAATCGATCTTTCTGGGTTATGATTGTACTTTTTGCCCTTGGTATGGGAGGCCAGGTAGGTATTTATGCCATGCTGCCGCTTTATTTGATTGCTGAAGCGGGGTTGTCCGAATCGGCCGCCAACATGTTGATTGGACTGTCGCAGATATCGGCAATCTTCATGACATTTTTGGCCGGATGGGTGACCGATAGAATTGGCGTGAAAAAGGCGATTTTTATTTTTCTATCGATTTCAGGTATGGTGACATTGTCCATGGGATTGGTGTCCGGATTTTGGCTGAAAATTGTTGTATTTCTGCAGCCGGCTCTGATCGCGTGCTACTTTCCGGCCGGTTTTGCCGCACTGGCACGAATTGTTCAGCCGAATCTCAGAAGTCTGGTAACGGCCTGGGCAGCCCCGACGGCGTTTGTCCTGGGCGGCGGACTGTTACCTTTATTTCTGGGCTACATGGGACAAACGTTTACATTTGCGGTCGGATTTATCATGGCCGGCATCATCATCCTGGCAGGTTCGGGCCTGTCTTTTTTCCTGGAGCTGATCGAAAAGATTGAAGAGGGCTGTTGAGCTTTGCTCAACAGCTAAGCGATAAGCGTCGCTTATCGCCGTTAATCCAGGCCAGGTTTGTCATTTTTTCCCGGACCTTAGTGCAAGGAATTGAGAAGTGCTGTTGAGCATTGCTTATCGCCCTTGCTAAGATTTTAGCTCTTCATGAATCCCGGCCCCCAAAACGGAACGGCTCGTCAAGTTCTATCTGGAATCCGTTGGCAAGCGCATTTGTTTGGTTTGCCAATCCTACGACAGCCATTAATTCTTTTAGCATTTCTCCGGTCATGCCTTTTTTCCTTGCCGCGGCAGTATGGCTGTTAATACAGTATTGGCAACCATTGCCAACGCTAACGGCGATATAAATCATCTCTTTGGTGACATCGTCGATGGCACCGGGTGCCATTACTTCCTTGATTGCATTCCAGGTTCGTCTTAATAACTCCGGTTGTACCGCGAGGACCTTCCAAAAGTTATTAATCCAATCAACATTACGCGTAGCCATAATATCATCGTAAACTTCGCGCACATCAGGGTTTGCCTCATCATATTCAATCATTTTAACTGTTGCCATGGTTTAGGTCTCCCTATCTAGACTTATTTTGAGTGCTGTGGTTTGGATACATTGTGGTATGATAATTAGGCTAATGTGTAATGGAGATTTGTCAAGGAATGTAATAGCCATCCATAGATAAATACGACAAGCCAACTCAAAAAAATATAAGTGGGTTCAAAACCTCAGATCGCGCCCAAGAGCAAGGCGGGGATGGAATTCAACCCACAGACATACATTAGAAGTGGAGTTAAGCCACTTCAGGTATTCTCGAGAAGTTGAATTCGAAAGGGCTTACAATAGCCCCAAAGCATCCGCAGGGGCAGGTCTTGTGCCTGCTTATTTTGGCCAATCGTTCTCTGTTTTTCGGGTACCCACAAAAGGTAGCCCTAAGATGGCTATTAACCTATGGATGATATTAGGTTTGAATGTCGCTAGCCCAATTGCCGCCCATATGCGTCCGCCATCCGGATGGCAGCTATAATTCCACGGGGGGTCAATTCAAATCTTACATTGTGCAAATAGCTGGCCTTGTTGTCAAACACCGGACGAATGGCGGCATCCAGTTCCTCATCGGCAACATCCTCAAGACCGATCTGCGCTAAGGTAGTTGGCAATCCAACCGATCTGCAGAACGCGTATACTTCGTCAGTTACCGCCTGAGGCCGGCCTTCCAGGAACAATCCGGCCAGGGTTCCGAAGGCTACTTTTTCACCGTGAAAGTAGTCGTGGGTTTCTTCCAGGTTGCAGAGAATATCATGAATGCCGTGTGCAGTGGACAGGCCTCCGGATTCAAAGCCAAGGCCGCTGAGCAGGGTATTGGCTTCAACAATGTATTCCAGCGCCGGGCTAACGACATTGGCTTCACAAGCGATCTTGGCCGGAAGACCGTAGGTTAAAAGAGTCTGATAGCAAAGTTCCGCCAGGGACATAATAGCGCGAAGATTGAATCCACCGCAAATGTTGCGGAAATAGTTTCGATCACAGGTGTCGGCCTCAAACCAGGTGGCCAGGGCATCACCCATGCCGGCAACGAGGAACCTGGCCGGTGCTGCGGCAACGATTTGGGTATCCATTAATACATAATCAGGATTGCTGGTGCTGAAATAATCGACAACTGCTCCTTCTTCATTGTAAACGACACAAGCACTTGCGGTTGGAGCATCAGTCGCAGCGATAGTGGGTGCGGCAATAAATTTAACACCTAATTGCTTGGCAACTACACGGGCGGTGTCAAGGGTTTTACCGCCCCCCAAACCGATGACGTAATCATAGTTATCGGCTTTGGCTATATCCAGAACCCGATTGATTTCATCCCAGGTGCAGGCACCACCGAACTTCTCATATTTTATTTTGCATATACTTTCCCAGTCTGACAGACAAGCGGGAATAATGTTCTTGACGGCCTCAGGGGTTGCGAGCATAAAGACGTTTTTGTGTTGAAGCGCATCAATCCCTCCGAGGTTTTGGAGTACATCCTGTCCCTGAATATAACACCCCGGGAAAATGGCCTTGCGTATCATGATAACCCTCCCATTTATGGTTGTTTCGCTTTATGCATACGCAAACTTTCGGCCAAAGTTCGGACCAAACTCTCCGCCTGATTTTGAGTCGGTGCTGCATGCACGCCGGCGCAATAGTTATCAAAGGCAAAAATAATTTCATATGTGCCCATAATTTCGATCATCCGGGCATCTTTGATGGACGTACTCATTTGAATATCTTTGGCGCCAAAATCCTTAAAGTAGGTGTATAAGCCGTTGGCCAATGATATTGCTTCGGCCGGAGATTGGCGTTTGGATATATAAGCAATCACTTCGTCCGGGCCCAGCTGGAAAGCCATCGTAAAAACCTTATCGAGCTGATCATACCCAAAAGCATCCTTGGGAATCATATTGGCGCTGCCTTGAATCTGATTTTCCCGGGGGAATAGCTTAAGCTCATCCATACCAGCAGATTGAACGGACGTGTTTTTGATAAACTTTAAAGCTAGTTCATTCAGCAGGCGCATGCGTTCACCCATGGGCACCATGGATATAATTTCAACATAAAATGGGCCATGCGCCAAGTAGACGGCGTTTTCGGTTTGATAAGCAAAGGAGACGCCAGCGATGGGGGCCGCCCCGTCTCTCTTTTGCAAGCTATATACGGAAAACGCATTGGCCGGATTTCCCATGTTATAAATATTGACTTCGATCAGCAGGTCGGCATTATCGATTACCCGATACATCTGGCTTTGGAGTGATTCGAATCCTGCCGGCAGATAAAATTCCGCCTGTCCGTTTATTTTCTCCCAGAGGGTATCGGGACCATATGATTCAGGCGCGTCAAAAGCCTTAAGACCCTGAATCGGCGCAATAATGGTACCATATGGATCCGATTGTGCGAATACAGCCTTGGCAAAATTCATTGGTAAGCACAATATGGCTATTGCCAGCAGTAGAATAAATGATTTCAAATTATCTTTTGTCTGATTCATGTTTTCCAGTTCCTCAATATGGCAACCACAAGCTATCTCAAATTTATCCGGTTGCTCCGGCGGCAGCGCAAAACGATTAAAATGTGCATGTATCAGGCGGGTTCTATGCTACCTATCTGTCAGATTCCATGCCGGATGACCATATCTTTATTGTGAGATAGCTTAAAATATTTATCTAGAACCTATCTCAAAAATATCTTTTTGCTGACCCGCCTGCGGCGGGTAGATATTATGTGTTATGCTCAAAAAAAATAATCCTCGAAATATCAGGCATATGTCCCGCCCAGGGCGGGATAATTTTTTTCGCATGCCTTGATCTGCCTTCGACCCCGAGCATGTCGAGGGGAACCAAAAATCTTATTTTTGAGATAGCTTCTAATAAACATAACATCGGATAGAAAAATGTGCTACAATAAACAGCATTTCAGTCTTCCATAAAGATCACGTTCTGTAATATACATGGTTAACCAAGTGCCACCCTTGCAAGCGGAATGGCTATGGCTACAAAACATAACCACAAATCCCACCAGTGTCTCCATCTAGATTTCACCAATTTCATGTCCATATGTGATCATTGCGCAAGGATCTTTCCGAAACAAAGAGGAGGAGGAAACACATGAAGAAAAAAGAAAAGAAAAAAGCGAAAAAAGAGAAAGAGAAGAAATTAGCGGCCAAGGCCAAAGCCAAGAAAAAGAAAAAAGAGAAAAAAAAGAAAAAAGATAAAAAGGCCAAAGCCAAGAAAAAAGAGAAAAAGAAATAATACAATGGGTGCTTGAGCAGTCATATTTGCGAAATACAGTATATGGAAGCCTTAAAACAAAATGTGCACTGCCCATTCTGCTTTTTCAACACAACTTGGAGGCTTGCTCCATAAGCCTGGCAATGGGCATATTCTGGGGGCACCGACGTTCGGCCCAGGAATAGTCTACTGCGCACAGACGGTTGCGCGAATTCTCAGGAATGCGCCGCAGGCCTTGGGTGGCGGATTCAAAATCGCCATAGGCATGCGCATACATGAGATAGCGCATGATATCGCTTATGGGGATATCTGCGTTTAAGGTCGATTCACATATGTGGGAACAGCCGGCGCAATATCCCGGTGCCGTTAAATGGGCGTATTGATTCAGGCGTCGGCGGTCGTTGGAAGAAAGGCCGGTCTTATTCAACGCCGCGGCCACATTGGCCTGCAAGATGGTCATATTCGGCATGGCCGAGCAGATGCTGGCAATATGTGGATTTTCCCAGACCACTTTCAGCCTGGCCTGCTCGGCAGTAAATCCCTTGGCAAGAAAATTTTGGGTCATTTTGATGGCATCATCGGTCTCGGAGCCAATGGAGGCATAGAAATTGGCCGAAAAAGCGGCCTGGGTTTTCATGGCCGTCAAGCCGATACCGGCATCAACACAGGCATTAACCGCTCTCTTCATATCAGGCTTGACCATCAGACGATAGTTATAGCTCATCATAATGCCGTCGATCCATCCAAGTTTGGCCGCGTCAAGCATGGTTGACTCCATGTTTTTGTGGGTACTGAACCCGAAAAGCCTAATTTTTCCCTCTGTTTTCGCTTTTTCAGCCCAGGCCCTGACCTCGTTTGTCAGTTCATCGGCGACATCGTTTACATAGTGGATAAAGTACAGATCGATGAAGTCTGTGTTCATTCGCTGAAGCGATGTTTCCAGTTTCTCGGACAGTTTGTCCGGATCGGAGCTGGCGGTTTTGGTTACCAGAAACACCTTATTACGATCCTGGGGATATTTGGCAAAGTACTTGCCAATGGCTTTCTCATTCTTACCCCATCCGTAGGAGTCGGCTGTATCCCAATAGGTAACACCCAGTTTTATTGCTTGTCTGAATATAAGCTGATCGGACATCCCCAAAACACCACCCAGACTCAAAATCGATACATTGATACCGGAGTTCCCAAATGGACGGGTCGGTATCAGCGTTGATTCGGGACTCCCAGTGGCTGCCTTGGCTTCGTTTGCTGCCAAGGGGTTGATTTGCAGCAATGAAGATCCCAAACCGGCAACACCGGAAATTTTGAAAAAATCTCTACGCGAAAATCTTTTCTTTTTTTCAGACATGGCGGTTTCCTTTTTAATGGGTTCTCTGAACCCGTCGAATGGTTTTATCCATGACCCATTCCACGAGACCGGGCGCAAGGCGTTTGGCAAGATTGGTGAATTTGCCTTCAAGGCCCGGGATGATCAGAGCCTGATTTTTTTGCATGCCTTTGATGAGTGCTTTGGCAACATCTTCCGGCTGCAGCAGGCCGGCATTTTCCGATATGGCCTGAGTTTCCGCCGGCTTGGTTTTATTTTCGACCTCAAACGCGGGTGTATCGGTATCCGGGGGACACAAAACAGATACCATAATGTTAAATGGTTTGAGTTCACTGCGCAGGGCTTCGGAAAAGCCGATGATGGCAAATTTTGAGGCACAATAATCGGTTAACCCGAATACGCCGATAAATCCGGCCATGCTGGAGACGTTGACGATATACCCGCCCCTGGTTTTCATCAGAGGCACCAGCTTTTGGGTTGTGTGCCAGATGCCGTGAAAGTTGATCTGCATGGTTTCTTCAAATTGTCGGTGGGAAATATCTTCAAAATAGTGCGGATAGGCCCTGCCGGCGCAGTTGATGAGAATATCTGGAATGCCAAATTGTTCAACTGCCGTATCCAGGACCTGATCAACCATCATTCGATCGGCAACATCCATGGCCGACCAACCCGTGTTATTATGGCATCCGGATGGCTGCTTTATAATTTCTGAGACCGCTTCGGTGAGTTTTTTCTCATCACGGGAAAAAATGATTACCTTGGCGCCATGTTCGTACAGCAATTTGGCGGTGGCCAAACCGATTCCACTTGATCCACCGATGATATAGGCGACCTTACCTTTGAAATTTTTCACTCTAATCATAAGCTGCCGACCTTGTCGTTGGTCATTGAATTTTTATTCCGTAAGAAATGCAACAATCATGTCCGCCACCTCCCGGGTGGTGTTAGACGATAGAATGTCGCCGGCCAGGACATGCTGGGATGGATCCTGGCTTTTCTCAAATGTAACCAACCTTTTTTTCCGTGATCCGATTGCGGAAAAGGTTTTCTGAGTTGTTTCAAAACTGACCACCTGGTCTTTGGGCGAGGCGATGACCAACAGCGGGGTTGTTATTTTTTCAAAATTTAAAGCCGCAACTAGTTTCACCAGGCCCATCATGGGCAAAAGCGCTGGGGTGGGATATCGATTGGTCCAATAGCGTTCGTGCAAATGATTTTGGGGCTCCCAGTGGCGTTCTTTGCCTATCATCAGCTCGGCAATCTGCCGACCCCAGGGCCAGGTCAGAATGTTTGCAGTTTTGTTTACAGGAGAGAAATTCGGCGAAATTAATATGCAAGCTGTGAGGGCGTCTGTTTCAGCTTGGCCAGCCAGCCAGGCGACTGCGGTAGCCCCGGTGGAGACACCCAGCATGATGACATCCCGGCCCAGGCGTTTGCCGATTTCAAAAGCCTCTTTGGTATCGTTGAGCCAGGTGTTAACGCTGCCGTCCAACATACCTTTACCGGTTCTCCCGTGACCAGTAAAACGCGTATAAAACAGGTTGGCGTCTAATTTCCGGGCAACCAATTCTGACAGGGGGGCGGTTTCCTGGCGCGTAGCTGAAAAACCATGAATATATACCAAAGCGTATTCGGTACGAACCCCGGGCGCCGATGACCAGATGATTTTTTTTTCGGTGCCCGGGACGATATCGGTAAATCGACTTTCCTGGTCAATCAGGTGCTTATCCAGATTGTCCGGTAGATTTACAGGCTGAATGCTTTGGTCTATCCTTACCCTTGGCCCCGCCATGATGATCATCAGAACGAGAACTATGCTAATCAGTGTTATGATAAGCTTGCGACGGGCCATTTAATCAACCGTACTCAGTGATTCCATTATTCTGGTACTCATGTTTTGGTATGCTACAATTTCGACGAGACTTAATATGTCTCTTTCGGAAAGGCCGGCGTCTTTGAGCAGTTGAATATCTTGCGGACAGCATGCATCGGGAGAACGCGTTATCTTGACGGAAAAATCTGCCATGATCTTTTCGCGTTTACTTAAATTTGCCTTGGTATAATCGCTGGCTACCTGTTTAGCGAAATCTATATTTCTGGCCGCTCGACCGAGGGCCTCAAGGTGACTGGCAGTTCAATGAACGCATCCAATAAAGGCAGAGGTCACCAAAGCGATTATTTCTTTCTCACGTGCCGTGAATCCAACAGCGTTTGCATAGACAGAGGTACCCAAGGCATAGATATTCTCGGAGACTTGCGGCGTCAGGCTGGTAATGCGATTCAGATCCGAGATTTTACCTGTCAAAGGATTGCGAACTGTCTTATATAGTTTTGTTATTTCCGCACTTGATGAATCTTCATTCTCAGTTTTAATCCAGGGAACCCAGGGCATATATATCCTCCTGTTCAAAAGGTACGTCTGTTTCGCGCTAAAATGGTTTCTGTCAAGGACTGTATCGCTTTTGCCAATACGGAATCAAGGTTTTCCATTCCATTAGAATTTGAATACCCCGCTGCAGGCAGCGGGGTATTCAAATTTGGGAATACGATTTTATCTAGGGCGTATAGGAAAAATCAAAAGCATTGTCCCAATTTTCCCCATTGGGATAAACAGACGGCAGATAAGTTGGGCTGGCAATGGCGGTGCTGCGCCAATCCGCGGGATCTGATCCCTGGTTGGGCTCCTGCCCGGCGAAGCCATCCTCAATATTAAAGACTGCATTGAGCAAATCGGTGCAATCGTCGTTGACGGCCTCACATACGCCGCCGGTGAAGTAGTTCTCATCCAGTTCCAGCCAGGCGGCAATCATGTCTAGAGATGGATTCTCCTCAGTACCACCGGAAACCGGGGTGGTGCGGCTACCGCGATATTCAGCATCGGTAATTGATTTGAAAATCCATTCCCAGTCGCCATCGGATTCGAAAAAGTAGATGTCGTCTTTATCAAAAAGGTAGTTGCCCAAATGGTTATCCGGTTCCTCGCTCACGATAAGCGGTACGGAGATTTCGCGAAATTCTGCCAGGGCAGCCCCGTTTCCGAAGCCGTCGGATACCGTAAACATATGCACATCGGGCACTTCGGTGATGCCGTCCAGTTCAAAGAACTGGGCTTTCATCTCGATGAGCCCCAGGGCCGTAAAAACCCGGTCCAAAGCGCCGGCATTTAAATTCTTGGTTACCTGGATGCGAAATCCCTCGGCCCACTCATTGTTTTCATCAAATTGCAGATACATATCCGCCTGTTCCTGGGTGTCGCCGTAGGTGAAATCCATGCGGACCATGGTCGGGTCATCGTCATCCCGGTCTTCCGGGTCGAGCTGTTGCCCATCGATTATCAGGACACCGGTGAGAGCCCCGTCTTCGGGAGCATTCCAGGATAGAAAGAACTGGGGCGTGTCTCCGGGCTCGGGCGGATCAGATCGATTGTAGCCATAGTAGAACCGTATGGTGGTCTGGGTATCGGAGTCATCGGTCACACTATAATGAGTGGGATCCTCAGCATCGTAATTCTCCAGATCGCTGATATCATTATCGGTTTCGTGGATCTCACCGTCGTGATCGACCGTTGCAGCGATATCGATCAAAGTGTCGGCGATACAGGTCCAGGTGGCGATGGCCGAAACCATAAATTTGGTCATTTCATAGCCGTTTTCAAAAAAGTCATCCTCCTCGGAACCCATAAATGCGCAGGGAAGTCCCGGGTCGGATTGGGCTGTCACTGAGCTGATACCTGACATGCGACCGCCGGTGATGCTGTCCGGCAGATCCATATCGAGCGTCAAACTTAGACTGGTATCCGGGTCGTCATTGTCCGAATCGCCATCATTGTTGCCACAGGCAATCACCAGTAGCACACCCAGCAGGATTGCGAATATGACCGTAAGGCTTTTGTATCGGTTCCACATGATTGCTATCATTGCCAACCCCCTTAGGTTATGAAATAAAAAAGTAGATTGTGCTTATGAAATTTAAAAGAAATGCTGAAGGTCAATTCGAATCAACTTTGTTTTTCAGCGGCAACTTTTTTTATTTCGTCTAAATACAGTTTAATAATGGGTGATATCTCGGGCGGATGCCATTTTGTCTGCTTGGCTTCTTCCGGCCAGGTAAAGGGCAGATGAACCACCTGACCGGGTTTTTCGGCTGTTTCGAATACGGTCAGAGCTGCCATCAACACCTCCCGTTGGCCTTCCATATCGTTGACCGCACCCACAACCCGACCATACGGATATTCGATGGCGGCCACGCGGGGAAATCCGATTTCCCGGTTGAACTCAGGCGTTGTGGTGAGGACCACCGTTGCAATGCCGTTTTCCTCCAGGAAGCGTGCAACCAGTCCCACGGACCGGCAGCACAACGGTCAGGCCGGGGTGAGTAACACCGCCTCCACGCCATCCCTGTGCATGTCGGCGACGACTTGCGGCATGGCATTTTCAATCAATTCAGTTGGGTCCATTTGATAGCCATAGTAGGAATAAACGGTCGGCGCCAGAGCGCCAATGATGTTATCGGCTTCAAATTCCTGGAAGCGCTGCAACGGCAGCATGACGTTGATGTCCTGTTTGATATAATCGGTATTGATATGCAAATGGTTTACGTGGATGTCAGATTCCCGGGCACTGCTGGAGATTTGCCGGTAGGAGGGATCGCCCCAGGTGGGCTCCTGCCTTTCGCGGTCCATGTTGAAATCCGGATCAGCCTGCATGTTGATACCGGCGGAAGTCATCAGGGAAAAAACCGTCTCGGCCAGGGGCTTTTTTAATGGTGTCCAGGGGATATGCTTTTCAAACTCTTTTTCCGGTATGCTTTTGCCAATCCAGGCACTCAAAGACGGGGGCATGAAATGGAATCCGTTTACCGTTTTCTCTGTTTCCGGCATACTGACCTCCTAACGACAAATCTTGTGCGATTTATCGTAATGCGACTGCGTCGCTATATTTAAGATTCATTTAGCACCAATTTTAATATCAAATCATGCTTGCGCAGGATATGAAACCCGAACGCTAATAAAATCCCAAATCCCAATTCCCAAAAAACAAACAAATTACAATATCAAAATTCGAAATTCCAATCAGCTGACCGCATATTTGAAATTTGGGTATTGTGATTTGGTATTTGTTTGATATTTGGTGCTTGTCAATTATTATTTCCGGATCGGGAACCGGGTATTAATTCTACATGGATGCGCTGTTTCGTGTCAAGGATGCGGTGAGTTGTTTTGGCAGGATTAGTACCAGGTGATTTTCTCAGGCTGATAACTGAGTTTAACTGTTTGGCCGGGATAATAGCCATATTTATGAATACTATCCCCGCTGATGCGGGTTGTCAGGGCCTGATTACCAACCTGCACTACCAGCAGGATGTCCCGGCTGTCCTTGTCATACAACTGGCGTGTGATCAGGCCGCTGAGGTTGCAGGCGTTTTCGGAAGCAAGCAGATCGATATGCTGCGGGTTGAGAATGGCCACGGCATTTTCAGAAGGCGGGTTGGGGACAGACAGAATTTGGCCGTCTTGAAGCTCTTTGGCCCAGGTGCCGCTGGGTTGCTGCTGCCAAGGTCCGAATATGAAGTTCTGACGGCCGCTGCCAAAAAGCCTTCCCCGAAATAAATGGACCACATGTTCACATATATCATAGAGCCAATCCCAGTCGTGACTGGCAATGACGAGGGTGGTCCCCCAATAATTGCGGGCCATGGCGGTTGTGTCTTTTATGATTTGGGCACTGGCAGCATCGATGCTGGCCGTGGGTTCATCCAGCAACAGCACTTCCGGTTTTAGAATCAAACGGGCCGCCAGGGCCACCCGCTGAGCTTCACCGCCGGATAATTCATACCATTTGCGATGGGAAAAATCTTTGGCCGGAAGTCCGACCCAGGTCAAGGCCTCATACACGCGGTTTTCCAGGTCATGGATGTCTCTACGCAGTTCGAGTCCATAGGCGATATTTTTAAAAACAGATCGCTTCATTAAATACGGTTCCTGGGTCAGGAGTGTAACCTGAAAGCGGACGTGATCAGAGAAAGGCTCGGCGGGATTGCCCTTGAATATGATCTGGCCCTGCCTGGATCTTTCGATAAATGCCAGCATTTTCAGTAGCGTACTTTTGCCGCTGCCATTGGGGCCGATGATGCCGGTAATGGTGCCGGGCTGAATCGTCAAGGCTTCGATATCCAGTGCCGGGTGGCCGTTGTAGTGGTGTTTTAACCTTTTTATATCGTAAAGTGGTTTCAAAATTTTTATTCACTTACATAACGTTACTAAATAATAACTTATAAGCCTTTTAGCATTTTAGGCTGTAGGCATTATACGTTACACTGCCACTGGTCTTCAGACCATTGTCGATAGAAGTTGTCCATCTGTTCGATGGGAATCATGTAATTCCCTATCCATTATATATCACTACTAATATTTCAGTATTAAACTAAAAACCTATAGCTGTTAGCAGCCTATAGTCTACAGCCTAAAACGCTATGGCCTATTTTTTTTGAAAAATAGCTACCGACAAATTGACGGCAAACGCAATCATCAAAAGCACCAAACCCAGTGCGATACCCATGCCGAACATGCCTTTGTTGGTTTCCAGGGCAATGGCGGTAGTGATGGTTCGGGTGTGCCACTTGATATTGCCGCCCACCATCATGGAGATACCAACTTCCGTCATGACCCGGCCAAGGGCGGTTAACGCGGCCGCGGTTATACTGAACCGCACCTCCCAGAGGCTGCTAAGCAGCAGTTGCCGTCGGTCAGCCCCCAGCGATATCAGGGTGGTACGCAGGTGACGATCCATGTTTTCCACCGCGGTGGCCGTCAGCGCGATCACAATGGGTAATGCCAGGATGGTTTGACCGACAGCAATTCCGGGCAGCGTAAACAACATACCCATGTGCCCCAGCGGGCCCCGATTCGATAAAAAGGCATATACCATGAGGCCGATAAATACGGTGGGCAGCGCCAAAGCCGTATCGACCATCAGGCGCAGGGGCCGCTTGCCTTTGAAACTGAAATAGCCCAATATAAAGCCAAGCGGCACACCCATCAGCAGGCTGGCCGCCATAGACATGCAGGTGAGACGAACGGTCACGGAAATGGCCGAATAAGTCTGCGCATCGCCACTAAGCAGCAGTTTGAATGCCTGAATAAAGCCGGTGATGATATAGTCCATAATAAATTTGCTCCGCAAATTTATTGTGTGCGGCAATGCCGCAAATTTTTCTATTTAGTGCCCGTCCATAAATAGGGATTTTTGTGTTATGCCAAGGCGGACGGCTGATTTAATCCACAGGAATAGTGAACTATTTTGAGGAATAAAATCATGCCGTCCAACGCCGGCAGGGCGCAAAAAGGCCATTTAGGGATGGGCACTAATTTGCATTGGGTGTAAATAACTGCTTACCCAGCAACCTGAAATCTTTGACCATTTTTTGAGCGTCGGCCGAAGCCATCCAGTCTATAAATATATTGGCCAATTCAAACTTGGCATTGGGGCAGTTGGCCGTATTGATGGCAATGGCACTGTATTGATTGAGCAGACTGCTATCGCCGGCCACCAGAACCTTCAAGGCAGGTTTGCCGCCGCTATTGTAACTGTACTTGATGTAGGTCCCCCTGTCCGTCATGGTATACCCATTGCGCTGTTCGGCAATCCGGATGGTGGACAACATACCTTGACCGGTCTGGATGTACCAGGGCTCTTGATCCGGCAGGTTAATTCCCGCGTTTTTCCAGAGAAGCTTTTCTTTTTTATTGGTGCCGGAATTGTCACCGCGGCTGACAAACAAGGTTCTTTTGTTCTTAATGCTGTTCATGGCTTTATTGATGGTGCCGCCTTTGATGCCGGCCGAGTCGGAACCAGGCCCGATGATAATAAAATCATTGTACATGAGTTCACGCCGGTTGGTACCGAATCCACCGTCGATGAATTTTTTTTCCGCCGGGGGCGCATGAACCAGGAGGACATCCACATCACAATTCTGACCCATTTTCAATGCTTTGCCGGTGCCAACCGCCGTCCAGCGAAGATCGATTCCAGTCGCCTTGGTAAATTTAGGCGCCAGGTAGTCAAGCAGTCCGGTATTGTCTGTACTGGTGGTGGTTGCCATCATCAAAACTTTATCGGCCCCCATGCACAGGCCGCTCAGCAGTAGAAAAGTCATCAATCCAACCAATCCAACTCGCAACACAATCTTCATTTCACTCTCCTTAATAATTTTTTTATTATTGATGCCATAATAGGTTTGGATACGAGCAATTGCCTGGTAATTCATATCCGTCTTTGAACCAGGATCTAAAAAATTATTGGGGGAACTGCATGACACCCCGCCCACTCACATCATAGCCATCCAAGTTGCGGGCCATATCCACAAAGCTGTTTTCGTGCAGGAGCGCTTGGAAATACTGAACACCCTGCTCGAAAAAACGATCTTTGGAAATCAGCAGATCAAATCGTTCCCAACGGATGGGCAGAAAAGCGAGACCCAGCAGGGACGCAACCGGTCGAATGCCGGGTCCGGCATCGGCGCGTCCGGATAATATTTCCAGGCCGACATCCATGTGCCGGTTGACACAATTGTGATAGCCGTCGATTTTATCAGCCTTAATCCCGGCTTCTTTAAGAACTTTATCAAATAAAAGCCGCGTGCCGGTTCCCAAGCCCCGATTGACTATACGGAGGCCCTCTTGGCCGAGCTCGGCTATATTTTGCAGTCCTTTTGGGTTGTCTTTCTGGAGTAGAATCCCTTGTTCACGTTTGCAAAAATTGATGACCGCCGGCATGTTATCGAGTTCCTCGGACGCAAATGAAAAATTGTAGTCATGATCGTTGTCCTGCAGCAGATGGCTGGATGCGATGTGACACATGTTGCGCTTGAGTGACCGCAGCCCTCCCATGCTGCCGAGATTCCCGAATACGGCCAAATGGTCGGAGTGCCTGCTATTGAACAGGTTGATGGTTTTGTCTAACAACAAGTCGTTGCTGCCGGCGATGATGAGCAGCCCCTGGTATGGGGGCATTCGGCTGCCGTTATCAGGATAATTCTGGGTGTTGGTTTCGATCCACTGCTCCACAAGATGCCGCGGGAAGAGCCATTTCCCGGTTATTTTAGTTGCCGGCAGACCCTTTTCCGAAACCAGGGTGTAAACCATTTTCTCATTGATATTGAGATAGGTGGCCACTTGTTTGGTGGTCATGAGATCTTTCATTATATACTCACCTAATTACGTTTTTTTGACATCATATGGTTGATTATATTTCAACTGTTCAAAATGTCTTGGTGGTCCAACCTGGGTCGAGCCCAATGAGTTTCCGCCACACCTGGTTTTGAACTTTTTGAAAAACGGCATAAATCCAATCCCACTATACGTGGAACGATTTTATTTATGTTTTAAGTTGTTTTAAGTCAATAGATAAACAAAAAAATATAAAAAACATAATAAAATAACCATTAATAACCATAAATAACATTCAGAAGGTTGAAGATGGCCATTAATACAAACAGGTCCTAATTAAATCTAATTGAATTGTGGGCATGGGAATGTTATGGACCATCCAACACCAACCCGGAAGGCAAGTATGTCGGCTGAATTTTTAATCCTCATCCTCGGTTTTGTTTTCGGATTTTATATGGCGTGGAACATAGGCGCCAACGATGTGGCCAACTCCATGGCTTCAGCCGTAGGGGCTAAAGCCATTACCATTCGCCAGGCTGTGTTTATTGCCGGCATCTTGAATATCGTGGGGGCCACCTTTATTGGCTCACATGTAACCAACACGATTCGGAAGGGCATCATTTCCACGGAAGTCATGTCAGATCCGCACATGGCTTTAGCCGGTGCCCTGGCCGCGCTACTGGCCGCAGCCCTATGGGTCAGCTTTGCCACCTGGCGTTCCCTGCCGGTTTCAACCACGCATTCCATTGTGGGAGCCATGATCGGATTCGGTATCATGGCCGGCGGATTTTCCATGATCAACTGGGGCAAATTGGGGGCCGTGATAATGAGTTGGGTTATTTCGCCGGTTTTTAGCCTGATCATTGCCTTCGTCATGTTCAAAATCATCCTGCGGGTTATTCTATCCCGGGATGCCGCTTTTAAAAGATCCATCCGCTACTCGCCCTATTTCGTAGGTGTGGCCATGTTTGTGGTGGCCTTGTCGTTTGTTTTCAAAACCCCGCTTGGCAAGACCCTTAAACTGTCGACACCGGTCGCGTTGGGTATTGCGCTGCTTTTGGCAATTATTTTCGGCTTCCTGGGCAGGATGCTGCTGCAAAAATTTGTCCGCAAAAAAGATGTGGAGGGCAGTGGCGCCGAGTCTGTGTTTCGTCGAATTCAAATCGGCACCTCCTGCTACGTGGCCCTGGCACAAGGGGCCAATGATGTGGCCAACGCCATCGGACCGTTGGCTGTTATTTACTTTCTGGTCAAGACAGGCTCCATCGGAGCCAAGGTGCCCGTGCCGATCTTTCTGCTTCTGTTTGGCGGCGTCGGTATTGCCCTGGGCATTGGCATGGCCGGCAGGCGTGTGATGACCACCATCGGCACCAAGATCACTACCTTAACCAATACACGCGGTTTTTCGGTCGATTTTGCGGCTGCCACCACGGTCTTGCTGGCATCCAAAATGGGTCTGCCGGTTTCCACGACCCATGCGGCGGTGGGCGGGGTGATGGGCGTCGGACTGGCCAGAGGGCTCGAAGCCGTAAATTTCAGAATAATTTTTCAGATCATGATTTATTGGGTCCTGACGGTTCCGGCCGCAGCGGTCACCAGTATGATTTTATTTAAGATAATCAGAATATTTTATTAAAGGAGACTGATCATGAGACTACCCTTCATGTCCATGTTCATGACATCACCATTTGACGGCATCCAGGAGCATGCCCAAGTCATAAAAGATTGCGCCTGGTCTTTCCAGGAAGCTGTGGAGTGCCATATATCCCTTAAATGCGCCAGATTTGACGCCCTGAGAAGCGATATTATCGAAATGGAAAGAGAGGCCGATGCCATCAAGCGCAGGGTCCGGGGGCATCTGCCTAAAGGCACGCTTATGCCGGTGGATAAGTTTCAGCTATTTCGATACTTGCGGGAGCAGGATTGCGTATTGGACTCGGTGGAGCATGCCTTGGACTGGCTTTCGGTGCGGTCAGAGGTGGAGATTCCCAAGGAACTGCAGAAGGATGTACTGCATCTGGTGGATACGGTCTTGGATCCCATCGATGAATTGAGTGTTATGGTGCAGGAAGCCAGGGAATATTTCAGAACCTACAAGGAAGATCAACGTGTAAAGGTAAAGGAAATCATTCACAGTCTGCGTATGCAGGAGCGCGAAGCCGATCGAGTTGAGCACACCTTAAAGTCTAAAGTTTTCAATATGGACACCGATCCGGTGACCATTTTTCACATTGTCCGCTTGAGTGAAATTATAGGTTCCATCGCTGATCACGCCGAGAATGCCGGTGATATGATGCGGGCGATGGTCGCTAGATAGGGTTTAAGGGTTCGAGGGGTCAAGGATTCAAGGGTAGCTGAAAGCTGTTAGCTCTTGGCTCTTCACTGGCAACCGCCTAAGAGCCAACGACTAAGCGCAAAGAGCCAATCTATCCTAAAACTCTCGATTGTGACAGCAGTAAGCAATAAGCTGTGAGCAGCTTAAAGCTTATCTCTCATACCTTACGGCTGCTAATAGTCTTCAGCCTAAACACCTAATCGCCTAAAGTAAGTGTGCTTGCCTCAGAAAAGATTCTATTTCTTGCCAGAAAGCCCGCCAGTCCGGCGGGCAGTCATTGTGACCACAATCATAGGTAATCAAGCGCGCATTGGGTGCGGCCTCGAGTAGTTTTTGGCTGTGTGCGTAAGGGATGACTTCATCCTGCTTCCCATGCATGAGCAACAGCGGACCAGTAAAGTGACGTAAGGCCGCAAGGTTGTCAAATGAATCCCGAACCAGGAACGGGGGTACCAGATATCGGGGGGCAAAAGCGCGCACACTCGTGAACGTCGACATTAAGATGACCGCTGTGGCGGGTCGTTGATTTATTAACGAGCAAATTGCACCCCCGCCTATGGATCGACCGTAAAGAATTATCTTGTGGCTATCCACATCGGCACGCTTGGAAACATGATCATAAGCGGCCACAAAGGCGGCGGTGATGCTGGCCTGGGAGGGCGAGCCTTCAGAACGACCATAACCTGGAAATTCGACCAATAAAACGGCCAGACCCAACTCCTTAAACCGGGACATTTCGCCTACATTAAATTCAATTCGCTCGGCATTGCCATGGGCGAAAATAACCACAGGCGCAGGCCTGCTCTGAGACATGCCTTCCGGTTTTAGAAGCCAGGCTTCCACTTTTCCAAACGGGCCTTGGATCCAGATGACCTCGCGGTCAGGGCGAGAGGGGTATTCCACGTGGTCAACATCCGGAAGCATATATCTGGGAAAAAGCATGTGGCGCTGAACCAGAAATAGAAACAGACAATAACTCACGTAAATCAATGCTATCCAACCCAATATTTTTAGCATGGGTTTGGTTCCCTTTTAGACGCAGTTTAAAAATCGGTAAGCTTTTGACAATGGACATTTAGTAGCGTTATTATACACGGGTTAAAAAAGTGTTCAAGGTTTCGCATTAACTTCCAAGGTTGCATTGTATAGGGATCAGCATGACAAAATCCAATCAACAGGTAATCAAAGGTATTTTGCTGGGAGTGGTCGTGGTCGCAATGATTCTGACCATGGCCGGATATGCCGACACCTTGATTCAAGGCGTGGGCATGGGGTTGGTGACCGATAATAACCGGGAGTACCTTGAAGAGGCCTTTGATCGCAGTCTGGTGGGTTTTTTGGTTTTGTCGGGCATAAAAAGCGGTCTGGCCATTATCGAAGGCTCCGAGGTGGGTATCGGATTTAATCTGGAAATCGGTGATATCGTCCAGGCGGTTTATGATTATGTGGATGTGGCCTGGAGAACGGCCTTGGCCGGGGGTGCTATTTTATTAATGACCCGTTTTTGTCTGGATGCCGTGGCATTGGTGGACCATTGGTTTCTGGTTCTGATGCTCTTGAGTATAGGTGTGTATTGGATTCTGGCCTGGTATCTGCCTCAGATGAAACGCGTCAACCGAGTGGCGAGGGAGAGTATGATTTTCCTGGTCGTCATGTCGCTGACGCTCTATATTGTATTACCGATTGCCGTATCCGGGGCATCATATTTGTCACGCAGCATTACCCAGCCCCTGATCGAGGCGACTCAGGATGAATTTCAGGAAATCAACCAGGCATTTTCTCCCCAGCGTATGCATAACAGTCTTTTCCCACCTGCAAAGGAATCCGAATCCATATTTTCAAGTTTAGATTTCACGGCCCGGTTTGAAAAAACCAAAGAGCGGATTCAAGCTATCGGAGAATATTTTAAAGACAAAACCCGTCACATCGCCGTGCTGACCCTCAAGCTGGTGGCGGGATATCTGTTTGATTGTATTGTTTTTCCCTTGACCTTTTTTATCATTCTGTATCTGTTTACCCGTAATTTTATCCGCTTTATCAATCGAAGTGTGGAACCTATTCCGCACGGTGTGTAAGTATGCAATTGATCAGCTGGTATGTTATCGGGATGATTGAAAAAGAATCTGGAAAGTTTCAAGCATCCAAGGGTTCCAGATTTCGAGAGGCTGCGGGTTTCGAGTTTCGAGTGACCGGTATCGGGTTTCAACACATTAATTCACTGGCATTTCGGTCTTTTTTGTCATCCCCTTGAAAAAGGGGATCCAGGAAAAGCTTTGGGCCGATGGTTTCCAATAGATTCCCTCTTCCGAGGGAATGACGAAGTGGGCGTGTTGGTTACGAGTTGTGATCTTGGGCAACACGCAACATGTGACACGCACCTCGCAACTCAGATCAACTTGAATCCTCGAATCCTTGGATCCTTGACCCCTTGAATCCTCTATGCCAATAGGATAGGAAAAGCCAACTTATTGTGAATGTTACTAAAGAATAATAACTGATGAGGAGAAAAGAATATGATTAGCCACGAAGTCGACTACGAAGTTCTGGGTGACGACATCCAAATTGTAGAAGTGGAGCTCGATCCGGGAGAAACCGTAATAGCCGAGGCCGGCGCCATGAATTATATGGAAGAAGGCATTACTTTTGAGGCCAAAATGGGGGATGGATCCCAGCCGGATTCAGGTTTTTTTGGGAAACTCATGTCCGCCGGACAGCGGGTGCTGACGGGCGAATCGGTTTTTATGACCCATTTCAGCAACAGCGGCGGCGCTAAACGGCGGGTATCTTTCGCCGCCCCGTATCCCGGAAAAATCGTGCCGATCGATCTGTCTAAGGTTGGTGGGGAACTGCTGTGCCAAAAGGATGCATTCTTGTGCGCTGCCATGGGTACCGAGGTGGGAATCGCGTTCACCAAGCGCCTGGGTGTGGGCTTTTTTGGCGGTGAGGGTTTTATCTTGCAGCGGCTGCGCGGTGACGGCATGTCATTTTTACATGCCGGCGGCACGGTTATCAAGAAAAAGCTCAATAACGAAACCCTAAGGGTTGATACGGGCTGTATCGTGGCTTTCACCACCGGCATCGATTACAATATCGAACGCTCGGGTAATCTCAAATCCATGTTTTTTGGGGGAGAGGGTTTGTTCCTGGCCACCCTGCGGGGTTCCGGTGTGGTCTTGCTGCAAAGCCTGCCATTTTCGAGAATGGCCGATCGCATATTGTCGCATGCACCCAGTGCGGGCGGAAGTCAGAAAGGTGAAGGTTCTATTCTGGGCGGTATCGGGAGGTTAATAGACGGAAAATGAAAACTATCGGTTTGCTGGGCGGCATGAGTTGGGAATCTTCCCTTGAGTACTATCGAAGTATCAATCAAATGATCAAAGAACGGCTGGGCGGGTTGCATTCGGCCAGGTGCCTGATGTACTCCGTTGATTTTCAGGAAATCGAAACGCTCCAGGCCCGGGGAGGTTGGGATGAGGCCGGCCGGATACTCGGCGATGCGGCTGCCGCCCTTGAAAAGGGCGGGGCGGAATTTTTATTGATCTGCACCAATACCATGCACAAAGTGGCCCCGGCCATTCAGGCCCGCGTAAACATGCCGTTGCTGCATATTGCCGATCCGACCGCCCGGGCGGTAAGGTCCGCCGGCATGCGCACCATCGGACTCCTGGGAACACGCTTTACCATGCAGGAGGATTTTTACAAAGGCAAGCTGATCGACGACCATGGCCTGGATGTGGTAATCCCCAATGCTGACGATATACATACGGTCGATAGGGTGATATTTGAGGAACTTTGCCTGGGGCGGATTGAGACAGAATCGAAAAAACAGTATATTGAAATCATCGACCGTCTTGCAAAAGCCGGCGCCGAAGGGGTTATCCTGGGATGTACGGAGATTGGTTTGTTGGTGAAACCTGAAGATTGTACCCTGCCTTTGTTCGACACAACACTTATCCATGCTGCTGCCGCGGTTGAATTCGCCTTATCCTAATTAATATGGGGACGTCTATGAAGAATGCCCTAGAAAAATTTACCCCGCAACAGCTTGAATGTCTACAGGCTGTTCAGGAAGCCACCGGTAAATTGAACGGACCCGGCTCAAATCCGCATACGTGTAGTCCGGCTGGGCATACACGGCCATCCCCGGACATGGTTCCAACGTGGCTCCTGGACCGGGAGCAGCAACAGGCGCTTGTGGACAACCCCGTGGATTGTTTTTATCTGCTGGCTGCTGCACAGTTGCTGGCCGGTTTGAATTCAAATGGACATGGGGGAAGGGCTGACATTGAGGTGTGTGTGCATGGGATAACGGCAGAACTCATTGACGCTGGAACAATGACGCATCAACAAGCTGCTATACTCAACAGGATTTGCCGGCAGGTTTGCGAACCGGAAAGAGAAGGTGAATCTGATAACCCAAAGGCTGACACTGCCGGTGGTGAATCTGTGAATGCCGACCTGTTGGTGGCGGTGCTCCGCTTGGCCCGTGAGCTTGATCTTGCATCCGAATCCATCATGGATTTGATCTATAGGCGGTCGCCGTTCCGACATGCTGTTTCCTATGCCGACTTCCGCAATTCTTATTCCGTTGTCATGATCGGGCCGCACGCCTATATATCCGGAGCGATCCGGGTTAAAATATCCTGCAGCCATCCTGAATCTCATCGCCTGCTCAAGCACCACGAACGCTTTTTGCAGCGTCTCCTGCAGTGGTATAATGGCCGTGTCCGGCCGCGATTTTTATACACTGATATCGTATTTGATATCGAACCCCGGGGATACGAACCAGTGGATATGAAATTTTCCGTGGACTCCTCGGCTGCTCTACAACTTTTTACGGGCAACAGGCTCTATGCAGATAAACGGGTTTTTTTGAGAGAACTGATCCAGAATGCCGTCGATGCCTGCAGTTTTCGAAAAATCGGTGACGATCTATACAAACCGGAAATAGCCATCCTGTTTAACGATGACATCAGCCAGGTTACAGTCCGAGATAACGGCATCGGCATGGATCGTCAGTGGATTGAGAAATATTTCCTCAATATCGGCATTTCTTTTTACAAGTCCGGGGAAGTCAGAGGCATCCAGCGCCGGACATCACTCGATTTTAGCTTTATCAGTCAGTTCGGTATCGGATTTTTATCGAGTTTTCTGGTTTCGGAAAAAATTGTCATCAGAACCCGAAAGGCCGACTCACGGGGTTTGAGGATAGCCATATCCGATTTGAAAGACTATTTCCATGTTCGTTTCATAGGCGATGACTGCCCCATAGGAACCGAAGTTACGCTCCACCTGAAGCCTTCCGGGATAAAATATTGCCGCAGCCTTGAATACGCCGGATATCTCAAAACGCATATTCGCTTTCTCCGATATCCGGTGAAGTTGGTTGATGAAAACGGGACGGAAAGCCGGCTCGGGTGCGAGCCGCTGTCCTACGATGCCGGGGAAGCCAAGCAGCCAATATTCACGGCTGCCATGAAATTCGATGACGCTGAGGGGTATTTGCAGTTGAAGGCAAAGGACCTCATGGGCAAGCTATACGCTTTGGAAAGTGCCAGGGGTGGCATTTCGATATTTCAGGATGGTATTTTTGTAACCCAGGTCGACAAATTGCTACCGGAAGGGGCCCGACAAAATATTGTGGGCAGGATCAATCTCAGGGGGCAGGATCGCTGTGAGCTCAGTATGGATCGCAACCGGATTTTCTGGACGAAACAGGAGCTCAATGCAATCAGGAGGGCTGTGCGCCATGGTCTGGTCGAGGTCGTGAATGCCTTGGTAGCAACCATGGCGACCCAGGAGCTGAAGATGCATACCCATCGCAGCCTTATCAACCATGTGGCTATTTTTTTCGATTTCAATGAATTAGACGACACCATGCACCGGGCACTCTGTGAACCGGTCAAGGAAGTAGTGGAAAAACGGTTCCGTGATTTTGTTCGGATCCATTATGCACACACATTACGGCGTAATGGAATTTCCGAGTCGAGCGAATATGTTGAAACCTGGCAACAAACAATTCTGGAACAATTTGTGACAAAAAATTGAAAAGTAAAGGAGAAAAAGGGGCCGTTGTTGCCATTTTGAATGAATTGCTATTGGGATTTAGTTGCTCATAACCTAATCTATCTCAAGCTCTTTCATTTTTTTCCAGGGTCGGCCCACCAGTTTCCAGATCCCATCCCACCGTGTGGAAGAATTCTTTTTTTAGCACCGGCAGGAAAAAAGGGACGTCCATTTGATTTTTAATTTCTCATCAAATAGAGGATCTGTCCGCTCGAAATTAATAATTTAATGGACGTCCCTAGTTACTAGTTATTATCCAATACGGAATCATTAAGGATTGAGCCTATAAATATTATTTGAAAAGGTGGGCGTCTAACCATTCACTGGTGCTGACGGCGTGCCGCCGCCGCACACTTCAATCGTTGCCCCTTAGGGCAGATGAAAACAAAGCAGGTTTAGGCGGTGGTATGATTATGGATCAAGAATCGTCCGGACGTTTACCGGTTTCTTATGAAGTGAAAGGCTATATTCAAACGAAGGAGCGCCCGCGTGCCAAGGAAAAGAGTCACAATTACATGCTTAGCGCTTTTTATAGCGCTTCAGTTTAACGAGATGAGTGCGTTTTGGAGCGAAAAGAATGCAATGGCGGTGGACAAGGTAACAATTAAGTCAGAACAGAATGCATTTACAGTAGACACAAAGATTATGGACGTAATCACCGACTCTGTTTTTGGGGATTACGGGAGGCTTATCTTTCCGGCAGATCGAAGTTACTACAGCGGTGATACTCTCGGTAGGCTATCCCTGACGTGGTACGGAAACATCAATCCCCAAAAAACTGTGGAAATCGCAAATTCCATGAAAAGAAAGGCAGAAGCCGGAGAGACTGTCTTCTTTGATATCTATTCCGAGAAAGAGAAAGCCCGGGATCGCAATAAAAAGAATACGGGTTTGTTTTTCTTTCGTGGAAATGAAGGCGGAAAGACAGCTATTGTGAATGCAGGTGGTGGATTTGCTTTTGTCGGTGCGATGCACGACAGTTTTCCGCATGCGCTTGAGCTCGGCAAAAAGGGATATAATGCATTTGCCCTGATCTATCGCCCAGGAGCCAATACCGGTTGCGAAGATCTTGCACGAGCAATCGCTTTCCTACATAAAAATGTGACTAAACTCGGAATTGATATGAAGGGCTATTCCCTGTGGGGCGGATCCGCTGGCGCACGGTTGGCAGCATGGCTTGGAAGTCACGGAACAGAAAGCTTTGGAGAGGATGTGTATCCACGCCCGGCAGCTGTTGTCATGCAGTATACAGGTCTCACTGAGGTGACTGGAAAAGAGCCGCCGACCTATGCTTGTGTCGGTACCAGTGATGGAATTGCTTCTTTCAGAACAATGCAGAACCGCATTGAAAGAATCAAAGCAAATGGTACCGATGCCGAAATTGCGATTTTTCAGGGTCTTTCCCACGGATTTGGACTTGGCCAGGGAACTGCTGCCGAGGGCTGGATTGATCGCGCGGTCGATTTCTGGGAGAGACAAATGTGATTTTGGGAGGGCTTAAGTCCAGGGCGAGCGCAAAATGAAATTGGCCAACATGTCGCTCTACTCGGACAGGTGCTCCGTTGCCGCTACGCACCTGCCGGTAAGCTAATCGTTCTACTTAAAAAAATGATTATGCCGATAAAAAGGATGGCGAGTTAATTTACCCAATTCTCAATATTTAGATTCGGCACTCGTTGGAATTCTTTCTCATTGTTTGTAACCAGAGTGGTGGGAGTCGAAATTGCGTGAGCAGCGATCAGCATATCGAGTGATCCAATTGGGGTACCCTGCTTTTCCAGGTGAGCCCTTAGATCACCATAATATTGGGCTGCTTCACCACCAAATGGTAAGATTTCCAATGGCGCAACAAATTGTGTCAACGCTATAAAATTTTGTTCCGGTTTTGAGCTTTTTGAGACACCGTAAAAAAGCTCACTTAGGGTAATTGATGAAATGGAAATTTCTGAAATATCAGTTTGTCTGAAACGTTCTAGTACAACGGCTGGTTTTTTTTTAATGAGATAGATGCAGATATTAGTATCGAGCATATATTGCATTAGAAATTATCCCGTGGATTTTGGTCAGGTTGCTCTCTGTTTTCCATAAAATCATCGGTAAACTGGTCAAGACTGTTCACCAGTGAGGACCATGGATCGTCTTTTGGTAATAGGACAACCATTTTGCCGATTTTCTTAATAAAAACATCATTTTCCGAAAATCTGAAATCTTTTGGCAACCTTACAGCCTGACTGCGTCCATTAATGAATATTTTAGCGGTTTGCATGTTGCACCTCCATTTTTGATAGATACCAAAGTATATACCGCAATTGGAAGGGTGTCAAGCATAGGTGTTAATGAAAATCGAGTAGAACATATCGGTGAATCAGACGCCTAAAGACAGCGCTGGTTACCTCAGCCGTTATCCCTTGAAGTTAATCATAGAATCGGGATAAGTATCCATGGGTTTATGAAATAATGGGGGACGTTATTTACAAAGCATACCGATTAATCCGAAATTACTTACTATGCGCAGTAACATTATGAAGCGATTGGTGAAACGTGGGGCCGAATGTCAGCTTTGTTGAAGGAATACGTTCTGTCTTTGTATGCTTTGTAAACAACGTCCCCCAATACGCGGTACGCGCGTAAGTGAATACGCTTGTGCGTGGTCTGAGGTTTTGAAACCACTTCTAATCAATACCCAGCTCTTTCATTTTATCCGGGGTTGGCCCACCGGTTTCCAGATCCCAGCCCACCGTGTGGAAGAATTCTTTTTTTAGCGCCGGCATATCGATGCGCACGCCTTTTAAAGGCCCGCTGGTAAGCGGTTCGGTTCCCACGGCCCGATCACTTAAAGCCTGATCGCCTGATTTGATGCCTTCACGGGCGTTGAAAGCCTTGCGCAGGCTCAGAATCCGCTCTCCCGTCTTGAAATAGTGGTCTGCTGGCAAATCCCACCCGGTCACGGCATTGAAGTAGTCCACCAGCGGCAGCCGGCTGGTGATCGCTCCGAACATGCACATGCCGGCACAGTTTACCAATTGCATGTAGAACGATCCGGCGGTGTACTGACGCACCTTTTTGGCTGTTTTGCCTTTGGCTTGGCGGATCATCTGGTCAGCGGCCGGAAAACCCTGTTGGACGCCAAACAAGCCGGCATACAGATAGCAGGAGATGGTATGCCGTCCCGGCGTGGGTTCACATTCATAGGCAATGGCGAAGCCGGGATCAAGTCGGGAATCGTGCATGGGCAGCTCCTGGCCGCCGGCATGCATGGCGTATTTCGCTGCGCCCTTGCCGATTTTTTCCGCTGCAATTTTTACACCGTCCGCCAGTACATCACCGATACCCTGGCGATTTATGATCTTTTCGAGCAATGGTGTCAGCACGTCCGGTTTGCCCCAGGCCAGCGAGAGCCCGTCCGTATCAGTCGCGTCGATCAGTCCATTTTCAAAGCATTCGATGGCAAAGGCCAAGACTCCGCCTGCAGAAATCGTGTCGATACCGGCCCGGTTGCACACCTCATTCAGTTCGATAATGGTGTCCAGGTCGTCGTTCAAAAGCAAGCCGCCAAAGGATCCCAGGGTTTCATATTCGGGTTTATGACCCGTGGTGCCTTTAAATCGGCCCTTTTTGATATCAACGATGCCACCGCAGCCCAGGGGACACCCCTGGCAGGCATATTTGCGTTTTTGATACTTGATGACATTTTCGTCCGAATTTTTGGCGGCGCTCTCGTAGGTGTAGTCACTGATGCCGACCCCGCTCCAGTTTTTGATGGGCATGTCACCGGTCATGGCAGAATAGACGGTCAAACCGGGTGTGCCATAAAGCTTATAGATTTCACGAAGGGTAGATGCCTGGGACGGAACTGAAACGCCGGTGCGGGCAATTATTTTGCTGACGGTATGCATATATCGAACAGTCAGCCGGTCGGAAAGCTTGGACTTTTGGTATTCTTGCTTAAATTCCCGGTTAATGGATTTGATTTTGTCCGGTCTTGCCACTGGAATTTTAGCCTGGCCGTGAAAAGATACAGCCTTAAGATTTTTGGCGCCCATGACAGCACCCAGGCCGGAGCGGGCCGCAATGCGTCCGCGGTCGGTGGCGATGCCGGATATGCGCGACAGGTTTTCACCGGCTTGGCCGATGGACGCTACCTGGGTCCATTTGTCCTTGATACGGTTCTTGATGTAGCGTTCGGACTCGATGATGTCCTGTCCCCATAATCGATCGGCATCGTGAAATTGAATCTCCTGGTCGGTGATGTCCACCCAGACCGGTGCGGCAGATTTGCCGGTGAAAAAGACCGCATCGTAGCCGGTCCGTTTTAGTTCCCGGGAGAGAAAGCCGCCGGCATTGGCATCACCCCATCCGCCTGTCAGGGGCGACTTGCCCACCACCATGAATCGTCCCGAAAAATAAGCTTTGGTACCGGTCAACAGACCGGAACAAAACCCGATATGGCTCTCGGGGGCTAACGCGTCAATCCCGGGCTTTTGCCGCGCCATGATAACCGCAGCGCCCAGGCCATAACCGGACATGTATTTCTGATAGAAGCTGTCATCCGGTTCAACCGTCTCGACTGTCTGAGATGTAAGATCGATCACACAATATTTGCCCATGTATCCGCCAGCCATAAGGTCTCCTCCATCGTCAATTCAATTTGTGATTTTATTTCATGATGTTATTCAAATATTCGGTCAACAGAAATTCGGACATATCATAAGGGAGTGCTTCCAGGATTTGATTGATTTCAGCCATGTCCTTGGGAATTTCGGTGATACTGATGCCGGCCATTTCGACCAGTTTAAAAAAGGTAGCCTCGTCATATGCCAATGACAGCTTGTCAATCTCTGTCCGCAGGTCTTGTTGGTGCTGGTCAGGTTCTTCCCGCAGCATTTCCGCAACGGTTTCGGCCAGCGCGGCCACCATAGCAGCGGCCTGGCCCACGGAGCCGTGGTTCAGGGAGATGTGCAGATTGGAGGGAGAATTCTCGCGCCTGAACTGGGGTTGCAGATACCAGCCCTTGGTTTTCATGCGGTCCGCCAAGCGAAACACATCCAGCTTTTCCAATGTGGATGCAAAGGCAAACATACACATATCCGGTTTGCCCAAAACGTGGATACCGTCGATCTTTTCAATACCGGCCAACATCGTCCGTGTGGCTGCCATGACTTCCTCTACAATGGCACGATAACCCTTATTGCCCAGATGGTGTAAAACGGCCCAGGCGGCTGCCATGGGGCCGCCGGGCTTGCTGCTGGTGACCGCCGGGTTGATTACGGTATAGCCTGTCCAGCGGGAGCAGGTAAACATTTGATACCGGCGGATCTCCTGGCTCTTATACATAACAATGGAAGCGCCCTTGGCCGCATAGCCGTATTTATGCAGATCCACCGAAAGGGAGGTCACGCCCGGGACGCTGAAATTAAAATCAGGGATTTCATAACCCATCTGCTGCATATAGGATAGATGAATACCGCCCACACAGGCGTCCACATGAAACAGCAGGTCGTGCTCCCG
Organism: uncultured Desulfobacterales bacterium; assembly: GCA_964452555.1. Taxonomy (GTDB): domain Bacteria; phylum Desulfobacterota; class Desulfobacteria; order Desulfobacterales; family B30-G6; genus B30-G6. Next base: position 82,828 of record CAYVMI010000022.1, read on the forward strand.
GGCGATTTGGCCCATTTCGATTATGGGGTCCACGACGCCATGGGCATAACTGGGCGCCGAACCGACGATGAGTATCGTGTTGTCCGTGATGGCGTCTTTAACGGCGGTCACATCCGCCCGAAAGGTATCATCCACAACCGGAACAACCACAGGCTTGACATCTAAATAATGCGCGGCTTTAAAAAAGGAAGAGTGGGCTGTAATGGGCAGAATCATTTCCGGTGCTTGGATCTCCGCTTTGGTGGCGCGCGACATGTCCCGGGCGGCTTTGACCGCCAGGATGATGCTTTCGGTGCCACCCGATGTAAAATTGCCCACAACATCCTCATCACCACCCAGCAAATTGGCCGTCATCCGCACCAGTTCATTTTCCAAACGCAGCAGGCTGGTAAAGGAAGTGGGGTCCAGTCCGTTTTCGGTCAAGTACATGGTATAGGCCTGATGAATGACATCGGTGGCGTCTTTGCCCGGATCGTATACCAACCCGAACACCTTGCCGGAGGCCCAATCAAGGTCATTCTGCTTGTAGGATTTCAGGGTTGACAGGATTTCGTTTGTGGCCAGTCCAGTTTCAGGAATTTGCATGGATAATCCTCATGTAAATGAAGTGTGAAATAAATTAGAAACAGCCCCACAAAATTACAACCATGAAATAAAAGATTGCCATGAGTACGTCAATCAATTTCAGATATTAGTTTTTGGGATCTTTCTTTGGTTCAACTGTCAGAGATGCCCGGTCCACAAGTTTTTTGCCGAATTTCCGGCTGATATGGTCGAGGGTCTGGTCGACTTTTTCCCAGTTGCGGTTGCGGCGGGGTGCCGCGTCAAAGATGTCCATCTGGATCGGCTGACTGCTGCTGATAAAGCCCGAAGCGCCCACACCCACCAACCGGACCTTTTGCGTAAGTTGATATTGTTCCAAGAGGCCGACGGCTTCATGGAAGATGGTTTCGGTGGAGTGGGTGGGTACCGAGATAGTGGTGCGCCGGGTCACCTGTTTGAAGTCGTCATGTTTGAGTTTTAAGGTAATTACTTTGGCACGTACGCCCATTTTGCGAAGCTGTTTGCTCACGCGTTGGGATTGTTGCAGCATAATCTGTTTCAGAAAATGGGTATCCATGGTGTTGGCAGCCAGGGTCTGCTCGGCACTTACCGACTTGTGATCCCGCTCAGGAGAGACGGGCGTGGGGTCGATCCCTTTGGAAAGATTGATCAGGCGGCGACCCCACTTGCCCAGTCTTTTTTCCAGCATCTCGCGGGGGTAGCGGCGAACATCGCCCAGGTAGCGGATACCGAGACGATGGAGTGCCTGGGTACTTTTTTTGCCGATACCAGGTACTTTCTGAATCGCCAACGTTTCGATAAATTCTGGCACCTCTGCCGGATAAATGATGGTCAGGCCGTCAGGTTTTTCAAGGTCCGAAGCTATTTTGGCTAAGAAGCGAACCGGAGCCATTCCCACCGAACAGGTCAATCCGGTCTGGGCCCGAATTTTCTGTTTGATATTGCCGGCGATTTCGCGCGATGTCCCCATGATTTGTAAACTTCCCTGTACGTCTAAATAGGCCTCATCGATGGATACGATTTCAACCAGGGGTGAAAACGTTTTTAAAATGGCCATGATGCCGCGCGAAACAGTTTTGTAACGTGACATTCGCGGTGGAATAAAAACGCCCTGGGGACAAAGACGCTTGGCCTGGAAAACCGGCATGGCAGAGTGGACGCCGTGTCTCCGGGCTTCATAGCTGGCCGCTGATACCACACCCCGGTTGCTGGTGCCCCCCACAATGACGCATTTACCTTTTAATTGCGGGTTGTCCAGCATTTCCACCGAAGCGTAAAATGCATCCATGTCAACATGAATAATCATTTTGAAGAATAATTATAAAATCGTTATGGCTTTCAATTTGGTGACGGTTTAAGGGTCTGATTGAATATCATGTAAATTTAAGGTTATACATATTTGAAATAGTTGTTGTAAAAAATTACAAAAACGTTATTGTTTCTCATTTGGTATAGGCGCCGATATATATTCGTGTATAACACATAAACCACAGACAAATAGAGCGGTCTAATTATGAAAAAAATTGAAGAAGTAACTTTGCTTTATGAAGTGAGCGAGGCGCTGAATGCCAATTTGGATCTTAAAAAGTCCTTATACCGGGTTCTGGATCTTTTGTCCAATTCTATGAATATGTTTCGAGGCACCATCACCATTCTGGATCCGATTAAAAATGAAATCAATATCGAAGTCGCCCATGGGATTTCCAAAAGAGCCGTGGACAGTGTCAAATATAAAATAGGAGAGGGTATTACCGGGCGGGTTTTCCAGACCGGCAAGGCCCTGACCATTCCCAAGATCAGCCAGGAACCCCTGTTTCTGAACCGTACCGCTTCGCGCAGAAAGAAGGTGAATCAAGAGATGTCCTTTATCTGTGCACCCATAAAAAAAGGCAAACAGGTGATTGGGGCTTTCAGTGTGGACAGACCCTATGAACCGACTTACGATCTCAAGGAGGGCGCAAAGCTCATGTCCGTGATTGCCACGATGCTGGCACGGCATGTGAGCAATCTGGAAACGATCCGTTTGGAAAAAGACCAATTGCGGGAAGAGAATAAACGCCTGCGGGGAGAACTGGAAAAAAAGTATCGGATTACCGATATTATCGGCAACAGCAACAAGATGCGCGAAGTATTCCAAATGATTTCCCAGGTGAGCGCCAGTAACGCCACGGTCCTCATCCGGGGTGAAAGCGGCACAGGTAAGGAGTTGGTGGCCAATTCCATTCATTACAACAGCCTGCGGTTTAAAAAGCCTTTCGTAAAGGTAAACTGTGCGGCGTTGCCGGCCAACCTGATCGAAAGTGAGCTGTTCGGTCATGAAAAGGGAGCTTTTACAGGGGCCATCAATCAGAAATTGGGCAAATTTGAGATGGCTCACAAAGGTACCATTTTTCTGGATGAGATCGGGTCCATCGGATTGGATGTCCAGGTGCGGCTGTTGCGGGTTCTGCAGGAAAGGGAGTTTGAGCGTGTGGGTGGACATCGCACCATTAAATGTGACGTGCGTGTGATTGCGGCCACCAACAAAAACCTGGAAGAATCGGTGGAGGATGAAAGCTTCCGGGGGGATTTGTATTATCGCTTGAATGTATTTCCGATTTACATGCCGCCATTGCGAGAGCGCAAAACCGATGTGCTGTTATTGGCTGACTTTTTTCTTGAGAAATATGCACGCGAAAATCATAAGAATATTCTGCGGTTTTCAACTCCGGCCATTGATATGATGATAGAATACCACTGGCCCGGCAATGTTCGCGAGTTGGAAAACTGCATCGAGCGTGCGGTATTGCTGTGCGACGAAGGTGTGATTCACAGTTATCATCTGCCACCGACCCTGCAGACCGGTAAGGAGACCAATACCCTGCCGCGCCTCTCACTGGAAGACTCCGTGGCCAAGCTTGAGCGTGAGATGCTTATCGATGCGCTCAAGAATACGCGCGGCAACATTACCCTGGCCGCCGAGCTTTTGAACACCACCGTGCGCAAGTTTGGGTATAAGGCCAAGCAATATGGGGTGGATTATAAGGATTATCGCTAGAAAAAATCAAAATCGAAATCGGTATCGGTATCGGTATCGGTATCGGCGAATTATCATTCGGGGGTGACTACTGGTTCAGTCGATCCCGATCCCGATTTATCTATGAACTATATTAAGATTTGGATAATATTTCCAAGTTGAATCACAATAAGAAAGGTAATTAGAACCTATGCTGAGTTCATTAAAGAAGATATTTGCCAAGGTGTCGGCTGAAAATACAGAAACCGGCCAGATTGATAACGAACACGACATCCGTGTGGCCACCTGTGCGCTGCTGGTGGAAATCGCCCGCATTGACGAGACCTTTACCGAACAGGAGCTGGCGCTGGTCCTGTCGATACTCAAGGAAAAATACGATCTATCGGCGGAGCATGCCGATGCATTGATAGCCGAGGCCGAGGCCGAGTTAAAGCAAAGTGTCGACCTTTGGCAGTTCGCCCGGTTGATCAATGATAATTACAGCAATGAAGAAAAGATCGAAATCGTGGAAACCCTCTGGCAAATCGTCTACGTGGACGGCAAAATGGATCAGTATGAGCATTATCTGATGAACAAACTCAAGAACCTGCTGCGCTTGTCCCACAATCAGCTTATCGATGCCAAACTAAAGGTGTTGCATGGTGAATAAAAGCAGGGTTCGAGGACCCGCAGGTCTGATTCAGGTGTTTAGGCATAAGACCGATTGGCTTCTTGAGTCTTATTACATGATGCGCTCCGTCAAGCATAATAGATTTAGATAAACTCATGACAATCGATCAAGAAAAAATAAAAATTCTAGTCATCGAAGACGAACCAAGTATTCTAAAAATGGTCGTCAATATACTGAAGCGTCTCGACTTTGACTTGTTGACTGCTACGAATGGTGTTGATGCCGTCACCCTTTTTGAAAAAGAATTGCCGCCGATTGTACTCACCGATATAGATCTGCCGGGGCAATCGGGTATAGATGTTTTAAAAAGCGTTAAAAGAATCTCCCCTGTTACCCAGGTTATCATTTTTTCCGGCGTCGGCACTACGAGTGACGTTATCGAAGCGCTTCGAATGGGGGCTAGCGACTATCTGGTCAAACCAGTAAACCTCGGGTTGCTAACACACACGGTCAAACGTTGCGTGGAACGACATGAACTCATACAAGAGCGCATTGAACGCAAGGCCATACTTGAGCGCGAGGTACGCGAGCGAACCGCCTGGCTCAGACAAACTTTTTACGAAACAGTTAAAGTGGTGGGACGTTTGACCGAGAAAAGAGACCCCTATACCGCAGGGCATCAGCATCGTGTGGCTATTTTGGCTATGGCCATAGGCCGAAAATTAGGGCTATCAGCCAAAACCATTGAAATAATCAATGTAGCCGGGTTGCTGCATGATACCGGTAAAATCGCAGTCCCGGTCGAGTTGCTTGTCAAGCCTTCCAAATTGACAACCCTGGAAATGGAATTAATGAAGATGCACCCTCAGACAAGTTACGACATTATAAAAGACATCCCCTTTGTCGAGTCTTTAGGCAAAGATGTTTCCGAGCTAGTGCTGACCCATCATGAACGGCTTGACGGCTCCGGCTATCCAAGAGGCCTTTCTGGAGACAACCTGGAAATAGAATCGAAAATATTGTGTATTTCAGATGTGATCGAGGCTATGTCATCCCACCGGCCATACCGACCTGCACTAGACATGGCAACAACCAAAAAAGAAATCATTTCCAAAAAGGGTGAGGTCTACTGTTCTGAATGCGTCGAGGTTTGCCTTGAACTGATCGAGGAGAATGGCGATGATGCCCATAGAATGTTTTTGGCCCTGGCTCAAGACAACCGGGAAGCATTCCAAGGGCGTAATTCTACCTTATAAACCAGCGATTATCATCAGAATTAAGGGCCGTCGGCAGACTAACAGCGGTTGGCAACTCTATAAACACAGCAAATCCGCTTAAGGCAACAAACAGTTTGGTCAAGTTAGCATCGTGTCCCGGATGGGACTTTATAGATTTCTTTTTTTCCCGGCAGAAATGGTGATTACGTCATCCCCGCGAAAGCGGGGCACGAAGTGAAGCTTTAGCGCTATCCGGGTCTTTTCTGGACTCCCGCTTTTGCGGGAGTGAAAAGACTTTCTAAACCTATTTATAGGAGACAGCACATACGCTTATCCACTTAATACGCTACTATACTCCAGTTTGGGTGCATCTTTAAGATAGGTACCCTTGCCGTCCAAAGATTCCCAAAAATCATTGGCATTTTCCTGAAATTTGGCTTGTGAAGTATCAGGATCCGATACCTTGTTCATTAAAGCAGAATCGATTTTGCCCTCCAGGACAACCTGCTCTCCAGCCTGATGGCAGGCGTGCTCAATACGGTGGCGTCTCTCAGCCAAGGGGGGCTGTGCTATCAATTCCGCTCCGGGTAGGAAGAACTCACCCATCAAATCGGCCTTCTCATTATGGGTGTGTAAACAACGGAACAGCCCTTTCAGACCATCAAAATTGCCGGTTACTTCAGGAAATCCCGCAGCACTGAAAACCACAAAACCCTTGAGCTTATCATCTGAAAATCGATGGGGATGCCGGGTGATACCATTATTTAGCTGCATATAGGGCATTAAATTGGGTACCATACGGTCCAGAAAGTTTTTCATAATGCCCGTGACGCTGTAAACATAAAGCGGTGAGGCATAGACAACAAGGTCCGCCTTCCGGTATTTAAAACGCAGATCCGCCATATCATCCTTATGAATGCATTGCCCCGGTGTTTTGGTCCAGCATGCGTAGCAGCCCAGGCAGGGATTGATGTTTTGCTTGGCCAGTTTGATATGCTCCACCCGGGCGCCCGCCGATATCGCCCCGGCGCAGAAATGATTCACCATTAGGCGTGTTTTACTCAATTTTGAGTTCCGCGGGCCGCCGTCAAATACCACAATTTTCTTTATATAACCCGTTTCAAACGCCCGGTAGTCAAAATCGGTTTTATAGGGCGGAATTTTTTCTTGTTCTTCATCTGAGGATAGTGAAAACAATTGATTTAATTTCAACAAAATGGTCATGTCCCCTTCAACCGTGTATTGCTGGTTGATAAAGGCCTTTTCACCCGATATTTCCTGGTTGGAAATCCCGAGCCATATTTCGGAATCGGCGTGAATAATTGTAGTGGGATCTGAATGCAGGCCTTCCTCAAAGGTGCAAGTGCTGTCCTTGATGGTGAAGACGCCATCGATGGGTTCCTTACCGGATAAACGAAATTGAATGACGGTGTCCATGTTTGCGGCGGCTTCAGGGTTA